>JACQDE010000022.1 GCA_016201285.1 Acidobacteriota bacterium | reverse complement strand
CTCGTTGGATCGGGGAGTACAATCACGACCGGCCGCATCGCGGGGTGGCAAACCGCACCCCACGGGAGGCCTTCTTGGCTTTCACAGGTGTACTAAAAAACGAGGCCCTGACTGTCTAAATTAGAAGGGTGCACTACAACTCCGCTTTTTCCAGCAGCTATCTGACACGCGGCAACCTTACCCAGGAAAGTCGCTGGCTGAACACCGACGCCACATGGAAATCGACTGTCCACACTTACGATGACCTGGGTAATCTGCGTTCCAGCACCGACCCGGGCGGCCACATCACGACGTACAGCTACACCGATGATTGGGCCAACACCGCTTGCATCCCCACGGACGTAAACACCCAGGCCTTCGTCACGCAGGTCACCAACCATCTCGGCCACCGCACCCAGAAGCGGTACTTCCCTTGCCCCGGCCTCGTCCAGCGCGCGCGCGACGAAAACGACATCCTTGCCGGACGCGATGGCACGACGTATTCCTTCGACTTCATGAACCGGCTGGTGGCCCAGAACTTAGCCGATGGCGGACAAACGGCTTACGGCTTCAATGACGCCGTACCTTTCCGCAAGACGACCACCCAGAAGATTACCTCTGCGACAAACCTTGTCACTGAAGTCAAGCTCGACGGTCTCGGCCGGCCCAGCATCACCAAGCTGGTCTCCGACCCCCAAGGGGTCGTCTACACCCGCACCGACTACGACGCCCTCAGCCGCAAGGCTACGGAATGGAACCCCAGCCGATGCAACTTTGACGTTGACCCGCCTCCCACATCCTGCAGCGGTGAAAGCACTTTCGGCACCACGCAATACCAGTACGACGCCCTCAGCCGCGCAACGAAAGTCATCCCGCCTGACGGCTCGTCCTCTTCCAACAACATCACGACAGCTTACTCCGGCAACACGGTCACCGTCACCGACCAAGCCGGCAAACAGCGGCGCAGTTACACGGATGCGCTGGGGCGGCTGATTCAAGTGGACGAGCCGAACCCCACGCTGTCCACGCCCGCCGTCACCACGTACACCTACGACGCTCTCGACAATTTGACTAACGTTCTGCAGAGCGGCTCGCGACAACGCACGTTCACTTACAATTCGCTCTCGCAGCTCCTCAGCGCCAGCAATCCCGAATCCGGCACGATCAGCTACTCCTACGACAATGACGGCAATCTGCTGGCAAAAGCCTCCCCGGCGCCCAATCAGACCAATCCGGCGGTGACCGTCACGACGACCTTTTCTTACGACGAGTTGCACCGCCTGAAGCAGAAAAACTATTCGGACACAACGCCGCTGGTGAAATACAGTTACGACGGCGTGGCTTATCTTGGCTGCGCGTCCGCGCTCTCGACTTCCAATAGCATTGGCCGGCGCACGGCCATGTGCGACGGCGCGGGGCAGGAATCGTGGAGCTACGACGTGGTGGGGCGCTTGCTCATTGATCGGCGCACCACCAACAGCGTCACCAAGGATTTCACTTACGCCTACAACCTCGATAGCTCGCTGGCCTCGCTCACGTATCCGAACAACCGGGTGGTCACCTACGCGTATAATGCTGCCGGAAGGGCTCTTTCCGCCGTGGACGCCGCCAACAGTATCAACTACGCGCTGAACGCGAGCTACGCGCCGCAGGGGGCGCTCTCGTCACTCCAGAACGGCGCGAACATCGTCTCCACCTTCTACTACAACAACCGGCTGCAGCCCTGCCGCATCTCGGTCAAGTCCAGCGGCACTGCGCCTACGCAGTGCTCGGACGCCACCAACATTGGAAACATGCTCGACTTCACCTACGGCTTCAACGCCGGCACGTCGAACAACGGCAACGTCGCTTCGATTGCCAACAACCGGAACACGAACCGCAGTCAGAGCTTCACCTACGATGAGCTCAATCGTGTCAAGACGGCGCAGACACAGGCTACCACGCAGCCGCATTGCTGGGGCGAGACCTTCGGCTACGACATCTGGGGGAACTTGCTCACCATTGGCGGCATTCAGCCGCAGTACAATGGCTGCACACAGGAGAGCCTCAGCGTGGGTGCGACCGCGAAGAACCAGATCGGCGGCTACACGTATGATGCCGCCGGCAATCTGATCAACAACCCAGGCGTCGCCACGTACAGCTACGATGCTGAAAACCGCATGACCACGACCGCGGGAGTAACCTACACCTACGACGGCGACGGCAAGCGGGTGAAGAAGTCGAATGGGAAGCTCTATTGGTACGGAAGCGGCAGCGATCCGCTCGAAGAAACGGATCTGTCGGGCACGCCGACCGCGGACTACATTTTCTTTAACGCGAAGCGCACGGCGCGTGTGGATTTGCCGAGTGCCACCGTGCACTACTACTTCGCCAATCATCTTGGCTCGGCAAACGTAGTGACCAGCAGCACGGGCGTGATCCAGGACGAATCCGACTTCTATCCATTTGGCGGGGAGCGCACCGTCACCGACACCGACCCCAACCAGTACAAATTCACCGGCAAAGAAAGGGATGCGGAATCCGGGTTGGACTTCTTCGATGCTCGCTACTACGGATCGAACTTCGGTAGGTTCATGAGTCCCGATCTTTTAGGCGGACATCTGGAAGATCCTCAGACGCTAAACAAGTACAGCTACGTCAGAAATCTTCCCACCACACTCACCGATCCTACAGGCCTCGACTTCAATCTGAGCTGCACGCAGACGAAGGACAATGGTTCAACGTGCCAGGGCGGTGTGCAAGGAACCACGACCACAGACGCGAATGGAAAATCGACGTTCACGGCGACTGTGATCAGCAGTGACGCGAACGGCGGACTGGTCGATCAGAAGGGTAATCAGTACAACGCAACGGTGAGCGGTGCAGGCGTGTCGTTCAGCCAGGCGGGTAGCAATCAGTCCTCGACGGGCGTGTTTATCAACGGATCGAACGCCACGACCGTCCAAGGTTCCGGGGACCTTGCCGGGTTCTCCTTCAACTTCACATACAGCAATATGCGCTCAGGCGTAACAGCCGGTGGCACATTCACCTATAGCGGAACCTATGGACAAGCGGAGGGTGCCCTGATGAATGCCGGCTTCCAGAATTATTTCGGGGACACGTTCAACCCAATCCCCGGACACTTCTCAACCTATAACTACAACGCGGTCGATTTCAGAAGCCCAGGCAGGCCGGGAGCGGGCGCGGGGTCCGGTCATTTCACAGTTCGCGAACCAGTTTTGAGAATCGAGCACGGTATTACTATCCGGCTCTCCCAGACCGTTCCAACCACAGGCACCCTTCATCTTGGTGAGCACAATCCTTACACAGGTGGGATGTGGAGCCACATCAAAGAAGTCTTGAAATATATCTTCTGATGACGAAACCTTCAAAATCGAAGAACCTATTCGGCTGGGCCAGCCTTGTGGTCTCCGCTGTGCCATGGGTCGTGGGGGCACTGAGTCTTATCCCTCGACTGGCCCACTTAGACCTGACTTTTAGTCAAGTCTCTATTTTTCTTGGGCTGGGCGCTGTCTTGGCGTTTGTTGCAGCAGGCCGAGGCTCGGGGCGGTGGGCCTTTGTTGCTCTCTTCAACCTAGTCTCATTCTTCCTGTTCAACTTCCTCCTGAACCTCCAGGAGCTCCGTTAGCTGGCCTCGTGATCGCGACGGGCAGGCTCCCGTCGTTAGCTGCGGTTAACCCAGAGCGCCGTGGGAGCGGCGCTGGCGCGCCGGGAGTGGGGGTGACACAACACCGCTGGTGAAATATAGCTATGACGGCGTGGCTTATCTTGGTTGCGCGTCCGCGCTCTCGACTTCCAATAGCATTGGCCGGCGCACGGCGATGTGCGACGGCGCAGGGCAGGAAGCGTGGAGCTACGACATCACGACAGGAGTGGGCTGGAAAACCACCGACCGCCGCACCACGAACAGCGTCACCAAGGATTTCGTTTACCAGAACAACCTCGACGGCTCGCTGGCTACGCTCAGTTATCCGAACAACAGGGTGGTCACTTACGCGTATAATGCTGCTGGCAGGGCGCTTTCTGCCGTGGACACTGCAAACAGCATCAACTATGCCTTGAACGCAAGCTACGCGCCGCAGGGGGCGCTCTCGTCGCTTCAGAACGGCGCGAGCATCGTCTCCACGTTCTACTACAACAACCGGCTGCAGCCCTGCCGCATCAGCGTACGTAGCGCCGGCGTCTCGCCGGCTAACTGCGCGGATACCGCAAACACCGGCAACGTGCTCGACTTCACTTACGGGTTCAACTTGGGGACGGCCAACAATGGAAACGTGGCCTCGATTGCCAACAGCCGGGATATTGCCCGCTCGCAAAGCTTCACCTACGATGAGCTGAACCGCATCAAGACGGCGCAGACGCAGGCCACGGCGCAGCCGCATTGCTGGGGCGAGATCTTCACGTACGACATCTGGGCGAACCTGCTCACCATCGGCGGCATCCAGCCGCAATATAACGGCTGCACACAGGAGAGCCTCAGCGTGGGCGCGACCACCAAGAACCAGATCAGCGGCTACACGTATGATGCCGCCGGCAATCTGATCAACAACCCAGGCGTCGCCACGTACAGCTACGACGCTGAAAACCGCATGACCACGACCGCGGGAGTAACTTACACGTACGATGGGGATGGAAGGCGGGTCAAGAAGTCCAATGGGAAGCTCTATTGGTACGGTTCGGGCAGCGATGCGCTCGAGGAAACCGACCTGTCGGGCACGGCAACAGCGGACTTCGTTTTCTTCAACGGCAAGCGCACGGCGCGGATGGATTTGCCCAGCGCCACGGTCCACTACTACTTCGCGAATCACCTTGGCTCGGCAAACGTAGTGACCAGCAGCACGGGCGTGATCCAGGACGAATCGGATTACTATCCTTTCGGCGGGGAGCGCTCCGTCACCGACACCGACCCGAACCAGTACAAGTTCACCGGCAAAGAACGCGACACGGAATCGGGCTTGGACTACTTTATCGCCCGCTACGATGCCTCCAGCTTGGGCCGGTTCATGAGTCCGGACCCGGAAAACGCTGGAGCGATGCCGGACGACCCGCAAAGCTGGAATGCCTACACCTACGCGCGCAACAACCCGTTGATCTACACAGACCCAGACGGGACGGAATACCGGTTGTGTGATACGAAGGGAAACTGCGCTGCAAATTACTCAGATACAGAGTTCGACAAGAACTTCGAGAACGACAGGAGCGTCGAACTCAGGGGCAAAGAGATTTACAAGAATGGGAAACTCATCGGCACTTTCGAGCGGCTGAGCTTTGATGATCTTTCTCCCTCCGCAAATGCTTTCTTTAATCAGATGTCTGCTAACAGGCGTCCGATGAATCGGTTCATCGGCACCTTTGCTGTCAGCTCGGTCGTTGTTGGTGCCACAGGAGGTGCGGCTTGCTACTTCTTGTGTCCATCTGCGACGGTCACAACTCTCGGCATAACTGTCGGGCCCACATTGGCGCCCCTTGTCATCAACCCCCGACTGCAACAGATCGTAAACACTCTCTTTCAGGTGACTGACAGGCTCCCCGGTGGAACAGCCGGGGTCACGCGCGTCGAACAGATGACCGGTGAACTGTTCTCGAAGGCTGGACACGCTCAAAAGGCCGAAGATTCGATTATCCGGCTAAATAATGTAATAAGAAGTGGGCAACTCTCAGCTCAAGACCGAGCTGTTGCTGGAAAACTTATCCAAGATCTCAGAACCGCAATAGATACGAAAAGGGCATTTTAGAACCGATGGAGATACAGGATTACGAAAGCGTTGACAGAGTCATGCTCAAGGCGCTGCCGGAGCTCGTTGGCAGGTACGCCGCAGAAGCAGAATGGCAGGCTAAGGTCGAGGGTCGGCCTGGACAGTATGATGTCATCGGCTACGTGCTGAAACCATTCTTGAACGAACTTCTCGACTCTGGCAAGGATGTAAGTCTGATTCGTCGCGTGTGCGACTTTTTTGAAGCGATGGCCCATTCCCCAAATATTCAAGTGGTTAATCTGCTCCAAGTGGAAATTCTTGAAAACTTGGTCGGTGAGCCAGGCCGGCTTCACACAGCGTGGAAATACATGGGGGAGGAAACCCGGAAGATCGCTCGCGAGACCGCACGGATTTTCCGGTGCGAAGCGAACTTGCCTGCGGAGAATTGAACTCGAGGGGCGGTCATCCGGCCGCACTGGGCCAAGAAATTATCAGGACAGGCGCCCAAGTTCGCCCTGGAGTAGGGGAGGGTACTGACCTGCCCCCTGCTTTTAGTCCACTCATATTGTAGCGTTCCGGGGTTCATCGAACGGCGGAGGCTTCGGCGGGCAGCCCTTCGGCTTCGCTCAGGGTAAACCCCTCGCCAAGCAGACCGGCAGCATGGCGGCCAGCGCCGTCTATCTGCACACCGACCCCAACCCGTACAAATTCACCGGCAAAGAACGCGACGCGGAAAGTGGCCTTGATTTCTTCGTCGCCCGCTACTACTCATCGGCCTACGGCCGCTTCCTTTCGCCAGATGAATTCACCGGCGGCCCGGAGGACGCTTTCAGCTCCAGCGACCCACTCCCGCCCGGCCCCCTCCCCTACGCCGACATCACCAACCTTCAATCGTTAAACAAATACGCCTACACATTCAACAACCCCGTCCGCTATACCGACCCCAACGGGCACGACGGTATAGAAGATTTCTTTACTGCGCTTGACTTTGTCGTTGGTGTGTTTCGCGGAGCATCGGCAAGTATCAGCTTCGGCGCAGCCCCTGGAAGCAGGCCGAATGAAAGCGATTCCTTAACGTCCAGAGTGGGACAGACCGTTGGCACCGCGATTGTAGGTGGCATCGGCATAAGCGCGACAATTGGTGGGGTCGGAACGGTTGCAGCTTGCAGTAGCAGCGGTGCAGCATGCGCGGCACTTCCTGTTGTGCTTCCTAAGGCCGTTGCTGGAACAAGTGCTGTAGTGGGGGCGGCAAAGAATTCGCTTGATGTCATTTTGACTCCAACCCAGAAAAGCGGCCAAGGACCAAAGAAAGGCAGTTCTGGTGGACCTTCTGCTGGAAAGAGAGTAACCCCGAAGCAAAGAGAACAAATCTTGCAGGAGAATGACGGAAAGTGTGTGTTCTGTGGTAAAAAAGCAACTCAAGTCGACCATGCCACACCCAGATCTCGAAATGGAAATACAAAAAAGGAGAACCTGCAGCCTGCATGCTTGGGCTGCAATTCAAGCAAAGGAGCAAAGACTTCCGCTGAATACATTCGCTGGCTAAAAAGGAAAAAGATCCCATGATCGGGAACAATAAATGAGACCGAAAAAGAAACAAGTTCGCGCTTTCCGCAAGCTTGTTAAGGTTCGGTTTCCACTAAGGCCGGGCGAATGGAAAGAATTGAAGGCCGAGAACCTTTGGGCTAAGCCGCAAACATCAGGCGAATTTCTAGTTCGAAGTGTTCCTTTTTATGTGTACGGAATCAGTTTTGGTGACACTGTTCATGCGTCACCATCTCGAGGAATTCTGCGATTTGCCGGCGTCGCTCGCAGAGGAGGACATTCAACTTATCGAATGCTCCTTTCAGAAGACGACACGATTGAAAGCCAACGCTTCCTCAAGTATTGGAATCCTTTAGAAACTCTAGGCTGCACATTCGAATTAGCGAAGCATCGCTGGGTCGCCGTTGATGTGCCTCCAGACATTGATATCAATAAAATCTACTCTCTCTTGGAAAAGGGTGAGGCTGGGGGAGCATGGAGTTTTGAAGAAGGGCATTGTGGACACACCATCAATTCGTGACAGAATTCACGTCGTATTTGTCAAGAGAGATTCCTCACATGTCGGGATCGCCGAGCGACTTTGAACATGCTCGGTCGGCGGATTCAGAAGGTGACGCCGACGGAGACGACGATCTGCGTGTACGATGGCGCGAACATCCTCGAGGAGACGGATGCGAGCGGCGCGGTGGTGGCGCGGTACGCGCAAGGCCTCGGGATTGACGAGCCTCTGGCCATGCTCCGCGGCGGCGAGCTGGAGATGCTTCGCGGCCTGCCTCCTCCAGCAGCGGATCCCTCCGCTCAGGAAGCCATCTTTGCCTGGGTGCGTGTCGCCTGCATCGCTTTCTGGGACGTCTATCTCAAGGACGACGCCAAAGCCAGGTCTTACCTCGCTTCTGACTCGTTACCCGAGTTCAGCCGGCGAAAAGCCAGTCTCCAGCGCAAATAGATTGATCGAACACAAGAAAAGTCACGGGCTCGCCCCTGTGCGCGGGGTCGAGCCCGTGACCTCACTCGCCACTCACCACTTTCTTACCGCGGCCACAGCCAGCCGAAGACTCCGGCGGTCAGCGCGCCGTACACCAGCCCGTCGAAGAAAAACTTAAACGTGGTGCTCCACGCGCGGCCTTCCCAGATGGACGCATGGGCATGCGCAATTCCGTAGCTCAAAAATCCCACCGTGCCCGCGATGCGGAAGACCGCCAGGTACTGCGTCCCCGGCCCGAGCGTGCGCCCGGCCACGTACGCCACGAAGACACTGACCACCAGACAGTAGGCAAACCACGTCCCCAAATACTTGCCCATGTTCGGCACGCCGGCGGGGAACACGGTCATCAACCCGATCGGCCCTTTGTTCAACTTCTCCGTGTGCTCGGGGGTTTTCATGTCCTTGTGGCTGCCGCAGTGCGGGAAGTGGTAGCTGCCGGGGGCCAGGCCCAGCGCGCGCAGGGCCTCCAGCACTTTTTCCTCGTTGGGCAGTTTCTTGTAGTCGCTCTTGTGGTACGGCAACGCCATGTGAATAATCGAGCTGGCCACGAACACCACCACGGCCGAAAGCAAGATGGGCATCCACAACGCCGTCAGTTCAACCATGTCCTCGCCTCCTTGGAAGGTTTTCGGTTGCGCACCGTCAACGGACAGTCCGCCACTCGCCACCCGTCACTCTCCACTTTCCCTTATCTGTTTGCTGGCCTTCATGCCGCATTCGCGCCACCCCGTCCATATTTTTCTAAAGTTTCTGGAAGGGCGCGTCTACAGATAGCAACAGAACGACACTTCAGAACCAGGGTTCGTCGGCGGAAGGGCCGTAAATAGAGGGCACTTTCCCTCCGGCCAGGCGCAGGTAAACCGAGAGCTGGCCCCGATGATGAATCGTGTCGCAAAACACGAACCATAGAAAACTCATCCGCGGAATATCGCCCCACTGCCCGGGCCCCAGCAGGAATTTCATCGTCTTCGCGAACTCCGCGTCAGGAGTTTTCTGCATCGCCTCCACGACTTTGCCCTCAGCCGTTTCGTATGCGCTGACCACGTCGCTCCACTTTTCTGGCACCGGCGGGAAGTTGGGCGGAATCGTAAAGGTGCCGTCCAGGGCTTGCTGAATCGCGACTTGCGCGCGCACGAAGTTCCACGCCAGCTCATTGGCCTCCTGCGAGCGCTCGTGAGGCTTGAATTTTCCCTTGTCCGCCGGGAAGGCTTTCAAGACCTTGAGCGTCGTGGGAAATTCGCGCTGCCACGAAGCGAGGAATTGCTCTTTGGGATTCATATCTGTCTCCTTTGTTTTTTGGTTTTTTCCGGCAAGGAAGAGGCAAACTCGGCGGCTCGATCCAGCCACTGCCGCAGCATACGGCCGGTCCGGTACCCGCCGGGACCCACGAAAACGAAGCCTCGGATGGGCCGGCCGGTAAAATCCATCGGACGGGCATGCGGCTGGGCCAGCAGGTCCTCATAGCGCTCGGAACCGACGCGCACCACCAGGTCGGACTTCAGGACACCGCACAACATGTTGCCGTGGAGCGTGAAGCACAAGCCGCCCATCATTCGCATTTCGGCGATCCCCCCGCTCTCGGCCAGGGCTTGGCGAATTCGGTGCGCGAGTTTTTCGTCATAGGCCATCAGGCGCTCCCGGCGTGTAATTCCCTGCAGGCTCACGGATTTTTTCGGCCGCGGAACCGGCCTCGAAAAACTGCGGCAAGAGCGCGGCAATGTGCGGGTCGCCTTCGATCTGAATCCGGCCCCGCCGCATCGCGTCCGAAGGACTCACCTTGCCGGCCATCATTTCAAGTACCGTCGGCGGATCCGACACTCGGATCGTCGCTTCGGAGGCGGCACTGCGCGCCTCCACCAGCGTGCCCTCAGGGCCCCCGCGGATGTGGATAGCCACTTCTCGCTTGCCGTCCCGCATGCGAAATTCAATCGCGTGCTGTGGTGCATCTTTCTTTCGCGCGCAAGCGGAAAGCGCCAGCACCAGCCACCGCGGGTCGAACCGCTCTCCCCGGCGCGGCGGGAAGAGAAACCGTCCGCCCCATCGAATCAGCTCATAAACGGCAGGGCGCAGCGCCTGACCGTTCCGGGTCAACTCGTACACAGTGGACGCCGCCGGCGGTTCCCATTCCGACTGCTGGATGAGTCCCGACTTGCTGAGCGCGTTCAGCCGTTTCGTCAGAACGCTCGAGCTCATTCCTGGCAGGCCCGCCTTTAGATCCGCAAACCGGCGCGGCCCCAGCAGGAGCTCGCGGACGATGAGCAGAGTCCAGCGTTCAGCCAGAAGTTCGGCGGCCCGCGCCAGCGCGCAAAATTGTTTATATCTCATGGTTCTGAATTAGCACTCTGTAGTTCCTTATTAGCACTCCATAGAAAGATTGTCAAGACTAACTTCTGAACCCCCTTCGGCGCCTGATTTCCTATCGGTAGGTAACTGTGATTGAATGCCGCGCGTCTGAGTGGTTGTCGGACGTGCCACGCCGCCCGAGGATTCGTGGCTTCAACTGAAACACTGCGGAGGATCCCATGAACGGTCGATCCATTCGAGTCGTGCTGATTCTTCTGGGTGCAATGGTTTTGTGCGCCGGCTCGGTTTCACTCGTCTCAGGTCAGAAGAAAGCGGAACCTGCAAAGACTGCCAAAAGCACGGCAGTTCCCCAGCAGAACGACGCCGACTACACCGCCGACATCCAGAAGTACACCACCGAAAAATACTTCCTCACTGAATTGGTGGACCATCTCCCCGCCTCGGCCACTGTGCCCTCGCCCAAGAAAGTTCTCGGCTATTCCGTTGGCACCGAAGGCAAGCTCACCTACACGAAGGACATCTACCGTTACTATCACGAGCTCACCAAGGCTTCTCCGCGCGTGAAGGTCTGGACCGCCGGCAAATCCGAAGAGGGCCGCGAGTTTCTCCTCGTCGCCGTCACCGACGAATCCAATCTCGCCCAACTCGACAAGTTCAAGAAGATCACCGCAAACCTCTCCGACCCGCGCAAGCTCTCCAACGCCGACGCCGCGCCGCTCATCAAGGACGGCAAGCCCATCTACTGGGCTTCCGGCTCGATCCACTCGCCGGAGACCGGCTCGCCGGAAATGTTGATGGAGCTTGCCTACCGTCTCGCCGTCGAGGAATCGCCTTTCATTCAGAACATCCGCAAGAACGTCATCTTCCTCATCACGCCCGTTGTCGAAGTGGACGGCCGCGACCGCATGGTGGACATCTACAACTACCGCAAGGCCAATCCGGATAAGCCCGCGCCCGGCCTTGTGTACTGGGGCAAGTACGTCGCCCACGACAACAACCGCGACTCCATGGCCCAGGCCCTCGAGCTTTCCAAAACCATGATGAAAAATTTTCTCGACTGGCACCCGCAGGTTCTCCACGACCTGCACGAGTCCGTGCCTTATCTCTACACCTCCACCGGCACCGGCCCCTACAACGCCTGGCTCGACCCCATCGTCATCAGTGAGTGGCAGAAACTGGCCTACTGGGAAATCGAGCACATGACCCAGCGCGGCGTTCCCGGCGTGTGGACGCATGGTTTCTACGACGGCTGGGCCGCCAACTACATGTTCTACGTCGCCAACGGACACAACTCCATCGGCCGCTTCTACGAAACCTTCGGCAACGGCGGCGCCGACACCCGCATGCGCACGCTCGCTGCCGGCAACACCGCCCGCACCTGGTTCCGTCCCAATCCCCCGCTCGCCCGCGTTCGCTGGTCCATCCGCAACAATGTGAACATGCAGCAGTCCGCTCTGCTTTTTGCGTTGCAATACACCGCCGACCACGGCAAAGAACTTCTCGAAAATTTTTATCTGAAGTCCAAGCGTTCCGTCGCCAAAGCCGCCACCGAAGGCCCCGCCGCCTGGGTCATCCCCAACGACGGCAAGCGTCCCGCCCTCGCCGCCGGCCTCGCGCGCCTGATGCAGCAGCAGGGCGCTGAAGTTCACACGCTCACGAACGAAACGGAAATAAAAGATCCCACGCCGCCAGCGCCTGCCGCACCCGCAGGCCGCGGCCCCGGCGCCTCATCGGCTGTCATCCCGAGCGCAGCGAGGGATCTCAACTCTTCCCAGGCACCCAAGCCTGAGGAATCCAAGCCCGCCACCGTCAAAATCCCCGCCGGCTCCTACATCATCCGCATGGACCAGCCCTACTCCCGCATGGTGGACATGCTGCTCGACACACAGTATTACTCCACTTCCGATCCGCGTCCCTACGACGACACCGGCTGGACCATGGGCCCGCTCCGCAACATCAAGACTCTCCGCGTCACCGACACTGAAATTCTGAAAGCGTCCATGACTCTCGTCGCGGGCGCGGCCAGCGCCACCGGCAGCGTCTCCGGCTCCGCCATAAAACTTTTCGTCATCAACGCCAACGCCGAGCCCGGTGTGGCCACGTTCCGTTTCCGTCTGAAAGACGTCAAGATTCTCGCCGCCGAGGACGCCTTCGAAGCCGACGGCCAGAAATCCGATCCCGGCGCATTTCTCATTCCCACGGAAGGCAATCCCGCCGACCTTCGCGCGCGCATCGAATCCGCCGCGAAAGATCTCAGCCTCCGCGTCGTCGCCACCGCTTCGGACCTCAAAGTCGAGCGCCACGCCGTAGCCCTCCCGCGCATCGCTCTGATGCACACCTGGGTCAACACGCAGAACGAAGGCTGGTACCGCCTCATGCTCGAAGAGGCGCAAGTTCCCTACGACTACATTTCCGACGCTGTCGTCCGCACCACGCCCAATCTCAAATCCAAGTACGACGTCATTCTCTTTCCGCCGGTGACCTCCAGCCTCAGCACGCTCATCAACGGCGTCCGCAAGCGCCTGCTCGCCGACGGCTCCGACTTCGGCGGCCCCATCCCCTGGAAAAATTCTGATCTCACACCCAACCTGACCACTGCCGATGGCAAGCCCGACTCCTCCGGCGACATTCGCGGCGGCCTCGGCTTCGAAGGTCTTGCCAACCTGAAAAAATTTATCGAGGACGGCGGCGTGTTCATTCCCATTTCCGCCGGCGCCGCGCTTCCCGTTGAACTCGGCATCACCGAAGGCGTCTCCATCGCCACTACGTCGCAGCTCCAGGCCCGCGGTTCCATCGTCAGCGCCACCGTCGAAGACAAGCGCAGCCCCATCGCCTACGGCTACGACGACAGCGTCGCGCTCTATTTCAACCAGTCGCCTGTGTTCCGCGTTTCGCTCACCGGCGGCGGTGGCGGCTTCGGTGGAGGCGGCGGTCCCGGCGACGTCGGCGGCGCGCGCACTTCCGGCCGCGGTTCGGCTACCGATCCCGATATCCCGCAGGGCCGCCCGTGGACCGCGCCTGAGCCCGAGCCGCGCCGCTCCCGCGCTCAGCAGGAAGCCTACATTGATCCCGACATCCGCGAGTTTCTCCGCGGCTCGATTCCTCCGCCGCGCATGTGGCCGCGCGTCGTGCTTCGCTTCGCCGAGGAAAAAAATCTGTGGGTCAGCGGCATGTTGGCCGACGGCTCGGAGCTAGCGCAGACCCCGGCTGTGATTGACGCCCCGGTAGGACGCGGCCACGTCGTCTTCTTCGCCAATAACCCCATGTGGCGCCACGAAACTCAGGGCAGCTTTATGCTCGTGCTCAACGCCGCTCTTCACTTCGATAATTTACATGTCGGACGTTCCCAGCCTGCGGCGCGCCCCGCACGGCCTGGCGGTGAAGACGACTTCGACTTCAACCTCAACTTCTTTTTCTTTTAAGATTTTCTTGATTCCCGTTGTAGGGGCGCTGCTTGCTGCGCCCCTTTCGTCAAGCAAATCGTTTTGGCTCCATCCATAGAGGCGCATGGCATTCGACCCTGCGCTCGCCCCGGGCGCATCGGCCCGCTTTCGTAGGACAGGTTTCCAGCCTGTCCAGCAACCAACGCGCTGCATTTCTCCGTGGGGGCAGGCCCCCGCGCCCGCCCTGAGCGAGTCCGCCCCTTCTGTTCTCCGCCTGGGTCGACTCATCAAGTTCCCTCTGTGCGGATGCTTTTGCTTTCCCTTTAACTCTTTAACCGGCTCTGTTGATATCCACAAATTTGAGCCCCGCAGGGGCGAAAGTCTTGTAGCCCAGGGCGCAAGCCCTGGGTCAAAAAGTCGCACGGAGTGCGCACCTTGCTGCCGCAGGCCGGCGCGCAATCCGCCGCAGGCGGATGGAGCGTCCTCAGGCCCGCGCGGGCCAGTTTTGCAGGGATGTTAACAGAGCGTCTTTGACCTTTTAACTTCCGCTCTCGCCACTCGCCACTGTCTTTCTTCGGCTTTCCACAGCGTTGTCCTTTTTGCACAGCCCCTCGAAAAATTTGTTTGTGCGGGGGCTTGACGTTTTCAAGATTCGTGTCTATACTCTCTGATTGGCTGTAGGCAGTTCCTCCTCAGTGGGGTTTGCAGTCCAGCCATCGGTGCCCCGTAGCGACAATTACGGAGTGAGGTTAGATACGAACACCGGATAGCAACTTGTCGAGCTGCGAGTTTCGCCCCGATGCACTTCATCGGGACGGCACCCGGCGCTCGACGCCGGGTTTTTTATTGTTCCGATGCCTTGTATCGGGACGCTCCGCCAGGCGCGGAGTCTAGGTTCTTTGACAACTGAATAGGCTGGCAAACACATCGTCCCCTCCCGAGACTTCGGGATTCGGGGCGCTGTGTAGCCGCAAGTTCTGCTCGAGTAGAGCAATGTGAATGACGGCGAACAAGCTCTGCACTCTTTCCGTCGCGAGACGCGAAGACGTGCTGGGTAAGTTTTATGGTTAAGCTACTAAGAGCGTACGGTGGATGCCTTGGCGCCAACAGGCGATGAAGGACGTGGCAAGCTGCGAAAAGCTTCGGGGAGCCGCAAGCAGGCTTTGATCCGGAGATGTCCGAATG
>JACQDE010000021.1 GCA_016201285.1 Acidobacteriota bacterium | reverse complement strand
TATCCCTTATCGGACGCAGGCCATCTCAAGAACTTGGGCCTGATTTCGGGACTTGCTGGCCTTTCGGGCAGCTACAGCCCCGGAGGTATACTAAACCGCCCATTTCAGTTGCGCGGTCATCTGTGGAATTGCGGGCGCTGAAACGCGGGGCGGGCGCGTGGTATGCTCAGGCCCTACCCTCACTTAGTTGGCCTCGTTTGCGGTTCGGAGTATCGCCATGAAGACGCGCACGGAGAAAGATTCCCTAGGCGAGAAACAGGTTCCGGTGAAGGCGTACTACGGCATCCAGACTTGCCGGGCGATGGAGAACTTCCCTATCAGCGGATATCGTGCCCACCCGAGGTTGATCCGGGCCATGGGGATGGTGAAGAAAGCCGCGGCGATGGCCAACCGCGACCTGAGGCTGCTCGACCGGCGGCGTGCGGCGTCCATCATCCGGGCTGCCGATGAGGTCATCCTCGGCAAACTGGACGACCAGTTTGTGGTGGACGTGTACCAGGCGGGCGCGGGCGTATCGTTCCACATGAATGCCAACGAGGTGATCGCCAACCGGGCGATCGATCTGCTCGGTGGACGGCGCGGGGAGTACGAGCGGTGCCATCCAAACGACCACGTGAACTGCGGGCAGTCCACGAACGATGTTTTCCCGACGGCGATGCGGCTGGCGGCGATCCTGCTGTTCGAGGACGTGATTGCCGCGGCGAGTGAGCTGGAGCGGTCGTTGGCGCGCAAGGGCAAGGCGTTCGACCACATCTTGAAATCCGGACGAACGCACATGATGGACGCGGCGCCGATTCGCCTCGGCCAGGAGTTCGCTGCGTACGCGACGGCGATGCGCCGGTGCGGCGAAGAGCTGCGGCACGCGCAGGACGTGCTTCGCGAGGTTGGGCTGGGCGGGTCGGCCGTGGGCACGGGGATGAACACGCATCCCCGGTATCAAAGGCTGGCCGTCGACTACCTGAGCAAAGTTTCGAAGCAGCGGCTGATCGCGACCGACGACCCGCGGTACACGATGCAGTCGAACCTGGCGATGACGGTGGCGTCCTCGGCGCTGCGCAATCTGGGGCTGGAGTTGGTCCGCATCGCGAACGATCTGCGGCTGTTGGCGAGCGGACCAAACACCGGCCTGGCGGAGATTGTGCTGCCGGCGCTGCAGCCGGGGTCTTCCATCATGCCGGGCAAGGTCAATCCGGTGCTGGCCGAGCTGGCGGCAATGGTGGGGTTCCAGTCGGCGGGCGCGGACGCGGCGACGGCGCTGGCGGCGCAGGCCGGGCAGCTCGAGCTGAACGTGATGATGCCGGCGATGGCGTGGAACGTCCTGCACGCGGCGGAAATCCTGAAGAACACGATGCGCGCGCTGGCGCGCAAGTGCGTGGACGGGATCACGGTGAACGAAGCCCGCTGCAACTTTTACGCGAACGCAACGCTTTCCATTGCCGCGGCGCTGAATCCGTACGTCGGCTACGCGGCAGCCGCGGAGATCGCCAAAGAGAGCGTGAAGACCGGACGGACGGTGACCGAGATTGCGCGGGAGCGCGGGCTGCTGGACGAGACGCTTTTGCGGACGATTCTGGACCCACGGCGAACGACCGAGCCGGTGGCGCCCACAATGGCTTTTCGCAAGAAGAAGTAGCTGTCCTGTGCACAGGCAGCACAGAATGGGAGTGCAGATGGGCACGTTCTGGGAAGAATCGGCATGAAGGTCCGCGATGCAATCAGGCTGATAGCAGACGACGGTTGGTTCCTCGTCGCAACAAAAGGCAGCCATCGTCAGTTTAAGCACGCCACAAAGGCAGGACGGGTTACAAATTGCAGGGCAGCGGGTGATGATCTTGCCCCGGCACTCTGAACAGCATATTGAAGCAAGCGGGACTGAAGAAGGAGAAGTCGTGAAGCGTTACCTCGTCGTGATTGAGCAAGCGAACGGGAATCTCTCAGCGTATTCACCTGATCTTCCCGGCTGCGTGGCCACTGGCAAGACGCGCGCTGAAGTCGAAGCGAACATGCGCGCGGCAATTCAGATGCACATCGAGGGCCTCCGCGAGGATGGGCTTCCCATCCCGGAACCGACGACATCGGCCGAATACGTCACGGTCTGAGGAATTCCCTGCCCTGCGCGCTGCTTCCTTGCTGTAAAATATCTTCGTGATGCCTTCCTGGGCTCCCAAACTATTCCAGTGTCTCCGGGAGTACGACCGGCGAAAGTTTGCGCACGACCTGATTGCCGGCGTCACTGTAGGCCTGGTCGCGCTGCCGCTGGCGATGGCGTTCGCCATCGCGTCCGGAGTTTCCCCCCAATCGGGGATTTATTGCGCGGTGATCACCGGGTTTCTGATTTCCGCGCTGGGCGGGTCCACGACGCAGGTTGGCGGGCCGACCGGCGCGTTTGTCGTGGTCGTGTACGGCATTGTGGCCAAGTACGGGATCGACGGCCTGTTCATGTGCACGATGATGGCCGGGGTGATGCTGGTGTTGCTGGGCCTCACGGGGATGGGCGCCGCGGTGAAGTTCTTTCCGCGGCCGGTGGTGATGGGTTTCACCAACGGCATCGCCATCCTGATTGCCAGCACGCAATTGCGCGACTTCTTCGGGCTGCGCGTGCAGCACGTGCCGGGAGATTTCCTCGGGCGGCTCGAGATGTTCTTTCGGAACTTGAACACCATTTCCCCTGCGGCCACGGCGATGGCCGCGGGGGGAGTGCTCATCATCATTTTGTTCACAAAGTATCTGAAGAAGGTGCCCGGCTCAATCGTGGTGTTGCTGGGCGGGACGCTGGCGGTGATGCTGCTGAAGCTGCCAGTGGAGACCATTGGCACTCGCTTCGGCGGCATTCCCAACGGCATGCCCAAGCTGGACCTTCCTGCGTTTCGCCTGGACCTCGTGCCCATCCTTTTCTCATCGGCATTCACTATCGCCATGCTGGGCGCGATTGAATCCCTGATGTCCGCGGTGGTGGCCGACCGTATGAGTGGTGACAAGCACAACCCCAACACCGAACTGGTGGCGCAGGGCATCGCGAACATCGCATCACCGCTCTTCGGCGGGCTGCCGGCGACGGGCGCGATTGCCCGCACGGCCACCAACATTCGTAGCGGGGCGAAAACTCCTATCGCCGGGATCATCCACGCGCTGACGCTGCTGGCCATCCTGCTGGTGGCGGCCCCGCTGGCGAAGTTCATTCCGCTCGCGGCTCTGGCGGGAATCCTGATGGTGGTGGCCTACAACATTGGCGAGTGGAGCGAGATCCCGCAACTGCTGAAGCTCACCAAAGCGGACATCAGCGTGTGGTTCATCACGTTCCTGCTGACGGTGTTCGCTGACCTGACGATTGCGGTGGAAGTGGGCATGGTGCTGGCGGCGCTGCTATTCATCCGCAAGGTGACGGCGACGACGACGGTCTCCGAAGTGACCGACGAATACATCGAGTACGGGCGGGTGCACATCTTGCAGGACAAAAGTATTCCGGACTACGTTGCTGTGTTCCGCATTCACGGGCCCTTCCTGTTCGGGGCCACCGACAAGATTTCCGAAGTCACCGACCGGCTGCATCAGCTTCCGCCCATCATCATCCTGCGCCTGCGCAACATGACTGCCATCGACGCGACGGGCCTCGTAGCACTCGAAGACCTGGCGGACAAGCTGCACGCCACGGGACGCACTGTGATTCTGTGCGGCGCCATGGACCAGCCGTCACGGCTGATGCACCAGGCCGAATTCGAGCAGCACGTGGGCCGGGAAAACATCTGCGCGAACATTCAGGAAGCCCTCGCGCGGGCCGCCGAGGTCTATCGCGCGACGACCGAGTACGTCGCTCATCCGCACCGGCGGCAAAGCGATTCGTAGTTGCGCTTTTTCAATCGAGTTTCGTGGAATGACGCGCAGGCCATAGGTGCGCGGTCTATTTTCCATTTTCTATTTTCGCTTCTTTCAGACAGTGGCGGGCTTCTTGTGGAGTTCGGGCTGAAGCAACTGTTCCTTGCGATAGATGAGCGAGTTGATGTCGTAGGTGGCGAGCTCGAAGCCGTGGCCGTGGGTGATGGCGTCGGTGGGGCAGGCCTCGACGCAGTAGCCGCAGAAGATGCAGCGCGAGTAGTCAATGTTATAGACGCGGGCATAGCGCTCGCCGGCGGAGATGCGCGTGGCATCGGTATTCTCCGCCGCTTCGATGTAGATGCAGTTGGCGGGGCAGGCAGCGGAACAGAGAAAGCAGCCGACACATTTTTCCAGGCCCTGCTCGTCGCGCTGCAGCACGTGGATGCCGCGGTAGCGGGGCATAAAGTGGACCGGCGTTTCCGGATAGTTCTCTGTGACGGTCTTGCCCCACATATTGCGGAAGGTGACGCGGAAGCCCTTGGCCAGCGTGACAATCGTCTCGGTGACTTCGCGGAGTATGGACGCCATGACGAGTAGGACAGGCTTCAGCCTGTCCTTGAAGTCCTCAGTCTAGCAGACCCGTCTCACTCCAGCAAAATCAGCCGCATCGTTCGATCCCAGCGCGCTATCCGCGGAGGAGCGCGGCGACAATCTGCTTACCGTGGAAGCGGCCGTTCTCGATAAAAATCTCCCCCGTGTGGCGCCCGCCGAGGATGACCCCGGCCAGATAAATGCCGGGGACGTTGCTCTCCAGCGTCTCCGGATTGCACTCCGGTTTCATCGTGGTCTCATCGAGCGCAATTCCCTGCCCCCGCAGAAAATCGAAATCAGGATGGTAGCCGGTGAGCAGGAAGACGGCCGTGGCAGGAACGCGGCTGCTGCCCTGCGCGTTGTTCACGAACACGGTGTCCGGCTCGATGCGCGTAATTTCCGTTTCAAAGAGCGCGGCAATTTGTCCGGCCTTGATGCGGTTTTCGATGTCCGGGCGCACCCAGTATTTGATGCTTGCGCCTAGCTCCGCTCGCCGATGGACGAGCGTGACGCGGGCGCCCCCGCGCCAGAGGTCCAGCGCCGCCTCGGCCGCGGAGTTCTTGCCGCCCACAACCACGACGTCCTGTCCCCAGCAGGGATGCGCCTCGGTGTAGTAGTGGCTCACGTGCGGCAAATCTTCGCCGGAGATGCCGAGACGGTTGGGCAGGTCGTAGTAGCCGGTGGCCACAACAATTTTCTGGGTAGCATAACTTTTTTCTTCGCCGGCGGCCGTCCGCGTCTGCACGGTGAAGTTTCCGTCGCTACCCGCCACACGCTCGACCGATTCGTACAGCCGCAACTCGAGCGCGTAATGCTCAGCGGCCTTGCGGTAGTACTTGAGAGCCTCGGCGCGCGTGGGTTTTTCCGAGGTGGTGGTCATGGGCAGGTCGCCGATTTCCATCAGCTCGGGCGTGGTAAAGAAAATCATGTTCGTGGGGTAGTGGAACAGGGAGTTGCACAGGCAGCCCTTGTCCACGACGAGCGGGCGCAGCCCGGCCCGCTTGGCCTCGATGGCGCAGGCGAGGCCGGTGGGGCCGGCGCCGATGCAGATCAAATCGTAGGGTAGGTTTGCGGGTTCAGTTCGCATGGTTCGGCAGAATCGTGTTCCCCTCCGGGTACGAAGAAGTGGTTTTCTGCCGGACGCAGGAGCCACCGGCGGCTCGCGTCAGTCTCCCGCGAGCAAGCGGGTTTGCAGGCCCGTGCTCATGGCGAGGACGTCTTCGGGCCACGTTTGCAGCCGGTCGAGGCGCTCGAGAGTCTCAGCCAGGCGCTGGCGCTCGACGGCGCTAAGCTCGAGGCCGTAGGAGTTTTGCTCGCTGGCAGAATCCAGCGCGCCGCGGAGGCGCAGCAGCAGGCGCTCGTTGGCGGAGAGATCTTCCTTGCGCTCGAGCGAGCCGAAATCCAGGGTGAAGCCCTCCGGTCCGTGGTGCAGGAGGCGCGGATCCACGGCGCGGATCAGGCTGACCAGCGTGAGAATCAACTCATCGTTGCTGAATTCGACTCGCAGGCGAATCCCCTAGACAGTGGCCAGCAGAGACTCCGCCAGCGCTTCGGCGAAACTGGCCAGCTCGGCGTTGCGCTCCGGCGTCACCGGCACTTCGTTGCTCTTCCAGACAAAAACTTCGCGCCCGCCGCGATGGATACGAACGGCGGGATTGCCCGCGGCCAGATAGAAGACATCCCCAAAGAGCCTCATGCCGCTGCCGGGCACGGGCGCCAGCAGGGCCGCGCAGTTGCCGCGGCGCACGCCAACGTGGCTCGCGTAGAGAGGAAAGGCGACGAGTTCAAAGCCGCGCTCGCGGAGACGCTCGAGGATGCCGATTTGCTGCTCGGTCAGCTCCAGCATAGGCTCACCGGCCGCCTCCATTGTAAGACACCGCCGCGCATTTGCGGGTTCCAGATTTCAAAACGGACGGGGCCAGAAGTGCCGCGCGATCAGGCCGCGGAGATGCCGGTCTCGTCCTCGCTCTGATCCCGGCCCTGCTCGAGTTCCGCCAGGATGGAGCGCAGGGTCTGGATCAACTCGTGGCGGGAAACGGAGCTCTTGCGAAACTGAATCCGGAGGTTGAAGGACTCGTTCTGCGGCTTGAAAGAGAAGATGAAGGGCTGCGGCCGCGGACCGGACTGTTTTTCGTCGCGGCGCTCCTGGCGGGCTTCATCGCGGGTGAAGCCGCCGCGCAGAATGCGCGCGACCATCTCCGCCATTTTCCTTTCGTTGGGCTGGCGGGCCACCTGGAGAAGCAGCGAGCGGGAGACAATCCCCTTCTCCATGCACTTCTTGCGCAGCGACTCGGGGATGTTGCGCAGCGAAAGCGTTTCGGTGACGGAGGAGCGGGCCTTGCTGATCTTGCGGGCAATGTCCTCGTGCGTGTAGTCGAACTGCGTGGCCAGGCGGTAGAGGCCGTCGGCTTCCTCGAAGGGAGTGAGGTCCTTGCGCTGGAGGTTTTCGATGAGGCCGATCTCGAGCGTTTCGGCGTCGTCGGCGCGCTTCTCGATGCAGGGCACTTCGTGAAGCCCGGCGGCGCGAGCGGCGTAGTAGCGGCGCTCGCCGGAGATGATGTAGTAGCAGTCCTCGCGGGGCACGAAGCGGACCAGCAAGGGCTCGAGCACGCCCTTCTCGCGGACGGAGTCGGTGAGGTCGCGGAGATCGCCGAGGGCTTTGCGGGGCTGCTCGGGGTTGGGACGGATCTTCTCCACCGGGATCATGCGCCCGATGGCCGCGCTGCTATATGTGGTCAGCGATTCGACGTAATGCGCGTCATGCCGCATCTTCAGCGTGACGGGCAATCCGATCCTTTTCGACACGTTGCACGACCTCCTGGGCGAGTTTGCGATATTCCACCGCGCCCGGCGATTTCGGAGCGAAAGAAAAAATGGTTTCCTTGTACGCGGGACATTCCTCGAGGCGCACGTTCTTGGAAATGCGCGTTTTGAAAAGCACGCTGCCGAAGACGGAGCGGATCTGCTCGTGAACGTCGCGGGCGATATTGGTGCGCTTGTCAAAGAGGGTGATCAGGACGCCGAGGACTTTCAGGTCCGGATTGGGACGGGAGCGGACGCGCTCGTAGGTTTCGAGCAGATCGTCGGTGCCTTCGATGGCGAAATAGGCGGCTTGAATGGGCACGAGCAGATGCGTGGAGGCAACCAGCGCGTTGACGGTCAGGATGCCCAGCGCAGGCGGCGTATCGAGCACGATGAATTCGAAATTCTTGCTGACCGAGCCGAGCGCGTCCTTCATGCGGAACGGCGCGTCGAACTGCCCGGCGAGGTGGACTTCGAGACGCGAAAGCGCGAGCTTGCCCGGCGCCACAAAGAGATGAGGGTCCTTCGTCGCCTTCACCACCGAGGCCAGCGGTGTGCGGCCGTCGGCGAGGACGTCGAACATGGAGGGTGCTGCGTCGTCCGAATCAAAGAAGGCGATGGAGGAGTTGGCCTGCGGGTCGAGGTCCACCAGCAGGACTTTCTTCTTGCGCTCGGCCAGCGCGGCGGCCAGGTTGATGGCCGTGGTGGTTTTGCCGACGCCACCCTTCTGATTGGCAATCGCAATGATGGTGGTCAAAGCGCTCTACCCGCTCCGCTGGCGAAGGCCTCAGGCATCCCCAACTTTCGAAGCAACCTGAGGCCCATATATAGGCCACCCGTGGGCCTGCCTACTACGGGTAGGGTAAATCTACAGGGAGAAAAGGGCTCCCTGCAAGCAAAAAATGTGCAGCCCTGCGGATTTCGGCAGGATCGGAATCGCCTGCTTGGAGGGTGTAGCCCGCCTCTTTAGAGGCGGGGGTCTTGGGCCGAAAAGCCCCGCATCTGAAGACGCGGCGCTACATCTTGTAGCGGCCGAGGTCCTCGTCGTTCAAGCCTTCGAGCCACTTGCGCAGCTCTTCGTTGGTGCTTTTTTCGGAGATAGCGCTGGAGACTTTGGAGCTTTTGAGCACTTCCTCGTCCACGAAGATGGGGCAGTCCACGCGGAGAGCGAGAGCAAGGGCGTCCGAGGGGCGCGAGTCCACGGACATGATCTGACCGTTGCGCTCGATCCAGATGAGCGCGTAGAACGTGTCGTCCTTGAGCTCGTTGACGACGACGCGCTGGACGCGGCACTCGAGCCCGAGCAGAAGATTTTTCAGGAGGTCGTGGGTCATCGGCCGGGGCGTCTGGACCTTTTCAATTTCCAGAGCGATGGCGTTGGCTTCGTAAATGCCGACCCAGATGGGCAGGATGGAGCTGCCGTGGGCGTCCTTGAGCACGACGATGGGCATGTTGGTGACTGGATCCATCATGAGTTTGCCGATTTTCATCTCCACTTCCATCGTCGCCTCCCGAGGCTATGTGACGTGCTCGCCGACAAGGCTGTTGGGCCCGGCCCGATTGACCTTCACATGCACGTATTGTCCCAGAAGATTTGCGCCCGGTGAAGCGAAATTGAGGACGCGATTGCAGCAGGTGCGGCCGGCCCACTGATCGGCGCGCGAGGAACGCCCGTCCACGAGCACTTCAAAGGTTTTTCCCGCGAGCGCTTCGTGCCGGGCAAGCTGAATCCGGCGCTGCTTTTCCTGGACGACCGCGAGGCGTCTTCCCTTCTCTTCCTCCGGGATCGAGTCTTCCATGTGCTGCGCGGGCGTATTGGGGCGCGGGGAGAACTTGAAGGAGAAGGCGCCGTCGAACTGCGCGACATCGAGCAGGCTGAGAGTTTCCTCGAAGTCCGCCTGCGTCTCGCCGGGGAAACCGACGATGAGGTCGGTGGTGATGCTGATGGGGCGCTTCGCCCCCCGGATGAGCGCGATGATCTCGAGGTACTGCTCGCGAGTGTAGGTGCGCTGCATGGCGGCGAGCACGCGCGTCGAGCCGGACTGCACGGGCAAGTGCACGTGGTTACAGATCGCGGGGAAAGCGTCAATGGCTTGGACGATTTCAGGCTGAAAGTCGCGCGGGTGCGAGGTGGTGAAGCGCACGCGGCGAATTCCGGGGACCTGCGCGACCGCGACGAGCAATTCGGCAAAGGTCATGCGGCCGGGAGAAGGGTCGCGGTAGCTGTTGACGGTCTGGCCGAGGAGCTGGACCTCGGTGTAGCCGAAGTCCACAAGCTGGCGGACTTCCTCGAGGATGGCGTGGCTGGAACGGCTGCGCTCGGGGCCGCGGGTGAAGGGCACCACACAATACGTGCAGGCCTTGTCGCAGCCTTCGATGATCGTGAGGTAGGCGCGGAAGGGGTTGTCGCGGCGGGTCAGCTCGGTCTCGAAGGTTTCGTCCACGTCCAAATCCAGGCCCATGACGCGGCGGTTCCCGGCTTCGATCTGTGCGAGCAGATCGGGGAGCTTGCGGTAGCTGGCCGATCCGCAAACGAGGCTGACCCAGGGCGCGCGCTCGAAGATTTCTTCGCCTTCCTGCTGCGCAACGCAGCCGAGCACGCCGATGACTTTCTCCGGCGCGTGGCCGGGGCGGAATTTTCCGAGGCGGGAGAACACTTTCTGCGCGGCCTTCTCGCGGATGCTGCACGTGTTGAAGAAGACGACGTCGGCGTCGTCGGGCTGGTCCACCTGTTGATACCCGCGAGCGAGAAGCACGCCGGCGACTTTTTCCGAGTCGTGGACGTTCATCTGGCAGCCGAAGGTCTCGATGAAGAAGGCCTTGCCGTTGCGCGGCGAACCGGCGGCGCCGGCGCGGGGGCCGGTGAGCGTTTCGAGGCGAATATCGATGGAGCTGCCCATTCTGGAAAACTCATCTTAGCACAGGGGCGCGGGGATTCGTTTGACCCTCCGGAAGCCGTGTGCTACGGTAGGTTTGGGGCGATTACTTCCGTGTTTTTCTGAGGGAGGTCGGCGATTCCGAACATCGCGTTTCTCATTCTCGCAGGCCAGCTTGGAAATCTGGTCCAGCAGACGGGTTGGGTTGCCCGCATCGTCCTGCTGCTTCTGCTTGGTTTTTCACTCTTCTCCTGGGCTGTCATCTACCAGAAATACCGTCTCTTCTTCCAAATTGAAGCGGCAACGAACCGATTCCTGAAAGCGTTTCGCGCGGGGAAAGGACTCTCGGAGCCGGCGTCGGTCACGACGGTCGGGGCCGGATCACCGCTGGCTGCGGTGTACGCGGCCGGCTACCGCGAACTTTCCTCGCAGCTCGGCGCAGCGAACCCGCACGGCGGCAAGCTCAAGAGCCTGAATGCGGTCAGCGTGGAGATGCAACTGGCGGCCGCGGACGAAGTGCACAAGCTGGAGAAGTGGATGAGCTGGCTGGCGACGACGGGCAGCGTCACACCGTTTATCGGGCTGTTCGGGACGGTGTGGGGCGTAATGGACGCGTTCTTCGGGCTGGGCACGGCCGGCGCGGCGAGCCTGCGCGCCGTGGCGCCGGGCATCGCCGAAGCGCTGATCACCACCGCGGCCGGCCTGTTCACCGCGATTCCCGCCGTAATCGCCTACAACCACTACCTGGCGCACATCCGGGAACTGGCCGCGCGGATGGACAACTTCGCGCTGGAATTCGCGGCGCGGGTTGAGAAGCAGTACAGCTAACGAGGCGCAGCCATGCCGCAGCTTTCCAAGCACACCGGCACTTCCCTTTCCGACATCAACATCGTTCCGTTCGTGGACGTGGTGCTGGTGCTGCTGGTCATCTTCATGATTACGGCGCCCATCCTGCAATCGGGGATCGAAGTGGAGCTGCCGAAGACGAAGACGGTGAAGGAAGTCGCCGAGGACCGGCTGGTGATCACGATTGACCGGGCGCAGCGCGTGTACCTGGGGAACGAACCGGTGAACATCCACAAGGTCGCGGAGATGGTGCGGGCGCGGACGCAGAACCCGGCGTCGGACGCTATCTTCATTCGCTGCGATGAGACGGTGCCGTTCGGGAGCTTCGCCACGGTGGTTGACGAGCTGAGGCAAGCCGGCATCCAGAATATCAGCGTGGTGACGGAGCCGATCAGCAGCCGGCCACGCACTCCGTAAAATGGCAACCGCCGCCAGCAACGCGATTCCCAGCCTGAAGAACTCGCTGGTGTTCTCCGTCTCGGCGCACGCGATCCTGCTGGGCTCGCTGACGATCTCGAACTTTTTGTCGCACCGCGGTGAATTCTGGGGCGGGCCGGGGGGCGGGTCGGTGTCCATCGGGCTGGTGGCGGGGGTGACGGGCGTGCCGCTGCCGCGGCCGGACGCGATGACCACGAGCCGCGTGGTGGACGAATCGAAAGGACTGTACAAGGCCGAGCCGCGGACGAAACAGACGGACGAAACGGCGAAAAAGATTCCGCAGTTTGAGAAGAACAAGCAGCAGCGGTATGTGACGCGGGCGTCGCGGGTGCTCGAGGACACGACGCCGCCGCCCGCCGGCGCGATCCCCTACGGCCAGGGCGGGACGCCCTCGATGCCGTACACGCAGTTCAGCGTCGGCGGGTCGCAGGCGGGGCTGGGGTTCAGCGGGCCGGGGGGCGAGTTTGCCGGCCACTTCCCGTGGTACGTGGAGGCGGTGCGGCGGCGGGTCAGCAGCAACTGGATCCAGTCATACATTGACCCCGGCGTGCGCTGGGCGCCACGAGCGGTGATCAGCTTCCAGGTGCTGCGCGACGGCACCATCGTGAACATCGAGCTGCTGCGGTCGAGCGGGAACGCTTCGGTGGACCGGTCGGCGATCCGCTCGATCCGGGATTCGAGCCCGCTGGAGCGGCTGCCGTCGGAATACAGCGGCTCGCACGTGGCCGTGGAGTTTTGGTTCGATTTTCGCCGCTGACGCGCGGCAGCGCGAAAGCCAAGCCGGCGTACGGCCCTGCCGGGCACAAACTGACTGGGGGATTCCAACCGGATGGCGCTCCGAACAGCCTCTCGTCGTCTGCAATCCTATCTGCTTCTCGCTTCCCTGCTCTTCCTTCTGGCGTCGCCGGCGGCGGCGCAGGACTGGTTCCGCACCGGGACGGGCCTGGGGGTGGAAAAGCCGCGCGTGGCGGTGGCGGAATCTGCGCCGCGCTCGCCCTCGTCGCAGCCGCTGGCGCAGATCTTCACTGATGTGCTGCGAGCCGACCTGGAGTACGCTGGAACCATTGAGGTGGTGAGCAAGAGCATGAATCCGTTGCAGTCGCCGAGCGTGCCCGCGGAGCTGAAGCACGCGGAGTGGAACGCGCCGCCGGCGGCGGCGCACCTGCTCGCCTTCGGCAATCTGAGCGCGAGCGGAAACGACCTGGTGATCGAGGCGTGGCTCTCCGACGTGAGAAACGCGCAGGCGCAGCCGGTGCTGGGCAAACGGTACCGCGGCGAGGTGACCGACGCGCAGATCCGGCGGTTTGCGCACCAGTTCGCAGACGAAATCGTCTCGCGGCTTTCGGGCGGCATGCCCGGCGTGGCCGGGACGCAGATCGCGTTTGTGAGCACGCGCACGGGCACGAAAGAAATCTGGGCAATGGATTACGACGGCAGCAACCAGCGGCCGCTGACGAGCTTGCGGACGATTTCGCTGACCCCGCGGTGGTCGCCGGACGGCACGCGCATCGCCTTCACCTGCTATGGCCCGGCGGGCGGCGTGACCAGCGCGCAGATCTGCCTGTACTCGATGGAGACGGCCAAGCCGATGGCCTTCATGCGCTACAAGGGCACGAACAGCTCGCCAGCGTGGTCGCCGGACGGATCCAAGCTGATGTTCATGTCCAGCATGCACGGCGATCCGGAGCTGTTCATGATTGACGTGACCGGCGGAAACTTGCGGCGCATCACGTACTCCGCAGGCGTGGACACGTCACCGGCGTGGAATCCGAAGACCGGGCAGCAGATTGCCTTCGTTAGCGACCGCGGCGGGCTGCCGAATCTGTACCTGATGAACGCGGACGGGTCCAGCGTGGAAAAGCTCGAGCTGCCGGACATGGGCTACGTGATCGATCCGGCGTGGGCGCCGAACGGGCAGTTGCTGGCGTTCAGTTGGCGGCGGCCGAACGGCAACTACGACCTCTATGTGATGGACACCGCCACGCGGCAGATCGTGGAACTGACGCGCGATGCGGGGCGGAACGAACGGCCGTCGTGGGCGCCGGACGGGCGGCATATTGTGTTCGAATCCACGCGCACGGGAACGCGGCAGATCTGGACAATGCTGGCCGACGGAACGCAGGCGCGCCAGCTCACGTTCGAGGGGCACAACGAGTCGCCCAACTGGTCGCCGCACTAACCCGCAAGCGCGTTAGCGGCGGCGTGATGCGGCGTGTTTCAAGGTCGCTCTGATTGTGTTTCGCTGGAGATATCTTGGTGGTAGGATTACCCGTTGATTTTTCCACGTGCCCGAGTTGTGCCCTGCGTGGCCTGAACTTATCTGTACGGAGGAGCTGAATGCGCAGCCGATCAAAGTACGCGCTACTGTGCTTGATGGTGTTGATGCTGTTTGCGGGCGCCTGCCGGAAGGAAGTGGTGGCGCCCCCGCCGGCCACGCCGCCGCCGGCGCCGCCGGCCCCCGCGCGTCCCACGGTGACGCTGCAGGCGTCGCAGACGTTCATCCAGCGGGGCGACGGCGTGACGCTGAGCTGGTCTTCAACGAACGCCACGGAGCTGACGCTCGCTCCGGAGGTTGGGCGGGTTTCGCCGGAAGGCTCGACGCGAGTGACGCCGGCGGACTCGATGACGTACACAATTACGGCCGCCGGGCCGGGCGGCACGGCCGACATGAGCGTGCGCATCACCGTGGCCGCGCCGCCGCCGCCACCACCGCCGCCGGCGCCGAAGGCCACCATTGAAGAACTCTTCCGCACCAACGTCCTGGACGCCTTCTTCGACTACGACAAGTTCGACATCCGGCCGGACGGGCGCGACGCTCTGGCGCGGACGGCGGAGTTCCTGCGGGCGCATCCGCAGATCCGCGTGGTGATCGAAGGCCACTGCGACGAGCGCGGTTCGACGGAGTACAACCTGGGACTCGGCGAGCGCCGGGCGCAGACCGTGCGCCAGTTCCTGATTTCGCTGGGCGTATCCGCGGACCGGATGGATACGGTGAGCCTGGGCAAGGAGCGGCCGTTCTGCACGCAGAGCTCGGAAGACTGCTGGCAGCAAAACCGCCGCGGGCATTTCGTGATGGCGCGCTAGCCGTCCCGGAACTTCGGGACTGCTTCTGCGACGCGGCCGGCATCGAAGGCAGGAGGAGGAAGACCCTTGCGAAAGCGGTATGGTTCGCTCACAGCCGTGGGCGTGGCGGTGGCGCTGGCGCTGCTCGCGCCGGCGCCGGCGGCAGCCCAGAAAAAGGAGATCATCCAGCTCCAGGCGGACATGGAGCGGCTGATGCAGACGCAGCGCGAGCTGCAGCGCACCGTGGACGAGAAAAATGCGGTGCTCAAGACGCTGGTGGAGCAGTCGCTGGACGCCGTCAACAAGCTGAACACCACGCTCGGCGTGCTGCAGAAGAGCATCCAGGACGTGCAGGCCAATTCTGGGGCGCGGATTGACACCCTGACAACTCAAGTGCAGGCGCTGGCGGACAACCTGGAAGAGGTGAAATCGCGGCTGGGCAAACTGAACCAGCAGATGGGCGAGGCGCAGAGCGTGCTGCAAAGCCTCGACGCCAAGATTGCCGGTGGCGCTCCGGCGCAGCCGCCGGGCGGAGCGGCCACGCCGCCGCCTTCCGCGGACGCGCTCTATTCGAACGCGCTGCGGGACTTCACCGGCGGAAAATACGACCTGGCGCGGCAGCAGTTCCTCGACTACCTGAAGTTCTTTCCGGAAAACGACTTTGCCTCCAACGCGCAGTTCTACCTGGGAGAAATCCTGTACGCGCAGAAGCAGTATCCGGAGGCCATCGCCGAATACGACAAGGTGCTGGACAATTATCCGAAGAGCTTCAAACTCGGGGCCGCACGGTTGAAGAAGGGCATGGCGCTGCTCGAGATGGGACAGAAGGCCAGCGCGCTGCGGGAGCTGCGCGAGGTGGTGCGGCGTCACCCGGCGACGGAAGAGGAACGCCGGGCGCGGGCCAAGCTGCGGGAGCTGGGAGCTGCGGCGCCAGCGCCCACCCGCCAGCAATAGCTAAGGTATACTCCACCCTACGCTGGGGCAATTTTCGAAGACTGCGAGGACATGTATGTCCGTGAACAAAGTAATTCTCGTCGGGCGGCTGGGCCGGGATCCGGAATCACGCTTCACCGCAAGCGGGCAGGCGGTGTGCAACTTCAGCCTGGCAACGGACCGGTCGTACAAGGACCGCAACGGCCAGACGCAGAAGCAGACGGAGTGGCACAAGATCGTGGTGTGGAGCAAGCTGGCGGAAATCTGCCAGAAGTACCTGAAGAAGGGCTCGCAAATCTTCATCGAGGGACGCATCCAGTCGCGCCAGTGGGAAGACCAGCAGGGACAGAAGCGCACCGCGTTTGAGATCGTCGCCAATGAAATGCGGATGTTGGGCTCGCGCGGCGAAGCGAGCGCCGCTGCTCACTCCGGCGAGGAGACCGAAGCGCCCGCAGCCCCAGCCGCAGAGGACGCCGGAGTCGGCCCCGAAGTCGGCGACGAAGACATCCCTTTCTAACGGGGCAGCGTGCGTTAATCTTGGGAGGAGCCGAAAATGACATTAAAGGTGGTTGTGGAGCCAAGTGACGAAGGCGGATTCACCGTCTACGTACCATCCCTTCCCGGTTGTGTTAGCGAAGGAGAGACAGTTGACGAGGCCATGGCAAACATTCGAGAGGCCGTCGAGCTGTACCTCGAACCAGCAGAAGACGATCTCATCTCCAAGGAAGGAAGCCAAATTCGCGAGCTGGTCGTCTAGTCTCTCAAATAATGACCAAAGTTCCCTCGCTCATCTACGAACGAATCGTGCGGGCCTTCCAACGTGGTGGCTGGATTGTTGTCAGACAACGCGGGAGCCACATACGCTTGCAAAAACGCCTGCCTGACTAAACTCTGAAGATCATTATCCCCGCGCACAGGCCAGTGAAACGGTCGACTCTCGCGCACATTCTCAAACAGGCGGAGATCTCCGTCGAGGAGTTCCTGAGCATTCTGTGACCCTATTTTATTCGGCTCGCAGCCTCATCAATTCGATCCAGTGCCCAGGGGGCATGTGGGGAGATCTCTTTGCTTTGGGAATCATCCGGTTGAAATACCGCTCGATTTTCGGGAAGAACTGCTTTTGTCCGGCCGTTAGGGGTTCAGCCGATCGTTTGACCTCTACTAGAAAGAACCGGTTCCTATGATCGAAGACAATCAAATCGGGCGGTTGCGGATGGCTGCGGCAGAAGAACTTGGTAGCCCTCGCTCCTAGGGATGCGAGGGTTTTGAGATAGCCACGGTCAACTCTGGCTTTGGGCCACCATCCGGGATTAGTTCCGTCGTCAGTCCAAAATACGTCGAGACCCATGCTCAGGGAATGCATCCCGACCAATAGCTCACCGAAACCATACGGTGGAACCATCTGCGAATTCGGTTTAATTGCCCTGAAGAGCATCGTTTGTCCATACACTTGCTTCCATTTCTGAAAGAGCTTTCCGGCTCGGAACAACTCACGGTCAGCACGATGGAATGTATACGTGGTCTCAATCATTTTGGACTGCAAGAATACAGCTAGATCGAGAAGGGTCCGCGGGAAATGCTACTCATACCGCAGCGCCTCGATGGGATCGAGCTGCGCGGCCTTGCGCGCGGGGTAATAGCCGAAGAACACTCCCACGCCGACGGAGAACAGCGCGGCCATCACAATCGCCTGCGTAGAAAGGACCGTGGGCCAAGCCAGTAAGTTGTTGATCATGGCCGAGCCGGCCACGCCGACGACAATGCCGACGAGCCCGCCCATCATGCTGAGGGTGACCGCTTCGACAAGGAATTGGAGCTGGACATCGCTTTCGGTGGCGCCGACGGCCATGCGCACGCCGATCTCGCGGGTGCGCTCGGTCACGCTGACCAGCATGATGTTCATGATGCCGATGCCGCCGACGAGCAGCGAAACCGACGCCACCGAGCCGAGCAGCAGCGTCATGACCAACTGCGTTTGCGCGGCCATATCCGCCATCTCGGACTGGGTGCGGACGAAGAAGTCGTCTTCGTCGCCCGTGCGGATGCGGTGGCGCTCTCGCAGCAGCAGGGTGATCGGCTGCATGGCGCCAATCGAGGCTTCCGGGGTATTCGCGGAAGCGAGAATCATCTGGATCCAGGTGACGCCAGAGAGCTTGCGCTGGACCGTGGTGTAGGGCGCGAAAATCTGGTCGTCCTGATCCGTGCCCATCACCGACTGGCCTTTCGATTCCAGCAGCCCGACGACGCGGAACGGCAGGTTGCGGATACGGATCTGCTTGCCGATGGGATCATCGTTGCCGAAGAGATAGCCGGCGACGGTGGTGCCGATGACACAGACGTTCGCGGCCGCATCCACCTCGTCGTCGCTGAAGACGGTGCCGGCGGTGACGATCCACTTGCGGATGGGGAAGTAGTTGGACGTGGTCCCCATGATCGAAGTGTTCCAGTTCTGGTTCTGATAGACCACCTGAGCGCGGCTCATGACGCCCGGCGCGGCTTCCTTGATGAGCGGGATCTCCCGCGAGATGGCATTCAGGTCGTCCATGGTGAGCGTCTTCACCGCGCCGTAGCCCATGCGCGTACCGCCGGGGCGGCCGCTGCCGGCGGAGATGTACACGACGTTGGTACCCATGTTCTGAATGCCCTGCTGGATCATGGCGTCGGCGCCCTGGCCGATGCTCACCACGGCGATCACCGCGCCCACGCCAATGATGATGCCGAGCATGGTGAGCGAGGAGCGCAGCTTGTTGCGGGCCAGCGCCCGCAAAGCTAACCGCAACGTATTCCAGAAATCCATGGTTTCGCCGCCTCCGGTTACGGTGTCTTCAATTCATCTTCCGCGTCTTCATCTTCGAGCGTGGGGAGAGTGGGCAGCACGTCCCTGGCGACCAGGCGGTCCTTGATGGCAGCGTCGCGGCGCACTTTGCCGTCGCGGAACTCGAGGGCACGCCTGGCGTACTGAGCAATGTCGTGCTCGTGGGTGACGATGACGACGGTGAGGCCCTGTCCCGCGTTCAATTGCTGAAAAATATCCATGATCTCGACGCTGGTCCGGCTATCGAGGTTGCCGGTGGGCTCGTCCGCCAGCAGGATGGAAGGCTGGTTGACGAGAGCGCGGGCGATGGCCACGCGCTGCTGCTGGCCGCCGGAAAGCTGGCTGGGATAGTGATGCGCGCGGTCGGAAAGGCCGACGCGCTCCAGCGCGGTCTGGGCGCGCGTCTCGCGCTCCTGCGGCGAGATGCCCGCGTACACGGTGGGCAGTTCGACGTTTTCCAGGGCCGAAGTGCGCGCGAGCAGATTGAATTGCTGGAAGACAAAGCCGAGCTTGCGGTTGCGGACGCGGGCAAGCTCCGCCTTCTGGAGTTGCGAGACGTCCGTGCCATCCAGGAAGTATTGTCCGCGGCTGGGCTTGTCGAGGCAGCCGATGATGTTCATCAAAGTGGACTTGCCCGAACCGGATGCGCCCATCACCGCGACGAATTCGCCGGCGTGAATCTCCAGCGAAATCCCGCGCAGGGCGTGCACCTGAAAATCCCCGAGGTGGTAATACTTGTGTACGCCTTCCAGCCGGATGATCGACCGATTGCGGGCGTGCGAAGACGTGTCCACTGTCGCCGGGAGTTGGTCTGCCATGCCGTCCGCCATCACATCGTGCGGCGCATGCCGCCGGGTGCGTTCATGGGCGAGCCCATCGGACCGCCGGGGCGCCCGGGGAATCCGCCGGGACCCGCCTGCGCCTGACTGCCCGTCGAGGACTGTCCGATGATCAGTTCATCGTCCGGCTTCAGTTCGCCCCCCGCTACTACTTCTCGCAATTCCGTGAAGGTGTAGTCCGTCACGCCCAGACGAACCATGACCGGCAGCAGTTCCTTGCTCGGAGACAGCTTCCAGACGATTTGCGGGCCGAAGCGCCTCATGCCCGCCATACCGCCGGACATGCGCCGCTGTTCGCCGCCGCCTGCTGCGGGATCGCCCGCGGGCCGGCCGCCGCCAACGGGCTGGCCACCGGGGCCGCCGGCAGATTCGCCGGCTTTCGAAGGACCACCGGGTCCGCCCGCTCCCGCCAGGCGCTGCGCGCGAGGATCTTCGTAGGGGATCTTATATTTCTCGTACAGTTTCTTGAGGTCGCTCTCCGTGAGGTCGGGCTTGAAGCGCAGAGCGCCGTTGGGGATCTTCACGACGTTCTTCGCCTCCGCGATGGGGATCGTGACGTAGGCGGTCATGCCCGGGAACAGCCTCTCGTCCGGATTATCGAATTCGATGATGGTGTCGTAGGTGACGACGTTCTGCACGGTGGTGGCGTTCATGCGCACCTGGATCACCGTGCCGGGGAACGATCGGTTCGGGAAGGAGTCCACGCGGAAGTTCGCGGTCGCGCCGACCTTAATCCTGCCCACGTCGGCTTCATCGGTCTTGGCATAGACGAGCATCTTGGTGAGGTCCTGGGCGATGATGAAAAGAGTAGGCGCCTGGAAACTGGCCGCTACGGTCTGGCCGATATCGACGTTGCGCGCGATGACCGTGCCGTCAATCGGGGCAATGATGGTGGTATGGGCGAGATCCACCCTGGCCATCTCCGCGGCAGCCTTGCGCTGCTGCACCTGTGCTTTGGCCTGCTCCATGTTGGCCTGCATGCTCTTCAGGCGCGCCCTGGCTTGGTCGAGCTGCGCTTCGGCCACCTTGACGCCGGCGGCCGCGCTTTCGTAGTTGGCCTGTGCGGTGTCACGCAGAGCAGCAGAGACGATGCCCTGCTCAAATAGTTCTTTGTTGCGCCTGCTGTTGAGCTCCGCGTCTGTAAGTAGCGCTTTGGCGCGGTCCACGCCGGCCTTCGCCGCTTGCACGTCGGCCCTTTGCGTCTCGATCTGCGCTTCGAAGCTCCGCACGCTGGCCTGGGCGTTGGTGAGATCCGCCTCGGCCTGGAGCAGCCGTGCCTTCAGGATCGCCGGATCAATCTGCGCGATTACCTGTCCCTTCTTCACGCGGGAATTGAAATCCACGGACATTTGAGAAATTGTGCCGGACACCTGCGAGCCGACCAGCACGGTGGTCACGGCATTGATGGTGCCGGTGGACTGCACGCCCTGGGAGATGTCGCCCTGCTCCACCCTTGCGGAGTAATAGACCACGGGCCCGCGCGTGCTGATCTTCCAGTAGCTGGCCAGCAGAATCAACACCACCGGCAGCGCGACGAGCATCGCGCGATGAAGAACCGAGCGCTTCCACGCCGCTCTTGTCCTGCCCAAGACATTGGATACCAGTGCCATGCTCCTTACCCTCTCTTGTCTTCCCTGTATTCGAAATCCGCGACGGAGGCGTCCCGGCTACCGGCGCTCGCGATTCCTGCGCTCTTCGTCAATCCGCCGCAGATACTCCTCGAATTGGGGGAGTTGCTCCGGCTTCAACATGGAGCGAATGCGGGTTCGGCCCTCCTGCCGGGCCTGCTCCATCTGCGGACGGATCGTCGAGTACGTCGCATCATACTTCTTGCGGGTGTCCTCGAGGATGGTGGCGAGCTGCTGCTGCTGCTCGGGTGTCAGTGCCAGCTCCTGGGTGAGCTGCTCAACGATGCGCGCGGGTTTGCCGGCGCGGATGCGCTCCTCTCGGCGGTCACCCCACACCTTCTGTTCGACCAGGCGCATGCCGACGGCGCCAAGCGCAATCCCCAGCAGGAACACGCCAATCACCAGAACGGTTGCTTTTCGATTCATAGCGCTACCTTCCGTTTCCGTTCGATGCCAGGCTCACCAGAACTTCGCTCTGGTCCGCCGGCTGCCGCACCGGCTCCGGGAAGAGATCTCGCGAATCGGTCTGGCGCACGGTGGGAAGATTGCGATCCCGCCATTCGAGCCCGGCAAGATAACCAAAGAGCACCAGCAGAGCCGCCGCAGAGATGAGGGAGAGCCGCCGCGCGAAGATTTCGAGAGCTGGCCAGAATTCCGCCACGCGCAGCTTTTCCTCTTCCTCGTGGAGGCGGGCGCGGACACGGGTCCAGAAAGCGCCGCCCGGCTCAGCGGTTGGCTCCAAACCGGCGCGGAGGAGCGTCCCGGCCAGGCGCGCGGAATCCATCTCGTCGCGGCAGGCGGAGCAACGCTCCAGGTGAGCGGATACCGCCGCGACCTCAGTCACAGGCAACCGGCCGTCAATATAATCTTCGAAGAGATCCAGCCGCTCGGAATACTCTTTGCACACCATGGCTAACGTCTCCTGTCCCGAAGGCGCTTCCGGTAGATTTCCACAAGCCGCCCACGGGCGCGAAACAACCGCACCTTCACGGTATTCACATTGATGTCCAGGGCTTCGCCGATTTCCTCCACCGAGAGTCCTTCCACTTCTTTGAGGACCAGCATGTGCCGGTCCACCTCCTGCAATTCATCGAGCAGGCGCCCGGCCAACTGGCGCAGCTCGGCGCGCTGGGATGCGTCGGCAGAAGGGGCCGCCCCCATGCCACTGTCAAACGTTTCGAGCTGCCGCACCTGCTCTTCGCTCAAATCCGCCTCGTAGACCAGCCGGCGCACGCGCTTCTTGCGCAGGTAGTCGTAGCACTCGTTGACCGCAATCTTATAGAGCCAGGTCGAAAACGTGGAGCGCAGGTCAAACTGGCGTATCGAAACGAACACCTTGATAAAGACCTGCTGCGCAACATCTTCGACGTCTTCCCTCCGGCGGAGGATGCCGCCCACCACGGCAAACACGCGCTGCCGGTGGGCGTGAAGAAGCTCCTCATAGGCGGCGACTTCGCCGCGCTGGGCCCGGCGGATCAACTCGCGCTCTTCGGCCTGGGGCATACGGCGAGCCCCCCGGGCGGACACCTCACCCCAAGAGCCCGCGGGCGGCTGCCCCGGAGTGCCCGGTCCCGAAACCGCCGGATCAGACCCGAACGCGCGGTCCGAGCCGCTTGCTTCTCTCGTCTTTGGGACGTCAGTCATCAGTTTCCGGTTACATCCAGTGTAGCCCGGTGCGCGATGCCCGCCGAGCCAGCCGGCCGGGGGGAGCAAAGATCCGGGGACCGAAAAACAGGTATTGTGGCCTGGATGATCTCATGCAATAATGGCTCTATGATCATCGGTGAACGCCTGCGTACCCTTCGAGAAGTTAAGAAACTGTCGCAGGGGGATATCGAGAAACGTACCGGTCTCCTCCGCTGCTACATCTCCCGCGTCGAAAACGGCCACACGGTCCCAGCGATCGAAACGCTTGAGAAGATGGCCCGGGCGCTCGAGGTGCCACTCTATCAGTTGTTCTACGATGGAGAGGAACCTCCCGAGCTCCCCAATCTTCCCAAGCGCAAGACCGCAGATGAGATCGCCTGGGGACAATCGGGGAAGGAAGCCCGATTCCTCAATCGTCTCCGCCGCCTGCTGGGGCGGATTGACGAAGGTGACCGCCGGCTGCTGCTGTACATGGCGCAGAAGATGGCGAACCGCTAAGGGCGCGCGACGGAAAAACTTTTCTCTCTGCGCACCACCCCTCTACAAGTGTCTCTCATTCCCACTCAATTGTGCTCGGCGGCTTCGAGCTGATGTCATAAACGACGCGGGTGACGTCCCGCACCTCGTTGACGATGCGCGTGGACATCCGCTCCAGCACATCCCCGGGAAGCCGCGACCAATCCGCCGTCATCGCGTCCTCCGATTCCACCACGCGCACCGCCACGGTGAAACCGTAGTGGCGCTCGTCGCCCATCACGCCGACACTGCACACCGGGAGCAGTACGGCAAAGGCCTGCCACGTTTTTCCATAGAGACCCGCGCGGTGGATCTCCTCGACAACGATGGCGTCGGCCGCTCGCAGCGTAGCGAGCCGCTCCTCCGTGATCTCGCCGAGCAGGCGCACGGCCAGGCCCGGACCGGGGAATGGATGCTTGGTCAGCATTTCTTTCGGAAGCCCGAGTTCCCTGCCGATCTGGCGGACCTCGTCCTTGAACAGGTCGCGCAGCGGTTCGATAAGCTGAAACGGCATCACGCTGGGCAGGCCGCCGACGTTGTGGTGGGTCTTGATGGTCTGCGAGGGGCCCTTCACGGAAACGGACTCGATGACGTCCGGGTAAAGAGTACCCTGCACCAGAAACGGAATCTCCCCGAGACTCCGCGCTTCCTCGGCAAAGACGGCGATGAACTCGCGACCGATGCGCCTGCGCTTCTCTTCCGGATCGGAGATGCCCTGCAACTGGGCCAGGAAGCGGGCGGCGGCGTTGACGCCGATCACCACCAGCCCTAGGCGGTCGCGCAACAGAGCGAGCGTGTCGCGGAATTCGTTCTGGCGGAGCAGGCCGGTATCCACGAAGACGTTGGTGAGCCGGTCGCCGATGGCGCGCTGGACGAGCACGGCGGCGACGGCGGAGTCCACGCCGCCGCTCAGGGCGCAGAGGGCGCGGGCGTCGCCTACGCGGTGGCGCACGGCCTCGACTGTTTCGGCGATGAAGGCGCTGCGGCTCCAGTTGGCCCGCGCCTCACAAATTCCAAACACGAAGTTGCGGAGAATGTCCTCGCCGCGGTCGGTGTGGCGCACTTCGGGGTGGAACTCGACGGCAAAGAGCTTGCGGCTGTCGTCCTCGATGGCGGCGACGGCGTTTTCCGTGCGCCCGCAGATGCGGAAGCCATCCGGGACGGCCACGACGTGATCGCCGTGGCTGTTCCAGATTTTCAGTTCCTTCGGCAGGCCGTCGAGCAGGGCGGAGCCGCCGAGGATTTTCAGGTCGGCGCGGCCGTACTCGCGGCGCTCGGCGCGCTGCACTTTTCCGCCGAGGGTGTGCGCCATCCACTGCATGCCGTAGCAGATGCCGAGGACCGGCACGCCGAGGTGCAGGACCTGCGGGTCGCACTTGGGCGAGGCGGGGTCATAGACGGAGTTCGGACCGCCGGAGAGGATAAGGCCGCGGGGAGCGAGCTTGCGCACTTCTTCGACCGGCGCAGTGCACGGCAGCAGCGCGGAAAACACTTCCATCTCGCGGATGCGCCGCGCAATGAGCTGCGTGTATTGCGATCCAAAGTCGAGAACGACGATTCCGCCGCGAACACTCATACCCTGATTTTGCTCCGCTCCCCTAGCCGGCGACGACGATGTTGACCAGCTTGTCCGGCACGACGATGCGCTTGACGATGCGCTTGCCATTCACGAACGGCGCTGCCTTCGGGTCGGCGATGGCGCGCGCCACCAGTTCCTCTTCGCCCAGCCCGCTTTCGACAAACATCCGCCCGCGCACGCGCCCGTTCACCTGAATCACCACCTCGTGCTGCTCCTCGCGGGCCAGATCCTCGCTGTAGGCCGGCCAGCGCACCTTTCCCAGGCCGCCGGCGTTGCCGAGCATCTCCCAGAGTTCCTCGGAGAGATGCGGGGTGTAGGGCGCCAGCATCAGCGCCAGCATCTGAAATACTTCCTTGATCACTTCGGGCCGCGCGTCCCGTTCGAGTGGCTCGGCCGCATGGATTTCGTTGACCAGCTCCATCAGCAGCGCGATGGAGGAGTTGAAGTGCCAGCGGATTTCCAGATCGTGCGTCACGCGCTTGAGCGTCTGGTGGGCCTTGCGCAGCAGCGCCTTTTCTTTTTCCGAGGCCGCAGCCAGATCCAGCGTCGCGCCCGCCGCCCGTGCCGAGCGCAGCCCCCCGGCGTGCTTCTCCAGCAGGCGGAACACGCGGTGCAGAAACCGCGAACAGCCTTCCACGTCCTTCTCGCTCCACTCCATGTCCTTTTCCGGCGGAGCGGAAAACAGCGTGTACAACCGCGCAGCGTCGCACCCGACCTTCTCGGCCATCTCCATCGCCGCCACGACGTTTCCTTTGGACTTCGACATCGCCGTCCCGCCCTTCAGCACCGTGCCCTGGCAGAACAGCCGCTTCACCGGCTCATCGTGCGTCACCAGGCCGAGGTCGCGCATGACTTTGCAGAAGAAACGCGAGTACATCAGGTGCAGGATGGCGTGGACAATGCCGCCGATGTACTGGTCAATCGGGAACCAGTAGTTGACGACCGCGGGGTCGAAGGGCGCTTTATCGTTGCGCGGATCGGCGTAGCGGTAGAAATACCACGACGAATCCATGAACGTATCCATCGTATCGGTTTCGCGCCGCGCCCGCTTCCCGCATTTCGGGCACGTCGTGTTCACAAACTCCGGCACGCGCGCCAGCGGCGATTCGCCCATGCCGGTGAGCTGGACGTTCATCGGCAGCAGCACGGGCAACTGATCATCCGGCACGGGCACGACGCCGCAGGACGCGCAATGCACGAAAGGAATCGGCGTGCCCCAGTAGCGCTGGCGCGAGATGCCCCAGTCCTTCAAGCGGAAAATGATGCGGGCTTCGCCGAAGCCGCGGGCAACGGCGTCGGCGATCATTTTCTCGATGGCATCGCCCGACGATAGATTGGAATAAGGGCCAGAGTTTACCGAGCGGCCGTAGTCGGTGTAGGCCTCGCCCATCTCTTCGGCGACGAGGCTGCTTTCGGGGTTCTGCACGACGACGCGGACGGGCAGGTCGTACTTGCGACAGAACTCGAAGTCGCGCTGGTCGTGCGCCGGCACGCACATCACCGCGCCGGTACCGTAGCCCAGCAGAACAAAATTGGCCGCCCAGATGGGGAGCTTTTCGCCGTTAAAGAGATTCACGGCGTAACGGCCGGTGAAGACACCTTCCTTTTCCGCGGTGGCTAGGTCGGCTTCGCGCACGCTCTGCTGGCGGAGGCGATTGAGCTGCGCAACAGTTCCCTGCTCCGCTCCGGCAAGAAGCTGCGCGAGCAGGGGATGCTCGGGAGCGACGATGACGGCGGTGGCGCCGTAGATGGTGTCAATGCGCGTGGTGAAAACTTCGATTCCCGCGCCGGCGAGGCCGTCCACGGCGAACTTGACCTTCGCGCCCCTGGACTTGCCGATCCAGTTGCGCTGCATGAGGAGCACGCGCTCGGGCCAGCCGCCTTCGAGCTGGGCGATGTCGTCGAGCAACTCGTCCGAGTAGGCGGTGGTTTTCAGGAACCACTGCTCGATCTCGCGGGCTTCGACGGGCGTGTCTTCGTGCCGCCAGCAGCCGCCTTCGACCACCTGTTCGTTGGCCAGCACGGTCTGGCACTTGGGGCACCAGTTCACCTTGCTCTTCTTGCGGTAGGCCAGGCCGCGTTCAAACATGCGCAGGAAGAACCACTGGTTCCAACGGTAATACTCGGGCTCGCAGGTGGAGATTTCGCGGTCCCAGTCATAGCTGAAGCCGAAGCGGCGGCAAGCGCGCTTGAGTTCCTCGATGTTGGCGTTGGTCCAGTCGCGCGGAGCGGTGCCGCGCTGGATGGCAGCGTTCTCCGCGGGCAGGCCGAAAGAGTCCCAACCAATCGGATGAAGGACGTTGAAGCCCTGCATGCGCTTGAAGCGGGCAACCGCGTCGCCGATGGTGTAGTTGCGCATGTGGCCCATGTGCAGCGTGCCCGAGGGATACGGCAGCATCTCGAGGACGTAGTACTTGGGGCGCGCAGGGTCGGTGACGGCACGGAATGCACCCTGCTCGTCCCAGACCTTCTGCCACTTGGCTTCGATCGATTGGGGTTCGTACTCCGGCACTGCCGGTTACCTCTTCCGTTTGTTGGCGGCTGCGCGCTTGCCCGCAGACCGCTTCTTGGCTGAACTCTTGCGCGCGGCCAGCTTCTTGCGTCTGGACGGCCGGATGCGAAAACCGTCTCGCGCTGCCCCGATGAAGTCCATCGGGGCGGGCTTGCCGGCCAACTTCCAAAGAGTTCTCACGTTTCGAAGGTCGTCACCGGGCTTGTCAATCGGAGTTTCCAGAATGAAGGCGCGGCCGACGCCGCCGGTGGCAGGCTCCTTCTCCTGGCCCGCCGCAGCGGGCGCAAGCATGGGGTGATTCAGAATCCGGCGGAAAGCTTCCAAGCCGATTTTCCCTTTGCCGATGTGCTCGTGACGGTCCACGCGAGAACCGAGCGGCGTCTTTGAATCGTTGCAGTGAATAATGAAAATGCGGGCCAGACTGACGGTGCTCTGGATGGCCTGGAGCGTCTTCTCCAATCCTTCGGGTTCGCGGATGTTGAACCCGGCGGCGAACATATGCGCCGTGTCGATGCACACGCCGGTCGGCAGATCCGGACACAGGTCCAGGATGAATTTCAATTCGGAAAAGGTAGAGCCGAGCACAGTGCCCTGCCCCGCGGTGTTTTCGAGCAGGATGCGCAGGCCGCCGAGCTTCATTCCCCGGGCGGCCTGATGGAGCGACTGGGCAACCGACTCCACGGCTTCGCGCGCGTGGGCGCCGCGGCCCGAGCCGGGATGCACGACCAGGTAGTCGGCGCCGAGCGCGACCGCACGGATCAGCTCGTCATGAAACGCCTGGATGGAGCGGACGCGGAGGACGCGGTCGGGCGATGCGAGGTTGATCAGATAGTTCGCGTGGATGACGAGCGGGCCGAGCTTCAACTCCTCGCGGCGGGCGCGGAAACGCGCCATCTCCGTGGGGGCAAAGCGCTCGCGGCCGGGGCCGGCCCCGATGGACTTCATCGGAGAGGAGCTGCCGACGTGCCACATGCGTGGGCTGGCGGAGAAAATCTGCAGGGCGTTGGCGCCGAGGCCGTGGGCGATTTCGAGCGACTGCGCGATATCCCCGGCAATCGAGGTGTGGATGCCGATGCGGATGCTGCCGTCCTGCCAGGCGGGAGGGCCGGCGGGCGGAGTGGGCTCCGGGCGGTATTCGTCCTCCGCATCGTAAGCGAGCTGAGAATTGTGCTGGATTTCGTCCATACCCTCATTCAATTGTGTCGGTTTTCGGTGGCCGTCCCCTGGCTGCGGGACGCTGGGCCGCGTAACCCTTCAGTTTAGCCGATGGTGCGCCATCCGGTAAACGACGATGTGCAGCCGCTACGCGCCGCGGTGTGGGCGGCGCCGAGATAAATGACCGGCCGCGACAGCTTTAGAAACGCTAAACCTCTTGCCAACCAGAGTATTCCTGACGTAATTTGAGCGGCCGCCGCGCCTGTGGAAGACTGCCTGTGAGCCGTAATCCACCGTTTGTTCTCTCCAAGTGGTACTTCGACTGCGTGGCTGATGACGGACACACGTTCATTGGCTACCTGGGCGAACTCCGCTGGAAGTCACTCGCCATTCACTATCAGAGCATGCTGGTGCATCGAGACGGCGGAGGCACGCGCGTACAGTCCTCGCTGCGACGAGGCCGGCCGCCGGTCGTCACCGGAAATTCGCTGAGCTGGAAATCAACGTCGCTGCAAGTTGAGGGGACGTGGAACGCACTCGAGCGGCCGGTTCAGGCCACGATACTGGAATCAGATGCCGGAAACATCGAGTGGACCTGCCTCCAGCCGCGGGCGAGGGCGAACGTGCGCGTTGGCAGAAGCGTTGAAGTTTGCGGGCTGGGTTACGCGGAACACTTGCGGATGACAATCCCGCCGTGGCGGCTGCCCTTGAAGGAACTGCACTGGGGCCGATTTCTGAGCGAGACGGATTCGCTGGTGTGGATCGACTGGCGCGGGCCGCATTCGAAGCGAATGGTCTTTCACAACGGCACCGAGACCCAAGCGGAGAGCATCACCAGGCAGCAGGTGGTGCTCCAGGGGGAACATTTGGTCATGGATCTTGAAAGCAGTTGCGTCTTGAGGGAAGGAATCCTGGGGAAGACTGCGCTGCCGATTCTTCGGAAAGTGCAAAAGCTGATTCCCAGGCAGGTCCTGGGGATCCGGGAATGCAAGTGGAGAAGCCGCGGAGTGCTGCGGCGCCGTGGCAGGGCCGAGGCGTCCGGCTGGGCGATTCATGAGGTAGTGCAATGGCCATGAATCCTCAAACGCAGCGTAGTAGGGTTCTGTACGGAAGTTTTTTCGCTGTTGTGCTGCCGTTTCTGCTCGTTCTGTGGGCGAAGGCGAGCGAACCACTGGTGCGCGTGCCGCTGCGACCGTCGGTGCCGCTCGGCCTTGCGCTGAGCGCGGCGGGCGCGGCCTTGCTGGCAATGGGCATGGCAGCGCTGTGGATTTATGGGCGTGGGCTGCCGATGAATCTTGCGCCGCCACCGCAATACGTCACGCAGGGAGTTTTCCGGCTGCTGCCGCACCCGATTTACACGGGCTTTTGCGTGCTCTCCGTGGGCGTGTCCATCGCGGCGGGATCGGCGAGCGGCCTGTGGCTGGTGTCTCCACTGGTGGCGCTGGGCTGTGCGGCGCTGGTGTTGGGGTATGAGCGCCACGACCTGCGGCAGCGCTTCGGCGACGCGCTGGTGAATCCGCACGCCATCCTCCCTGCCGGCGAAGGCCGGCCGCCAAGTGCCGTCGAACAAATCCACTGCTATCTCTGCTTGCTGGTCCCGTGGGTGTTTCTCTACGAGGCGGTCGTGGTGGCAGGCGTGCCGCATGATGCGGCGTCGGCCTATCTGCCGTTCGAGCATCGCCTCCCGGTCTGGCAATGGACCGAAGCGGCCTATGCGAGCTGCTACGTGGTGACGGCGCTGGCGCCCCTGGTGGCGAAGAGAGCGAGCGACCTGCGACGGTTCGCGGTGCGCGGGCTGCTGGCCATGGCGGTTGTGTTTCCGCTCTATCTCGTGATTCCGTTGGTGGCAGTTCCCCGCCCCTTCACGCCGCACAGCGCGCTCGGAGAATTGCTGGCCTGGGAACGCACGCTGGATTTTCCCGGTGCTGCGTTTCCATCGTTTCACGTCATCTGGGCGCTGCTGGCCGCCGAAGTTTTTCGTGCACGCATGCTCGCGTTGCGCTGGGTGTGGCGCGGCTGGGCATTGGCGGTGGCGGCGAGTTGCGTCACCACCGGCATGCACGCCGTCGTGGACGTGCTGGGTGGCTTTCTGGTCGTCGCGCTGGTGGGGCACGCGGCGGGGGTGTGGAGCCGCATCCGTGAATCGTCGGAGCAGATTTGTAATTCGTGGAAAGAGTGGAGGCTCGGCCCGCTGCGCGTGATCAGTCACGGGGCCTACGCGGGGCTCGCCGGGTTTGTCGGCGTGTTGATTACCGCGCTGCTGGTGGGACCCGGCAGTGTCCCCGCGATTTTTGTGGCCGTGATTGCTGGACTGGTGGGAGCAGGGCTCTGGGCGCAGTTCATTGAAGGCTCGCCGGTGCTGCTGCGTCCGTTCGGCTACTACGGCGGTCTGCTGGGCACTTGCCTGGGCGTGCTGGCCGCACCGCTCTTCGGCAGCAGCATCTGGCTGCTGCTGGCTGCTTTCGGCGTGAGCGGGCCGTGGGTGCAAGCCATCGGCAGGCTGCGCTGCCTGGTCCAGGGCTGCTGCCACGGGCGGCCCGCGCCGGAGACTGTCGGCATCCGCTACGTTCATCCGCAATCGCGCGTGACCCGGCTCACGCCGTGGGAAGGCGTGCCCATTCACGCCACACCGCTCTACTCCATCCTCTGGAATATCGTGACTGGTGTAGTGCTGGCCCGGCTGTGGGCACTCCACGCGCAGTTGCATTTGATCGCGGGGCTGTACTTGATATTGAACGGCCTGGGCCGGTTTGTGGAGGAAGCCTATCGCGGCGAGCCGCAGACGCGGGTCGTTGCCCGGCTGCGCATGTATCAGTGGATGGCCATCGGCAGCATCGTCGCCGGAGCGCTGTTGACGGCGCTGGGCCAGGGAGCGCCGGCTCCCGCGCCGCAGTTCAGCATGATGTCGCTCTTCCCCGCATTCGCCTTCGGCGCGATGTGCTGGTTTTCGCTCGGCGTGGACTTCCCCCATGCCAACCGCCGTTTTGCACGCCTGGTGTGAAGACCGGGGTCCCCACGCGGATTTCCCACGCCCTTCCCGCGCTGTTTCAGCAGGTTACACGGAGGATTTATTTTGAAATGAATTGAAGATTTCATTAACGCTTTTCCTGCCGTTGTGCTAGAATGCCTTTGCGTTTGTTGCTCTTGTAAAACCTTTGGATTCGTTTGGAGGCGCTGCAAGTTCACACTTGCAGCGCTTTTTGTTTTTGCGGCTGGAGGCTCCCATCAAGCCGGGACGAGTGGCACCGAATAGCTCAAACTGAAAGAAGGATACACATTGAAGGAACAAGGAACAGTCAAGTGGTTCAACGCCAGCAAGGGTTTCGGATTCATCCAGCGCCAGTCCGGCGAGGACGTTTTCGTGCACTTCTCCGCCATCCAGGGAGACGGGTACAAATCGCTGAACGACGGCCAGGCTGTTGAATTCGAAGTGACCACCGGCCCCAAGGGCCTGCAGGCTTCGAACGTAGCCAGCCTCTAAACAGCACGGGCGTCCCGATTGATCGGGGCGCCCTTCTCTTCCTGCCATCTTCTCGCAAGACGGAGGTGCAAGTTGAGCGACACCATCATCGTGCAGTACCTGGGCTTTGAAGTCCAAGCTTCGGTCCGCATGTACAAGTTTCTCGTCCGGGAAACCGCGACCGAACCCCGCGAATTCACCCTGGCCATCGCCAACGAGGCCTTTGACTCCCACCGGGCTCGTTTTCAGGACGCGCCGGATATCTGCTCCTTGAAACTGCGTCACGAGCTCGCCGAATCCTCCAATCATCCCCCGAAATCACAGTTCAACGTCAGCGATGCAGAGCTGGACGTCTACAGCAGCGCTCACTGGAAAAAGTCGCAGCGAAACCCCTATTCGCACAAGCCCCATCAGGACAGCTAAGCCCGCAGTCCCGAGTCCCGACGCCTCGGGGTTGGGAGAAGTTTCGTTCGCCGGCAAAGCGCCGGCTTCGTCATTCAAAGCGCCGCGTGTCAATTTGAACTCATCGCGCGCTTTGGAGTAGACTCCCAAGTTTAGTCTTCGTTGTTTTCGGTCATCGGGGGAACCGTCCATGCTCGTTGTCATGCAAGCGCACGCCAGCGACGAGCAGGTGCGCGCAGTCTGTGACCGGATCGAATCGCTGGGGCTGAAGCCCCATCCGATCCCGGGGTCCACGCGCACGGCCATCGGCGTCACCGGAAACAAGGGCGCGATTGACCTGGGCGTGCTGGAGTCCATGCCCGGCGTGGTCGAGTGCATCCCGGTCAGCAAGCCCTACAAGCTGGTCAGCCGCGACGTAAAGGAAGAAGACACGATCGTCCGCATTCCCACGCCGCTGGGCGAAGTGGCCTTCGGCGGCCAGAGCGTGGGCATGGTCGCGGGGCCCTGCGCGGTGGAAAGCTTGGACCAGTCGCTGGCCATCGCCGAGCGTATCGCCGCCGCCGGCGTAAAGCTGTTCCGCGGCGGGGCGTACAAGCCGCGGACATCGCCGTACAGCTTTCAGGGCCTGGGCGAGCCGGGATTGCAAGTGCTGGCGAAAGTGCGCGAGCGCTTCGGGCTGGGCATCATCACCGAAGCGGTGGACAACGAAAGCCTCGACCTGGTGGAGCAGTACGCCGACGTGATTCAGATCGGCGCGCGCAACATGCAGAATTTTTCCCTGTTGAAGCGCGCCGGGCGAGCGAAGAAACCAGTGCTGCTGAAGCGCGGCATGTCCGCCACGCTCGACGAGTTTCTGATGGCCGCCGAATACATTATGGCCGAGGGCAACTACAACGTGATCCTGTGCGAGCGCGGCGTGCGCACCTTCTCCGACTTCACGCGGAATACGCTCGACCTGAGCGTGATCCCGGCGGTGAAGAAGCGCAGCCACCTGCCCATCGTCGTGGACCCGAGTCACGGCACCGGGCGGCGGCACAAGGTACTGCCGCTTTCGCGGGCAGGCATCGCCGCGGGCGCCGACGGACTGCTGGTCGAGGTGCACCATCAGCCGGACCGGGCGCTCTCCGATGGCATGCAGTCCATCCTCCCCGACGAGTTCGACCAGTTGGTGGCCGAAGTCCGGCAGATTGCCGCGGTGCTGCACCGCGTCTTGAACTGAAGCGGACCGCCATCGCGCCTCCCTGGTGCGGCGGGCTTTTGCGCCTTGTGCGTCCCGGCGCTTTCCGTCGGGAAGCCCGGCATCTTTTACCCCCGCGCAAAGGCGGCTGCACGCTTCCGCGCTCCATAACAAATGTCCCGACGCCTCAATTCGCGTCTCGTCTTCCTGCTCGTGCTGCTCTTTGTCGGCGCAGCGCAGCAGATTGCCAAGGAGCACAGCCCGTCCGTGCTGCGCCCGGGGCTGCGCATGTACGCCTATGTGACCAACGCGGCCGACGGCACGGTGACTGTCGTGGACCTCGTCAAACTCTCCTCAGTAGCCACCATCGCGGTCGGCCCTGCGCCCAGCGGCGTGCGCGCGCATCCCACGCGCGACGAAGTTTGGGGTGTGAGCACCGAAGGCGGCTACGCCTGGGTCATCGACGCGCGCAGCGGCCAGGTGAAGGCGCGCATCACCGTCGGTGCAGCGCCGTTCGCGGTGGATTTCAGTCCCGACGGCAAACGCGCTTATGTGGCCGCGTCGGGCAGCGGAACCGTGTCTGCCATTGACTGCGCTTCGCAGAAAGTCGTCGCCAGCGCGCGCACGGGGCGGCGCCCCTGGCTGGCGCGCGTGACGCCGGACGGCAAGAGGGTGCTTGTGCCGAACCGCGAGGATTCTACGGTCAGCGTGCTGGACGCTGCGACGCTGGCGACGGTCGCCACCGTGCGCGTGGCCGCGCACCCCGAAGGCGTCGAGGTCTTGCCGGACAGCGCCAAAGCTTTTGTGTCGGCCGCGGGCAGCGGAAACGTCTCCGTGCTCGACCTGAAGCAGCCGGCCTTGCTGACCAATCTGCCGCTGGCCAGCGCGCCCGCCGACCTCGTGCTGAAGCCCGACGGCGGCGAGCTGTACGTGCCTTCGCCCGCGACGCATGGCCTGGTCATTCTGAACACCTGGGCCAACGAAGTCGCCGAGCACATCTTGGTGGGTGACGCGCCGTCGCGCGGCATCCTGACCGCGGACGCAAGATTCCTCTACGTCACCGACGCTGCCGCCGGGCGCGTCCTGCCCATCGAGATCACCTTCCGGCATGTGCTTCCGCCGATTGCCGTCGGCCGCCGCCCCGGCGTAGCGCTCTTCAGTCCGGGCGAGGACATGCTGCTGGTGGTCAACGAAGACTCGGACGACCTGGCGGTGATCCGCGTGCGCACGCAGAGCCTGCTGACCATGATCCCCGTCGGCCACCACCCCCGAGACATTGCTGTGAAAGTGTTCTGATTGCAGCGTCGATCCCTGCTCTTGACGACTACTGTAACCCCGCACCCCCCGGTCGAAGCGAAGTGATAGAAAGGGGAGGAGATAGCGAATTTGAGTAGTCGTTCGGTAGTCGGCGGTAGTCGTGGTGCGATATGACCGACTAGCTGCAATCGAGGCTAGCGGGCCGATTAGCCGGGGGTAGCGGGACTGGCGCGATTCGCGAATGGCTACTGGCGGCATTAGGATATGGCCACTGGGCAACGGCGTCAGTCTAGCGCAGGTGTGTCTAGAAGTCAAGTGCTAATTTAAAGAATTATCCTTGGGCTATTGCAGGGATGGAGGGGGTCAATGCTCAAGCGATTGCCGACTCTTTCAGCACAAGACGCTGACAAGGATAGGCCACCCGGCGAAAGCATGTGGCGCCCCAACGCAGATCTGTAAGGCGTGGCCACTTGCCAGAACAAATCAGAGTTGCATCCACTGCCGCAAATTGTGCTCGATGGTCGACTCTAGCTTTTCCTGAAGACGGCGAGCCAGCCCGCTCAAAGTCGTCCCCCAAACCATGCTTGCCATAAGGTAGGCGAAGAGCAGCATCAATATAATGGTCCTTGTGTATCGGAACCAAGAACCAGACAGAGGTGGTAGTTGCCAGGGGAATGTGTAAAGCGTTGCGATCCCAAGGCCCGCCATGCCGACAACCAACACCCCATTCGCCACGACCGCAGCTATGAATGACGCTACTCGACGAAGCCTCACCAGTTGCTCGGAATGGTGCTCGTCCTGCTCAACTAAGGATGATTCGGCCGCAGCGCGTTGCTTACGTTCCACAGCAAGTTGCGCCTCCAGATCCGCTCGTAGGTTGCGTTTCGCTACTTCGAGGATTTCTGCGACCGTGCCCTAAGTAAACGCAGAAGCATCGCCCTTCGTCAGGTCCATCAGGGCGGCTTTGGCAGACAAAACATGACGGAGGAGCATGTAGTCTTCAGCCGAGATCTCCCCTTTTGTCTCTAGCCGCGCGATCTCTACCAAGTATGCTTTCCAGAGTTCATCTGGAGGCTCCATGGCTGCATAGGCATCTGCAATTAGGCGGCGCCTCGGTAGGTCAGGAGCCATCATTGGATTCTTGAGCCACAACAGATACCCCAGTGCATAGTCAGAAATGCAAAGAGCGACTGCCCCCGGTGAGCAGTCCGCCTGGAAGAAAGCTCTTGTGATTCTTGCCAAGTCATAGTTAGGGGTCACGAAGATTGCGTGTAGTGCACCCTTCTAATTTAGACAGTCAGGGCCTCGTTTTTTAGTACACCTGTGAAAGCCAAGAAGGCCTCCCGTGGGGTGCGGTTTGCCACCCCGCGATGCGGCCGGTCGTGATTGTACTCCCCGATCCAACGAG
>JACQDE010000019.1 GCA_016201285.1 Acidobacteriota bacterium | reverse complement strand
GCGCCCATAAATCGCCCGCAGATACTCCCATCGCCCGTGGTTCCCCAACCTGTCCTCCTCCAAAACGCGTTTTGGTTGGGTTACATCTTAAATGGCGCGATGTTGCTCCCTTCGGTTACATTTTAGATGGCGCGATACGGCCGTTCGGTTTTTGGCGCGGAATCGCATAGAATAGCGGCGCCCGTACAGGCATCCTCAACCAATCGAACAAAGGAAGGACGACGATGGCGACAGCGTTTTTGCCGGGACTCTTTTTGCTGGACGTGCACATTACGTTCCTCTCCGGGGCGGGCGCGAACGAGCAGATCGTGCTGCGCTGGGTGCATTTTGTCGCGGGGATCACGTGGCTCGGGCTGCTCTACTTCTTCAACCTGGTGAACGTGCCGGCGATGAAGGAGCTGGACGCAGCGACGCGCGGCAAGGTCGTTCCGGTGCTGATGCCGAAGGCGTTGTGGTGGTTCCGGTGGTCGGCGGTGGTGACGTGGCTGGCGGGTTTCCGCTACTTCATGATTTATCTGCAAACGGACGCGGCGAACGCGCACGAGCCGGCGCTCTTCGGCAAATGGATGGGGATGTGGTTTGGCGTGTGGGTGCTGGCGTTCGTGGTGATTTACGGTCTGTTGATGATGGCGCAGACGGCGTTAAAGAACAACGGCTACGTCCTCGGCGTGCTGGTGGCCGTCGTCACAACCGGCGCGGCATGGCTGGCGCTCGAAATGCTGAGCCACCCGGACGTGAGCAACCGGACGCTTTCCATCGGCGTGGGCGGCGGGATCGGCACGATGATGCTGCTCAACGTGTGGGGCCTGATCTGGCGTTGCCAGAAAAAACTGATTGCGTGGACGAAAGCCAACGCCGAGCAAGGCACCCCGATGCCTCCGGAAGCGACGAAACTGGCGCGGCTGGCGTTTCTCACCTCGCGCGTGAATTTTTATTTTTCGTTTCCGATGCTGTTTTTCATGGCCACGGCGAGCCATTACGCGTTTCTGGCGGCGAAGTAGAGCGTGTGAATGTATGAAAGTGAGAACGTGCGAACGTTCAACCTGAGGTGAAAGCGAGTGCGGCTTCGAGTGGCGGGGTAAACTCGCCGGCACATTCAGAACCGCCGCAGCCCGAAGTGGCGGGGTAAACCCGCCGCTACAACGGGACGGGGACAATGGGCAGGTCCCAGTGGGCGAGCAGGATCTCGAAGCGGCGCTGCTCTTCCTTGTCGAAGGCGTCGCGGTCGGGATAGAGCTGGCGGAGCCAGGAGTCGCGGTTGGGCGTCTCGTGGGCCGCGGCGACGTTTTTGTAGACGATCGTAACGCGATAATCCCAGCGGTCGTCCTCGGTGCCGTGGTAGCGCGGGGCGACGGCGGTGACCTGCAAAATCCTTCCGGCTTCCATTTCCTTCTGCAGCAGCGGGAAATGGTTTTTCTTGAAGAGGCGAATGAACTCGCCGGCGTAGCCCCATTTGACCTTGTAGTAGTACTCGACGACGAAGGGCGCGTCGTCGGATTTCGTTTGCGCGGCGGCCGAACCGGCGTGGAATGTGGTCGCAGCGAAAAGCACAAAACACATAACGACGAGGCCCAACACGAATCTGCCAGGGAATCTCATTGGCTTCTCCTTTGCGGGCTACACATAGAGATTTCGGAAGAAGAATGCCGGCCTGAAGGCCGGCGCTACAGTTTCAGAACAGACCGCCTTTTTTGCGGCGGGCGGCGAAGGCCTGCTTGAGCGTTTTTTCCGCCAACGCATTGAGCTCACCGAGGAATTTTCCTGCGGCGCGGCGGGCCTGCTCGAACATGGACGGGTCCAGCAGAAGCGCGCAGCGGTCCACGAACGGGCCGGCGGCGCCGCGGGACGCTTTGCCGGAGCGCATGGGCGCAGGCTGGCGCGCAGCGATTTGCGCGTAGAGGTCGAGGTCACTCCAGAATTCCTCGAGATCCACCTGCGACCACTTCAGCGCCGCGGCAAGCTGGACAAAAAATTCGGCGCGGAAGGCGTCGATGGCGGTGGCGTCAGCGGACTTCAACTGTTTGGTCACGCGGCCGGCGATGCGCCGGGGCAGCTCGCCGCTGATGCGCGAACACAGGGCGAGCAGGGCTTCCCGCCGGAGGTTGAGAAGAAGATCGCGATGAGCAGCGGGGTGCGTCTTCAGGCCCGGGCGATGGTGCGCGGCGGCGTAGGTGTCCACAAAGCGCGCGACCACGCGGCTCTCCTGCAGCGCGCCGAGCAGCAACCGGACGGCTTCGCGGGCGCGGAGCGCGGCTTGTTCACGGGTGGGGGCCATAACCAGACAAATAGCTCTACGCGAAAGTTTTTTCACGCGCAACAGGAAACTCCGCGGGCGCGGCCGGCGCGCACAAAACACTAAAGTTTTCGGGCCATTCCGCCGATGAAACCAGCGGGGCGGCCCCAACGTTGCAGGACCCCTTCTCCTGAGATCTTCAGGCCGCTCCGAAGACGATCTTCACCGAGGAAAACGTTATGGCATGCCACGGGGCTATGAACCTTCCCACAGCGCCGAGGTTCGTTTTGGCGCGAGGACTGACCTGCGGCGGCCGGCTCCGGCGCGCTCTGCCGTGGCTGCTGGCGGCGTGCGCGCTGGGATGGGCGGCGCCGGCGCGGGCGCAGGCGGATACGCGGGAGGAATACCAGGTCAAGGCGGCGTTCCTGTTCAATTTTGCGAAGTTTATCGAGTGGCCGGACACGGCGTTCAGCAGTGCCAGAGCGCCGCTGGTCATCTGCGTGACAGGCAGGAATCCCTTCGGCAACGCGCTGACCCCGGCAGGCTTCGGCAAAGCGGTTAACGGCAGACCGTTGCAGATCTGGGAGACCAGGGACATCCGGGAGCTGCGGGGCTGCCACATTCTGTTCATCAGCCCGTCGGAGAAGAAGCGGATGACGGCCATTCTGGAGAGCGTCAAAGGCGCACCGGTGGTCACCGTGAGCGAGGCGGACACGTTCACACAAATGGGCGGGATGATTCATTTCCTTTCGAGCGACGACCAGGTGCGCTTCGAGATCAACCAGGACGTGGGCCAGCACGCGGGGATCAAGTTCAGTTCCAAGCTGTTGAGCGTGGCCCAGGCGGTCCAGCCGGCCACGGTGAAGGGGAGTCAATAAATGCTGAATTTCCGCGATGCGTCCATCCGCCGAAAACTGCGGCTGATCATCATGCTGGCCAGCAGCAGCGTGTTGCTGCTGGCGTGCGCAGCGATCGGCGTGTACGAATTCGTGGATCACCGGCGCTTACTGGTCAGCGAAGTCTCCACGTTGGCTTCGGTGGTTGGCGGCAACAGCACGGCGGCGCTCTCGTTCCAGGACGAGAAATCCGCGGCGCAGACCCTGGCGGTGTTGAGCGCGGAGAGCGACGTCAAAACCGCGGCAATCTACGACGCGCGCGGAAATGTTCTTGCCGAATACCAAGCCGCCGCAGCGGTGAAGATTCCTGTCCCTTCGCGGCCGGCGGACGGGGCGCGGTTTGAGCAGGGCGGGCTGGTGCTGGTGCAGCCGATCGTGCTGGACGGGGAGCGGATCGGCACGGTGTACATCCGCCACAGTCTGAGCAAGCTGAACGCGCGGCTGCTGCAGTACGCGGGCCTGGCCGTGCTGGTGCTGGGATTCTCGGTGCTGGCGGCGCTGTTCCTCTCGGCGCGGCTGCAGCGTGTGATTTCCAACCCCATCCTGCACCTGGCCGAGACGGCGCAGAGAATTTCCCGCGAAAAGAACTACTCGCTTTGCGTGATCCCGCAGGGACGGGACGAGGTGGGCCTGCTGATCGAATCGTTCAACGAGATGCTGGAACAGATCCAGGAGCGGGACCTGGCGCTGCGGCAGGCCAATGACCAACTGGAAAAGCGGGTGGAAATCCGCACCCGGGACCTGAGCCGCGAAATGGCTGTACGGCTGCGCGCGCAGAAGGAATCCGAGGAGCGCGCTGTGCAACTGAACGCTCTGATCCAGACGAGTCCCCTGGCCACGGTGGTGCTCGATGCGAACACCCGGATTCTGCTGTGCAACCGCGCGTTCGAGACGCTCTTCCAGTACAACGCAGAGGAAATCATCGGGGCGACGGTGGACGAACTGATCGCCCCCGGCGAACTCTCCGCCGAAGCGACCCAATTCACCGCGCAGAACCAAAGCGGGCAAGCGGTCCATGCCACCACGCGGCGCCAGCGCCGCGACGGCACCCTGGTGGACGTGGAAGTCCACGGCGTGCCGCTGCGGGTGGACGGAGAAATCCGGGGGGCGTTCGGTCTCTACCAGGACATCACTGCGCGCAAACAGGCCGAAGAAGCGCTGCGCAAACTGTCCAGCGCCGTGGACCAAACGGCAGACAACGTGTTGATTGCGAATCGCGATGGAATCATCGAGTACGTCAACCCCGCCTTTGAGAGGAGCACCGGCTACTCCCAGGAAGAAGCGACCGGCAAGACGCCTCGAATCCTCAAATCGGGCAAGCACTCCGGCCGGTTCTATCAGGAAGTCTGGAAAAAGATTCTCGCCGGGGAAGTGTTCCGCGGCGTGTTTATCAACCGGAGAAAAAACGGCGAGTTGTACTACGAAGATAAGACCATCGCGCCGCTGAAGGACACCCAGGGGAACATCACGCACTTTGTCTCGATTGGGAGAGACATCACCGCACGCAAGGAAGCCGAAGAGAGACTGCAAGAAGCCGAGGAGAAATACCGCTCCATCTTTGAGAACGCTGTCGAGGGGATCTTCCAGACCACCATCGACGGACGTTACCTGACAGCGAACCCCATGCTGGCGCGAATTCTCGGGTATGAGTCACCCGAAGAGCTGATGCAGAGCGTAGCGGATTTGCAGCGCCCTCTCTACGTCGAACCCAGCCAGCGCGCGGAGTTCATTCGCCGGATGCAGGAACAGGGCACGGTGTCCGAGTACGAATCCCAGGTGTATCGCAAGGACGGCAGCGTCATCTGGATTTCCGAAAACGCCCGGGCGATTCGCAACGGGGAAGGGAAACTGGTCGGCTTCGAGGGCACGACGGTGGACATCACCGAGCGGAAGCGGGCCCAAGAGGCCCTGCGGCAGGCGGAAGAGAGGTACCGGGGAATCTTCGAAGAAGCCATTGTCGGGATCTTCCAAACCACTCCCGAAGGCCGGTATCTCAGTGTGAACCCGGCCCTGGCGCGCATGTACGGCTTCGATTCGCCCGAAGAATTGGTGGCCAGCCGTACCGACATCGCCCGCCAGTCGTACGTTGATCCCGGTCGCCGCGCAGAATTCAAGCGCCAGGTGGAAGAGCAGGGATTGGTGGAGAACTTCGACTATCAGGTGTATCGCAAGGATGGCAGCAAGACCTGGTTTTCCAAGAACTCACGCGCTGTTCGCGATGCGGGCGGCGCCACCCTTTTCTACATCGGCACCGTGGAAGACATCACGGAGCGCAAACTGGCCGAGGAACAGATGCGCCACGCCAAGGAAGCCGCCGAAGAAGCGAGCCGGCTGAAGAGCGAGTTCCTAGCCAACATGAGCCACGAGATCCGCACGCCGATGAACGGCATCCTCGGGATGACCGAACTGGCGCTGGACACCGAGCTGAACCCGGAGCAGCGCGAGTATTTGGAAATGGTGAAGACCTCGGCGGATTCCTTGCTGACGGTGATCAACGACATCCTGGACTTCTCCAAGGTGGAGGCGGGGAAACTGGAACTGGCGCTGGCCGAGTTCCACCTGCGCGACACCGTCGCCGACACCATGAAGTCGCTGGCGGTGCGCGCGAACCAGAAGGGGCTGGAGCTGGCCTACGACGTGGCCTCAGACGTGCCGGACCGCCTGATCGGAGACCCGGGTCGGCTGCGGCAAATTCTCATCAACCTGACGGGCAACGCGATCAAGTTCACCGAACACGGCGAAGTGGTGGTGCAAGTGAATTCGGAAGGCAGCGAGCAGGACGGAGTGTGGCTGCACTTTGCCGTCACCGACACGGGAATCGGCATCCCAGCGGACAAGCAACAGATGATCTTCGAAGCGTTCCGGCAGGCGGATGGCTCGTACTCGCGGAAGTATGAAGGCACCGGGCTGGGACTATCCATTTCCACGCGGCTGGTGGAGCTGATGGGGGGGCGGATCTGGGTGGAAAGCGAAATCGGAAAGGGCAGCACGTTTCAGTTCACGGTGAAGCTGGGCGTGCAAACGCAGGCGGCTGCTCTGCCGCCCGCGCCGGAACTGCGCATCCCGGCGGGCCTGCCGGTGCTGGTAGTGGACGACAACCAGACCAACCGCCGGCTGTTGCTGGAACTCTTGCGGGATTGGAATATGAAACCGGTGGCGGTGGAAAGCGGGAAGGCCGCGCTGGCGGCGATGCAGGAGGCGGCGCGGGCCAAGAAGCCGTTTGGACTGGTGCTGATTGACGCGCGGATGCCGGATATGGACGGGTTTGAACTGGCCCGGCGCGTTCAGGCGGATGCGGATCTCGCCGGGACAACCATGGTGGTGTTGACCTCGGCCGGACAACGCGGCGACGCCGCGAGATGCAAGGAGCTGGGCATCGCCAGCTACCTGAGCAAACCCATCCGGCCGTCCACGCTGCAGGAGGCGATTATGACGGTGCTCGGAGAGCGGTCGCAAAGGAGCGCGCCGCCGAAGCTGGTGACGCAGCACTCGCTGCGCGAGAACAAGCCGCGGTTGCGCATCCTGCTGGCTGAAGACAACCTGGTGAACCAGCGGTTGGCGGTGCGGCTGCTGGAAAAGGCCGGGCACACGGTGATCGTGGCCGGCAACGGACACGCGGCGCTCGCGGCGCTGGAGCGGGAGTCCTTCGACCTCATCCTGATGGACGTGCAGATGCCGGACATGGGCGGAATCGAAGCCACCGCAGCCATCCGGGAAATCGACAAGCGGAACGGCACGCACATCCCCATCGTGGCCATGACTGCGCACGCCCTGAAAGAAGACCGCGAGCGGTGCCTGGCCGCCGGCATGGACGACTACATTTCGAAACCGATCAAGCCGGACGAACTTTACAGGGTCATTGAGGCGCAGGCGCGCAAGACATCTACCCCGGCGAAGCCACAAGGAGCGCCTTCGAACGCGACTCCGGCAGTGGACCTGAGCGAGGCCCTGGCCCGCGTGGATGGCGACGCGGAGCTTCTGGAAGAACTGATCGCGGTGTTCCTGGACGAAGCGCCGCGGCTGCTGGCCACCATTCGCAGGGCCATCCGCGAACATGACACCGCGACGCTGAGCGATGCCGCGCACAGCCTCAGAGGGTCGGTGGGAACCATCGGCGCGAAAGGCGTGTTCGAGGCCGCGCGGGATCTGGAAATCTTTGCGCGGGCCGGTGACCTGGCCGGGCTCGAGGCGGCGCACACAAAACTCGAAGAGGGAATGGCCTGGCTGCAGCCGGCGCTCGCGGCGGTGCTGCCGGCGGAAGCGCGGTAAGCCGGCCGCAGAAATCGCGCGGAGAAAAAGTACGGGGCCGGATGCGACGCATCCGGCCCCGATTTGTTTTCAGCGGGCGACAATTGCCGGCCTGTCCGATTTCCGGACTCCGATTCCCGATTTCATCGGGACGAAACCGGAGAAGGCCGGCGCACCGTCAGTGAACCGAGCGGGCGCCGACCTGCGGGGTGGGAGTGCCTTCGGCGGCGCGCGGCTTGGGCGCTTCGGCGGTGGGCTGTTCGGGTTTCGCGAGAGCAATCTCGAGCACCTGGTCGAGCGTGCTGACGTAGTGAATCTGGAGCCCTTCGAGCATTTCCGGCTGCAGATCCTGCTTCACGTTGGGCTCGTTGTCTTCCGGCAGGATGACTTCCTTGATGCCGGCGCGCTTGGCGCCGAGGACCTTTTCCTTCACGCCGCCGATGGGCAGCACGATGCCGGAGAGCGAAATCTCGCCGGTCATGGCCACGCGCGGGCGCACCTGGCGGCCGCTGAGCAAGCTGACCAGGGACGTGACCATGGCGATGCCCGCCGAGGGGCCGTCCTTGGGAATGCCGCCGGCCGGGACGTGGATGTGGATGTCCTGATTCGAGAAAAAGTCCGGGTCAATGCCATACGGCTCGGCATGGGAGCGCACCCAGGAAAGAGCGGCGCGCATGGACTCCTGCATCACCTCGCCGAGGTGGCCGGTCATGGTGAACTGCTTGCCGCCGCGCATGCGGCTGGCTTCGATGAAGACAATGTCGCCGCCGGCGGGCGTCCACACCAGACCGACCGCGACGCCGGGGTGCTTGACGCGTTCCTCGACTTCCTTTTCAGCGCGGTACCTCGGCACGCCGAGAACTTCGCGGATCACTTCCGGAGTGACTTCCAGCTTTTCCGTTTTGCCTTCGGCCATGCGGCGGGCCTGCTTGCGGCAGAGCGTGGCAATCTCGCGCTCGAGGTTGCGCACGCCGGCCTCGCGCGTGTAGCTGTGGATGATCTCGCGCAGGCCGTCATCGGTGAACTGGATCTGCTCTTCCTGCTTCAGACCGTGCTCGGCGGCCTGCTTGGGGATCAGATACTTCTTGGCGATGAAGATTTTTTCTTCCTCGGTGTAGCCGGGCAACTCGATGAGTTCCATGCGGTCGCGCAGCGGCTCGGGGATGGGATCAATCCAGTTGGCGGTGGCGATGAAGAGCACCTTGGAAAGATCAAAGGGCACGTCGAGATAATGGTCGCGAAAGGTGGCGTTCTGCTCGGGGTCGAGCACCTCCATCAGCGCGGAGGAAGGGTCGCCGCGGAAATCGCGGCCGAGCTTGTCCACTTCGTCGAGCATGAACACGGGGTCGTTGGTCTCGCCGCGGCGGACGCCCTGGATAATCTGGCCGGGCAGCGCGCCGATGTAGGTGCGGCGGTGGCCGCGGATTTCGGCCTCGTCGTGCATGCCGCCCAGCGAGATGCGCACGAACTTGCGTCCCAGCGCGCGGGCGATGGATTTTCCGAGCGAGGTCTTGCCGACGCCCGGCGGCCCGAGGAAGCACAGGATGGGGCCCTTCATGCCGGGCTGGAGCTTCTTCACGGCCAGGTAGTCGAGGATGCGCTGCTTGACCTTTTCCAGGTCGTAGTGGTCCTCGTCGAGGAAGGCCTGGGCCCGGACAATGTCAATCTCCTCCGCGCCGGTGGACTTCGTCCAGGGCAGCGACGTCATCCACTCGAGGTAGGTGCGGGAGACCATGTACTCGGCGGACGCCGGCGTCATCTTGGCCAGGCGCTTGAGTTCGCGCTCACATTCTTTCTTGGCCTCGGCGGGCATGCCGGAGGCCTCCACTTTCTTGCGCAGCTCTTCGGATTCGGTCTGCGCGTCGTCGTACTCGCCCAGCTCCTTCTGGATGGCTTTCATCTGCTCGCGCAGCAGGTACTCGCGCTGGCTCTGGTTCACCTGCTCCTGCACCTGCTCCTGAATCTTGGTGCGCAGCTCGAGGACTTCGAGCTCCTTGCTCAGCTCGCGGATCAGCGTTTCCAAGCGGGCGCGCACGCTCGCGGTTTCCAGCAGCTCCTGGCGGATCATCGTGGAAAGCGAGGGCAGCGTGCCGGCAATGAAGTCAGTGAGGCGGCCGGGTTCTTCGATGTTGAGCACCACGCCCTGCAGGTCGTCGGAGAGCTGCGGGGAGCGGGAGACGACGTTGCGGAACAGTTCCTGCGCGTTGCGCGTGAGCGCCATGAGCTCGGCGTCCGCCGGGCCGACGATGTCCGGCTGGTGCTCGATGTGCGCCTGCAGGAACGGGCGGAACGTGACCATCTCCACCACGCGGATGCGCTTCAGGCCCTCGAGGAACACGACCATGTTGCCGTTGGGCATGCGCACCATCTTGTGGACCTTGGCGGCGGTGCCCACCGCGTGCAGGTCGCTGGCGGTGGGGTCTTCCACGCGGGGATCGAGCTGCGCCACCGCGCCGAGGATTTTTTCGTCGCCTTGCAGAGAATTGAGCAGGGAAAGAGAGCTTTCGCGACCGACGGTCAACGGCAGGATGGCGCCGGGGAACAGCACCGTGTCGCGGACCGGCAGGATGGGCAATTCGCTCGGAATGCGGACGTGTTTTTCGCTCATGTCTGCTCCCTCACAGAACCCGAAGAACGAAGGCACTCTTGCTGCCCCAGTACAGAGTATATAGATGCGGGCGCAGGAAGCAAGGATGCGCCAATCACCTCACCGTTGCGCTAAACAAATCTTAGCATATAGCACTAAAGAATACAACGCAATGCGAAATGCTATAACAACTTGTTTTACAGCAATTTACATATACATTGTCAGTCGCCACCGCTCATTTCCCTCGATCTTGCTCCTAATTCAGTGCATCCACAATGGAGCCCAAGCGGCGTTCCGGACGCTGCCTGAGCGGCCTTGCGCGCACTTTCTCCGACTGGAGGACTATCGGCAGGCCGCGGGAGAAGTTCAATTCCCCGCGGAGCCGGCGAGTTTTGCGCGCACATAGTCCAGAGCTCCTTCGCGGCTGGTTAGGCGGCCTTCGAGCTGGGCGTCTTCGACGGCCCGGAGGAGGCTGCGGAATTGCGGGCCGGGCTCGAGGCCGAGATGTTTGAGATCGTCACCGGTGATCAGGCGCGGCGGCCGGACCTGTTCGGAGGGCGTCTCCGCGAGGAACCGGCGGACGAAGTCGTAGTTATCCATCATGCGATGACTCGAGAGGCAGTCGAGGCGGTGCAGCTCGAGGTGCTCCTCGAAGCGCGGCAGGCGCACGAAGCGCTTGAGCGTGGAGGCGCGCATCTGCGGCACGTCCTTGAAGCGCAGGTGGTGCTCGACGAGCGCGACGATCTGCGCGGCGTCCTCATTGGAGAAACGCAGCTCGCGGCAGATCTCTTCGGCCATGCGCATGCCGACCTCGACGTGGCCATCGAAGCGGATGCGGCCATCGGGTCCGCTGGGCGGCGCAAAGGTCGGCGGCTTGCCGACGTCGTGCAGCAGCACGCCCCAGGCGAGTGTGGGCGAGCAGCCTGGGGAAAGCATCTCCAGCATCATACGCGTGTGAATCCAGACGTCGCCTTCGGGATGGAATTGCGGTGGCTGCTCGACACCTTTCATTTTGGCGACATCGGGAAGAAGCACCGGGAGCAGGCCGGCTTCGTCCAGCAGCTCAAAGCCGCGGCTGGCGGCGCCTTCGGTGAGCAGCTTGGTGAGCTCGTCGCGGAGGCGCTCGGCGGAGACGACGGTGACCTCCGGCGCGAGGCGCTGGATCGCGGCGAAGGTGGCAGGCTCCAGCGCGTAGCCGAGGCGCGCCGCGAAGCGCACGGCGCGCACCATGCGCAGCTTGTCCTCGGCGAAGCGAAGCGCCGGCTCGCCGATGGCGCGGATGATCTTCGCATCGATGTCGGCGCGGCCGCCGACGAAGTCGAGCACTTCTCCACTGCGCGGGTCCATCAGCAGGCCGTTGATGGTGAAGTCGCGACGAAGAACGTCCTCCTGCGGGGTTTGGGAATAGACGACGCGGTCGGGATGCCGGCCGTCGGAGTAACCCATGTCGCTGCGGAACGTGGCCACTTCGACCTTCGCGCCGTCTTCGACCACCAGGATGACGCCGAACTTCGCGCCCACGGCAATGCTGCCGGGGAAAAGTTCGAGCACGCGCGGGGGCGTGGCGTCGGTGGAGATGTCGAAATCGGCAGAGTCGCGGCCGAGCATGAGGTCGCGCACGCAGCCGCCCACGAACCAGGCCTGGTGGCCGGCGGCGTGGAGGGAAGCGCAGATCTTGTCTGCTAATGCGCGTGAGTGCATGGAGGGATTATGCGGCACTGGGAGAAAAGGTGGTAGGTGTTAGGTTGTAGGTGGTACGTGAAAACCTAAGACCCGCCACCTACAACCTGAAACCTCTCATTAGATGGCGCGGAGGATGAGACAGGTGATGTCGTCATGCTGGCGGGTGGCGCCGACGAAGGCATCCACCGACTGCATGATGAAGCGCTGGGTTTCCGCAGCGCTTTCACCGGGGACGGTGTCGAGGATTTCGAGCAGGCGGGCTTCGCCGTACTCCTCGTCTTTTTCGTTGATGGCTTCGATCAGCCCGTCGGTGAAGATGACGAGTAGGTCGCCACGGGCGAGCTGCGCGCAGCCGGATTCATACGGCGTAGCGCTTTCTATGCCCAGCGGCAGGCCGCCGGCGTCAAGCCGCTCGATGCTGCCGGTGACGCGGCGGAGCACGGGCGCGTTGTGCCCGGCGCAGATGTAACTGAGCGAGCGCGTGGCGGGGTCGAGCTCGGCGATAAACGCGGTGGTGAAGCGCAACCCGCCGAGCGAGTGCGCGCACGCGTAGCGGTTGAGCCCGGCGACCAACTCCTCGAGCGAAGTGCGGGCGGCGGAGAGCGTCTGCAAGCTGGCCTGAAAGGTGGCCATCAACAGCGCTGCGGGGACGCTTTTGCCGGCGACGTCGGCGACCACGAGCAGCAGGCGCTTCTCGTCGGGCGCGGCGGCGCCGGGCGCGCGGAAGAAGACGTCGTAGTAATCACCGGCGACGGTGTTGGCGGGGCGCGTGGCGAAGGCAATGTCCGCGCCGGGAACTTCCGGCGGCCGCGCGGGCACCAGCCAGCGCTGGATCTCGCGGGCGATTTCGAGGTCGCGCTTCATGGTGACGCGGTCGGTGAGCTCCAGCACGAGTACAAAGATAAGAGCCAGCACACCGACGCCGCCCAAGTTGAGCTGGGTGGAGAATTTTTCCGTGCGGAATTGCAGGCTGCCGAACATCGTGAGGACGAGCGCAGCCAGGAAAAGCACGCGCCGCGCGGGAGTGAGCTTCGTGAACAGGGCCCAGAAGAACGCCTGGGCGGTGCGCCAGTAGCGTCGCCAGCCGGATTCGTGCTCGAGGGCTTTCCAGTCCACGTCCTGGGAAATCAGGCCGTAGCTGGCGCGGGCCTCGGACTGGAATTGCGTCCAGAGGTCGTGGAGCTCGAGGCCTTCGGTGACGCGCTGCCAGAAGCTGCGACCGGCGTTGACGCCGCGGCCCACCGCGGCGCCGGCGCGAACGAAGCGCTCGTTCCGATTGAGCGGCGGCTTCTCCGGCCCGGTGGTGTGCGTTGTGGACATACCGGCGACATTATACGGCAAGCGCGGGAGGCGGACGCAGTGAAGGCCGGCTGCCAGAAAACATTTTGAAACCACAGATGAACACAGATGAAGGGTGAGGCGTGGAAATGAGGAAGTGAGAAAGTGAAGAAGTGAAAGAGCAAAACCCAACGCAGAGACGCAGAAGACGCAGAGGAGCGCAGAGAACAGACGAGACAGAAAAGAACAAAGAACGGACGGACGCAGCAGGCCGCGACTTACGCGGGCGGGAACGATTTGCGGTTTTCGTTTTTTGAGTTTCGAATTTCGTTATTCGTCGTCGGGGAGGCGGAGGGAACTGCCGCGCTGGAGTTTCGAGAAGCCGAACTTTTCGCGGAGGCGGTCGGTGGCGCGGGCGAGCTTTTCCAACCGCTCGCGGCGCCCGGCGTCGAGCAGGTCGAGTTGCGGCGCGGCGTGTTCGAAGCCGGAAAGCGCGACGCCCAGCAGACGCACCTGCTGGCGGCGGTCCCGGTTCGCTTGAAAAAGTTCCTTCGCGGTCGCGAGGATCACCGAGTCGAGGTCGGTGGGTTCGCGGAGGGATTTCGCGCGGGTGATGGTCTTGAAGCTTTTGTAGCGGATCGCGACGGTGACGACGCGGGCGTACAGGCCGGAATCGCGCAGGCGTTTTGTGGCCTTCTCGGCGAGATGGCTGAGCGTGGTGTGCAGAGTTTCGGCGTCATCAATGTCCACGCCGAAGGTGTGATTGTGGGAGATGGACTTGGGCTCGGCATCGAGGAAAAATTCGTAGGCGTCCTGGCCGCGCGCCTTGCGGTGCAGCGCGACGCCCCACTGCCCGAAGGCGTTTTCCAGTTTTTCAAGCGGCACGGCGGCGAGCTGGCCGACGGTCTGAATGCCCAGCGCGTGCAGACCGGCTTCGGTGACTTTGCCGATGCCGGGAATTTTCCGCACCGGCAGCGGCGCAAGAAAAACCTCTTCCATGCCCGGCGCAACCCACAGCAGGCCACGCGGCTTGGCCTGATCGCTGGCGACTTTCGCCACCAGACGCGTCGCGGCCAAGCCCATCGAGGCAGGGAGATGCGTGCGCTCCCAGATTTCGCAGCGCAGCTTGTGCGCGGCGGCGAGCGGCGGGCCGTGCAGGCGCTCGGTGCCGGCCAGGTCGAGATAGGCTTCATCGACGGAAGCCATTTCGACGATAGGCGAGTACTTCGCGAAAATCGCGGCGATGCGGTCGCTCCATTCGGAGTAGAGCGCGGAATGGCCATCGAGGAAAACGGCGTGCGGGCAGAGCCGCGCGGCGGTGCGCAGAGGCATCGCCGAGTGAATGCCGAATTTGCGCGCTTCGTAACTCGCGGCGGAGACGACACCGCGGTGATCGGGCCGCCCGCCGACCACAACGGGCTTGCCGCGCAGCTCGGGGCGCGCCAGCAGTTCGACGGAGACGAAAAAGGCATCCATGTCCACGTGAAGAATCGAAGACGCAGGGGCGCTGCTTGCTGCGCCCGTCTCTGCTGTGATCGGCGGGGTCTTCTTTGCGCGAAAGCTGGCGAGCTTCGGCACGGGGATAGAGTACGCGGGGGACGATACGCGCAGCAAGCTGCGCGCGGCAAAGCGGCGTCAAGCCGCCGCACTCCATAGGGTGGCACTGTTGAACAGGTGCCGGACAGGCTGAAAACCTGTCCTACAAAACCGCGTGAGTTACACGCGCTGGGCGGCGAGGACGCGGAGGATGCCGGCGAGGTCGTTGGTGACACCGATGGCCGTCCAGATGGATGCGTCGGCAAGGAGCGGGCGTACGTGGTCGAGTACTCCGGCGCCGATTTCACAAACGAAAATTCCGCCGCTGCGCAGGAGTTTTCCAGCTTGCGCGATGAGCGGTGCGTAAAGCTCGCTGCCATGTGCGCCGCCAAAGAGCGCATCGTGCGGTTCGTGCTCGCGGACCTCGCGGGGAAGAAGGTCCGCCTCTTCGCGGCCGACGTAGGGCGGATTGCTGACGATGAGATCGAAGGATAGTGGCGAGTGGCGAGTGGCGAGTGGCGAGCAAAGCAACGAATCCAGGAGGCTGCACTGCACAAATTGAATCCGGTTGCTCACGGAGTGGCGATTGGCGTTGCGGCGAGCAATTTCAATCGCGGCGGCGGAAATGTCCGTGGCGACGACGGTCGCTTCAGGGAATTCTTTCGCCAACGCAATGGCGAGGCAGCCGGAGCCGGTGCCGACATCGGCGATGCGCAACGCGCCGCCGGACGCGCCTCCCAGCGAAGTATGCGGCGCGAAGGAAAGGCCGCGCTGCACGCTAAAGCGTTCGAGGGCGACTTCGACGACGTGCTCGGTTTCCGGGCGCGGGATGAGCACGCCTGGAAAAACTTCGAACTCGAGGCCCCAGAATTCCTGCTTGCCGGTGAGGTACTGCGTGGGGGTGCCCGAGATGCGGCGCGCGACCAGCTCGAAATAGTTTTCCGCCTGCGCGGGTTCGAGCGGCTCTTCGTGATGCGCGTAGAGCCAGACGCGCTCGCGCCCGGTGACGTGCATCAGGAGCAGCTCGGCGGCCAGCGTGTGCGACGGCACCTGCGCCGCGCGCAGGCGCTGCATTGCGTCTTTCAATGCGGTGCGGATGTCCATCGGCGGTGTGTAGCGGCGGCTTTATGCCGCCGCGTGGCGGGGTAAACCCGCCGCTACGGCGATTACGCCTCCACCAATTCCTGTTTCAGGCGCTCGGATTCATAGTGCGTCACCAGCGCGTCCACCAGCGGGCCGAGCTTGCCTTCCATCACCTGATCGAGCTGGTGCAGGGTGAAGCCGATGCGATGGTCGGTGACGCGGTTCTGCGGGAAATTGTAGGTGCGGATTTTTTCGGAGCGGTCGCCGGACTTGATGGCGCCGCGGCGCTCGGCGGCGATGGCCTCGTGCTGCTTCTCCTGCTCCATCTCGTAGAGGCGCGTGCGCAGGACGCGCATGGCCTTGGCGCGGTTCTTGATCTGCGATTTTTCGTCCTGGATGGAGACGACGAGGCTGGTGGGCAGGTGCGTGATGCGCACGGCGGAATAGGTGGTGTTCACCGACTGGCCGCCGGGACCGGAGGAGCAGAAGGTGTCCACGCGGATGTCCTTGGCCTCGATCTTGATGTCGATCTCCTCGGCTTCGGGCATGACGGCGACAGTGGCGGCGGAGGTGTGCACGCGGCCCTGCTGCTCGGTTTCCGGGACACGCTGCACGCGGTGCACGCCCATTTCGTACTTCAATTTGGAATAGACCTTGCGGCCGGAAATGGCGGCGATGATTTCCTTGAATCCGCCGAGCGTGCCGGGCGAGCTTTCCAGCAGCTCGACCTTCCAGCCCTGCGATTCGGCGTAGCGCGAGTACATGCGGAAGAGGTCGCCGGCGAAGAGCGAAGCCTCGTCGCCGCCGGTGCCGGCGCGGATTTCGAGCAGGATGTTTTTCTCGTCGTTGGGGTCCCTGGGGATCAGCAGGACTTTCAGGTCGCGCTCGACGGCGTCCTTGCGTAGTTCGAGCGCGCGCTGCTCGTCATGGGCGAGCTGCTTCATCTCCGCGTCTTCGGCTTCGATGAGCATCTGCTGGGCGTCGCGCAGGCCTTTTTCGATCTGCTTCCATTCGCGGTGCTTCTCGACGATGGCGGAAAGCTCGGCGTGGGCCTTGGCGAGCTTCTGGAAGCGCGCCGAGTCGTTCATGATTTCCGCGGAGCTGAGCTGCGCGGTCATCTCGTCGTAGCGCGTTTCGATCTGATTCAGTTTTTCAAACAGCGTCAAAGCAGCCATGGCGGAACCTCAAAAGCGAAAAGAGAAAATGGAAATCAGAAAACAGAGAAATGCGTTTGCGCGGAAGCCCGAGAGCGCTCGGGCTCGAAGAGGTCAGCTAATAGAACGGGGCAAACATCGCAGTAAATCCAGAGACCAGAATAGCGGCGATTCGGGGCGAAGTCAAACGCCGCGGCGTTGCGTGTGTTCTCAGCTGCAGGGGCACGATATATCGTGGCCCTACGGCTCAAAGGCGTGGTGGATGCGGAAGAGGAGCCAGGCCGTCAGAGCGCGGCGGGGAGCGGCAGCCAGAAGGGCTGCTTGACGGCCAGCATCGGCCCGACGAGCAGAAACATCAGCGCCATGCGCCATGACTCGACGACGAGCTTGTCGGTTTGCACCGCATTGCCCAGCCAGCCGAGCGCCTGCACCAGCGTCAAAAAGAGTCCGGCCCCGCAAAGCATCCACGGCCAGGGCGCGCTCCAGCGGAAGGCGACGGCCACACGGCGCAGCAGGAACGCGCAGAGCAGCATGGGCACGAGCGTGAGCATCACGGTGAAAAAGTAGGTGACAAGAAAATCGCGCCCAATATTTTCGCGCGGCGCACCGTCTAGCAGGAGATGTGCGTAATAGGTGACCGCGAGAAAAAAGCTGCCCAGCGTGATGGCTGCGAAGTAGTAGGCGAGTGATCCGCGGCGCGTCATTCAGGGGTTTTCATCAGGGCAATTCTTGAGGTCACAGAATGTGACCTCAAGTTGCATTCTCCACACCGAATTCAACTGGTCCTCGATACCCTAAAGCCGATTCTTCTTCGATTCCTTCGCGGCGGAATCATTAATTCCTTCAGGACCTTAAATACCGCTTCAAATCGAGCCTCGGATCTTCTTTCTAGTTCCTGCAGCTTGCGCTCCAGATCCGCATGAGATGCGAGACCCGTCGCAGCCGGACGAACGCGCGCATAATTTCTATGTTCACGCGAATGGCACGAGGGCTGTTCAGGACACTGGACAGCATGGCGATGCCTTGTTCCGTGAAGGCGAAGGGCGGAAAGCGCCGGCCACCCCACTGACTTGAGGTGCCAAATTGGCACCTCAAGTTGCGGAACTCGGCTTGGGTCAGTTGAAACATGAAGTCTTCCGGAAAACGGTCAATATTCCTCTTCACGGCCCGCACGAGAACCTTTGTTTGAACTGCATATAAGGTTGCAAGGTCAGCGTCAAACATGACCTTCTGTCCCCGCAGAAGCAAGATTCGCGACTCGATTCGACCAGCCAGAACAAGCGCGCTCGTTTTCGCCATCGAAGTCTTCACATGCGGCGCTGGATGTTGGGGAAGTCGAGCCAGACTTTGACGCCGCAGAAATGGGAGCCCTCGGTGCAGATGGGCGTGGCGATGCCGGCGCGGAGATGGCACGGCGGGCCCATGTAGCGCGCGAGTTCGGGATGCACGGCGCGGACCTGGGCTACCTCTTCCATAGAAGCCTGGTAAACCTCTTCCTGCGCGTTGAAGCAGGTGCGCATGGTCCACTTGTGCATCAGGTGAAGGAGCGAGCCGGACTCGACCAGGCGAATGGATTTTGCGTTTGGCAGCAAGTAGAGCGCGAACTCGGGCGGGACGCCGCGATCGAGCAATTCGTTTTTGGCGGTCCAGGCGTCAGCCAACGCGCGCTCGTACACTTCGCGGGCGCGCGGGTTCTGCGCGATGAGCATGGGCAGGATGGCGTCCGGTGCGCGCGTGTCGGAAAGCACCAGCAGCGGGCGCGAGCCGGGGACCATGCGGTGGCGTTGGTCCTGGCTGTCGGCGGTGTGGCTGATTTTTTTGGCGAAGGTGTAATTGGCGTGCTGCAAGGCGCGCATCATCGGCGCGTGCACGCCGATGTTGAGCGTTTGCAGGCGGTAGGGATTTTGCGCGGGGTTCAGCAGGCGGTCGAGCGCCTCGGCGTCGGTGCAGGCGTCGCGCGTAAGGCCGACGACGGCGCGATAAGCGTCGGCCATGACCGCAATCGCGTTCGTGGAGTAGTCCACCAGAACGGAGGTTTTTCCGGCGAGGCGCGCGTCGAATTCGCAGGCGAAGGCGTCGCCGTCACTCGTGGCCTGCTTCCACTCAGGCAACTCGTCGAGTGGCTCGTTGTCGAAGCGGTCGAAGAACTGTGGGTCCGTTTCCCGAACGCGGGCGACCATTTCGCCGATCACGAGTCTTGCTTCGCTCGGCGTGTCGCTGGCGGCCTGCATGCGCCACAGGCGGTGCAGCACGATTCCGGAGAGCGTGTGCACCATGGCGGTGAAGGCGGCGACGGGCAGGACGTAGCGCGCAACCTCGATGGCGCGTTTTTCGGCCTGCGCTTCGACTTTCTTGACGCGCTTGGGGTGCGACATCGCGCTGACGTGCCAGATGTCGCCGAGGATGTGACGCGTGTCGGGCTTGAGCAGCGCGGTAAGCTCGCGGTAGTACTCCCAGGCGCGGGCCACGGCGCGCTCGTAGATGGCGCGTTCCTCGGGGCCGAAGCGCGCCGAGGGCGGCGGCACGTAGGCACGCGCCTGGTCGAGCCGCACATAGCGCTGCGACTGCTGCTCGGAGTTGTAGAACGGGTGCGCGTGCAGGAACGACCAGACGAACTGCCGGCTGACGTTTTCGAGGCCGAACTCGAAGTGCGCGTGCTGGAAGACGGTGTGGTGGCCGCCGTAGAAGGTGGCGGCGCCGATGTTCACGCGCTGCTTGTCGGTGATTTCCTGGGGGCCGATCAGTCGCGGGGAATAACAGGTGCGCGCAGCGGCGATGGCGGAATCGTAGGAATGGGAAAAGAAATTGCGCAGCGTGACGCGGGGGAGCGCCGATTCGACCAGACGTTCCGGCGGCGCGTCAGGTGACATGGAAGGTTGCGTGGCCATGCTTGTCCCGATTCATCGGGACGGGCGGCATTGTACAACGCGTGCGGGAGAAAGATGTAGCGGCGGCTTTAGGCCGCCGCCGGGGGCATTGCGAGCAGCGCCGCTACTTTTTGGCGGCCTTGTCCTTTTCGAATTTTTCGTATTTGCGCTGGAAGCGCTCGACGCGGCCGGCGCTGTCAATCAGCTTCTGCTTGCCGGTGAAGAACGGGTGGCAGCTCGAGCAGATTTCCACGCGCATGATGTTGCCCTTGAAGGTGGAGCGCGTCTTGAAGGTGTGGCCGCAGGCGCAGGCCACAGTGAGCTCGTGGTAGTCGGGATGAATGCCGTCTTTCATGGGGAAACTCCCTTTCACCGGGCCGGTCTGCGCGGTTTTGTTCGAGCGGGGGTAATCCAGCCGCGTCGCTAGGCCACGGACAAACCTCTATTGTAGCCGACTCCGGTGCCTCCGCCAAACGAAAAGGGCCGGCCGCAAATTCGGCCCGCGCACCCGGCATCGGGGTTATCTCCGAAGCAGGCGATTGACCAGTCGAAGCAATGCAGGCCAGTGTAGTGCTCCCCACTAATTTAGACAGTCAGGGCCTCGGATTTTAGGTCACTTTTCGAACGCATTGAGGACCCCCTGCTCACTCCTTGTAGGGCCAGGCGCCGACGACAGCCGCCACGAGAACAATTGGTAGGCTTGCGGCCACAGGTCCCACGAGTACTCCTAGTGGAACCGCCACAAACGCGGCCCAGATAGCATCAACGCAACTGCCGAAAAACCACAAGGCAAACCCAGCCACGGCAGCGGTCTTCGGCCCTGGGCCGTAGCGCGGACGGATGGCCGCGTAGAGCCACATGGTCGAGATCCCCAGCACAAGGGGCATCATAACGACGATTCCGCGCAAACCAGCGCTGGTTCCCGGAATGTGTCCGCCAAACCCACCCGGCAGCGCCGCCATGAAATCTCTCCCGACGAGAGGAAGTGCAATCGCATACAGCACGCCCCACACGACGCCCGTCAAGAACCCGCAAAGAACAACTCGTCCCCAGTTGATTTTCCACATCTTGCCCTCCTGCGCCACGGTGGGCGCTTGTATTTGAAATCCGAAACCCGGGGTTAAATCTCCGCCCGGTCAAAGCGAAATTGAGCCACGAGCATGAGCGCCAGGCAGACGCTAAGCCAGCCAACTACGGGGGTGAACGAAAAACCAGCGGCGGAGTGGAAGGAGGTTTCGAACAGATTCACGAAAAAAGGGATGTAGATATTATACCAAAAGCGCAGCCAAGCGTACAACCCCTCATACCCCACAGAGGCAAGGATGGCGAGAGCCGTGCCATTCCGGCTGTTGCGGGCCAGAGTCGTCATCAGATAGGTAAGCGTGTAGAAGAACAGGGCCAACGTGCAAAATGCGGCGAAGAGGCGAAAGAAGTCTCCCGGGCCATTCATAGGACGACGGCCGAGCCGGGCGACCAGGAAGAGGCAACCAACCAGCACCAGCGCCACCATCTGCGCCGCGCCCAGCCCCCAGCTTGTCCACAGGAAGTACCGCCGCATGCGCGGACGAGTGAGAAGAAAGTCCGCCGTACCTTTCTCAAACTCCACGCCCACGCCGAGCGCACCCAGGAACAATCCGCCGGCGAGCGGAACCGTGTGCACAGTCGTATCGAGCAGCGCGGTGGCTAAACCCTGCCACAGCAGACGTGATTCCAGCGGCTTGGCGGCAATCCAGCCAAACGGATCGAGTTTCACGTAGGCCGCGTATGCGCCCGCCGCCACCAGGGCGCTTAGGAAGGTAAAGAAGCTACCGCGGGTGTCGCGCCAGCATTTCCAGAAGTACATGTTTCCTCCTTGCGCACGAGTTCCAAAAAACTTCGCGCAGGCTCATCGGGGAGACCTGCGTCACCGCCGCGCCTTGCGACTTGAGTTGAGCGGCAAACGGCTCGGCGTCGCGCGCCAACAAGTAGCGCGAGAATTGGCCGTTCCGCGCCGCAGCCACCACGGGCGGCGTTTTCCCCACCGGCAGGTCGCGCCCGGCCGCAATCACCAGCCGGTAGTGCTCGCGGATATCGTCGAGCCGCGCTTCGAGCAGCATGCGGCCTTCGTCCACGATGCCCACCCAGTCGCAAATCTGCTCGACCTCGGCCAGGTGATGCGAAGAAAAGAACACAGTGCGACCCTCGATAGACGTGTCTTCGGCGAGCTGTTTCAGCAGCGCGTCGTTCATGAAGGGATCCAGCCCCGCCGTGGGCTCGTCGAGTATCAGAAGTTCCGCCGCCTGCCCCAGTGCCAGCAGCAACCACACTTTGGCGCGGTTGCCCTTGGAGAGCTTGACGAACTTCTGCTGCATGGGGATTTCGAGCTGCCGCGCGCACTTCACCGCCGCAGCCTCCGACCAGCCGGGGTAGAAGCTGCACGTAAAGCGGACCATTTCCGCGGGAGTGAGCTGGTCATAAAGTACCTTATATTCGCCAACGAAGGCGACGCGGCGGAGAATTTCCACGCGCTGCCGCCCGATATCGCATCCCAGCACGCGCGCCAAGCCCGCGGTGGGCCGCGCCAGACCGAGAAGCATTTTCATCGTAGTCGTCTTTCCCGCCCCGTTGCGCCCCAGAAAACCGTAAACGGCGCCGCGAGGCACGCTCAGGTTCAGGCCGTCCACCGCGCGTACCTTCGAATAAACCTTGACCAGTCCTTGCGTCGAGATGGCGAGATCGCTCATGACTTGCCTCCCAGCTTTTCGAGCTCTTCCTGAACCAGCTTGAGAATTTCTTCCGGCAAAAGCCGGAGCTGCATTCCCTCCACAGCAATCTGCTGTGCATGAGGCCGCAGCCTGCGTACTTTTTCAGTTTTCAGAAGGCCCGGCATTCCGTCCGCCACGTAGCAGCCCCCACCCGGCACGGTGCGAATCACGCCGTCGCGTTCCAGGTTCTGATAGGCTCGCGCCACGGTATTGGGATTGATGCGCAGGTCAGCGGCCAGCTTCCTGACCGAGGGAAGCGCGTCATCTGCTTTCAGCGCCGCGGCGGCCACGGCCTGTTTCACCTGCGCTTCAATCTGCAGGTAGAGCGGCAGGCCGGAAGACGGGTTCACGTGGAGAATCATACTGTACTAATACACTGATACAGTTGACGTGTCAAGGTCTTTTTGGCTCCCGCCGTGGCCGTGTTTGCACTTGCGGACGTGGAGACGCCGGTATAGCTTTTCTTCCATGCGCGTGAAGCTGCGGCTGGAATTGGACAAGGAGCCTGCAGTGCTCGAAGTCGCCGGCGACGGCGGGGCGTCCGGCGGCTACCTGAGCTTGCGCGAAAACCCCGCCGCAATCGAACAGATCGAGCCGGCGCGCCTTTACCGGCCGCTGCGCGGTCTGCTCGTGGCACTGAATAGTGCGGAGTCTGTGCTCGCGAGCGTGGCCTGCCGCACGTGGGCAAAAGAAGAGCCCGGCGCTGCGGAGGCGGCGGAGTTCGGGTCCCGAGTGGACGTAATCTTCTCCGCGCAACGACACAACTTCGAGCGGAGCAGCTACGAGTCGCTGGCCGGGGGCCTGCGCGAGCTGCTGGAACGGGAATCCGGCGCGGACACGCTGGCGGCCGAGGTGTGCGTGCTGCGGTGCACGTACCGGACATCGGGCCGGACGGGCTACGCGCTGCGGTTGGTCCTCACTGGCAGCGGCGGCACACCCGAGCAGGCCGAACTGCGCTGGGGACTGGGCATTGCGCACCTGCAACAGGCGCTGCTGTTTCTTTCGCGCGCGGTGCGGCAACAGCAGGCGCAGGCGAATTAAGAAGGAAACAGAAAATAGAAAAGGGAAAACAGAAAAGCGGAGAACGGCCACCCGCCAGCGGCAGATGCCCACCTGAAGGTGGGCGCTACGATTACGCGCGGCGGGAGGGGTCAGCGGCGCGGTACCAGGCGACGAATTTTTTCAGGCCGTCTTCGAGCGGCGTCGCTGGCTTGTAACCGAGGAGGCGCGCGGACTTCGAGACGTCGGCCCAAGTGAGCGGGACGTCGCCGGGCTGCAGTGGCTTCTGATCGCGAATGGCTTTCTTGCCCGTGGTGCGCTCGAGCAACTCCACCAGCTCGTTCAATTTCACCGGATGCGAATTCCCCAGATTAAAGACGTCGAACGGCGCATTGCCGGCGGGCGGCGTGTATTCCAGCGCGGCGAGCACGCCGGAGACGATGTCGTCCACGAAAGTGTAGTCACGGCCGGTGGAGCCGTCGCCGAAGACGGGCACGGGTTTGCCGGCTTCCATCAGCGCGGTGAATTTGTGGATGGCCAGGTCGGGGCGCTGGCGCGGGCCATAGACGGTAAAGAAGCGCAGGCAAATCACCGGCAGCGAATAGAGGTGCGCGTAGGTGTAGCCGAGCATTTCACCGGCGAGCTTCGTGGCCGCGTAGGGCGAGATGGGCTTCATCTCGACGTGGTCTTCGCAGAAGGGCGCGCGGCTGGTGGCGCCATAGACGGAGCTGGAGGAGCCGAAGACGAATTGCTTCACGTGGAACTCGCGGGCGAGCTCGAGCAGGTTGACGGTGGCGGCGACGTTGACGCGCTCGTAGAGGCGCGGCTGCTCGATGGAGGGACGCACGCCGGCGCGGGCGGCGAGATGAATGATGGCTTCGGGCTTCGAGCGGACGATGACGTCGCGCAACGCGTCGTCGTCGGCGATGTCCACCTGCTCGAAGGCGAAGCGGCCGGTCTGCTGGACGTCTTTCAGGTTGGCGCGCTTCCACGCGGACGAGTAAAACTCATCGAGGTTGTCCACGATGGTGAGGTCGGCGCCGCGGCGGAGCAGGGCCTCGGCGGTGTGACTCCCGATGAAGCCGGCGCCGCCGGTGAGCAGGATGCGATGAAATTTGAGGGCCATGGGTTTGTCAGCTCGTTCCGTTCCCGACGAAATCGCTAGCCTACCAGCAAACGGGGAATCCGCAAAGTGAGCGGGCGGCGTTGTTGCACAGGAAAACGCGGCCGGGCGCGGCGGTTGCGCAAACGGAGGGTTTTCGGCATACTCGCCGGAGTGCGCGCCGGCCGGCCCGACGGAGTTTGTCGGGAGCGTTCCGCACGGTAAATCGCCCGCACGGGATCCACGCAGAGACAGCCAGCGATGAAAATCAGCGTCTTCGGAATGGGGTATGTGGGAACGGTGACCGCCGCGTGCCTGGCGGACCAGCGGCACGAAGTGGTCGGCGTGGACGTGAACCCGAACAAGGTGGCGCTGATCAACGCCGGGCAGACGCCGGTGATCGAGCCGACCATCGGCGACCTGATCCGCGACGCGGTGCGCGACGGCCGCCTGCGCGCCACCACCAACTCCGCCGAGGCCGTGGCCGCCACCGAGCTTTCGCTGGTCTGCGTCGGCACGCCGAGCATGAAGAGCGGGCAGCTCGATCTGAGCGGCGTGGAAAAAGCCAGCCAGGAAATGGGCGAAGCACTCGCGAAGAAATCCGGCTTCCACACCGTAGCCATCCGCAGCACGATCCTGCCGGGCACAGTGGACGCGCTGGTGATTCCGAACGTCGAAGCGAAGAGCGGGAAAAAGGCCGGAAAAGATTTTGCCGTCTGCTACAACCCGGAATTCATGCGCGAAGGCACGGCGGTGGCGGACTTTTACGCGCCGCCGTTCACCATCATCGGCGCGCACGACCCGCAGCAGGCGCAGCCAGTGGCGGGGCTCTACAGCTTTCTGGACCGGCCGCTGATCCACACCGAAGTGCGCGTGGCGGAGATGCTGAAGTACATCTGCAACTGCTACCACGCGCTGAAAATTGCGTTTGCCAACGAGGTGGGCACGCTGGCGCGTGCCGTGGGCGTGGATAGCCACGCGCTGATGCAGATCTTCTGTATGGATGAGAAGCTGAACATTTCCCGCGCGTACCTCGAGCCGGGTTTCGCTTTCGGCGGCTCCTGCCTGCCGAAGGACTTGCGCGCGATCACCTACAAGGCCAAGGAACTCGACCTGAAGCTGCCCGTTTTCGAGGCCGTTCTCCCGAGCAACCAAGTCCATGTGCAGCGCGGGCTGGAGATGATCCTCGGCACGGGGAAGAAAAAGATCGGCGTGCTGGGGCTTTCGTTCAAGTCCGATACCGACGACCTGCGCGAAAGCCCGATGATCGAGCTGGTGAAGGCACTCCTCGGCGAAGGCTGCCAGGTGAAGATCTACGACGCAAAGGTGGAGCTGAGCGCGATTGTCGGCGCCAACCGCCAGTTCGTCGAACAGACCATCCCGCACATCGGGAAGCTGTTGCAGTCGTCGCTGGAGGCGGTGGTGGCGGATTCCGAAGTGATCGTGGTGAGCCGCGACGCGCGGGAGTTCAAGCAGTTGCGCGACCTGCTCCGGCCGGACCACGTTGTGGTGCAGCTCGGCCGGTCACGGACGCTCGATGGTTCGCCCGCGAAGCAGATTGGAATTTGCTGGTAGGTTTTTGCCGGTTGTAGCAGGGGCCGGTCTTCGGACCGGCCCCTTTTTTTGCGTAGGCGAGAGCGAAACGCCGGGCGGGGCTAAAGCCCGCCCCTACAGTCAGAAATCGCTAGCCGCCGAGTTCGGCGAGAGACTTGAGGCACTCTGCCTTGACGTTTTCCTTGGGGCTGAGTTCGAGGGCGCGCTTGAAGTGCTGGCGCGCTTTGTTTGCGTCGTTGGCTTTCTGATAGGCGCGGCCGAGGTGGTAATGGAAAGTGGCGTTGTTCGGAATTCCCTTCACGGCCTCTTCGAGCATGGTGATGGCCTGGCCATAGACGCCTTTGTGGAAGTAGGCCCAGCCGAGCGTGTCGGCCACATTGGGTGATTCGGGCAGCTTTTGGCGGGCGATCTGGGCGTGCGAGAGCGCCACGTCCACGTTGCCGCCGTGCTCGAGCAGCAGGAAGGCCAGGTTGTTCGACGCCGGGCCGTTGTCAGGAGCGACCTGCAGCGACTTCTCGTAAAGTTCCTGCGCGCGCTGCCAGTTGTTGCGGTTCTCTTCGAGCGAAGCCAGCAGGATGTATGCCCGCACGTCCATGGGATTCTGCTGGATGCTCTGCTGATACACGGCGGCGGCCTTATCCACATCTCCGCGGCCGTACTGGATCTGCGCGAGTGAGAGCATGGCGTCCAGGAAATTCTTGTTCAGGTTGATGGCCTGTTCGAAAGCGGCCTGCGCCCTTTCCAGATCGTTTTGCGCGGCCAGGATGGTGCCCTTCATGTAGAAGTAGGCCGAGTTGTTGGGCGTCCTGGCAAGCTGCTGGTCCAGGCGGGCGAGCGCGCGGGCCGTCTGCTGCTGTCCCAGGTACATGCCCAGCAGGCCCTGCATGGCCTCGACGAAGTTGGGTTCCTTCTCCAGCGCCTGCTCGAAGAGCTTTTCTGCCTCCTTGAAATTCTTCTGCGCCGCGCGGACGCTGGCCAGGCGCGAATAGCCGATGGGATTCTGGGGTGCGACCTCGATCGCTTTCTTGAGGTCGGCTTCGCCGCCGGTGTTATCCCGGCGGGCGTAGCGCGCGGCCGCGCGCAGGACATAACCGTCGGGCGAGTAAGGCTCGGCGGCGACGATCTGCGAGGCGCTGGAGCCGAGAGTGTCCCAATCGCCGCGCGAGAAGGCCACGGCGGCGATCATCTGATGGGCGGACGTCATGGTGGGCCGCAGACGGGCGGCCTCGCGCCATTCCTGCTCGGCGCGGGCGGCGTCGCCCTTGCCGGCGAAGGCGAGCCCCAGGTGATAGTGGGCCACGGGATTATCCGCCTCGGTCTTGAGGGCGGCCTCGAAGACCTGTACGGCGTCGTTCGGGCGCCCCTGGCGGTTGAGAATCTGCCCGCGGTGAATGAGGCAGTCCACGTCCTTGGGGTTGTCCTTGAGGACTTCGTCATTGAGCTTGGTGGCTTCCTCGAGCTTGTTCTTGAGGATGAGGATTTGGACGTAATTCTTCTTGATCCGATTGTCCTTCGGGTGTTGCTGGAACGTGGAGCCGAATTCCTGCTCCGCCTTATCGAGATCGCCGATGGCGAAATAGAAGTCGGCTAGGAGGCGATAGCCCTCGGGATTATTGGAGAGCGCTTGCTTGGCCTGACGGAGCACCTGTTCGGCTTTTTCGCGCTGATTCTGCCCCAGGAATAGGCGGGCGAGCGAAGCGTAGGGCAGATGGCTCTTGGGGTCCACGGAGATGGCGTTGCGCATTTGCGTCTCCGCTTCGGCCAGGCGGTTCTGTGACTGGTAGAAGTTGCCGAGGGCGAGAACCGCGGAAACGGACTTGGGATCGAGCGCGACGGCTTTCTTGAAGCTGGACTCGGCCTCGGGGACCTTCTTCGCGCTCAATTGCAGCAGCGCGAGGTTCATGTAGGAGCGGGGGCGATCCGGGGCAAGCTGGATGGCCTGCTGCATGTTCTTCAGGGACTCTTCGATGTTCTGCGTGGCGGCGAGGGCGTTGGCTTTCAGGATGTGCGCGTCCACGTTGTTGGGCTCTTTGGCGAGGACGAGCTCGGCGCGTTCCTGTGCCTTCTGGAATTCGCGCGCGGCCAGCAGCAGGTTGCCGAGGTCAATCTGCGCCTTCAAGTGCTCGGGCTGGATATCCACGGTGCGCGTGAGTTCCTGATACGCGGCGCTCCACACACCCATGCGGATGTAGGCCTGGGCGAGCTGGTAGTGCGCGTCCACGAAGCGCGCGTCCACCTGGAGCGCGTTCAGATACTGGATGGCGGACTCGCGGTACTTTTCCTTCTCGAAGTAGCGGTTGCCGCTTTCGAGATACTTCTGCTTGCGCACGTTGGGATCGCGGGAACAGCCCGCGCCGATCCCCGCCAGCAGCGCGACGACAATCAAGAGCACAGTAGAATGGCGAATCTTCATCTCAACCTTCCTGCGTATGTGCGCCGCCCGCCCGCTTCCTTTCTGCGTGACGCAACACCGCTCCTGCATTTTCCCTCGAAAGTTTAGCAGAGAACAGAAACGCACGGCGGAAAGTTGCGCTTTGCCGACCGCCGCCGTTCCCAAAACAAAACGGATTCCCGAACCGAAAGCCTTTCCGCCCGGGCGGAATGCCTGGCCGCAGCCGAGTCCCGTCAACGGGGAACGAACCGGTCCAACTGCGGAAAGATTTCCCGGGCAAAGCCCAGGGCGCGCTGTTCGGCGCTCTCCGCGCTTTCACCTCGGGCGATGGGCGTGACGACGCGCAGCAGCGCGCCGTCGCTGCGGTTGCGGCGAATGGAATCGGTGACCAGAAAAATCTTGGCCCAGTATTCGCTGGCCACCACGCGGCCGTTGGACTGATACCAGTAGAGCACGAGCTGCCGGTCGAGACCTTTGGAGATAACGTAGCGGTTCACCGTCACCTTGCCACCGCTCGCGAACGGCAGGGAGATGCGCGCGAAATCCACCGGCGACCAGCCGGCGCCGGGCAGGCAGTTTTGCGGCGAATGAATCGTCGAGCCGGTGCGCTGCGTGGGGAAGTAAGCGAGAAAGAAATCCACGAAGGGCTGGCCGGGAGAGCGGTAGATGCGGAGCAGAAAATCGCCGTCCCCCAAAACCTCTTTCACTTCCGGGCCCAGGGGCACGTCCTCGCTATGCCACGCGCCGGCTTCCTTTGGAAATTCGGCGAGTGCCGTGCGCGAGGGCAGAGTCTCGCCGCGGTCGCGGGCGCGGAGGAAAACGCCGGCGCCGACCAGCAAAACGACGACAACCGCAAAGCGAAGCGGCTTCATCGGGCGGCGCGCTCCTTCCGGGCAGCGAGCCAGCGCTCGCCCAGCCGCAGCAGGCCGTGCAGGCCAAACAGCAGCAACAGCGACATCACAAAGATGAGCCAGCCGGAAAACGTGTGGAAGAAACCCTGGGCCTTGTCCGGGTCCCAGTATTGGCCGAGCAGTCCGGTTCCGACGATGCGCAGGGAATTGGCGGCGACGGCGATGGGAATCGCGCCGAGCGCCAGCAGCACGCGGCGCCAGACGCCGGACTCGAGAAAGTAGCCGTAGATAATGGCCAGCGTGCCCAGGGACATCAGCGAGCGGATGCCGCTGCAGGCCTCGACGACTTCGAGCGACATCGCCGGGAGATGAATCACGTTGCCTTCGCGCAGCACCGGCACGCCGAACAGCGCGAGACTGGTGCTGGCCAGCTTGGAAGCCAGAAGCTGCAGCGGAAATGCAATCTGGTTGAAGATGATGGCGGGGATGGGAATCATCAGGAACAGGAACGCCCAGGGGAAAAACAGCGCGCGGAACCAGATCCATCCGCGGAAGTGAATCAAAAGGCCGCCGAACAGCAGCACCAGCGAAGAGCGCGAGAGAAACAGCTCCGCGCCCAGCACGCCCACGACGAGCACGCACAGCGCCAGCGCGATGAACACCGCGCCCCACCAGGAAGGCTTCTCCTCCAGCTCGGCAAGGCGCTTCCGCTCATTCCAGATCACGAAGGCGGAGAACGCGGGCACGAAGAAGCCGTGGGAAAAGTTCGGGTCGTGGATCCACTGCTGCGTCAGGCGGGCGAGGATGTCGTAATAAAGGAAAACGATCAGGGCGGCCAGCACCGCCCATTGCCACCAGTCACGGCGCGTGCTTTCGGATTGCGCCGTGGCTACCATTGCCTGTTCTTCCGTTTGATCCATAAGCCGCCGTGAGCATCGGGAGAATAGCCGAGCGTCTCCAGGTTAGCAATAGCTCTGCCAACTGCACGTTGGAGTGCGATGCTGGGTTCATAATACCTGGGCCGAAATCCTAAAAGGAGGCGCCAGAAGTGGAAACCAGAGCGTCGGAGAATGGAAAATACTTTCCCAAAGCACCCTGAGCGCTTCCCAAGTTCCCTCCAGTTGAAGCTAAGTGTTGTATTGTGTTTTAGATGGAGAGGAAATAGGCCGCAAGAACTGAATCTCAATGGAAAAAAAGTGGACATAAGAGATAAAATCTTACCACTTTTAAGGATGGCGTTTAGAGCACATCGGGTAGTACGGGTGTACTATTGTAGCTGGGACGATTTGTAACTTACAGTCGCTGCTCGATTTGGCGTGAGAAGCAATTGTGTGAAGCAGCTAGCCGTTCTTGGCATCTGCCTTGCACATTAATCCCCCGAAATTGGCCTATCCGCAAGCAAGGGGATTCTGTTTCCGCGGAGGAGCAATGGAAGTCAGGCTATCAGGCCAGGAGTCAAACGTGGCGGTGGCCACACCTTTACAAGGCAATCACGCCTACGTGCCCGCGCTGAGCCCTGCGATGCGGGCGGTCGAGCGTGTGATTACGGATATCGCGCCGACGGACATCCCGGTCCTGCTCGAGGGCGAGAGTGGCACGGGCAAGGAAGTGGTGGCGGCGCAAATCCACCGGCTATCGTTGCGGCGGCGTGAGCCATTCACGAAGGTGAGCTGCGCGGCGCTGACGCCGGAGTTCTTCAACGACCGGGCGCGCAACGGCGCGAACGGCGCAGAACCCAGCGGCATCTTTCTGCTGGACGAAATCAGCGAACTGGATGCGGCGTGCCAGTCGAAGGTGTTGCACGTACTGCCGGACGGGGACGCGCTGCCGCTGGAAGGGACGCTGGTGGCACTGGGAGCGCGGGTGATCTGCACGACCTCGCGAAACCTGGAAGAGGAGATGCGCGCGGGGCGCTTCCGCGAAGAGCTCTATTACCGGATCAACGGGGTCTGCCTGCGCCTGCCGCCGCTGCGGCACCGCAAAGAAGACGTGCCGGTGCTGGTGAGCTACTTCCTGTCGAAGTACGCGGCGCAGTTCGGGCGGCCGCAGCCGAAGCCGAGCGGGTACGTGATGGCGCAATTCAGCGAATACGACTGGCCGGGAAACATCCGGGAGCTGGAAAACATGGTGAAGAAGATCGTGGCGCTCGGCGACGAGCGGGCGGCGGTGGCCGACCTGCGGGCGCGGGCGGCGGCGCAAGGCAGCAACGGCGGCGGAGAGATGCTCTCGTTGAAGGAAGCGGCGCGGGCCGCCAGCCGCCAGGCCGAGCGGGAGCTGATCCTGAAGGTGCTGGGGCGCACGCGGTGGAACCGCAAGCGCGCCGCGCAGGAGTTGCAGATCAGCTACAAGGCTCTGCTCTACAAGCTGAAACAGATCGGGCTGGACGATCAGGCAGTTTCCTAACACACAAGGAGACGGTGGATGAAGACCAGTTACAAGTTCTGGATGGTGGCGGCGGCGCTGCTGCTGCCGCTCGGCAGTATCCCGGCGCAGGAGCGCGTAAACCCGAAGGAATCCAAGGCGCCGGCGCGCGCCACGGTGGAGGAGCCGACTGCGTCCAAGGCGGCGACCGACGACCCCGCTTACGTGATCGGCGCCGAGGACCAGCTCAGCATCAGCGTGTGGAAGGAGCCGGACATCACGCGGTTGGTTCCGGTGCGGCCGGACGGAAAGATCTCGCTGCCGCTGATCAACGACGTGCAAGCCGCCGGGCTGACGCCGATGCAACTGGCCATGTCCGTTTCCGAGAAGCTGAAGAAATTCATCTCCGACCCGCAGGTGACCGTGATCGTGACGGGGATCAACAGCCGGCGGTACTACATTGTCGGGGAAATGAACCGCGCCGGGGCGTTCCCGCTGCTGCCGAATATGACGGTGTTGCAGGCGCTTTCGAGCGCGGGGGGATTCACGCAGTTCGCGAACATGAAAGGGATTTACGTGTTGCGGATCGAAAACGGGAAGTCCGTCAAATTGCCGTTCAACTACAAGGAAGTGATCAAGGGAAGCCGGCCTGAGCAGAACATCATCTTGAAACCGGGCGACACGATTGTCGTTCCGTGAGGGGGAAAAATGTTGAAGTGGCGAGTGCAAACATGGGCCCTGGTCGTAGTCCTGGCGTTGGCCGTCCCCGCCGCCTGGGCGCAACAGCAGAAAGATCCGCGGCTGAATCCGCCGGTGGCGCCGCTGCCGCCTCTTAGCCTGGGCGAGAGCAGCAGCAAGGCGTCGCTCGATGATCCGGCGGCCAACCCGCAGAACGCGGTGAAGCCCGACGAGAGCCCGCTCTCCGGGGCGGAGGCGTTCTCGCTGGGGACGAAAGGCGGCGGGCGCAGCTTCGTCACGCCGACGATCCGTTTCACGCAGTTGGGGGACAACAACAAGCGTTCGGCGACGTCCCTTGCCGACTGGCGGACCGCGGGGACGCTGACCGGGCAGCTCGCCCTGCAGCACATCAAGGCCCGCTCCCAACTGGGCATCGACTATTCGGCGGGAGGCACGCTCTACTCCACGACGTCGAGCTATAGAAGTTCCTTCCATCGCCTGGGCCTCAGCGAACAGATCAGCTTTCGCCGGTGGACCCTGCTGTTGGCGGACTCTTTTACTTTCCTGCCCGAATCTTCCTTCGGGAGCGGCGGGTTAGGCGGGATCAGCACCGGCCTGCCCGGCGGAATGGGCAACGGCGGTATTGGCACGGGCCTGGGCGGTTTTGGCGGCGGCTTCGGAGGCGGCATCATTCCGGGCATCACGCCGAACCAATCCATCCTGACCGACATCGGCCGGCGCGTGAGCAATACAGTGCTGGGTCAGATTCAGTACACCATCAGCCCGCGCGCCTCGATGACAGCCAGCGGGACCTACGGCCTGCTGCGCTTCCTGGATAGCGGGTTCATCGACAGCAACAACTACCAGTTCATGAGCGGCTACAACTACAAAATGACCGCCGCGGACACCATCGGCGTGGTCTATACGCTCAGCATGATGCGGTTCGGTGGGATCAACCGTTCCGCCGACATTCACAGTATCCATCTGGCGTACGGGCGGCGGCTGACCGGGCGGCTGGCGCTGCGTCTTTCGGGCGGGCCGCGGGTGAACAGTTTCGAAAACCCGCTGTCCGGTTCCAAAAACAGCGTTTCGTGGGGCCTGCGCAGCTCGCTACTCTACAACTTCCGGAACACCGATCTCGGGCTCAACTACTCGCACGGCGCGACAACCGGGTCGGGCGTGGTGGTGGGCGCGGACACCGACCGGGTGGAGGGCACAATCACCCGCCAATTGACGCGCATGTGGAACGGCGGACTCGTGTTTGGCTTTGCGCACAACCAGAGCATCCGCCAGTTGAATACCGTGGCGACAAACCTCACTGTGAACACATGGCATACGGGGTTCCGGCTGCAGCGGCCGGTGTCGCGCCAGGCGAGCCTGACCTTTTCCTATAACTTGACCGGGCAGACCGCCAACACGCCGACGGGGTGCACCGGCCTGGCCTGCGGGCGGATGCCGCTGCGGCATCAATTCGCGCTCGGGTTCACCTGGGGTTTCGGCCCGTACGAGATCGACTAGCGGCCGCCGGAAATCCGGGGCACGACAACAGAGAACGTAGAAGAGAAGAGAGAGGAATCATGCTCGGACATCGCAACATGTCGCTCGAAGATTATCTAGGGATGCTGCGGCGCCACATCTGGGTGATCGTGGTGCCCATGCTGGTCCTGCCGGTGGTGGCTTACGGCGTCTCGTTGATCTTGCCGGAGCGCTTCACCTCGCAGACGCTGGTGCTCGTCGAGCAGCAGAAAGTGCCCACGACCATCGTGCAGTCGATGATGACCGACCAGTTGAACGAGCGGCTGGGCACGATGCAGCAGCAGATCCTCTCGCGCACGCGGCTGCAGCCGATGATCGAGCAGTACGGCCTGTACAAAGACGACGTGGCTGCCAAGGTGCCGATGGAAGACCTGGTGGCGAAGATGCGCAAAGCGATCACGGTCACACCGGTGAAGCCGGTGGTCACGGCGCGACAGGGCGAGGTGCCGGGCTTCACCATCGCGTTTGACGCCGACAACGCCCGGACGGCACAGCTCGTCTGCACAGAAATCACCTCGATGTTTATCAAGGAAAACCTGGCGCTCCGCGCGCAGCGCGCCGAGAGCACCACCGAATTCCTCCAGAAGCAAGTGGAGGAAGCCAAGCGCAAGCTGGACGAGAAAGACCAGCGCGTGGCGGAGTTCAAACGGCGCTACCTGGGCCAGCTCCCCGGCCAGGAACAGTCCAACATGAACATCCTGATGGGGTTGACACAGCAGTTGGAGGCAGTGACCCAATTGCTGACGCGGACGCACCAGGACAAGACCTACTCGGAATCGCTGCTGGCGCAGCAAATCGCCGCCTGGGAATCCTCCCAGCAGGGAAACAACCCGCAGACGCTGGAGACGCAACTCGCGGCGCTGCAGAACCAGCTCATCACCCTGGAAGCGCGATATACGCCCGACCACCCGGACGTGGCCAAAATGAAGGCGGACATCGCCCAGCTCAAGAAGAAGATTGACGAAGCCAACGCCACGGCCAAGGAAAAGCCCACGGATAAGGACAAAGCGGCAGCGGCCAAGCTGAACGAGCCGCCGCAGATTCAGCAGTTGCGCAACCAGATCTATCAGTACGTGATGACCATCAAGGAAAAAACGCGCGACCAAGAGCGTATGCAGGAGCAGATCAAGATCTATCGCTCTCGCGTCGAACTCAGCCCCCTGGTCGAGCAGCAGTACAACGAAATCCTGCGCGACTACACCACCGCCCAGCAGTTCTACGACGACCTACTGAAAAAGCGCTCGGCCTCGGAAGTGGCCGCGGACCTGGAGCGCCGGCAGCAGTCCGAGCAGTTCCGCGTGATGGATCCGCCGAACCTGCCCGAGAAGCCGACCTTCCCGAACCGCCTGCTGTTTGCCGGCGGCGGCTTCGCCGGCGGACTCGGCCTGGGCTTCGGAATTGGCTTGCTGCTGGAGTTGAAGGACAAGTCCATCCGCACCGAGGCGGACATCGAAGCGCTGCTGCAACTGCCCACTCTGGCGCTGGTGCCTTCGGTGCTGGACGGCGGGAACCGCAGCCGCGGCCTGCTGGGGCGCATCCGCAAGACGGAAGAACGGGCCTTGCCCGGAGCGGGGGCTTAGGACACGACGATGTATAAGAAGTTTTTTGGCTTGCGCGAGAATCCGTTCAACGTCAATCCGGACCCGCGCTATCTCTGCCTGAACAAACACACCCAGGAGGCGCTGGCGTGCCTGACCTATGGCATCCAGAGCCGCAAGGGCTTCATCCTGCTCACCGGCGAGGTGGGCACGGGCAAGACGACGCTGTTGAACAAGCTGCTGGACTGGCTGCATCGCGAGCGCGTGGCCACCGCGTTCATCTTCAACTCGCGCCTGAACGTGACACAGTTCTTCGACTTCATGATGGCGGACTTCGGCATTCCCACCGATACCCGGCTGAAGAGCCAGGTGCTGATGAAGCTGAACCACTGGCTGCTGGAGCGCTACCAGGCCGGGGAAACCGCGGTGCTGGTGGTGGACGAGGCCCAGAACCTCTCCACGCAGGTGCTCGAGGAAATCCGCCTGCTGACCAACCTGGAGACGGCCACCGACAAACTGCTGCAAATCGTGCTTTCCGGGCAGCCGGAGCTGGAACAGAAGCTGAACCAGCCGCAGTTGCGGCAACTCCGCCAGCGCATCACGCTGCGCTGCAAGACGCACCCGCTCACGCTGGAGGAGACGGGGAACTACATCACGAACCGGTTGCAGATCGCCGGGGGCGACAGCCGCGTGATTTTCTCGCCGGAAGCGGTGGAGACGATCAACGGCTACGCGCGGGGCATTCCGCGCGTCACCAATCTGCTGTGTGAGCACGCCCTGATCAGCGCGTTCGTGGACCAGCAATCTCCCATCAACGCCGCCACGATTGAAGAGGTGGCGCGCGAGTTCCAGTTGCACGAGTTCGAGCCCAACGCTCCGTCGTTGGAGCCGGCTGCGCCGAGCGGCGAAAACCTGCGCCTGATGGAGGCGCTGCAGAGCCTGGTCACGCTGGTGGACCACCTGCGCCGGTCGGACGGATCTCCGCTCACCACAAGGAAAGGAAGCTATGAGCCGCATTCACGAAGCATTGAAGAAAGCTGAGCAGGAACGGAGCGGCATCGCCCGCCCGGTGGAGACGAGCGCGGTGGTGGCCACCGCGGAAGGCCCCGGAGGGATGAGCTTCGACCTGGTGCGGGATCGCTGCCGGTCAACCTCGTGGAACTTCGACCCGCGGACCGTCCTGTTCGGCACGCCGCGCCCCGGCGACCAGAAGGCGCGGCCGGGCACCGAGGAATTCCGGACGCTGAGATCGCGGCTCTACCAGATCCGGGAAAAGCAGCCGCTACGGACACTGCTGGTAACCAGCGCCCTGCCGGCGGAGGGCAAGACGTTTGTCGCCGCCAATCTGGCGCAAGTCATCGTGCGGCAGCATGAGCGCCGCGCCCTGCTGATTGACGCCGACCTCCGGTGGTCGCGCTTGCACCTTTCCTTCGGCACGTCGTTGAAGCCGGGGCTCAGCGACTACTTGGCTGGCGATGCGGATGAATTCTCCATCATCCAGCGGGGCGCGTATGAAAACCTCTTCTTCATTCCCGGCGGCACCCCGTGCTCCAACCCCGCGGAGCTGATCGCCAGCGGCAAGCTGGAAGCTCTTCTGCGGCGGGTGGCGCCGCTGTTTGACTGGGTGATTCTCGATTCGCCGCCGGCCGTGCCCGTCTCCGACGCGAGCCTGCTGGCGGACATGTGCGATGGGGTGCTGATGGTGGTGCGCTCGGCGGTGACGCCCTACGACATGGCGCAGCGCGCCGTGCAGGAGTTCCGCGAGAAGCACCTGGTCGGCGTGGTGCTCAACGACGTCGAGCCCGGCTCCGGCTACAGCTCCTACTACTACCACTACTACCACGGCCGCTCCGGCGTGAACGGCAAGGGCAAGGGATAAGGGAACAAGGCAAGTGGTCCGGCTCTTCAACGTCTATTATCCGGCGCGAACCCTGGTGCTGATTGCCGGGGAAGGGGTGGTGGTGTGCCTGTCGTTTGTCGTGGCGGTGATTTTTCAGCTCGGGCCGGATTCCTACATTGCCCTGAACTACGAAGGCGGCTTCCTGAAAATCCTCGGCGTCACCGGGCTGACGATGCTGTGCGCATATTACTTCGATCTGTACGACCTGCAGCGGCTGCCGTCGCGCGGGGAGACTTATTTCAGGCTGCTGATGCAGCTCGCCACGCTTTCCTTTGTGCTCGCGGCGCTGGCCATGCTGTTCCCGCGCTTCCTGGTAGCGCAGGGTGTCTTCCTGGTGGGCCTGGTGATCCTGACGTTTGCGCTGCTGGGCTGGCGTGCGGTGTACGCGTGGCTGCTGCGGCAGCCGCTGCTGCGCGAGCGCGTCTATGTGCTGGGCGGCGGCGAGCGCGCACAGCGCCTGGTGCAGGCGTTGCGCACGCGCAACGAGCTGGGCATGGACGTGATCGGCTGGGTGGGCGCGATGGGCAACGGCTCGCTGACGCGCGACAACCTGGCGAACGCGCTGCAGCCGTTGCGGGATGCCAAAGCGGTGGACCGCGTAATCGTGGCGCTCTCCGACCGCCGCGGCACCATGCCGGTGCGCGAGCTGCTCGACTTGCGGTTGAGCAACGTCAAGGTGGAGGAAGCCACCGGGCTGCTCGAAAAGATCAACGGCAAGATCGAAGTGGAAGAGCTGCACCCGAGCTGGCTGATCTTCTCCGACGGCTTCCGGCTGAACGGCTCGATCATCTTCGGGCGGCGCGTGATGTCGTGGCTGATTTCGGCGGCGCTGCTGGTTCTGGTGCTGCCGCTGCTGCCGCTGATCGCGTTACTGATCAAGCTGACCTCGCCGGGCCCGGTGCTCTACAAGCAGAAGCGCGTGGGGCGCAACGGCCATGTTTTTTTCTGCTACAAGTTCCGCACCATGCGGCCGGACGCCGAGGCGGACACCGGCCCCACCTGGGCGGGCGACGACGACCCGCGCATCACGAAGATCGGGCGCATCCTGCGCAGCACGCGACTGGACGAGATCCCGCAACTGTGGAATGTCTTCAAGGGCGACATGGGGTTCGTCGGCCCGCGCCCGGAGCGGCCGGAGTTTATCGAATGGCTCAGCCGCGAGATCCCCTACTACAACCTGCGCCACCTGGTTCGCCCGGGCATCACCGGCTGGGCACAGGTGAGCTACCAGTACGGCGCTTCGCTCGAGGAGTCGAGGGAAAAGCTGCAGTACGACCTGTACTACATCAAGAACATCTCGATGGCCTTTGACCTCTACATCATCTTCCAGACGGTTAAAATTGTACTCTTCGGCCGGGGGGCCAAATGACGACGCGCCCGGGCGCGTCGCTCCGGACGCCGTTCTCGCCGGCAACTGACTAGGCCCTCAAAACGAATGTGCGGAATCTGCGGCATCTTCGACCTCGACGCTCGGCCCGCCAACGCCGACCTGGTGCGGCGCATGGCCGGGGCGCTCGCCCATCGCGGCCCGGATAACGACGGCTTTTACGATTCGCCGCTCTGCCGGCTGGGCCACCGCCGCCTGCGCATCATTGACCTCTCCCCGCTCGGCCACCAGCCGATGACCAACGAGGACGACTCCTTGTGGGTCTCCTTCAACGGCGAAATCTACAACTACCTCGACCTGCGGCCGGAACTGGTGCGCCGCGGGCACCAGTTCCGCAGCCAGAGCGATACGGAAGTGATCCTCCATCTCTACGAGGAAAAAGGCGACGCCTTCCTGCGCGAGCTGAACGGCATGTTCGCCATCGCGCTGTGGGACGCGCGCCGCGAGCGGCTGCTGCTGGCCCGCGACCGCTTCGGCAAGAAGCCGATCTACTATTGGATGGACGGAAAACGGCTGCTCTTTGGGTCGGAGCTAAAGGCGCTGCTGGCCGACCCGGCGGTGCCGCGCGAACTGAATCCGCACGCGCTCTCGGCCTACCTGTCGCTCGGCTATGTGCCGTGCCCGGCGACGATATTCCGCGGCGTGTACAAGCTCCCGCCGGCGTCGTGGATGGTGGCGGAGCGCGACCCGGCCGGCAACGGGCTCCGCCTGCGCGGCCCGGAACGCTACTGGGAGCTGCGCTACGCGCCCGACGCCCGGCTGACCGAAGCGGACTGCACCGCGCGCATCCGCGAAATCGTGCGCGACGCCGTGCGCATCCGCATGTTTTCCGACGTGCCGCTGGGCGCGTTTTTGAGCGGGGGCCTCGACTCCTCCACGGTGGTGGCGGCGATGGCCGAGGTGAGCGATCGGCCGGTGGAGACGTTTTCGATTGGCTTCGACGACGCGTCGTTTGACGAGCTACCCTACGCGGAGACGGTAGCGAAAAAATTCCGCACCAACCACCACACCTTCCGCTGCACGCCGGACGCGCTCGAAGTGCTCCCCATCCTGGTGCACCATTACGACGAGCCGTTCGCGGATAGCTCGGCGATTCCCACTTATTACGTTTCGAAAATCGCGCGGCAACTGGTGACGGTGGCACTTTCCGGCGACGGCGGCGACGAAACGTTTGCCGGCTACACCCGCTACGACCTCGCGCTCGATGCCGAGGCCAAGCGCCGCGCGCTCTCCGATTCCGTCTGGCGCGCCGCGTTCGGCACGGTGGCCGCGGCTTGGCCGAAGAACCTGCGCGGCTGGGGCTATTTTTACCGGAATTCGCTCACGCCGCTGGGGGCCTACGCCGCTTCGATGGCCTTCTACCAGCCGCCGGAAAAAGAAAGCCTGTGGACCGCGAAATTCCGCGCGCGGCTTTGCGGCGGGAACGCGCAGGACGCCGCAGCGCTCTACGCCGAGTGGGCGCGGAAGGCCGCGGGCGGCGACGGCGCCGACCTGCTCAGCCAGATCCAGTTTGTGGACCAGATGCTCTACCTGCCGGACGACATCCTGGTGAAAGTGGACCGCGCCAGCATGGCCGTAGCGCTGGAGTCGCGCGCGCCGCTGCTCGATTATCGCCTGGCGGAGTTCATGGCCACCGTGCCGGCGGCGCTGCGCTACAAAAACCGCGAGAAGAAATACCTGCTGAAGAAAGCGGTGACGGGCATCTTGCCGGACGAAATCATCTCCCGGAGCAAGAAGGGTTTTTCCGTGCCGCTCGCCACATGGTTCCGCGGCGCGGGACGCGACTTCGTGCGCGAGACGCTCACCGGCCACCGCACGCGCGAGCGCGGCATCTTCGACACGGCGGAACTCGACCGCCTGCTGTCGAAGCAGGACGACGGCCGGCGCGTGGCGGCCGAAAAACTCTGGGCGCTGGTCTTCTTCGAGCTATGGTGCCGGCACTGGCTCGATGAGCCGGTTGCCGCAGAGACCGCGCTGCGGCCGCAAGCTGCCGGGGTGGTCTGATGCCGCGCGCGCTCACCACTCAGGCGGGAATGCTCACCGCCAGCCGCGCGCTCGGGCAGGTCCTGAACGCGCTCGTCGGCTTCCTGATCGTCCGCGCACTGACGCAGTACGACTACGGAACGTACCGCCAGGTTCTTCTTCTTTACACGACGCTCTACCTGATCGGCGACATGGCGTTTGCGCAGAGCCTCTACTTCTTCGTGCCGCGCGAGCGCGAAAAAGCGCGCGCCTTCCTGGGGCAGGCGCTGGTGGCCGTGCTGGCGCTCTCGGCGGCTTGGAGCGCGGGGATCATGCTGCTGGCCGGGCCGATCGCCGCGTTCTTCGGCAACCCGGCGCTGGCCGCGCACATGGCGCTGCTCTCGGCGCTGCTCTCGCTGAACCTGCTGACGAAGATTCCCGAAGTCGGGCTGGTCACGCTGAAGCGCATCGGCGCGTCGTCGCTGAACATCACCGTCTTCGAATCGCTGAAGTTCGTGATGGTGGTGGCGGTGCTGAAGTGGCACGCCTCAATTGATTCGATCCTGGCGGCGATGATTCTGGCGACGGCGCTGCGCATGGCCGCGCTGCTGGTGCAGATGCGCGACACTGCGTGGTTCTCGCTCACGCCGCGGCTGGGCGAGCAGTTCCGCTACTCGATGTCGCTGTGGCTGCCCGGGCTGCTGAACAACGCCGGCATCTACGCGCACCAGTACATCGTGGGCTACTACTTCAACCCGGAGCAGTACGCCATCTACGCGGTGGCCTGCTTCCAAATCCCGCTGATCGGCGTGGTGACGTCGTCGGTGAACGAAGTGTTCCTGGTGCGGGCGACGGAATTTCGCAGCCAGGAGCGCTTCGACGACCTCTACCGGCTCTATCAGAACGCCTGCCGCAAGGTGCTGATGATCCTGGTGCCGGCGGCGGTGGCGTTCGCGGCGCTTTCGCGGCCGCTCATCGAGCTGCTTTTCACCAAACGCTACCTGGCCAGCGCGCCGCTCTTTGTGCTGATCGTGCTGGCGCTGCCGCTCAGCGGGCTGTTGCAGGACGGCATCTTCCGCGCCTGCGCGGCGATGCGCGCCTATTCGCTCTTCTACATGATGCGCGTAGCGCTGGCGCTGGGCCTCGGCGTGATCGGCGCAAGGTGGTTCGGGTTGTGGGGCGCGGCGGTTTCGCCGCTGCTGGCGCTGCTGACGTTGAATATCGCGCAGCTCCACAAGGTGCGCGAGCTGTTGCGCGTTTCGTTCGCGCGCGTGCTGCCGTGGAAGGAAATGGCGAAGATTTCATTGGCCAGCGCCGCGGCGGCGCTGCCGGCGATGGCGTGCGCGCGGCTGTTCTCGCGCGCGTGGATGGCGCTGGGCGCGGGACTTGTGGTGTTTGGAATCGTGTATGCCGCGCTCGCGCTCTTCCTGGCCGTGATTCATCCGGAGGAGCGCCGCGCGATTCTGGATGCGGTGCGTGCCGGTTTCTGCCGGCTGGGCCTGATGAGCGAAAGGACGGCACAGCCATGAGCGCCGACGGCACAGCGCCTGGGCCGCACTGCCCGCGGTTAATGCTGTTCACCGACAGCTTCATCCACGGCGGCACCGAGCGGCAGCTTGTGCAGGCGCTGCGCCTGCTCGACCGCGCGAAGTACGACGTGCTCGTCGGCTGTCTGAAGCGCCGCGGGCCGTTTCTCGCCGACGTCGAGGCCCTGGGCGTTCCGGTGCACGAATTTCCGATCACGTCGCTGAAGCGCTGGAGCACCGTCGTCTGGTTCGACCGGCTGATGAAGTTTTTCCGCGACGAGCGGATTGACGTGGTCCACGCCTTCGACTATTACACCAACCTTTTCGCCGTGCCCGCCGCGTATCTCGCGGAAGTGCCCGTGGTCATCGCCAGCCGCCGCAACCTGGCGCACAACCGCACCGCCTTCGAACGCTGGGCGCTGCGCCTGGTGTGCTCGCTGACGGACCGCGTGGTGGCCAACTCGCAGGCTGCCGCGCGCAGCCACGTGGGGCTGCTGACTTCCGCGCGCCGCAAGGTCGAGGTGATCTATAACGCGCTGGAGCCGGCCGACTACCGCGTCGAGCATTCCGCCGCCGATCTGCGCGAAAGTATCGGCCTGCCCGCGGGCGAGCTGCTTGCCGGCGTGGTGGCGGCGCTGCGGCCGGAAAAGGGCCACCGTACGTTCCTGCGCGCGGCGGCGCTGGTGGCGCGCGAGCATCCGTCGGCGAAGTTTGTCCTCATTGGTGACGGCTCCGAGCGCGCGGCGCTGCAAGCTCTAGCCGCGGCGCTGGGCATCACCGAGCGCGTGATTTTTACGGGCGACCGCCGCGACGTGCCTGAATGCCTTGCCGCTCTCGATTTGCTCGTGCTGCCTTCGGACTTCGAAAGCCTGCCCAACGCCGTGCTGGAAGCGATGGCCGCGGCGCGCCCGGTGGTGGCCTCGCGCGTGGGCGGCACGCCGGAGTTGGTGGACGAAGGCGTGAACGGCTATCTGGTGCCCGTCGGCGACGCCGAAGCGATGGCGCGGCGGATGCTGGAGCTATTGCGTGATCCCGTCCTGCGCCGGGCGATGGGCGAAGCGGGGCGCGCCCGCGTGGAGCGCGAGTTTGTGCCTGCGCGGATGAAGCAGCGGCTGGAAGAACTCTATGACAACCGGCTGCGCGCGAAGCAGCCGGTAGCGCGCGTGCTGCAGATCGGAAATTTTCCGCCGCCGGTGTGCGGCTGGTCGCTGCACACGCAGATCGTGCAGCAGGCGCTCGAGCAGCGCGGCGCCAATTCGCGGGTGATGGATATCGGGCCGGGCCGCTGCGTCGAGGGGCGCGGCTGCGATACGGTGAAGAGCGGCTTCGATTACGCGAAAAAACTGCTGCGCTACCGCCTGCGCGGGTTTACGTTTCAGGTGCACGTGAACGGCGACTCGTGGAAAGGCTACGTGCTGGCGTTGGCCGCGGTTCTGCTCGGGCAGCTGACGGGAAAACCCTCCGTGCTCACATTCCACGCCGGGCCTACGCAGCTCTATTTCCCGCGTTCGCGCGGCTTCTGGTATTGGGCTTTCCGGCTGCTGTTTGCCGCGAGCGGCGAAGTGATCTGCAACCACGAGCCGGTGAAGAAAGCCATCGCCGCATATGGAATTCCAGAAGAAAAAATTTATCCGATTCCTGCGTTCTCAGTGCAGTACACCGAGAAAATCCCGGTGCCGCTGCCGCCGGCGGTCGAGGAATTCTTCCGACAGCACGAACTGCGCCTCTTCAGCTACTCGCTTTTCCGCGTCGAATTCACGATGGAAGCGCTCTTCGAGGCATTTGCCGCGGTGCGCCGCGATTTTCCCCGAGCGGGACTGTTGATTGCCGGGCCGCAGGAAGTGCCGCCGGAAGCGACGGCGCAGATGCGCAAGCTCGGCATCGACGGCGCGATCCTGGTCCCCGGCAACCTGCCGCACGCGGAATTTCTCACGGCGGTGCAGCGCTCGGATGTTTTTGTGCGCACGCACCTGCGCGACGGCGCGTGCACTTCGGTGCTCGAAGCGCTGAAGCTGGGCGTGCCGGTGGTGGCGTCGGACGACGGCATCCGGCCGCCGTCGGTGATCACCTATGCGCCCGGCGACGCGGCCGATCTGCACCGCAAACTGGCCGCTGTGCTCGGCGACCTGGCCGCGATGCGCGCCAGGGTCCGCCCGCCGGAAGTCCACAACCATCTGGAAAAGGAAATCTCGCTGCTGCTGGCCGCGGGGGCGCGCGCAAGCGAGGCGCGAGGATGAGTCTTTTAGCGGAAAAACTGAGGCGTCTATCGGAGATGAGCGTGGACGAGCTGCGCTTTCGCGCGGCGCAGAAGTGGCGCATCCAGCGGGAGAAGTTATCGGCGGGCGGAGACGGCCAATCAGCCGCCGCGCCGTTGGATTGCTGGGACGCAGAAAAGCTGGCCGACGCGGCGCTGCGGGATGCGCTCAAGAACAATCACGGCGAGGAAGCCGCGGCGCTGCTGCCCGCGTACTTCGCCGCGCGCGCCACGCCGCAGTTCTATTTCCGCGGGAGCGACCGCAAGAAACTTCGCGCCGCCTACGAGCGGCATTTCCCAAGAAAGATCGAGCAGATCCGCGCCGAAGCGGATGCCATCTGCGCGCACCGTTTTCGCATCTTTGCCTATCCCGAAGTGCAGTGCGGCGCGGGAATTCCCTGGCGGCGCGACCTGGTCCACGGCAAAGAAACCGGGCTCGAGCACTGGAGCACGCAGCCGTATCTCGATTTCGAGAAGGCGGGCGATTCGAAAATCGTCTGGGAGCCGAACCGCCACCAGCACTTCTTCACGCTCGGCCAGGCGTATTTCCTGACGGGCGAGGAGAAGTACGCGGAAGAATGCCTGGCGCAGTTTGAGCACTGGCGGCGCGAGAATCCGCACCTGCAGGGAATCAACTGTGCCAGCAGCCTGGAGGCGGCGTTCCGCGCGTGGTCATGGCTGTGGGCGCTGCACTTGCTCGCGGGCAGCCGCGCGCTCACCGGCGAGCGGCTCGCACTCCTAAGCGCAGCGCTCGCAGAGCACGCTGCGTACATCGCGAACAATCTCTCGACATTTTTTTCTCCCAACACGCACCTGATCGGCGAAGGCTTTTCGTTGTTCGCCATCGGCCTGCTGCTGCCGGAACTGCGCGGCGCGGAGGGCTGGCGCGAGACGGGAAGAACCATCCTGCTCGAGCAGAGCGAAAAGCAGGTGCGCGCGGACGGCTCGCACCTCGAACAATCGAGCTACTACCACCGCTACGCGACCGACTTCCTCCTGTGCGCGGCACTGCTCGCCGAGCGCAACGCCTGCGCGTTTCCGCCGAGCTACCGCGAGCGGCTGGCGCGCATGTGCGAATTCCTCCAGCACACGGCCTGGCCTTCGGGCGCGCATCCCATGACCGGCGACGCCGACGGCGGCCGGCTGCTCGCGCTCGAGCATCATGAGCCCGGCGTGACGAACAACGACCATCGCGCCGTGCTTTCCACCGCCGCCGTCTTTTTCCGCCGCGGCGATTTCCACTGGGGCGCTGGACGCTTCCACGAAGAAACGCTCTGGCTACTGGGCCCCGGTGCGGCGGAGGATTTCGCGTGCCTCGCACCGGCGGCGCCGCAGGAAACTTCGCGCACGTTCTGTGGGGCGGGGCTGGTGGTGCAGCGCAGCGAATGGAGCGAACGCGCGCGTGTGTTGCTCTTCGACGCCGGGCCGCAGGGCATGGGCGCGTGCGCGCACGGGCACGCCGATACGCTCGAGTTGCTGTGCGCGGCCGACGGCGTGGAGTGGCTGATTGACCCGAACACGTTTGTGTACACGTCCTCGCGCGAGTGGCGCGACTTCTTCCGTTCCACGCGCGCGCACAACACGCTCGCCGTGGACGGCTGCGACCAGGCTGAGCCGGTGGATTTCTTCAAGTGGCGCGGCATCCCGGAAGTAAAACTTGAGTTTTCTTCGGCACTGCCGCGGCTGGACGTGGCCGTCGGCGCGCACAACGGCTACGAGCGGCTCCCCGCGCCGGTGACGCACCGCCGCAGCGTGATCTTCGTGAAACCGGATTACTGGATTGTTTCCGACGAGATCGCCGGAATCGGCACGCACGCGCTGGAATTCTTTTTCCATTTCGCACCCGGTGTGAAGATTGAAAAATCGCACCATGCGTGGCTGGCCTCGAAAAACGGTGTGCGCTTTCTTCTTGTGCCGCCGGGTGGGATGGAGACAACCGTTGTGAAGGGCGAGGAATCGCCGATCCAGGGCTGGTATTCGAACGACTATGGGCACAAAGAATCCGCGGCGGTGCTGGTGGCGCGGGCGCAGGCGGCGGCGCCGCCGGCGCGGTTTCACTGGCTGCTGTGGCCGGCGCCGGCATGCTGGCCGCGCGTGCGCGAGCTGTCCGGGCCGGGGTTACGCCTGGCGGTGGAAACGGATGCGTGGACGGATTGCGTTGCCGTGCGCGGGCAGCAACTCGACCCGGATCGCAGCGAACTGTGGTCCGACGCCGAGGTGACCTTCCTGCGGCGCGAGAAGTCGGGCGCGCCGGCGCGTCTCGTACTTGTCAACGGCTGCTGCGCGGAAAGCGGTGGCCAGGCACTGGTGCGCGCCGATAGTATGTTCGACGAACTGGACGCGCTTTTTGAAGGTGATGCGCTCGAAATTCACGCGCGGCCGGCACGGCGGTTTGCGCTGCACGCGCCGCGCGCGCAGGAGGCGCGGCTGAACGGCAAGCCGGCGGCATTCACGCGCCGCGGCGAGTGGATCGAGTTCAAAGGAGAAGCCTGAAACAATGTGCGGAATCTGCGGAGTGCTGGCGTTGAACGGGGCGCGGGCAGCGTCTGAGGCGGAACTCCGCGCAATGGCCGGCGTCATCTTCCACCGCGGGCCGGACGACGAGGGCTACTACACCGCGGCGCCGGCGGGCTTTGGCTTCCGGCGGCTGGCGATCGTGGACCTGGCCGGCGGCCACCAGCCGATGTCGAACGAAGACGGCACGATCTGGATCGTTTTCAACGGCGAGATTTACAACCACGCGGAGTACCGGCAGGACCTCGAGCGCCGCGGCCACCGCTACTCGACACGCAGCGACACCGAGACGATCATCCACCTCTACGAAGAATACGGCGATGATTGCGTCCACTACCTGCGCGGGATGTTCGCCTTCGCCATCTGGGACACGAAGAAGCAGCGCCTCTTCTGCGCGCGCGACCGCCTGGGCATCAAGCCCTTCTACTACACGATTTCGCGCGGGCGCTTCGCCTTCGCCTCGGAAATGAAGGCGCTGTTCGAGCTGCCCGGCATGCGCGCGGAGATGAACCGCGCCGCGCTGCCGGAGTTCTTCGCGCTGGGCTATATCTCGTCGGAGGAAACGATGTACGCCGGTGTGCGCAAGCTGCTGCCCGGGCACCGCATGGGCATTCAGCTCGGCGAGGCCAGTCCGCAGCCGCGCATCGAGCGCTACTGGGACCTGGACATCACGCCGGACGAGTCGATTTCCAGCGAAGATGAATACGTCCAGCGCTTCGACGAGCTGTTCACCGAATCGGTGCGGCTGCGGCTGATGAGCGACGTGCCGCTGGGCGTCTTTCTCAGCGGCGGGCTCGACTCCAGCGCCATTGCGGCCACGATGACGCGCCTGGTGAAGGAACGCATCCAGACCTTCTCCGTCGGCTACGCCGAAGACCAGTTCAGCGAGCTGCCTTACGCGAAGAACGTCGCCGCGCATATCGGCGCCGAATACAACCAGGTGCTGATGGGGCCGGACGATTTCTTCGGCGCGCTGCCGCAACTGATCTGGCACGAGGACGAACCGCTGGTGTGGCCGTCGAGCGTGGCGCTGAACTTCGTGTCGCGGCTGGCGCGGCAGAAGGTGATCGTGGTGCTCACCGGCGAGGGCGGCGACGAGATTTTCGCCGGCTACCTGAAGTACCGCGCCACGCTGTGGAACTTGCGCTACGGACCCACGTATCGAAAACTGGTGCCGGGAACGCTGCGCGGGCTGGTGGCGAAGTCACTCGAATCCGGCGTTCTGCCGGAGGGCTTGAGCCGCAAGCTGCGCCACACCTTCCTCTACCGTCCCGAGAACTTCGAGAACATGTATTTCGACAACTGGTATTCCGTCTTTCCACAGGCCATGCAGGGAAAACTCTTCACTCGCGAGCTGGCGGACGAACTGCGGGCGACGGACGCCTACAAGAATTCGATGGCGTTTTTCGCGAAGGACGGCGGGCCGGAATCGCTGTTGAGCCGGCTGCTGTATCTCGACATCAAGACCTACCTGGTCGAGCTGCTGATGAAGCAGGACCAGATGAGCATGGCGGCCTCGATCGAGAGCCGCGTGCCGTTCCTCGACCACAAGCTGGTGGAATTCGCGGCGCGCATCCCGGCGCGGCACAAAGTGCGCTACCTCTCCGGAAAATATCTATTGCGGCGGGCGATGGCCGGGCGGCTGCCCGATGAAGTGCTGAACCGAACGAAGATGGGTTTCCCCACGCCGGTGAAGCCGTGGCTGCGCCACCAGCTCTCTGAGCGCGTGGAAAAGGTGCTGACCGACGGTCGGCTCGAAGAGCGCCGCCTGCTGAATCCCGGCTACGTGCGCGACCTGCTCGACGCGCATCGCCGGGGCCGCGCCGACGCGACGGATGCCATCTGGCGCCTGCTGAATTTCGAACTGTGGTGCCGCGTCGCCTTTGACCGTGATGCACAGTTGCTGAGCAAACCGCGAGTGGACCGCACCGAAGTGCAGACGGCGAAACCGTAGCCCAGCCGCGCAGGAACAAGGAGCGAAGCGCCGGATTTGAACGGCCAGAAATGTGTGCAAGAAGCTGCGCATTTGCAGCAACAAATTACTGTTTTCTGGGAGCACGGCCCAAAGCAAGTTGTCTTTAAAGTATAGAAAATATTAAAATTACGTTGCATTTTGTCGACATAGGACTGGTACTGGATGTGCTGCTAGAATAAGGTTTGCTCCTGGACTGCCGTGAAGATTCTATTGGCATTACCGAGGCCCCTTTTTCCCGCCGACGCGGGCGGGAAGATCCGCACACTGAACATTTTTTCGCGGCTGGCGGACCGTGTGGAGATCCATGCCGTGTCGCTGGCGGACCGGGAGCGCGATGCGGGACCCATTGCCGAGATGCGAAAGCTCTTCCGCAGTTGCACGCCGGTATTCTGGAACGAGACGACGACGTTTTCGCCGGCGTTCTACTTCAAGTTTCTGGCCAGCCGGGCAAGCCGCTTCCCGTATTTCCTGGAAAAATACTGCGTGCCGGAATTCCGCGCGGCTATCGAACAGGTTGCGACCCGCGAGAAGTGCGACGTTGTGCTGGCGGATTTCCTGCAAACCGCCGGGGCGATCCTCGATTCGCCGCTGCGGCCACGGGTGATTTTCCAACACAACGTGGAGTACGTCATCCGCAAGCGGCACTGGGAGAGGGAGACGAACGCGCTGCGGAAGTGGCTGCTGCGCGCGGAATGGGAGAAGGCGCAGGCAATCGAAGGCGAAGTCTGCCGGACGTTCGACCACGTGATCACCGTTTCCGAGGACGACCGGCGCATCATCGAGGGCGAGTTCGGCGTCCAGCATGTCTCCGACCTGCCCACCGGGGTGGACCTCGAGTTCTTCCGGCCGCAGGCGGCGGAGCGGCGGCGGGGCAACCTGGTGTTCGTCGGCTCGATGGACTGGCATCCGAACGAGGACGGGATTTTCTGGTTTGTGCGCGAGGTGTGGCCGCGGGTGCGGCGCGAGGCGCCGCACGCCAGCCTCACGGTGGTGGGAAAGAATCCTTCGGCGCGGCTGAAGGCGCTGGCGGCGGAGGATGCTTGGGTAGAGATTACAGGGACGGTCGAAGATGTGAGGCCTTATCTGGCGCGGGCGGAAGCAGCGGTGGTGCCGCTGCGCATCGGCGGCGGAACGCGCATCAAAATCTTTGAGGCCATGAGCATGGAGCGGGCTGTCGTTTCGACAACCCTGGGCGCGGAAGGCTTGCCGGTGGCCCCCGGGCGTGACATCCTGTTGGAGGACGAGCCGGAGGGGTTTGCCCGGGCGGTGACGTTCCTGCTGGGCGATGCTTCGCGGCGCGACGCTGTTGCTCGCGCGGCCCGCGAAAAAGTTGTTCGCGACCATGGCTGGGAAAGCGTGGCCGCCAAGATGGAAGAAATCCTGGCGCGGGCCGCGGATGCCAGCGCCGTGGCCGTCACCGGCCACCGGCCGGCGGGGAGAATCTAGGACGCGAAGAATCACATGGGTTATACGAGCACGATTCCGAGAAACATGGCGGCGCCGGCGACGGCAACACTCTCGCTCGAAGAGATCGAGGCCAGGGACCCGGCGCTGCACCGGGCAAGGTCGGCCTACTTCGCTCTGTTACTCTTCACTATCCTTCTCTATGCGCGGCCCTCGGACATTATTCCCCCGTTGCGGCTGATTCCGCTGGCGCAGATTGCGGCGATGATGGCGATCGCAGCGTACGGGTTCGCGGTGATCCGCGGGCAGGCGCCGCTGATCATGACGACCGAACTGAAGCTCGTTCTCGGCCTGACTTTTTTTTTCACCATGAGTGTTCCCTTCGCCTTCTGGCGGAGCCGTGCGTTTGAAATTCTTTACCAAGACTGGTTGAAGACGCTGATCATCTTCTTCCTGCTGTCGCAACTGGTATTCACGACGGACCGCGTGCGGAAGCTGCTCTGGGCGATGATCCTGTGCATGCTCTTTGTTTCCGCGTACAGCCTAGTGCAGCGGCCGGCGATGGACTCGGAAGGGCGAATGCGCGGGGCCATGCTGGGCTTCTTTTCGGGCAACTACCTGGGAATTGCCGTGGCCGTGATGCTGCCGTACATTGCCGTGCTGCTGGTGAGCAGCCGCTCGATCATCAAGTCCCTTGTGCTGGTGAGCACGTTCGGGCTGGTGATGCTGATGACGGTGAAGACGGCGTCGCGCGGCAACATGATCTGCGTGATCATCTCGCTGTTGCTTGTTTGGGCCTTGATCCTGCGCGATAGCGCCAAGGCGCGCCTGATGGGCGTGGCTTTCGTGCTGGCCATTGTCGTGGCGGTTCTGGTGGCGCCCGGCGTCTTCTGGGACCGGCTCAGCACCATGTGGGACAAGGAAAGCTACTCCACCAGCGCCGCTTCGCTCTCGGCCGAGCAATCGGAAATGCAGCGCAAGACGCTGCTCATGCACTCGATCAAGTTCACGTTCCAGAATCCGGTGTTCGGGTTGGGGCTGGGCAATTTCCCGATCGTGAACGGCACGGTGACGCGCGACTCGCAGTCCTGGAAGGGCACGCACAACACCTATACGGAGGTCTCCTCCGAAGCCGGCATCCCTGCCTTCCTGCTCTTTGTCGCGCTGCTCATCACCTCCATCCGGAGCATGCGGCGGATTCACCAGCAATGCCATGACCGGCCCGAATTAGCCGAACTCAGTCTGCTGGCGCGGGCCACGCAGGTGAGTATCCTCTCCTTCATGCTGGCCGGTTTCTTTGCCCACCTGGCCTATGACTACTACCTGTACTATCTGGCGGGATTCGGCGTCGCGCTGCAGGCCGTGTATGACCGGGTGAAGGACCATGTGGGACCGGCGCCGGCGGCGGGAAACGGCAAGCCCACTTACGGCCGGAATGAAGGCGTCGGCCGGCTGCGCGGCGGTAGCGGAGTGAGAGGTCGGGCCTGGTGACCATGTCCGCGGCAGAACTGGTATTCTGGGTGAGCGTGGGCGCGGTGGCTTACACGTATGCCCTCTATCCCCTGTTGCTGTTTCTGCTGGCCTCGCTGACGCAGACCTCGCGCGACATTCTCTTTCTTCTGACGCGCCGCAGCCGCCGCGGCGGCGCGCGCCGCGAGTTCGAGCCGCGCGTGGCGCTGCTGATCGCTGCGTACAACGAAGAAGACGTCATTGAGGAAAAGCTGCGGAACACCGCGCAGCTCGACTATCCCGCCGAAAAAATGGAAGTGCTGCTCGGACTGGACGCGCCGAGCGACTCGACTCCTGAACGTGCTGCTCGCTTCCCGCACCCGGGCTTGCGCGTGTTTCCGTTCCCGGCGCGGCGCGGCAAGCTGGCGGTGATCAGCGACCTGGCCCAGCGCACCACGGCCGACATTTTGATCTTCTCCGACGCGAACACCATACTCGAGCCGGACTGCGTGCGGCGGCTGGTGCGGCACTTTGCCCGCCCGATGACCGGCGCGGTCTGCGGCGAGCTGCGGCTGGTAAGCCCTGGCGGCAAGACGGAAATGGAGGGTCTCTACTGGCGCTACGAAGTGGCCCTGAAGTTTCTCGAAAACAGGCTGAACTGCGTGCTGGGCGCCAACGGCGGCGTCTATGCCGTCCGCCGCTCGCTCTTCCGTCCGATGCAGAAGTGGATCGTAGAAGATTTTCAGCTCCCAATGGAAATTCGTTATGAAGGACACCGGGTGGTGTACGACCCCGAGGCAGTGGGCGCCGAAGAAGCCGCGCCAACGCTGGCCGCCGAGTACCGGCGGAAAGTACGCATCGGCGCCGGCGCTTACCAGACGCTGCTGCGGAACCCGCACTTTCTGAACCCATTCAAGGGGCTGCCGGCGTTTGCCTATTTCTCGCATAAGGTGGTGCGCTGGCTGGTGCCGCTGTTCCTGCTGGCGGCGCTGGTCTCCAACGCAGTGCTGGCAGCTCGGCCGTTCTTTGCCGCGGCGCTGGCGGCGCAGGCCGCGTTCTACCTGCTCGCGCTAGCGGGCTACAGCCGGCAGCGGCACGGCGCGCCGGCGGGGATCTTTGCGGTCGCCTACTATTTTTCGGTGATGAACCTAGCGTTGCTGCACGGCATGGCACGGTACCTGACCGGCCGGCAACAAGTGATGTGGACCGCCACGCCGCGCACAGTGCCGTCGCCGGGAGTCCCGACCAAGAGGGAAGCCCAATGAATTCCTCCATCCCCGGCCTGAGCGCACGCTTCGGCAAGGCTCTGCTCATCTTCCTGCTGATCCTGGCCGGGTACATGATGAGCTTTTCGTGGGACGAGAACGACGCGCTCGACACAGTGTACTGGGCGGAGACGGGCCAGATCCGCGCGCTGCTGGAATTTCGCCACCTGGAGCAGCGCATGCTGCCGCTGTGGCTGTGGCAGTGGCTGAACCACGTGGGCATCGAGACCGGCATGAGGGCGGTCCTGGATCTCTGGGACTTCACGACCGCGGCGTTGTCGGTGATGCTGCTCTACTGCATCCTATTCGAGCTGACGAATTCGCGCCCGATCTCATTTGCCGGCTCGTTCGCCTACGCCACGGCGCATTGTGTGTGGATCTACGTCGGGTCCGGGCGGCTCTACTCCACCTCGATGTTGCTGGCTTTCGCCGGCTATTACCTTGCATTGCAAATGGGGAAGGAGATAAGCGAGGGCCGCCGCTTGGTGATTGCGTTCGGCGCGGCCACGTATGCATGCTTTGCGTGCACGTTCTGGCTGGTGCACGCGTTTAACGCCATCGGGGCGGGGCTGTTGCTGTTTTTCCTGCCGCCAGCGAAATCGTTTTTCCGCCGGTGCAGCTACTTGACCGTGTACAGCCTGACGGGAATCATACTGGTGGGGGTGCTGGCCGTTTCCTGCCTGCTGTATGTGCAGATCCCGCTCGAGCGGCAGGAGATCAAGGCATGGATGGCGGCGGCGGGCACGCAGCCGATGCAGTTTGACGCCTTGAGCCCGATGAAGGCTTCCTTCGGCCAGGCGCACGGCATCCTGGCGATATACGAGCTGCCCTACATGATCAACGGGCTGATGCTGAAGGACCCGCACCTGGTGAAGATGGCGTCGCTGCCGTGGCAGCTCGGAAAGTTCGTGCTGGTCTGGCTGCTGCTGGCGCCGGTGTACCTCTATCCGCTTTACCTCATGTGGAAAGGCGACACGCGGATGCGCATTCTTTGCGGCGCTCTCTACGTGCCGCTGGCTATCAACATGTACTTCAGCGTCGGCTGGCTGGGGAGCGACGTGCAGCGGTTCATGCCCTCCATGCTCTCGCAGTACGTGTTCGGCGCGCTGGCCGTGCAGGACCTGCTGCGCCGGGTTCCCCGGCCGCGCCTGCTCGCCGGCATGCTGGTGGCCTGCCTCGCCTTCATTGCCGCGGACAATTTCGTGGAGTCTCTGTTGCCCTCCCAGCGCCGCTACATGGTGCTGGAAGCGGAGATGAAAACGGTCCGGCCGTTCTTGAAGCCGGACGACCTGCCTGTCAATTTCGGCCGGGATGCTTCTATCACCTACCTGACGATGACGAATCTGTACGGCGGCGCGCGCTTCCTGAACACCACCAACGACTACACCAAATACGCCTGGGACCGCACCGACTGGATGAACTATTTCAACGAAAAGGTGAAGACTGTGGAGTCGCGGGGCGGGCGCGCTTTTGTGATGGACCGGCTGGCGCTGGGGCAGAACCCGCCGGAAGCCGCCTGGAGCGAGAAGCAGCACCCGCGGCCCTCGCTCAAGCAGTTTGCGTCATTCCTGCAGAACGAGTACTGCCTGCTGCCGTCGTTCCAGATCGAAGGCCGGCGATATTTTCAATTGTCCCCCCGGACTTCCGGATGTCCGGCCAGCGCGCTCGCGCCCGCAGCGGAGAATCGCCCGTGATCTCACTCGTCGTCCCGACTTACAAAGAACGCGCCAATATCGAACAACTGGTGGAACGCACCGGCAAAGTGCTGGCCGCGAGCGGCGATGTCTATGAACTGATCATTGTGGACGACAGCAGTCCCGACGGCACGGCCGACGAAGTGCGCCGGTTGCAGGCCGAGCGCCCGTGGCTGAAGCTGGTGGTGCGCGTGAACGAGCGCGACCTTTCCACCGCCGTGCTCGCCGGCTGGCGCGTCGCGCAGGGCGACATCCTGGGCGTCATGGACGGCGACCTGCAACACCCGCCGGAACACCTCTTGAAGCTTCTCGAGCCGATGCGCAGCGGCAGCGCGCAGATGGCCATCGCCAGCCGCTACGTTGAGCAGGGCAGCGTGAGCGACTGGAAATTCCGCCGGCGCATCATTTCCTGGACGGCCACGGTGATGGCCACCATCCTGCTGCCCGGAAGAATCCGCCGCGTAAAGGACCCCATGTCCGGATTTTTCCTGCTGCGCCGCTCGGTGATCGAAGGCCGGACGCTGAAGCCGCTGGGCTACAAGATCCTGCTGGAAGTGCTGGCGCGCGGCAATTACGAAAAGGCCGCGGAAGTGCCGTACACGTTCGAAGAGCGGACCCACGGCGGCAGCAAAATGGGCCCGGCGCAGGTGTGGCGCTACCTGAAGCACTTGCTGCGCATCCGGTTCACATCCTGAAATTCCTCGCGGGCGGTGCCATCGTGCGCGCCTTGCAGTCATGCCTGGCGGTTTTTCTCCTCGCGGCGGGCGCGATTCCCGCGCAACCCCGCTGCTCCGCGCGAATCATCGAAGGCCCGGTCAAGGTCCGGCCGTACGGCGCGCTCCCGTCGTCGTCGGCGTCGCTGGTCTGCGCGCGGAACGAAATCTGCTCTTTTCAAGTGGTGGTGACCGCGTCCGGCGAGGACTGCCCGGGCGTGGATGTGGACGTCTCCGGGTTCGCCCGCGGAGCGTCGCGGATTCCCGCGGCCAACGTGATCATCTACCGCGAAGAGTTCCTCAACATCTTCTACCGCTCGAACGTGGAGGGAGACTTCGGCGAGTGGCCCGACCCGCTGATTCCGAAGGTGGACCCAGAGTACGGTGAGCGGCGCAACGCCTTCCCCTACGACCTGCGCCGCATCTCGCGCGCATACAAGTGGTATCCCGCGGAAAAAGGCCGGACGCTTTCACTCCCGCGGAGTGATGGTGATGCCGTTGCCGGCGGGCATTACTCCGGCGGGACGCCGAAGCGCTACGTGGTGCGAATTGTGCGCCCCGGGCCGCTGGGCACGGCCACCTTCGAGTGGTGGAGCGAGCCGGGCCCGGCGACGCCGTCCGCGGCGCGCACCACTTCGCGGAAGCCGGCGGCGCTCGAGCAGGGCGTCAGCGTGGCCTTCCGCGGCGCCGGCCTCGGCAACGATTTTCTCGCCGGGGACGAATTCTGGATCTTTGCTGGGCCGCAGCGTCACCAGCCCGTCTGGGTGGACGTGCAAGTGCCCGCGGATGCCGCGCCCGGCACCTACGCCGGCCAAGTCCGCGTCAAGGCGGGCGGCGCGGCGTTGCGGCTGCCGCTCTCCATCGAAGTCCTGAACTTTGCGATTCCCTCGACGTTCACGCTGGCGAGTTTTTTCGGTTTCACCTCGAGCGGCGTGGCCGCAGCGCACTTCGGCGGAAAGGCGAGCGAACAGCAATCGCTCGAGCTGATGCAGTCCTACGCGCGCGCGGCGCTGCGCAACTCCATCACCATTGACGGCCTGCGGGACTTCGCGCCGGCGTACGAATTCAAGCCGGACGGCTCCATCGCGCGCACGGACTACTCGCGGCTGGACCGAGCGGCCGCTGCGTTCATGGACGGCCAGGGCACGCCGCGCGGCGCGCGATGGACGTCGCTGCGGCTGCCGAAGTTCGCCGGCTTGAACGACGCACAATTTGCGAGCGTGGTGAAGGATTTCGCGAAGCACGCCCGCGAGCGCGGCTGGTTCGACCGCCTGTTCGACTACAGCTTCGACGAGCCGCACAGCCTGCAGGACTTCGAGCAACTGCGTGTGCGCGGCCGGCGCGTCCGCGACGCGGAGCCGCAGATTCCGCGGCTGGCGACCACGCAGCTCAACGATGCGCTGTTCGGCATTGTTACCCGCTGGTGTCCGTTGGTGAATTCCTTTGCGACGCCGTCGGATTTTCCGGTGCAGTCGTGGCTTTGGGGGAAGATGCAGCCGCGGGCGGACTACAACGCGCGGCTGAAGGCGGGCGACACGCTCTGGTGGTACCAGTCATGTATGAGCCACGGTTGCGGCGGCGAAGGCCGCGCTGCACAAGACACCGGCTGGCCCAGCACCATGGTGGACGCTTCCGGCGCGGCTAATCGCGTGTTCGGCCTGCTCAGCGCGGTGACCTACGACGTCTCCGGCGTGCTCTACTGGGATACGGTCTTTGCGCTGCACTACAACTGGGATAAGACTCCGCGCCCGGCCGATCCCTGGGAAAGCATCTACTACTTCGGTGGGAACGGCGACGGCACGCTGTTCTATCCGGGCCGGCCGGAACAGATCGGCGGCCAGCACCACATCGCCATTGAATCGCTGCGGCTGAAGATGATTCGCGACTCCTTCATCGATGCGGAGTATGCTTACCTTCTGCGAAAACTGGGGCAAGAGGAATTTCTGCGGCAGGAAGTGAAGCGCGTGGCGCAGGACGCCCGCCACTGGTCCGCCGACCCGCAGGCGTGGGTGGCGCTGCGCCGCACGCTCGCGCGTCGTATCGCGGAGAAATCACCGCCGGCAGACTCCCCCCGCTAAACGCAATCCCCGAACGACCCTAACGCTTCGGCACGTCTACGATGTACAGGTTCGGCCCGCCATCGGAGTCGTTCGCGCCGTTCGACATGGCACTGGCAAAGAGGCAGCGGGTACCCTGCTGGTTGCAGGAGACGCGCGGGGTGGCCCAATATCCGTGTCTCTTGTCCGAGCGGTGGTGCGCGAGCACGTCAATCTCGTCGCCGCTGATTTTCCCCCCGCCATCGAACTTCAACCGCACGCGGATGATGGCGTCGGCAATCGGATTGCCTTCCGCGGAGCCGTAGCTCCACGTTTCCCCGAAAAACACGTCGGGCTGAGAGTTGTTCCAGGAAAAATGGCTAAACTCGTGCTGGCCCTTGATCTGGCAGCCGAGCTTGAAGAGGATGGAAGCAATCGGAGCGTTGCGCTCCGCTCCGGCGGTATCCACGCGCGGGTCCAGCAGGACGGCGGTGGGCTTCCAGCCTTTCGCCGGGTACTCCTTATCGTTGGGATTGCCGCTGGGCGAACCGGGCGGGCAATCGCGGTTGCTGGCTTCCTTCACCGCCACGGGCGAGCCATCGGGCAGGATCCCGTGGGCGTGGTGGCCGCCTTCGGCGACGCGGTTGCGCTCGCTGAAATCGAGCGAGAAGCGCAAGCTCTGCGGTGCGCCGGCGTCGTCGGTCATGCGCACCCATACATGATTGTCCTTGGTGAAGACCGCTTCGTCGTAGAAACGCCAGGTCGTGATGTCGAGCAGCCCGGCCACTTTTCCAGCTTGCATGTCGTAGGTCAGCAGACCGAGCGTGTCGTGCGGGTTGGGTTTCTGGCGGCGCAGGTTTGGCCCTTGCAGTTCGAGGAGCAGGTAGCGGTCGTCGAAACTCACGTACGCGAGCACGATGGAGCGAACGGAGGATTCGCCCACCTTGAGATTGTCCAGGCTAGCGATGCGGGAGCCTTTTCCGGAAAAGGGGTTCCACTTCCAGACTTCGGAATCGCGGAAGGCGTAGAAAGCCTGAGGATCTTTCCACGACCAGAAGAGATGGCCCTTGTTGAAACTGCGGGCACTGCCGAGGGCATCGCCGACGACCTTCAAATCCTTATCGCGCACAAGCAGGATGGTGGAAGAGTCGCGGCTGCCGAGCCAGCCCTGACACTCGACGAGCAGATGCGAGCCGTCCGCGTTCCACACCGGCCAGTAAGAATAGTAGTGCTTGGCGCCGCGGGTGCAGAGGCCGCGGTCGCTCACGCGCCAGATGCGGTTGCCGGTGCTCGGATCCACGTAGGAGCCGCCGACGGCGGGCAACGTAATCGCCTGCAACTTCGGCTGACGATCCGGCTTTTCCCTGCGGTCTTCTTCCTTGCGCTCCTGCGCGAGCAGAGAGAGGGGCACGAGAGACAACAGCACTGCGGCCAGCCATCTGTTCATGAGGATTCCTCCGTGATTCAACGTCGAAGGAGGGGGGACGCTCCAGAGAATTCCACCTGCGCCACGGGGCCGGCCGTCCGGCCCCGCTGGTCTGCTTCCATGGGTTTATGGTGGGAAGCCATCCACGACATAGAGATGCTCTTGCGGGTCCAGGTTGTTGGTTTGGATGGTCATCGTACTGGAGAAGATGCAGCGCGAGCCCTGCTGGTTGCAACTGGCGCGCGGCTTAGCGAAGTAGCCGTACTTGGTGTCGTCCGAGCGATGATGGGCAAGCAGGTCAATCTGATCGCCGGTGATGTTGCCCAGGGCATTGAATTGCAGCCGGAAGCGGAGAATGCCAAAGGCGATCGGGTCGGACGCAAAACCGCTGTAGCTCAGGCTCGAATTGAAGAAGCGGTCTTTCTGGGTGTTGTTCCAGGACCAGTGGTCAAAGTTGTGCTGGCCCGGCACGCCGCAGCCCAACTTGAGGAACACCGAAGCGAGCGGATCCGCATTCTGGCCCGCTCCCGTGGTGTCCACGGTTTCGTCGACCACGACGGCGGTCGGCTTCCAGCTGCTTCCCGGAACTCCGGAAATTGATCCGGCTGGGCAGCTCCGGTTGGAAGATGCCTTGGTGAGAACGGGCGTGCCGTTCGGCAGCAAACCGTGGGCGTGATGCCCGCCTTCGGAGGGTCGAATCTTTGTCGTAAAGTCCAGGCTGTAAACCCAGGCCTGCGGAATGTTGCTCGAGTCGTTTGCGCGCACATAGGGCTTGTTGGCCTTGGTCATCACCGACTCGTCGTAGTAGGGGAACTGGTTCAGATCCAGCCCTGGCATCAGAACGGTATTTGCCAGGCGATCGTAAACAAACAGGATTGTGGTGAGACCTGTGGTGTCGTTGCCTTCGAGCAGGAAATAGTTATCGTCGAAACTGACGTACGAAAGCGTAATGCTCGTAAGCGATCGGCCGAAGAACGTCAAGCCCGCGAAATCCTTGATCAGCGCGCCCGTCTTCGTAAATGGGTTCCATTCCCACAACTGCGTCTTGGATGCACCGGTGCCGTAGCCGAAGAATTTGTTTGGATTGTTCCACGCCCAAAACAGATTGCTTGTTTTCAGGCTGACTCCCGCAGGCATACCCGCCAGCACATTTCCCAGCACCGCGAGATCCGAATCACGGACGAGGATGGCTGTGGACGAAGCCAATGGAGCGCCCGACCAGCTGAGGCACTCCACGATCATGTGCGTGCCGGTCTGGTTCCAGATGGGCCAATAGGAATAGAAGTGGTGCGCAGCGCGGGCGCACAGCGCGCGGTCGGTGACGCGGCAGACGCGGTTGCCGGTGACGGGATCGGTGTAGCATCCGCCCGCGGCGGGTACGTTGATGGGCGGCGGCAGCGGTGGCGAGCCGGCCTGGTTGATCAGCGCGCGGCTGCTCGAAACGAACAGGTTCGGGTCGGCCAGCACCGACGTGAGGTTCTTGGCCTCCTGGAAGATGGTGTCGGCCACGAACGGGCCGTCGCCGCGGTTCTGGAGGAAGATGGCAACCTCCTGATCCACCAGGGCGTCGCGGATCATCTTCAGGCGGAGCGATTCGACCGGGACGTGCGTCGTGCCGCCGATATCGCTCGGGCGGCCCGGATAGAAGAGCGTGCCATCGCCGTTGCCGCCGAGGTAGTACACGCTGTCCCAGACGTCCACGCGCGGCGCCGCCATCTGGAAGAAGCGCGAGTAGGCAAGCACGGCGTTCTGGCCGAACAGGCCGGTGACTCCATACGGCTGAATGGCGGAGAAACCCCAAGAGCGGTTGAAGAGTGCCGGGACATCCACGTTGAAGTTGGGATAGTTGTCGTGCTGCGGCGAGGCGCCGGTGGAGCCGCAGCCGTGGGTCAGGCAGGATTCGTACCACCAGAGCTCGTCGCCAGTGGCGAGCGGCGCGTCGTAGAAGGCGCGCGCCGAGGGATTCGGGCCGCTGAAGAATTCCTTATTCTCCAGCGTGGTCCAGTTGGGCGTCCAGACGTTGTTATAGCCGATCAGGTTGTAATTGAACTTGGAGATGTCCGCGGTCACGGTGGCGCGGAGCAGCGGGTCCACCGCACGGACCAGGCTGACGCGGTCCATCGCGGCCAGGAAGTCGGAAGAGGTGACCGGCTCATCGTAGCTGAAATCAAAGGCTCGGGCGCGCCAGCCGCGGCGACCGAATTCGCCGAGCATATGCTGCGTGGCGAAGTACTGCTGGCTGGCGGTGGAGCCGACGCGCGGCAGGCGGATCAGGCTCAATTGCTCGTTGCGCGGCGTGATGGTGCCGTTGGCGAGCGGCCCGGTGGCCTGGTCAAAGGTGCTGTAATCGAAGGTTGCGATGGACCCATCCGGGTTGAAAGTGAAGACCGGCTGGAAATTGCTGACCGTGTCGCAACTGATGCGATTGATCAGGCAGGCCTGGCCGTAGAGCTGCCCGAGCGCCAGCGTCTGCGAGCCGGACGTGGCCAGGTAATGGGCGTTGAGCAGGCTCGTCCAGTTCATGCCGAAGAACGCGGGAATGGAGGAGCTGACCGGCAACACGAAATTCTTCACGTTCAAGGTGACGGTCAGGGTCACGTTGGTCTTGCCGCTGCGCATCACGGTCACGGTGCCGGTGTAGGCGCCGGCCGGCGCAGTGCTGGGGACGAAGAGATCGATCCACACGGGCTGCTGGCGGATGGGCCCGGCGAAGATCCAGTAGGTATCGCCGACGTTGAAGTCGGTGACGCCGGTGACGGTGCCGGGCTGGAAGGCAATGGTCACGCCATCGGAGAGCGGGATAGCGTTGGAGTTGGGGATGGGCTGGTTGATTTGCTGGAACGTGACGCCGCCGTCGTTGGACCACTTGAAGGTGGCGGAGCCTGCGCCAATCGTACCGGCGCGGTCAATAGTGACCACGAAGAAACGGAAGCTGCTGGCCGTGGAGACGCCGCCGGGGGCCACACGCCCGTCGCCCATGCCGGTATTCACTGTGTCGCCCGCCAAGCGCGGATAGATTTTGTGGGCCGGCGAGATGCGGTTCACGCCGAACGGGAAGGCGTTGCGGACCTCGTTGGCGAACGGGTCCTTCTTCGGGACCAGTGGATCGGGCCATTCGCCCGGCACGCTCTGCGCACGCGAGACGTAGGGCACGTTGATGAATTTCTCGAGATAGATGACGGCGTTGCTGGCCGCGGTGATGCGGTTGCCGCTGGTGTCGGTGAAGTCGCTCAGTGTGACGTCCACGCCGGTGAGGTCTTCGTTGCGGCCCTCGATAAGCACCTGCCAGGAGGCGTACTGGTTCCCGGCGGCAGTGACCGTGAGCGTGGCGGCGCCCGTGGGGACATCGTAGGGCCGTACCTTCTGGAGACTCGGAAGCAGGGTCACAGGGCTGGCGCCGGTGGGCGCGCCGATGGTGACCGTCGAGCTGGCAGTCGTCGTCGGCGTGACCGTGCTGGCGGCGGCCACAGTGATGCTGGCGGGCGTAGGAACTGTCTGCGGGGCGATGTAGAGCCCGGATGTTGAAATCGTGCCGAGGGTGGCATTGCCGCCCACGACGCCATTCACTGACCAGGTAAGAACCGGCTGGGTGGAAACCGGCGGCGGGTAGATGTTAGTCACGGCGATGAACTGCATCTGCCCGCCGGGCAACACCTGCACGGTGGCCGGAGAGATTTGCACGCTGGCGGGCAAGATCTCGATGGTGGCGACGCCCGGTTCGGTGGGATCAGCGGCGCTGGTAGAGGTGATGGTGAACATGCCCGGGCGCGGCACGAAGCTGGGCGCTGTGTAGAGGCCGGTGGCGGAAATCGTGCCGCACGGGTTGCCGGGCAAGGAACACCCGCTGCCGACCACGGCCCAAGTGACGCTGGTGTTCGCCGAGCCGGCAATCGCGGCCGTGAACTGTTGCGTGCCCTTCGGATTGAGCTTCGCCGAGGACGGCGAAATGCTGACGCCCACCACGATCTTCGCGTTCACTGTCTGCGAGGCGGTCGCGTCCACCTGGCTGGTGGCGGTGATGGTGATGCTGGCCGGCGCCGGAGGTGTGGCCGGCGGCGTGTAGAGGCCCGTCGCGCTGATCGTGCCGCAGGGGTTGCCCGCACCGGCGCAGCCAGTTCCGCCAATGGTCCAGTTGACGGCGTTGTTGGGTGCGCGGATCACTTCCGCGGTGAACTGCTGCGTGCGCCCGATGGGCAGGTTGCGGTTCTTCGGGAAGACGAAGACGAGCACGCCCACCGGCGGCGAAGTAATCGTCACCGTGGCCGAAGCGGTCTTTGTCGAGTCGGCGGCGCTGGTGGCGGTGATGGTGATGGTGTTTGGCGTCGGCACGAGCGCCGGGGCGCGATAGAAGCCGGAGGGGCTGATCGTGCCGTTGGCGGCATTGCCGCCCACGACGCCGTTCACGCTCCACGTGACCGTCTGGTTCGTGGTGCCGCTGACGGTGGCGGTGAACTGCTGGCTCTGGCTGGTGACTAGACTGACGATGGCGGGCGCCACGCTGACGGAAATAGGCGCGGCCACGGTGACCGTGGCGGAAGCGGACTTAGTGCCGTCGGCCACGCTCGTCGCCGTGACGCTGACCGTGGCGGGCGAAGGCACTGCCCCCGGCGCGGTGTAGAGGCCCGTGGCGCTGACGGTCCCGCAGGCGATCCCGCTGCACCCGGAGCCGGACACGCTCCAAGTGACGATGGTGTTGGCGGAGCCAGTGACGGTGGCGGTGAACTGTTGCGTTGCGCCGGTCAGCACAGTGGCCGAGTTGGGACTGACGGCGACGGCGATGATGGCAACGATGGTCACGCTGGCGATAGCGGACTTGGTGTTGTCCGCCACGCTGGTGGCGGTCACTGTCACGCTCGCCGGGAAGGGCGCAATGGCCGGCGCGGTATAGAAACCCGCGGCGGAGATGGCGCCGCAGGCGGCGCCGGCGCAGCCCGCGCCGGTCACGGTCCAAGTGACGCTCTGATTCGCCGTGCCGCTCACCGTGGCATTGAACTGCACGCTGCCGCTGGCGGAGACGCTGGCCGTGCCCGGGTTCACGCTCACGGAAATCACCGGCGCGGCAATCGTGACGGAGGACGTAGCGGACTTGGTGTTGTCCGCGGCGCTGGTGGCACGCACCGTCACCGTCGCCGGCGAAGGCACCGCGGCCGGCGCGGTGTAGAGGCCGGCGGCAGAAATCGTGCCGACAGTGGCGTTCCCGCCCGCCACGCCGTTCACGTCCCAGGCGACCGAAGTGTTGGCGGAGCCGGTGACGGTGGCGGTGAACTGCTGTGTCCCGTTGGTGAGCACGTTGGCGCTGCTGGGACTCACCGAGACCGCGATCACTGCGACGATGGTCACGGTGGAAGTCGCGGACTTGGTGCTATCGGCCACACTGGTCGCCTGCACCGTCACGGTGTTGGGTGCAGGCGCAACAGCCGGTGCGGTGTAGAGGCCGGCCGCGGTGATCGTGCCGCAGGCGGCGCCGGCGCAACCGGTGCCGGTGACGCTCCACGTCACGCTCTGATTCACGCTGCCGTTGACTACAGCGCTGAATTGCAGGCTGCCGCTGGCGGAGACGTTTGCGATAGCTGGATTCACCGTCACGCTGATGATGGAGATGGTCACCGCGGCGGTGGCGAATTTCGTGTTGTCGGCCACACTGGTGGCGCGCACCGTCACCGTGTTGGGCGTTGGCGCGACCGTCGGGGCGGTGTAGAGGCCCGTCGCGGAAATTGTGCCGCAGGTGGCGCCGGCGCAGCCGCTGCCGGTCACGCTCCAGGTGACCGCTGTGTTTGTGGTGCCGGTGACGGTATCCGTGAACTGCTGCGTGCCGCCGGCGAGGACTGAGGCGGTGGTCGGACTCACCGTGACGGAAACGACGGCCAGGATGGTGACCGTGGCCGAAGCGGACTTGGTGTTGTCGGCTACGCTCGTGGCGGTGACGGTCACCGTATTCGGCGTGGGCGCCAGCGCGGGCGCGGTGTACAGGCCCGCAGCGCTGATCGCGCCGCAAGCCGGACCGGCGCAGCCTGTGCCGGTGACCGTCCACGTGACGCTCTGGTTCGACGAGTTGGCCACCGTGGCGGCGAATTGCAGGCTGCCGTTGGCGGAAACCGTGGCCGTGGCCGGATTCACCGATACGGAAATGGGCGGCGTGGTGATGGTGACGGTGGTGGACGCGAACTTCGTAATGTCGGCGACGCTGGTGGCTTTTACCGTGACCGTGTTCGGCGCCGGGGCCGTGACTGGAGCGGCATAGAGACCGCCGGCGGTAATCGTGCCGCAGGCAGGGCCGACGCAGCCCGCGCCGGTGACGCTCCACGTCACGGCGGTGTTGGCCGTGCCGGTAACGGTGGCGCTGAACTGCTGCGTGTTGCTCACCTGCACGCTCGGCGTGAGCGGCGAAATCGAAACGGCTACAGGAACGGTGACGAGCACCGAGGCCGTCCCGGTCTGCGTGGGGTTGGCGGCGCTGGTGGCGGTGATCGTGAAGTTGCCGCTCAACAGCAAGCTGGCTGGCGCAGTGTAGAAGCCGGTGTTGTCAATGGTGCCGACGGTGGCGTTGCCGCCCGCGATGCCGTTCACGCTCCAAGTCACGGCAGTGTTGGCGGTGCCGGTGACGGTCGCGGTGAACTGCTGCGTGGCAGAAAGCGCAAGCGTGGCGGTGGCGGGCGCCACGGTGACCGTGACCGGCACAGCAATCGTGGCCGTCGAAGTGGCCACCAGGTTCGAATTGGCCACGCTGGTGGCGGTGATGCTGACCGGATTCGGTGTCGGCACGGCGGCCGGGGCGATGTAGAGGCCGTTGGCGTCAATCGTGCCTACGGTGCTGTTGCCGCCGACGATGCCGTTGACGGCCCAGTTGACGGCGGTGTTGGCAACGCCGGTGACGGTGGCGAAAAACTGCGCGCCAAGGCCGACCTGCACGGTGGTGGCAGACGGCGTGAGCGAAATCGTCGAAGGCGGCAGAAGCGTGACGCTGGCGGTGGCGAACTTCGTGTTGTCCGCCACGCTGGTGGCGCGCACGGTGACCGTCGCCGGGGAAGGCAGCGTGGCCGGGGCCGTGTACACACCCGCCGCGGAAACTGTGCCGACGGTAGCGTTGCCGCCGGTGACGCCGTTCACGGCCCACGTCACCGCCTGGTTGGTGGTGCCGGTGAGGGTGGCGTTGAACTGCAATTGCTGCTGCAGATTCAGGCTCGCACTGCCGGGGTTGACGGAAACGGCGATCGGCACCGGCGCAGCCAGGATGGTGGCCTGCGCGGTCGAAGAGGCGCTCGGGTCCGCGGAACTCGTCGCGGTCACGGTGACCGTAGCCGGCGAGGGCACGGAAGCCGGCGCGGTATAAATGCCCGCCGCCGTGATCGTGCCGACAGTGGCGTTGCCGCCCGGGATGCCGTTCACGCTCCAAGAGACCGCTGTATTCGAAGTGCCGCCCACCGTGGCGCTGAAGGTCTGCGAAGTGCCCACCTGGACGGAGGTGGTGGCGGGCGCAACCGTGACGGTGACCAGCGTCGGCGCCGTGATGGTCACAACCGCCGTGCCCACGGCGGTGTTGTCGGTGACGCTGAAGGCCTGGATGGTGACGGTGTTGGGGAACGGCACTGCGGCCGGCGCGGTGTAGAGTCCGGCGGGCGAGATGAAGCCCACCGTCTGATTGCCGCCGACCACGGTGCTCACGTACCACGTCACCTGCTGCGAAGGTGGCAGTCCGCGGAAAAGACCGGCCACGGTGGCCGTGAGTTGCAGCGTCTGGTTGATGGAGACGGTGGCGCTGGCCGGCGTGACCGTGACAGTGACGCCCGGCGAAAGCAGAATCGTGGCGCTGGCAAATCCGATGGCCGTGGGATCCACTACGCTGGTGGCGCTGATGGTGACGGTGGTGGGTGTAGGCACGGCGTTTGGCCCAGTGTAGAGGCCGGTGTTATCAATCGTGCCGAAGGTCGCGTTGCCGCCCGCGATGCCGTTGACGCCCCACGTGACGTTCATGTTGGCTGTGCCGCTTACTGCGGCCGTGTACTGCTGGCTCGCCGTCGTCAACACCTGCGCACTGCCCGGCGAGACGCTTACCTGCACCCGCTGCTGGATGGTCACCGAGGCCGCGCCCGAGGCGGTGGGATCCGCCGCGCTGGTGGCGGTGACGCTCACCGTGGCCGGCGCGGGCACGCTGGCCGGCGCCGTGTACACGCCGGCGGCCGTAATCGTGCCGACCGTGGCGCTTCCGCCGGGAACGCCGTTCACGCTCCAGGTCACGGCGGTGTTTATTGTGCCGGTGACGAGCGCGTTGAACGCCGTCACCGAACCGGTCTGCAGCGTGGCGGTGGCCGGACTCACGCTGACGGACACCGGCGTCGGCGGCGTGGTGATGACGATCAAAGACGAGGCGGACTTGGTCGGATCCTGCTGGCTGGTGACGGTCACCGTAACCGTGTTCGGAGTGGGTGCTACCGTGGGCGCCTGGTAGGCGCCGGTGCTGCTGATGGTGCCCACCGTCAGGTTGCCGCCGGGCACGCCGTTCACCGCCCAGTTGAGCGTGGGATTCGTTGCGTTTTGAATGACGGCGTTCAACTGCACCTGGCCGCCCGGCGCCACGCTGGCCGAGGCGGGCGAAAGCGTCAGGCGAAGCCCCGCCGGGGGAACCGTAATTGTGCCGCCGCCGCCTCCGCCAGCATTGTTGCCGAAACCAGGCTGGCTGCCCGGCGGGGCGAATCCCCCACCACATGCGGTCTGGAGCAGGCCCAGCGCCACGATCAGTACAATGGCCCACAGGTGACCAGCGGATTTCGAATTGGTATCAAAGACTTGCCGCGATGGAAGACTCATGGCGCTCCGCGTGGCCGGGCACAGTCGGCTATTCCCTTTTGCCGTTTTGGCATTCGGGCTGGAATGGGTCATCACGAAAACCCAGGCCCGGGAGGGGGCTTCCCGAGCACGCCTAGATTAAAGAGGGGCGCGCCTCAATGCAACTAATCTTCTGAGAATACGTTACCGGTAGTGCACCGGTCCAGGCAAGCTCAAACTGAGCACCACCGACCGGGGCCGGTTGGCGCTTCGCTGACCGGACAGGAGCCGGACCTGACCAGGTGAAAAGGCGGGACGCCGCCGCTGCTTCCTGCACGGGCGAGGCGTGCGCAGCGGCGATTATTCTTCCGGTCTGCGGCCGGAATCCGAGGGCCGCCATGCGCGCCGCGCGGCGCTGACCGCGCCGCCCACCAGCGGCAGCCGGCGCAGCGCTCGATAGCTTTCGTAGGTTCCGCGCCAGCAGAGCATCCCGAGCGATTGCAGGGCGTTTGGCCCGCGGGCCGCTGGAAAGCGGAAACCTCTCGCGCGCAGCATGAAGTTGCCGTCCCGCAGGCGGGAGAGAACGGCCGCCTGCGTCAGCGCGTCCGTTTCGATCTCCAGGGCGAGCGGGCCGATGCCATCGAAATCGTGCAGGTCGTGCCCGCAATAGAGCACCGGGCCGGTGCGGTGAGCAGCCGCCGCACGCGCCAGCCGCAGGGTTCTCCAGCGCGGCGCGAAATGGCCGTCTTCCTTTCCATTCCACAACTCGAGGCCGTCGAACCGGGCAATCTCTGCGAGTTCAATCTGGCGGGAGTATTTGTGCGGATGCAGGAATACGGAAAGCCCGCCGGCGCGGCGGATGTTCTCCACCACTTCGGGGATCGGCCCGCGCGGAATCCACGCCCCCACGCCGAGCGCGGCAATGTGCCACTGCTCGCGTTCCGTGCGCCAGCAGCGGATCTCGAGACCCGGCACGGCCAGGAACTGCGCGTCGCTCAATGCGGCGCACTCGGCGCGGATGCGCTCGTAGGCGGCGGCGTCGAGCGTGTCGTCGTGTTCGGTCAGCAGAAGAAAGTGATCGCCACGCCGCCGCAACTCGGCGCAGAGCGCGGGCAGCGGCTGCTGGCCGTCATAGGAGTGCTTGGAGTGCGCGTGGAATGCGCCGCGATAGATCATTCCGTCTCGTCACGCCCCGCCGGCCCGCCGCAGCTTGCGGAAGAGGTGTCCAGCAAGCTCGCGGAAATGCGCGCCCAACTCGGCCAGGCCGGGACGCCAGTCGCCGGCGGCGAAATCGTCATAGCGCAGGTTGCGTCCCCAGAAACGCAGAAAATTCAGTAGCGTCGGCAGGCGCTTCGGATACGGCAGCCGCCAGCCGGGCGGCGGCCCGTTCAGCACGCTTTCCAGATGCTTGAGATCTCCCACCAGATAGCGGCACAGAATCCCGCTCTGATAGTTGAGCACGGGCTCCACCGGCGCGCCGGTCCACACACGGTACCACAGCAGCGGAAAATCCACGCCCGCCTCGACAGCGAGCTGCATGGATCCCCATGGCCGCGGATTCACTTCCATCAGATAGGCCATGCCGTCCGCGTCCACCTTGAACTCCACCATCGCCAGGCCATCCCAGCCCATGCCGCGGAGCAAGCGCTCGCTCGAGGCCATCAGCGCTTCATCGGGCGGGACGCTCAGGCGCAGGCAGCTTCCGGAGCCGGTGGGATTTTTGTCGCGGATGCGAAGGTGCTGAAACTGCGCGAGCACGCAGGCGTCGCGGATCAGGAAGAAGCAGCCCGCGCCGGCGCCGCTGACGTATTCCTGCACCATCGGCCACGGACTTTTCTCGTGCACAGCGGCGTAGCGCTGGCGCAACTCCTCCGCATTCCATGCGTACTCGACACCGGCGGCGCTGCGGCGCTGCTGTGAGGCCAGCACGCTCGATCGCGGCTTGATCACCAGCGGCCAGCGGCTCCCGGCCGCCAGGCGCTCCAACTCTTCCATGCTCCGGGGCAGATGCGTGGGCGGGATTGCGAGGCCGGCTTCGCGCGCGAGCTCGAGGGTTGCGGCCTTGTCGTAGGCGCGGCGAAAGGCATCGCGCGCGGGCAGAGCCACGCGCAGATGCGCGCTCAGTGCCTCGCGCCATTCGTCGAGCAGTGGCAGCGTGTAGTCCGTCGTGCCGATCAGCAGGCCGTGCCCGCCGTTCGCCGCTTCGTGGAACAGCCATTCGCGAAAGGCTTCCGGGTGGTCGAGTGGGGAAGGATATTGCAGGTAGCGAGCGCAGTAGCGCGAGTGGCGCACCGGCGCGTCCAGCGCAGGGTCGGCAACGGTGACGTGAATGCCCGCGCGGCCGAGCGAACGCGTGAACGCGAGCGAAGCAAGCGAGTTGCCGTCCAGCAACAGGACCGCGGGCTGGTTATCCTCGCGCATGGGAATCCGCCAATGGGGGCGCGGCCGGCTGCGCGGCGGCGTGGGCCGCGGCAAATTCCGAAAGCGTCATGGGCTGCGCGCCCATCCCGCCAATCGCTGCGCGGAAGAGATAGTCCAGTTGCTCGTATGATTCTTCCACCTGCGCTTGCGTCTTGGTATGCGGGCTGGTGCCCGCGGCCATCTCTGAGGAGTGGAACATCACGTTGAGCACGGGAATGCCTGCGGCGATCAGCGCGCGGGCTACACCGGCCAGCGTGCGGCCGCTGACCTCGCGCCCCGGCCGCAGCCAGGAGTGGCGCACTACGCCGCTCCAGCGCAGCGCGCGGACCAGGTTGTTGTTGCGCGGCAGCCGCACCAGCCAGCGTGCCAGCCCCGAGGGCAGCGGACGCGTCAGGAAAAACGAAACGGGCACTTCGAGAATGGGGCTCGCGCCGGCACGCGTGAGGTCTTCGTTGGCGGGATGGTAGGGCTCGAGCGGCGCGCGAGTGAAGTCCGGGCCGCGCCAGCCGCCATCGTGGCCGGGCTCGCGCCAGCTCAGCAGCGGCGTGACGCTGGTGTCCACCGTGTAGCCGAGCGCCTCGAGCACGCGCAGGCCGTTGCCGTCGAGGGCGTAGCGCCCGGCGCGGTACGCGCGCGGCGCCGCGCCGGCCAGCTCGCCCACGGCCCGCGTGACGTTGAGCATCTTTTCGTACTGCTGCTCATAGGAAATCTCGCTGGCCAGTGGGCAGTATTTGTGGTCGTTCGGCGTCAGCGGCGCGAGCGGTGGCGTGGTCCAGACGTGCATGTGGCTGCCGATTTCCGCGCTGCCGCGCCGCGCAATTTCACCGAACACGTGGCGGCCGATTTCGCTTGTGGCGACCGGGTAGGTGACGAGCCAAGTGGGCCGCACGCCGTGGCGCTCGAAGAATTCCTGCAACCGCGGCATCGCGCCGATGTTCTCGAACGTCAGCTCCGCCCGCCGCGCCCACAGGTCGTCGGACTCCGCGTCAATCGTGATGAGCAGGTAGGGACGCATCGCGCGGGAAGATTGTAGCAGGAAAACTAGGCGCGCTTTTTCTGCGGCAGGCCCGCTTCCTTGATCTTGTAGAGCAGGGCGCGGTAGCTGATGCCCAGCAGCTCGGCGGCGCGCTTGCGGTTCCAGCGCGTCTGTTTCAACGCCTCGAGGATCAGGTAGTGCTCGGCCTTCTGGCTCGCCATCTTGGAATATTTTTTCAGCGAAAAGTCCGTCACCGGAGGAAGCTGAAAACCCCCGGCGCTGGTTGGGCCGGAGCGGCGCTCTTCGAGTTCACTCAGGATCGAATCCGGCGATTCGAGAATGACGTACCGCTTCAAATAGTTTTCCAGCTCGCGGATATTGCCCGGCCAATGATGCTGGCGGAAACGCTCCATCACGGCACTGGAGAGCGGCTGCACCTTGCGGTCGAACCGCTCGCCGTAATTCCGCAGGAAGTAGTCCACCAGGATCGGCAAGTCTTCCAGGCGGCGCCGCAGCGGCGGCATCTGGATGTTCACCACGTTGATGCGGTAGTAGAGGTCTTCGCGGAACGAGCCGCGCTGGATTTCTGCCTGGATGTCGCGGTTGGTGATGCACATGATGCGCACGTCGCAGCGGCGCTCTTCCAGGTCGCCCAGGCGACTGAAGCAGCCGTCCTGCAACACCTGCAGCAGCTTCGCCTGCAGGCCCGAATCAATGTCCGCGATTTCGTCGAGCACCATCGAGCCGCCGTTGGCCTGCTCGAACTTGCCGGCGCGGCTGTTGTACGCTCCCGTGAACGACCCCTTTTCGTAGCCGAAGAGTTCCGATTCCAGCAGCGAGCCGGGAATCGCCGCGCAATTCACCTTCACCAGCGGCTGCTCGTTCCACGGAGACACCTGATGAAGATAGTTGGCCAGGATTTCCTTGCCCGAACCGCTTTCGCCCTCGAGCAGCACCGGCACGCGGATCGCCGCTACGCGCTCGACCGTGCGACGGATGCGGAGCATTTCATCAGTGCAGCCGAAGAGGACGTCCGGCCCCAAGCCGTTACGGCCCGCTTCTGCACCTGCGGCGACTTGTTGCGCTTTTGCCACGTTCATCCCTGCTTCAAAGCTGAATCGTCTTTCAACTTGCCTACAGGAGATTTGCATCTAGGCGGCCAAGTACTCACTCAATATGGTACTCCTGTAAAGTGGAACTAAGCCATGTATTTACAAGAAGTTGTGATGAAATGACTACTGTTTGAGCGCATCGCCCCGATCAACATCCGTGGGAAAAAGTATTCTCCGATGTGAAAATTGTTTCCTCTTCAGGATGGTTCTGAATGTCCGCTTGCCGCTAGTGGAGGGTTTTAACGTCATACACTCGCGAGTGCTCTCAGGGCTGCCTAGGGCTTTAATTGGCCGTAACCGCAGGGGAGAAACCGGGCATAATCGCTCGCATCTGGAAGGGTGCAACGCCGAAGGCGAAGGGCGATGAGTACTTCGGATTTCTGATGCAGTCCGGCGTGTCAGACTACAAATCAACGGAAGGCAATCGCGGCGTGCTCCACGGGCATATGAACGCGGTATTGCAACGGTGCGGGGAAAAGTCGTGAACGTGGGGTTTGCTTACGACACGAAGGCGCAGCCGATGCGGGTGCCGGTTTCGTCGGCGGAGTGCACGTAGGTTTTTTTCAGGCTGACACGCACCGGCGGCAGGATGGGCACGTGGAGCACGGCGTGGAAGCTCTGCGGTGCTTCCTCGCCCGGATCGAATTGCAACGCCACGCCGCCGTAACTCAGATCGAGCACGCGGGCGGTTTTTTCGGTGTTGTCGTGGAGCACGGCGTAGGCGCGCGTGCCCACCAGCGAGACGCGCTCCCACTTGCGGCGCTCGGCGCCGGACTTGGCGGCCGCGGCCGATGCTGCGGCGGCGGCCATGGACATCACCGGAGTCGGCGTCTGCGCGGCCTCGCGCACCGTGGGCGTTTCGATGGGGATAACGCGCGAGGAGGCCGAAGCCACACGGTTGGCGTTTTTCAACTCATACAGCCGCTCGTCGGCCACGCGGATCAGCGATTCCTTGTTCTCGCCGTCTTCGGGATAGATGGAGACGCCGAAGTCCAGTGCCAGCGGCACGTCGAACTTGAGCGGCGCAATGGCGCTTTCGTAGTTGGCGCGCAGGCGGCGGCTGAGCGTGCTGGCCTGCTCCGGATCGCATTGCAGCAGCAGCAGGGCGAACTCGTCGCCGCCGATGCGGAAGGCGTAGTCGGAGGTGCGCAGCGTTTTGCGCAGCGTGGCCGCGGCAAGCTGCAGCGCCTGGTCGCCCTGCAGGTGGCCGAAGCGGTCGTTCACTTCCTTGAACTTGTGGAGGTCCATCATCACCAGCGCCATGTGCTGGTTGTAGCGCTTGGCGCGGGTTAATTCCTTGGCGAAGTACTCTTCGAAGAGCCGCCGGTTGTAGAGCCCGGTGAGCGCGTCGGTGGCCGCGTTCACCTGCAACTTCTTCAACTCTTCGTACTCCATCAACACGGGCGTGCGCAGGAAATTCGTCGAGGCGAGCACGTCCACGATTGCAGTCTTCAGTGAAATGGGCTTGCCGAGGTTTTCCGAAAGTTCCTGCCGGCGCAGAAGGATTTGTTCCCAGAGGTCGAGAGTGACGGCTTCGGGTAGCTCCACCTGGGCGATAGATTTGAAGAAGCGCTGGAGAAACTGGCCGCGGACAGGACGGTCGAGGGCCTGCAGAGTTTCGATCAACAAATCCAGAAAGGAATCCTGCGCTGTCATGGGAACCGGCGAACGCGAGGGATCATAGGCGCTCGGTGCTGGGGCTGTTCTGTTCAAGACCGGGTCACTCCCCTTCCAGGAATAACTTCACACCACACTGCCCCCCGGACTTAACCAGCACGAGGCGTGCCACTGCCCTCGCTAAATCTCTCCCTAGGTTGGGCACTGTAAGTCTCTTCTTTGATTGGAGTCAACTGCTTTGCTGAGGATTTCCGCGGATTCTCGAATGCCCACTCAACTTTCAGAAAAGAAAGACGCTGCACTTTTTGGGCTTGTTCCTTCTTCGGCACCGGCGACCTTTCCAAAGGGGCTCACTCCAAGGGGCGGGTGAACTCGACGCCGATCAAGTGGACGTCACCGGCCGGAGAACTGCGGCGCACGCGCCCCTGGATGGGGCGAGTCTCGGCCGGCACTAATCCTGCGGATGTCGGAGGCGGTGCGGGGATGGTGAGCGACACCACTTCACTCAGCTTCATCGAGCGGCTGATAGCCAAACAAGCGCCCACCGAGCTAATGTCGATGGTCCGGCTCAGGTCTAGAAAATCGTCGCCACTCGCATCAACGCCGCGCACAAAGATCGGAAGCTGCAGATGAAGGCGCGGCGAACGACGCCGCTCTGCGGGGTTAGAGCTCATGCGTTCGCTCTCCGAATTTGTAATCTTGGGGCCGCCCGGTGGTACCATCGGACTAGTACCCCACTTCTTACCGCAATTCGAATGCTAAATAGCGTCCATAAGGATATTCTATACAAACTACTGAATGCAAAAGCCTTATAACAAAATCGACGAAAGGGAAAATGTTTTCCCGTGGACAAGGTTTTCCCTTCGTTCCATCGTTTTTCTTTTTATGTGCAAACTAGGACTCATTTCCCATTGACTCTAGACCCCCCACCCTGCGAGTATTCTGTTGCCGTTCGCCACTGAAATTTGCCTCCCACGTCAAACACGGACTGAACTAATGGCTCAGTCTCGAAAGAAGGCATGGTCTTGACGGAGGCTTCCTTGAGCAATCTCGCTGCAGTCGAACCCGCGGCCGGGCGTACTCTGGCGCTCTCGCAGGTGGTGAGCCTGCTGGACACGGTCGAACGCCCCATTTTGGTGGCGGAGCGCAGCGGGCGCGTTTTGCTGGCCAATCACCGCGCGCAACAGTGCATCAAGACGCACGGTTTGCCGCAGCTCGGCCGGTTGAATCTGTTCCACGACTTGCTCAAGCTGGAGCCGGCGGCGGTGTTCGGCCAGCTCGAAAGCGGCGAGCGCGAGATTGCGCTGCCGATGAAAGGCGGCGACGAGAACGACGGCCACGCACGCATCCGCTGGCTGCCGGAGCCGGACTGGCTGGTGGTGTCCATTGATTCCCCGCAGGGGAGCACCGCTTCCGACGACGCCGTGATGCGCAACACCCTGCAAGAGCTCCTGCAGGAGCGTGAGATCACGTATCGCAACCTGCTGGCGGCCTATCTGCGGTTGCAGGAAGTGAACCGGCAGAAGACGGTGTTTCTGGCCTCGGCGGCGCACGAACTGAAGACGCCGCTGGCGGTGATGAAGGGCTATTACGACTTGCTGCTTTCCGGGTCGCTCGGCAAGCTCACCGAGCGGCAGCGCGACATCCTGCAGGAATCGAAGGAAAGCTGCGACCGGCTGGTGCGGCTGGTCTCCATGTTCCTGAACTATTCGGCGCTGGAGAGCGGCAAGCTGGTGCTGCACCTGCGCGAGAACGACCTGCGCGATTGCTTGGGCGAGCTCATCTCGCGCTGGCAGGACGCCTTCCAGCGCAAGCAGGTGCGGATGGATGCGCGAATCGGCGCGCAGCTCGATCCGTTCAAGTTCGACTACCAGAAGGTGCAGCAAAGCGTGGCCAACCTGCTGGACAACGCGCTCAAGCACACCCCGGCGGGCGGGTCGGTGACGTTGAGCGCCGAGCCCCACTTCTGGGAGCGGCGCGCCGCGGTGATCAACACGAGCGAGGAGCGCCGGCGCGCGCGGCTCGATCATCCCAACAGCGTGCGCATCTCGGTAGCCGACACCGGAGCCGGCATTGCCTCGGAATATCACCAGGAAATTTTTGAGGAGTTCGTCCGCGTGGACCGCTCCTCCTCGGGCATGGGCCTCGGCCTGGCCATCGTGAAGCGGCTGATCCAGGCGCACCGCGGGAAAATCTGGCTGGAGAGCGAAGTGGGACGCGGCTGCACATTCGCGTTCCTGCTGCCCACGGACACGGAATAGACGGGTTTCACAAACAGGGAGAGGAAGGCAACGGAATGACGACCAAGGAACGAATCCTAGTGGTGGACGACGAGCCGAGCATCCGCAAATACCTCCAGACGCTGCTGGAGGTGGACGGCTTCGAAGTGAACACCGTGAGCTCAGGCGGCGAAGCGCTCGAGTTGCTGGGGAACGGTGACCGGCCCGACTTCGTTATCCTGGACGTGCTGATGCCGGCCATGGACGGGCTGGAGACGCTGCGGCGGATGATGCAGATTGACCGCGGGCTCAACGTGGTCATGCTCTCCTGCTCGAACGAAGTCACCACGGTGGTGGAGGCCATCCGCATCGGCGCCCACGACTACCTGACCAAGCCCTTCGAGAAATCCGAACTTGACGCCGCCATGCTGAAGTGCCGCCAGAAGCGGGAACTTCGCCGGGAAAACGACGCGCTGCGCGACTACTGCGACCACCTGACCGAGGATCTGAGCTTCCTAGCCGCCAGCCCCCAGATGGTGAAGATCCGGCAGCAGATCCTGCAGATTGCGCCGGTGGACGTGCCGGTATTCGTCGCCGGGGAAAGCGGCGTGGGCAAGGAAGTGGTGGCGCGGATGATCCACATGCGCTCGCCGCGCGTGCACCAGCCGTTCATCAAGGTGAACTGCGCGGCGCTGCCCAGCGAACTTTTGGAATCGGAGCTGTTTGGCTACGAGCAGGGCGCGTTCACCGGCGCGTTGCGCGCCAAGCCCGGCAAGTTCGAGATGGCCAACAAGGGCACCATTTTCCTCGATGAGATCGCGGAGATGAGCCCGCAGCTCCAGGCCAAGATGCTGCACGTGCTGCAGGACCACCAGTTCAGCCGGCTGGGCGGGCGCCAGTTGGTGCAGTGCGACGTGCGCGTGCTCGCCGCCACCAACGTCAACGTCCGCGAAGCGATCCAATCCGGCCGCTTTCGCGAGGACCTCTACTACCGCCTCAACGTCTTCTCCATCAACGTGCCGCCGCTGCGGGAACGCACCCGGGAAATCCCGCTGCTGTTCCGGCACTTCCTGGAGAAGTACAGCGAGAAGTTTCAGAAGCAGGCGATGGAGCCTTCGGGCAGTCTGATCGAAGCGGCCATGAACTACCCCTGGCCGGGCAACCTCCGCGAGCTGGAGAATTTCGTGAAGCGCTACATCATCCTGCAGGACGACGAAGGCAGCTTCCGTGAGCTGCTGGAAATGGCGGCCACTCGCCAGCGAACTTCTCCGCGCGAGGAAGGCGTGCCGCAAAAGGAGCAAGGCCTGAAGGCGCTCGTGCGCGGCTTGAAAGATGAAGCGGAAATGGAAGCCATCGCCGACGCCCTGGAGAAAACCAACTGGAGCCGCAAGGAAGCGGCGCGGATGCTGGGCATCAGTTACAAGGCTCTGCTCTACAAGATGCGCCAGTTCAAACTGGACGCCGGAAGGGCTCCCCGGTCGGCCCCAGCGACTTCGGCGCCGCGCACCACCTGACGTCCCAAAGTGAAATGGGTTGCATATTCAAGGCATAGCCGTCGCAAAGAGAGCCTTCCGGAGCCTGTTGTGTAGTTTTCGCGAGGCCCGGAAATACGGGCCCAAGACCACAGATGTGTTGAAAGATGCACTGGGCGGAGCCCTATTTTGGTAATTTGGCCCTTGCACATTGTATTCAAACGGGTTATGTAGGTAGCCGCAGAAGGCATTCCGTGAGGGCAGTGGTTGCCCGGTACCAAGCGTCTGAGGAAAAACAGATTCCTTGCTGGCAAGGCTTTGGAAGGGGGATTGCAACTCCTATCTGCCGGCGGGGTAGGTGCATACTGTGATTCTAAACCGGGGGAAATAGGCTTATGACGGAACGACGCATAGCTCGTCGGTATGAATTGTCCCTTCCCGTCGTCGTTCGCTCTCCGATCGAGCGGCAACTGGAAGCGCGCAACGGTCAGACGCGCGACATCTCCACCCGGGGCGTGTACTTCTTGATCGAAGAAGATATGGCTCCTGGCGCGGAACTCGATTTTACCCTCACGCTGCCGGCCGAGATCACCCGCGGCACCGAGGTTTTTATCCGGGCCCACGGACGGGTGGTTCGAGTGGAACGAAAGTCGGAAGACGGCACCGAAAAACTTGGCGTCGCCGCGGTCATTGAGAAATACGACATCATCCGGGCCGAGCCGGTCGCATCCTGAGTTTCTTCACTCCGCCGATGCTCCGCGGGCAGCACGGCCCCGCCCCTTCCCAGAAGCTTCCAGAGTAGAATCCAGGTGGTTTCCCTTGGAGCGAGATGAATAACCGTCTCCACTGGCTGGTACTTCTTGTCGTCGGTTTGATCATCAGTGTCGGGATCACCGAAGGCGAGTTCCACTTTTTCGGCGACGAGATGCGCCATGCCATGACGGGGGTCTTCTTCCGCGACTTGATCGTGGATCACCCCTGGAGCCACCCCATCCAGTACGTGTATGAGTATTACGCCAAGTATCCGTCGCTGGGGTTGCTGTACTGGCCGCCGCTGTTCCACTTCATCGAAGGCCTCTTCTTCCTGGTCTTTGGCATTTCGGTGGTGACGAGCCGGCTGACGATCCTCTCCTTCGCGCTGCTGGGTGTTTATTTCTGGTACAAGATCGCGGAGCGCGAGGGCCCGCGTCGGCGCGCGCTGGCCTCCGCGTTCATCTTCCCATTGCTGCCGTTCGTGCTCGTGTACGAGCGGGTCACCATGTTGGAGGTCCCCAAGGTGGCCCTGTGCCTTGCCGCCGTTTATTTCTGGCAGAGCTTCATGCGCGAGGAACGTGCCCGGGACCTGTGGTGGTTTGCTGCCTTTCTTGTGGCGACGTTTCTCACCAGCCAGAAGGCGGTCTTTCTGCCGTTTTTCGTGGTGCTCCACTTTCTGGTGGAGCGGCGCTGGCGGCTGTTGAAGCGGTGGGACGTCTGGGTGGCGGGGCTGCTGACCGTGGTGACGGTTGTACCCTGGTACCTGTTCATGCTGCACAAGCTCTCCCTTTCCTACGAGCGCGTGGCCGGACAGGGCTTCGAGCATGCCGCCACCTACGCGCACCTTTTCTACTACCTGGGGCACGTCACCCCGCAGATGGGAATACTGTTAGGCGTGCCGGGAATGGCCGGTTTCGTCTGGGCGTTGTTGCGGGCGCGGCGGGAGCACCGCTTTTTCCTGATCTGGGTCGTGGCCTGTTACGTATGCTATACGCTGATTCAGGAAAAATCCATCCGGCACTCGATGATCTGGATCCCGGTGCTGGTGTATTTCGCATTGGTGGCTCTGGAAAACCTGTTGCCGCGGCGCAACTGGGTGATCGCGGCCTTTTGCGTTCTTGCCGCGTATTCGGCAGTGAAGGCGGTGCGCATCGAGGCACCGAAAGTCAGCGGGATCGAGCCGATCGCGCAGTACCTTGTGGCGCAGCCGGATTCCGAAGTCCTCTACTACCAGGGCTTCCTCAACGGCGACTTCATTTTTTTTGTCCGCAAGTACGACCCGGAAAAGCGCCGACTCATTGCGCGCGAGAAACAGATTGTGGCCACCAAGGTCAACGTGGGCTACGGCACGCGCCGGATCATGAACACGCCGGAAGAAGTGATCGCCATGTTTCAGAAGTGGGGAATCCGTTATGCGGTGGTGGAAAACCGGGAATTCATCGACGGCCTGGGCCCGGTGTGGGTGGCCTTGCAGTCGGACCAGTTCGAGGTGCTCCGTACCTACAACATCAAATCCAACAACCGTTCCTTCAACGACCGGCGCGCCACTGTCTATCGCTTCAAAGGCGAACTGCGCCGCTCCGATGCCACCGTCACGCTCCCGATGATGACGCTCCGCGAAGACATCAAGGCCGACCTGAACCGCCTCGCCGGACGTCCCTGGCCGAACTGACGCGGCCGTTCACCAAGAATCAGTCCTGACTTTTGCGTGGGGCAAACTCCCGGTCAATCAGCGTCTTGATATCGGCGGGGGCGTAGCCTTCGCGGGCGAGCGCGGCCGCGCGCAGGGCAATGTCCAGGCAGACGGCGCAGTTCGCGGCGTGGCGGTCGCGGAAGCAGTCGAGGTTGTTCTGGTGCCCGTCGGTGTGGTAGCAGCCGCAATAGCAGGGGATCTGCTCGAGCACCTCCGCGCGTTCGCGCGCCACACGGTAGCCTTCGGCGGCACGCCCGGCGAAGGTCGCGGGGTCGAGCGTCGCCGGGCGCGGCGCACGCGGCACAGCCGGCAGCGCATTCCTGGTCAGGAAATAGTTGATGAGACTCGACCGCGGCGAGAGCACGTGCCAGGTGCCCAGCGTAACCGCCGCGAGCAACAAGAAAATGCTCAGGTTCGCCAGCGCCACGCGCAACCGGCGGTTCTTGCGCTGCTGACCGGCATCCTCCGGCAGTTTGTCTTGCGGCATCCCGGAACTCATCACGCGAATCTTAGCACGCGCGAATGCACATCCGTTCTATCGGATCTGACTCTGAATCGCTGAATTCAACACTCAACACCCTAGCCCCTGCTCCCTGCAACCCGGTGCATTCAGACTCGCCGTCATGGCGCCCTTTGCCCGTAGCGCATTTTCAGTTGCAACCGCGGGGCGATCGTCCTACCATTTTCTCCCCCGCCCCCGCTTAGGAATGGGGGAACCCGAACGATACCCTGCTCGAGGAGGGGTCCGATGAAAGTGAAGGACCTGATCGAGTCCCGCAAGGAAGTGTACTCCATCCCTGTGGACATGACCGTGCACGACGCCGCGCGCTACCTGCGCGAAAAAGGCGTGCGCGCCGTGGGCATCTGCGACGCCGCCGGCAAGCTGGTGGGTTGCATCTCGCAGTCGGACATCTCCGATAAGGTGGCCGCCGAGAACAAATGCCCGGCGTGGATGCGCGTCACGGAGATCATGTCCACCGACCTGGTGCTGACTACGCCGGAAACGCCGCTTGACGACTGCCTGCGCATGATGGACGAGCACGGCATTTTCCACCTGCTGGTGCTCGACGAGAAATCGCGCTATCGCGGGATGATCTCCGTGGCCGACCTGCTGCGCGTGATCGCTACCGACCACAAGGCCCGCGCCGACATGCTCGAGTCCTACATCTTCCCGCAGCGCTAGGATGGTAGCAGCGTCCCGTCCCGAATCCCGAAGCTTCGGGACTTCGGGATTACGCCGCCACATGCATCGGAAGACCGCAACAGCCAGCGCACTAGGGTTGCGCTTCGGTTGGAGGCAGGCAGGTCGGCCCGCCGGCCTGCACGCGCCGCAGCAGGAACCAGCCGATGATGTAGAGCGCCATCACCGAGAAAATCGCCACCCGCTGGTTGCCTCCCGCCGCCACCGCCACGTGTCCGAAGATCAGCGGGCCCATCACCGCCGCCGACTTGCCGCACAGCGAGTAGAAGCCGAAGAAATCCGCCTCGCGCCCCCTGGGGATCAGCGTGGACATGAACGCGCGCGAAGCCGCCTGGATCGCCCCCATGCCCGTCCCCGCCAGCACCGCCACCACGAAAAACTGCGTCTTGGTCTGCACGAAGTAGGCGCTGATCACCACCGCTGACCACTGGATGAGCATCAGGCTGACCACGCGCTTCGGCCCCAGCCGGTCGGTGGGCCCGGCCCACAGAAACGCGCCCGCCAGCGCCGACACCTGCACCACCGCGAACAGCACCAGCAGCTCGCCCACCTTGAACCCGAGCGTCTGTGCCGCGAAGCCGGCGGACATATTGATGGCCGTGTTCACGCCGTCCTCATAGAAGAAATAGCTGAGCAGGAAGCGCCGCGTATCGCGCAGGCCCAGAATGTCACGGAAGGTGTGCCACGATTCCCGCACGCCGGCCTCGGCGGCGGCGCGCAAGCCCAGCCGCGCCCGGCCGTCGGGAGGCAGATTGAAAAACGCGGGAAGAGAAAAGAGCAAGAAGGCCGCGGCGATGCAGAGAAAGGCGGCGTTCAACATGCCGCGCTGCGCCAGCGGTATGGCCAGCATCAGGCCGAACAGAGAACCGACGTAGCCTGTGGCAAAGCCCCAGCCGGACACGCGGCCCTGGTATTCGCGCGGGGCGATTTCCGGCAGGTAGGCGTTGTAAAAGACGATGCCGCCCTCGAAGCCGACGTAGGAAATCACCGTCACCGCAAAGCCCCAAATCACCATCCCCGGCTCTACGGTCACATAAAGACACACGAATCCCACCGAGAGCAGCGTGTAGGCAACCAGCAGGCGCTTGCGCAGCCCGGCATAGTCCGCCACCGCGCCCATCACAGGAGAAGTGATGGCCACGATCAACATCGTCGTGGAAATCGCATAGCCCCACCAGAGCGCTCCTGCGCCCTTCTGGTTGCCGACGATGTTTTGCTGGTAGTAGGTCTGCCAGATCACCGCAGGCAGCACGGCGTAGAAAGAGTTGGCGAAGTCGAAGAGGCACCAGCTCGCGATGGTTTTTCGGTTCACGATGTCTGCCGGCGCGGGTGAGTATACGCTGCCGCGGCCTTGCGGAAAAAGCCCTGTGCCGGACTTCTTGCTTCGCGGCAGAAACCGGCGCTGACAAGGTCTCCATCACAGTGCGCGGCGGCGCTGTGTCAGCAACATGCCGAAAAAGTGATGTGCTGTCTTGCCCAGCGAGGCGAGAAATCTGCCGGGATTCAAACGGAGCCCATGGGGAGATTGTTGTTTCTGCGGAGTGACCTGAACCCGGCACCCAAAACCCTGACCTTGTCGCTCGCTTCCGTCACGCGGAAGCTAGACGGCGTCTCAACCGCTTTTGCCCCAGATGGCCATCACCGCCAGCAGCGCGCCCATCGCCGCGGGGAAGACCGCCGCCTGCGTGAGTCCAGCCTGCTGAAACGACCGCGCCGCCTCGACAAAAAAAACGAGGCCCAGCGCGCCGAACGCAATCCGCCGAATCGTCTTCACGGCCATCCTCACATCTTAGATGTTTCTTCCGCCGCTGTCGATTCACGCGGGTTCTTCATTTCACCAGGGGATACTTCCTCTGCCGGCGCAGCGGCCATTCGATCTTCTCGCCGGGAACTGCTCCGGCAGCGCCGGCTGCTATACTGTTGGCTTCCGAGCGAGTTTCGTCGCGCCGCTGCGGGATCGAATTTGGTTTTTGCTGATAGCTGACCGCTGAAAGCTAATCGCTGTCCGCGATCAACTGTCGACTTCTCCATGGCTACCTTCCACATCGAGCAATTCGGCTGCCGCGCCACGCAGGCCGATGCCGCCGCCATCGAGCGGCAACTCGTCGAGCGCGGCTTCGCGCCCGCCGCTGGCGCAGCGGGCGCGGACGTGGTGGTGATCAACACGTGCACCGTCACCGCCAACGCCGATTCGCAGGCCCGCCAGGCCATTCGGCACTTTCATGCGGAGAATCCGCAGGCGCGCATCATCGTCACCGGCTGCTACGCCCAGCGCGCGCCGGAGGAATTGGCGCAGATCCAAGGCGTCGCGTGGGTGGTCGGCAACTCCCACAAAACCGAAATCGCCGCGCTGGTAGGACAGGCCTTCAGGCCTGTTCAGGATACTTGTTGCGCCGGCCTTCAGGCCGGCATGTCCGATTTCGTTTCCCTCGCTTCTGCCCCGGCGAAGATTCTCACTGGCGACATCTTCGCGCAGACCGAGGTGCTCGTCGCGCCGATTTTCGGGGGCGAGAGCGACCCCTCGGCCTCGCTCGGGGCAGGCCACACGCGCCCCATCTTGAAAATTCAGGATGGCTGCAACAACCGCTGCTCGTACTGCGTGATTCCGTTCGTTCGCGGAAGAAGCCGCAGCCTCACTCCGGCGCGCGTGATCGAGGAAATCCGCAAGCTCACCAGCGCGGGCTACCAGGAAATCGTGCTGAGCGGCATCAACCTCGGCAGCTACGGCCGCGACCTCGCCCCGCGCGTCGAGTTGATTGACCTGGCGCGGCGCATCCTCGACGAAACGCCGCTCGAGCGCCTCCGCCTTTCCTCGATTGAGCCGCAGGACGTAACGCAGGACCTTGTTGATCTCGTTGCTTTATCCGGCCGCGTTGCGCGGCACTTCCACATCCCGCTGCAATCCGCCTCCGACCGCGTTCTCGCGGCGATGCACCGCTGGTACCGCGCTGCACACTACGCGCGCAAAATCGAGCTGATTCGGGAAATAATTCCCGCCGCGGCCGTCGGCGCGGACGTGATTGCCGGCTTTCCGGGCGAAACCGACGCTGACCATCGCGCCACGATGGAATTTGTCGAGCGGTTGCCGTTGAGTTACCTGCATGTCTTTTCGTTTTCGAAGCGTCCGGGCACCGCTGCCGAGAAGCTGTGTAGCGCCGGCCGGAACTTGTCCAGAGCGAAGCCGAGGGAGGCCGGCACTTCTCTTGAAGTTTCACCGCAGGTGATCAAACAACGCAGCCGGGAATTGCGCGCGCTCGCGGAAGCAAAGAAAGCCGCCTTCCGCGCCGCGCAGAGCGGCTCGACGCTCCGCGTCCTCACTCTGCGCGAGCAGGGCGAAGATTCTTCCGGCCCCTGGACCGCCGCCCTCAGCGACAACTATCTCCAACTCCGGGTGGCCGGCCATCTCTCACGCAATCAGTTTCTCGAAGTGAGTCTGGCAGCCAATGGCGAAGGCCTTTTCGGGGAATTGTCCACAGAAGCGAAAATAGAAAATAGAAATTAGAAAAGAGGAAGAGCTTGCCAGGGAGCCTATTTTCTATTTTCCCTTTTCTATTTTTGCCTAGTTTTCAAAGATCACTTGCGCGTAGGCGGTATTGCCGCTGTGGGTGATGGAGAGGGAGATGTTTTTCACGCCGAGGCGGTCGGCGTGTTCCTTCGCGGCGCCGTGCAGGACAATGGTGGGGCGGCCGCCGCGCGCTCGGACGACTTCGATATCCACCCAGCGCACGCCCTGCCGCCAGCCGGTGCCCAGCGCCTTCATCGCCGCTTCTTTGGCGGCGAAGCGTCCGGCGTAGCGCTCGAAGCGCGCGCGGTACGCCTCGCAGTAGGCGATTTCGTCAGGCGTGTAAATTCGTTCGATGAAGTGACGGCCGTGTCGCCCGATGGCGGCTTCGATGCGGTCAATTTCGGCGATGTCCACGCCCAGTCCGATGATCATTCTCCCCTCGGCCGCTCCAGCGGACAACAGGTAGCGCAGGCACTCTTGCCTGCGCCGGGCAGCACAAATTGCGCAGCCAGGAGTGGCTGCGCTACGCGGTTTGCTAGGCCGCCTGCTTGCCTCTACAATGCCAGTCCGCAGACTGATTATAGCGTGACTCGTGAAGACCAGAGCCCTTTCTAAGACTGCGCGCAAGACAACCGTCATGCGGCGGGCCAAGCTTGCCGCGGCCGTCTGGCGCACGCGGCGCGCGCAGGGCGTGCAGATCCTCGAAGCCGGCGCGCTCGGAAAAATTCCCTGGCTGGTGCACGGGTTCACGCTGCGCCCGGGCGGCGCGAGCATGCTCGATGGAAAGCGCGTCTTCAATCTCGGCCGCACCGACTGGGACACGCGCGAAAACGTGCTCGCCAACCGGGGAAAACTGCTCACAGCACTTGGCGCGAAGCCGATGCAGATTGTCTCGCAGCGGCAGTTTCATTCGACGTTGACGCGCGTGCTCGATGCCGCGCCCGAGCAACCCGTAAAGGGCGACGCGCTCATCACGCGCACGCCGGGGTTGCTGCTGGCCGTGCTCACGGCCGACTGCGTGCCCATCCTGCTGGCGGACACGAAGCGCCGCGCGGTGGCCGCGGTGCACGCCGGGTGGCGCGGCACGCTCGCGCGCATCGCCGAAAAAACGCTAGGGAAAATGCGCATGACGTTCGGCACGTGCCCGCGTGACGTTCTCGCCGTGCTCGGCCCGGGCATCGGCCGCGGCTGCTACGAAGTCGGCGCGGAAGTTGCGCAGGCGTTCCATTCGCAATTCGCGCACGCCGCGGAGTGGTTCGAAGGCCCCTTCGAGCGCCTCGTCAGCGACGACACGCCGAACCCCCTCCAGTGGCTCAACATGCACCCGCCCGGCCACCAGCCGCCTCCGCCTTCCGTGCATCTTGATTTGCTCGCCGCCAACCGCTGGCAACTCGAACATGCCGGCGTGCCCACCGCGAATATTCTTGCGAGCAATCTCTGCACCGCCTGCCGCAAGGACATTCTCTTCAGCCACCGCGCCGAATTCGGCCGCACCGGCCGCCTGATGGGTGTGATCGGAATCCGCGTGTAGGACAGGCCTCCAGGCCTGTCCACTCCTGCAAGCTTCGGCAGTGGACAAGCGTGGACGTCTGTCCTACTACGGCGTGATTTGTGTGAGCGCGGCGCCGGCGGATTCGAGCAGGGCAAGCTGTCCGCAGGCGGCCATGATGTCCTGCCCGCGCGAGGTGCGCACAAACGCCGGCAGACTTTTTTCGGTGAGGATGCGGCGGAACTCCTCGATGCGTTCGGCGTTGGGCGGCTCGTAGGGCAGCTCCCCGGGGTTCCACGGAATCAGGTTCACCTTGCAGCGCAGATTCGCGAGCAGGCGCGCGACGCGGCGCGCGTCCTCCGGTGAATCGTTGAACCCGCCGAGCAGCACGTATTCGAACGTCAGCTTCTCCCACGGGCGCAGCGGATAGCTGCGGCAAGCCTCGAGCAGTTTTTCCAGCGGATACCTTTTGTTGATGGGCATGATCAGGTCGCGCTGCACGTCGGATGATGCGTTGAGCGAGACGGCCAGCTTGGGGCGAATCTTTTCTTGCGCCAGGCGCTCGATGCCGGGGACGATGCCGCTGGTCGACAGCGTAACGTGCTTCGGCGAAAGCGCCGCGCCGTTCGCGTCGAGCAGGATGCGCACGGCGGCCAGCACCGCGTCGTAGTTCAACAGCGGCTCGCCCTGGCCCATCAGCACCACGTTGGTCTGCGGCTTGAGCGCGGCGCGATTTTCCTCGAGCGCAACGAGCGCCTGCCCGATGATCTCTCCCGCCGTTAGATTGCGAATCAATCCCAGCGTCGCCGTCAGACAGAAACGGCACTCCACCGCGCAACCCGCCTGCGTCGAGATGCAAATCGTTTGCCGGCTTTCTTCCGGCATGAACACGGTCTCAATCGTGGTGGGTTTGCATTGCTCACGTAGGGGCGGACCGATGTGTGCGCCCTCGCTGGCCGGGCGGACACGCAGGTCCGCCCCTACATCCGCATCCAGAGCAAGCAGATAGCGCACTGTGCCGTCGGCGGAGTGATACCGCTTGACGATTTGCGGCAGGGCGATGCGCGCCTCGCGCGCGAGGCGCTCGCGGAGCGCCGCGGGCAGGTTGGTCATCGCGGCAAAATCGAAGCGCCGCTCGGCGTAGAGCGCGTGATAGACCTGAGCGCCGCGGTAGGCGGGCTCGCTCAGCGCCGCGAGTAGCGCGCGAAGTTCGTCCGCCGGTTTGCCAAGAAGGTCGTCAGGCATTGCGAGCGCCGTGCCGGACAGGCGTGGACGCCTGTCCTACGGAGCCATCTTAGCACGCGGCGTGCGGCGCGATTTTCTGCTGCCGCGCGGCGAAGAGGCGGCTATAATCCCGCCCATCGATCTCAAGTTGGGGAGGGCACTGCAGTGGAACATCTCGCGATCAGCGATTGGGTCGAACGGCTTGCCGCGATTCGGGAGAAGGACTTCACCATCGGGCGCGTGCACGCCTTTCATCTTGCGCACGGCGTCCGGCCGGAGACGCTCGAAAAATACTCCTTCTATTCGAAGGGCAACTACACGCGCAACCTGATCTACAAGTGCCCGCTCTTCGAGGTGCTGCTGATCTGCTGGGAAATCGGCCAGGCGAGTCGCATCCACAACCACCGGGATCAGAATTGCTGGATGTCCGTGCCCATCGGCCGGCTGCGCGTGCAGAATTTCCGCGTCGAGCAGCGCGACCCCGCCCGTGGCGCCTGCCGCCTGGTCCCCACCGACGCCTTCGACATGGACCCCGCCCGTCCCGCTTACGTGGACCCGCAAGCGCCGGTGCACCAGGTGCTCAATCGGCCCGAGTTCGGGCAGCGCGCCGCCACCGTCCACGTCTATTCGCGGCCCTACGACAGTTGCGAGATCTATCAGCCGGAGAAGGGCGTCTATTTCGACGTGGATCTGCACTACACCAGCGAGTACGGCAAGTTGAACCCTGAAGAAAGACTGCTCTGATTGCGCATTTGTGTGATTCGCCCGCCGATCGGGAGCCTTATCGTGCCGGCAGGAAGTTCCGGACAAAGCGCGTCGAGTTGTAACCGCTGATCAGCTTCTTGACGCCGATGAACAACAGCACGAAAACAACCGCAACCCAATTGGCGGGCTCTTGGCCGGGATCGGGTGCCATCACGCCAAAGATCTCCAGCACGAACAGGAGGCCCACGAGCATGAACATCCCTTCGAAGAACAGGTCCACGAAGCCGAGAGATCTCAGCCCCGCATAGAAATAGCCGCCGCCGGGCATCAGAATCGTCCGGCGGATGGCCGTCTTCTCATCCTTGAATTCAAGCCCGCACGCGCCGCAGCGATAGACGCCGGGCGTCAGCGCCGCCAGGCAGCCCGGGCAGAGCGCGGCGCTGCCCTGCGCCGCGGTGACCTCGTTCACGCACTTGGACAGCACCGCTTCCAGCAGCACTTTGATCTTTTTCGCATCCCGGCGGCTCAGGCTCCAGTAGGTTTCCTTCCTGCCGTCCCTGTACTTCATCACCAGTGAGCGACTCAGCCACCCTTTTACTTTCGCTTCGGCGACGTCGCCCCAGCGCGCCTCGCGCACGCTCTTCCGCCACGTCCAGCCGGTATCGCCGCCGAACAGCTTGCGCTTGGCCAGGAAATGCAGCAGACGCTGGTTGGTCAGCACCAGGTAGCCCAGCTTGACGTCGTAGATGTAGTGCCCCAGCGTGAGCTGTTCGGCGGTGGCCGCCGGCGCGAGCGCGCGGGCCACGTACAGCACCACCTCGTCCTTTTGGAGCGCCTTCGTGAGCGGCTCCCGGAGGTGCTCGAGCGCATAATCGGCGCGCTTGCGGAAGGCGTCCTTCACCTCCCCGTTGTGGTTCGAGTAAATCGTGTCCTCGCGAAAACGCGGCCCGCTCACCGACATCACCCGCGGCATCTGATTCGAATGCACTGGATCGTTCTCACCGAACATGTTGTTCCTCCAGAGTGGTAATCGAACCGGAAATTGCCGGGACTCTACCGCAGCCGGCGGGGCGGGTCAATGCCCGCGGCGCGCGGGGCTGCGCCCGGCCCGGCATCTCCCTTTGCCCGAACGGCGTCTAACAGAGTGTAGCGCCGATGGCTTTTCGCGTGCGGCTGAGCCTATAATAAGGAGCAACCTCAGCAGTCCTGCCCGGTGCAGTCGCGACCGCTCAAGCGGCGCGTCCTGTGAACAGAACCATGCGAAACGAACCGCGCAACATCGAGAAGGAGACTCTGCCCAACGGCCTGGTGGTGATCAGCGAACCGATGGAGCACGTGCGCTCGGTTTCGGTGGGCGTGTGGGTGCGCACCGGCTCGCGTCGCGAGCCTTCGGAGCTCAACGGCATCACCCACTTCATCGAGCACATGGTCTTCAAGGGTACTGAGCGGCGCTCGGCGGAGGAGATTGCGCGGTCGGTGGATTCCGTCGGCGGGATGCTCGACGCTTTCACCGCGAAGGAAATGATCTGCTTCAACGCCAAGGTGCTCGACGAGCACCTGCCCATCGCCTTCGACGTGCTCTCCGACCTGGTGCTGCACCCGCGCTTCAACGAAGACGACCTTGCCCGCGAAAAATCCGTGGTACTTGAGGAAATCAAGATGGACCAGGACAACCCCGACTACCTGGTCCACGAAATCTTCACGCAGAACTTCTGGCGCAACCACCCGCTCGGAAAACCGATCCTGGGGACGCGCAAGACCGTCTCGAGCTTCACCCGCGCGCCGGTGGCCGAATGTTTCCGCCGGTGGTTCGCGCCGGAGAACATGATCATCTCCGCGGCGGGGCACCTGGAGCACCAGCAACTTCGCGACCTGGTGGCGCGGGAGTTCGGGCAGATGAAGCCCTCGGGGGACCACTACGTGGACTCCGCGCCGGTGCCGCAGGCGCGCATCACCACAAAGTCGAAGGGCGAGCTTGAGCAGGTGCACCTGTGCATCGGCGTGCCGTCGTATCCGATGGTGCACGCGCGGCGCTACGGCATCGCCGTGCTCAACAACATCCTCGGCGGCGGCATGAGCTCGCGGCTCTTCCAGAACATCCGCGAGCGCCAGGGACTGGCTTACGCCGTGTTCAGCGAGCTGAGCCCGTACCGCGACACCGGCGTGCTCTCCATTTACGCCGGCACGGCGCTCGAGCGCGCGGGGCAAGTGGTGCGCTCGGTGACCGCGGAATTCTCGAGCCTGAAGGAACAGCTCGTCAGCGAAGAAGAGCTGCGCCGCGCCAAGGACCACTTGAAAGGCTCGCTGATGCTTTCGCTCGAGTCCACCAGCTCGCGCATGTCCAACCTCGCGCGACAGGAGATGTACTTCGGAAAATTCTTCACGCTGGACGAAATCATCACCTGCATCGAAGCCGTCAGCCGCGAGGAAGTCCGCGACATCGCCCGCGAATTCTTCCAGCCGGAGCAAATCAGCGTCACCGTGCTCGGCAACCTCAACGGTTTCCATCTCACGAGGGAGCAGTTGGCCTGCTAATCTCTCGCGGCCCTTCGACTCGGCCTGCGGCCTCGCTGAGGACAGGCCAGCTCGCCTGCTGCTGCCGCGCTCTCCCCGACGGCCCCATTGACAGCTGGGCCGTTCCGCATGTATAGCTAACCATTCGATAATCGTTCATGTCGGAGGCGCTTACGAATACTTGCCATCGTTGTTCTCTTCCTCGCTTCCTCCGCGGGCTCGCCGTTTTGCTGATTGGATGCCTGCTTCAGTCGGCGCTGGCTTTCGCTCAGCAAAAAAAAGCCACCGCTAGACCGCCAGGCAAGAAAACGGCGCAGCGCAGGGAACGCCAGGACATGCCGCGTGAACGCGAGCGCTGGTTCTACGAGCAGCGCGCCTATCCCCTCAAGCAGATTCCTGCCGGCATTCGGCAGAAAGCGATCGAACGCCTGGAAGAGATGCGCCGCGCCGAACGGCAGCGAGCGCAGGCCCCCGGCATCGAGGCGTTAATCCAGGCCGGCCAGTCCGCGTGGACACCGATCGGACCGCAGCCCGGCAACTCCTCGTTCTTCGGAGCCGTCTCCGGTCGTATCGGCGCGATCGCCGCGGATCCCACCGACGCCAACACCGTTTATCTCGGCGGGGCACAGGGTGGAGTTTGGAAGACGACCGACGGCGGCCAGAACTGGACGGCACTCACCGACTCTCAGCCGTCGCTGGCCGTCGGCGCGATCGCCATCGATCCGTCGAGTTGCACCCCGGCGCCCTGCCGCACGATCTACGTCGGCACCGGCGAGCAGACGTTTTCCAGCAGCAGCTACTACGGCGCGGGCGTTTTGAAATCCATCGACGCGGGCGCCACCTGGACACAGCTTGGCACTCCGCCGGGTTCTCCGTTCGTCGGGCCTTTTGGAGGAAGTTTCAGCCAGGGCGGAGCGCGCATCAGCGCGATAGCCGTGAAGAGAGACGGCAGCGTGATTCTGGCCGGCGTGGACATCGGAAATGGGGCGACGGGTTCCGGCGTTTATCGTTCCATGGACGGCGGCGCGACCTGGACCCTAGTGTCGACGGCCTCCGGCGCCACGGCATCCGACGTTTTGTTTTCTCCCGATCCGGCACGTCCTGGCGATGCCTATGCCGCCTTGGGCAGCCCGGGAGGAAGCTCATTGAACGGTGTGTACAAGTCCACCGATTCGGGGCAAACGTGGGCGCGCGCCGATGCCGCCGGCACCAGCAAGCTGCCCACCGCGAGCGTGGGCGTGATCAAACTGGCCATCGCGCGTTCCGCCCCCTCGACCCTGTACGCCAGCATCGTGGATGTCCTCTCCGACGACCTGCTCGGCTTTTTCAAAAGCATCGATGGCGGCTTGAATTGGACGCAACTCACGGCCACCCCGAACTACTGCGCCGGACAGTGCTTCTACGACAACGTTGTCCGCGTCCACCCCAACAACGCAAACGTGATCTACGTCGGCGGCTCCGCGACGAGCGGTTTTTTCTCGCGCTCCACCGACGGCGGGGTGACCTGGTCCGCCTTCCTGACGACGGCCGTGCCGGCCGAGTTCATTCACGTGGACCAGCACGCGATGGACTTCGGCTTCCTCGGCCCCACCGCCGTGAAGCTGTATCTCGGCAATGACGGCGGCGTCTGGAGCGCGGATGTTTCGAACCCGACCGCCTCGACGCTCACTTGGACGAACCTCAACGGCACGCTCCAGCTCGCGCAGTTTTATCCCGGCAACTCCATCCACCCTTCCGACGAGCAGATCGGCATGGGGGGCACGCAGGACAACGACACGCTCAAATTCACGGGGGCGTTGCCCTGGGAGACCATCGGCCCGGGATGCGACGGCGGCTATACTGTCATCGACCGCGCTTTGCCCAGCGCGTGGTATTTCATGTGCCAGTTTGGCGTCATTTTCAAATCCATCGTGAACGGCGCCCCCGGCTCCGGCAACCTCGCCATTAACGGCATCAACCCTCTCGATCTTGTGGCTTTCATCCCGCCCATGATTGGCGACCCGAATGTCCCCGATCGCCTCTACTTCGGCACCTCGCGCATCTATCAGACCAATGACGGCGCACAGAACTGGGTGGCGATTTCACCCGACCTCACCAACAGTATTGCTTCGCTCCGCGCCATCGCTGTGGCCCCCAGCGATTCGAATGTCGTCTACACAGGCGCGCGCAATGCGCGCATCTTCCGTACCGTGAATGCTGGAGCGGGCGTGAACGCAACGTGGTCGGAGATTTCTTCGGCAATCGATCTGCCCAGCCGCGTGATTACCGCCATGGCAGTTCACCCGGCCGATCCCAACACCGCGTTCGTCGCGTTTTCCGGCTTCACATTCGGCAGCGACACGAAAGGCCACATCTTCAAGACCACCAACGGTGGCGCCACTTGGACCGACATCAGAGGTACCGGCGCGGGCGCCCTGCCCAATACTCCCGTCAACGCCATCGCGATTGATCCCGATTTCGCGCCGGTGGGCAACCGCATCTTCATCGGCACGGATGTCGGTGTCTTCGAAACGACCGACGGCGGCGCCACCTGGGCCACGCTGGTGACCGGCCTGCCGCGCGTCGCCGTGCTTTCGTTGCAGCTCCGGAGGGCATCGCGCACGCTCCGAGCCGGCACGCATGGACGCGGCATGTGGGATTTGCAATACTCCGCGTTGCCCGCGTACACACTCAGCTCCGTCTCGCCATCGAGTTTTGCTCCCGGCTCCGGCCCGGCGAGCATCACGGTCCGCGGCAATGGCTTCACCGCCAGCTCGGTCGTCCATTGGAACGGCGCGCCGCTCAACCCCACCACGTTTACGAGCGCGACGCAGCTCGACGCCACCGTGCCGAACTCTCTCCTTGTGGGCGGTCCTCCGGCGCAGGTCACTGTGGTGGACTCCGTTCTCGGGCCAACGAACGCATTGCTGGTCACCATCCTGAATCCGAGTCCGCAGATCACTTCCCTTTCCCCGACGAGCGTCGCCTCCGGGAGCGGCTCCTTCACCCTGACCGTCAACGGCGCCGGCTTCGTCCCCACCACGGAAATAAACTGGGACGGCAGTTCCCGCGTCACCACCTTTGTCAGCAGCGCGCAAGTCACCGCGCAGATCACCGCCGCAGACATTGCCACCAGCGGCAAATTTCGAGTGACCGCGTTCAACCCCTTGCCCGGCGGCGGCGCGTCTTCGCCCTTGATCTTCAGCGTCACCGGCCCGGGCCCGGTCAACGACGATTTCAATAACGCCATCAACGCCAGCCCCGCCCCCTTCATGGATACGAAGAATTCCGGATTCGCCACTGCCAACACCGGTGGCCGCCTCGACCCCGTCATTTCCCCAGGCACCTGCACCACCGGCGCTGCTTCGAACGGTGCCGCCAACAGCATCTGGTACAAGTTCACGCCGGTGGCGAGCGGCGCGGTCATCGCCGATACGTTTGGCAGCGTCTACGATACGATTCTTACCGTCGTCACCGGCTCGCCCGGCGCTTTCACCGTGGTGGCCTGCAACGACGACCCGCCGGGTCAGTTTAGCGCCCCTTCGCTGGTGAGCTTCACTGCCACTGCGGGCACCACCTATTTCTTCATGATCTCGGCGTGGGCGGGCGACGGCGGCACCACTACGTTCAACCTCGACTTCTTCCCGCCGCCGCCCAACGACGATCTGGGCGGCGCCACGCCGGTCGGCACCTTACCGTTTTTCGACCTGGTGAATTCGATGGCGGCGACGGTTCAGTCCACCGACCCCATCCCCACCTGTGCCCTTGGCGCCTTGAGCGGCGGTCGCGCCAAAAGCACCTGGTACCGTTTCACGCCGTCCGCCAACGGTACGGTCACCGCCGACACGAGGGCCAGCCTGTACGACACCATTCTCTCCGCCTTCTCCGGCAATCCCGGCGCGCTGACCGAAGTCGCCTGCAACGACGATTTCGGCGGTTCGCCTGGCTCCCAGGTCTCCTTCAACGTCACGGCGGGCGCCACCTACCACTTCATGGTCTCCGCCGCTGCCGCCGACGGAGGGTTCACGGTTTTTGGGCTCACCTCGACCGCCGCGCCTGGCCCGGACTACAGCCTCAGCGCCTCGCCGGTTGCGCCCACGGTCAATCGCGGCCAGCCGGCCAGCGTGACGATTACCGTCACGCCGGTGGTCGGCGCGTTCACCAGCGCGGTGGCGCTTACCTGCTCCGGCCTGCCCAGCCTGAGCACGTGTTCTTTCTCGCCGGCCAGCGTCACGCCGGGTTCCAATCCGGCGAACTCAACGCTCACGATCACCACCACGGCGGGCAGTGGTCTCGCCGCGCCACTTGCGGCGCCGGTCTCGCCGCCGCCGGTCCTCCTGTGGACGCTGGCCGCTATGGCCTTGTTGTCTCTGGCAATGCTGGTTGGACGCGTGAGAAAGACACGTTTCGCGCGAGCCCTCGTGCTCACGGCGGTGATGCTCTCCGTGGCTCTGCTGCTTTCGTGCGGAGGCGGAGGAGGCGGCAATCCACCGCCACCGCCCCAGCCGGGCACAACTCCAGGCACTTACACCGTCACCGTGACGGGCGCCGCCGGAACGACGCAGCGCATCGCCACTGTCACCCTCACTGTCCGCTGAACGCGCGCCCGCACCGGGTCGCTGCGGGAGCGGCTGACCGGCAGACGCACCTGTCTTCACCCCATTGACGCGCGCTTCGCGCTTTGCCATCATCGTGCGTACACTTCACACGGAGACGGCACATCTCGTTCCGGGTTTCGATTCTGGCGTCGGGCAGCGCGGGCAACAGCACGTTGCTCGAAACGGCGAACACGCGCCTCCTGATTGACGCCGGACTCTCCAAGCGGGAAACTCTCCGCCGCCTCACGGCGCTGGGCACCTGCCCCGAGCAGCTCGACGGTATCCTCATCTCCCACGAGCACACCGACCACTGCGCCGGGCTGGTGCAACTCCTCGGCAAGTGGCGCGCGCCGGTCTATTCCACACAGCCTACGCTGATCGAAGTCGAGCGCATCTTGTCCAACGGCAAGACGCCGCGCCTGGACCGCGTCGAGCACATCCACGCCGGGCAGCGCTTCACTATCGGCGACATCGAAGTTTCCGCGTTCGCCATCCCGCACGATGCGGTGGACCCGCTGGGCTTCACCTTCCGCGCCAACGGCACAAAGGTGGCCATCGTCACCGACCTCGGCTACCTGCCTGAGCTGGTGAAGCAGCACCTGCGCGGCGCCGACCTGCTCATCCTGGAATCAAATCACGATCTGGAAATGCTGAAAGTGGGGCCGTATCCGTGGCACATCAAGCAGCGCGTGATGAGCCGCACCGGGCACCTCTCGAACCACACCGTGAGCGAATACCTCGCCGACGGCGAAAGCTTCGACGCGCAGCCGCGCCACCTTGTGCTCGCGCATCTTTCCGAAAACAACAACAACCCCGACGTCGCCCGCATCTCCGCCGAAGAAGCCCTCCGCCGGCGCATTGGAGCGGCGTTTGCCGGGCAGCTCCACATTGCCTCTCAGCGCGTGCCCCTCGGCCCGTTCAATTTGTAGCGGCGAGTTTCGCGATTTGTGCGTCCCGATGCTTTTCGTCGGGAGGCCCGCCGCGCGTCGCGCCCGTCTTCCGGCGGGCACGTGGCGCGTTCTCCGCACACGCGCGCAAAAAAAATGTAGAGGCGCAAAATGTTGCGCCCTCACGTTTTTCCGTGCAGGGAGAAGTTTTGCAGAATCCTTCCGTCGCTACTGCTCTCGCTGGAATCGTTCAATCAGGTCGCGGATTTGCCGCGCATCCTGCTTGCGGTGACCGTGGCTGGTGATCGGGTTCGAGCCCCCGCTCGAATCAATGCGAATATCCGACCAGATCCATCCCGTGCGGATGTTAACCGAGGCAACTTTGGCGATGGCAATGCTTTCCTCGTCGGATCCTACCAGCCGGGGTTTGATGCGGATCACGTGTTGGCGGGTGATCTCGATCCGCACGGGGAAAAACAGATTCCCGGCGGTCCAGCGGCTGGCGTGGAATGCGTATTTTTCTTCGGGCACGGACGGGAACCTCCTGGCGGCAGTATATCGGCGCCGAACGGAAGCGTCCATCCTTCGGAAGGGCCTGGTCCTTACCGGGGAAGAAACGCAGCCGAGTTGCGCAGCACCATCCACGCGCCGAGCAGCACGATAAACACGGCAAACGCTTTCCGTAATTGCCCGGCGTTGAAGTGGTGCGAGGCGGCCACACCCGCGAAGGTCCCCGCAAGCGCCGCCCCGCCGAGCGGCAGCAGTATTTTCCAGTTCATGTGCAGCGCTTCCCAGTGGCCCCACAGCGCGACCACGCAGTTCGCGCCGATGACGAACAGGGATGTGCCGATGGCGGACTTCATCGGCTCGCGGCGGAACAGCACCAGCGCGGGGACAATCAGAAAACCGCCGCCGACGCCGAGAAACCCGGTGAGAAATACCACACTGGCGCCGCACGCGGCGAGCACGAGCAGATTCCGTTTTCGCTCCTCTCCGTAGTTTTCCATGCGCCGGCGGTACATGGCCGCGCCGGCCACCAGCATCAACGCGCCGAAGAGCAGCATCAGCAGCGTGCCGGGCAGGCGCTTCGAGAGGGTTGCGCCGAGCAGGCTCACGGGCGCGCCGCACCCGGCAAAAAGGAAGCCGCCCTTCCAGTCCACCAGCCCCGCGCGGTGATGTTGCAGCGCCGCGGCCCAGGCCGTGCTGCCCACCAGCACCAGCGAAATCGCAATCGCGGCGTGCTCTTCCACGCCGAGCACATACACCAGGATCGGCACGGCGAGGATCGAGCCGCCGCCTCCCAGCAGCCCGAGCGAGACGCCCATCAGCGCGGTCAGAAAAATCCCCAGCCAGAAGCTCACGGATTGTTCCCGGTAAAGCGGGAGAAGTCTAGCACTGAAGGAGTAGCTGGTGGCGGGCGGCAGGTTGCAATGCAGTCCGCCGCGCAGGTCCGAATTCAGGTATGATGGGACAGGGAATTACCCCTGCCGTTCGTCCGGTTTCCGAGGAGTCCAACTTGATTCCACGTTACACCCGCCCGGAGATGGGCCGCGTCTGGAGCGACGAAAACAAGTACAGGAAATGGCTCGAAGTCGAGCTGGCCGCCACAGAGACGCTCGCCGACCTGAGTCAGGTGCCGCGCGGCGCCGCCGCGGCGCTGCGCACGCGCGCGAAGGTGGACGCCGCGCGCATCAACGAGCTCGAAGCGCGCGTCAAGCACGACGTCATCGCCTTCACCATGCAGGTCGGCGAGTCGGTGAGCGATCCCGACGCCGCGCGCTGGCTGCACTACGGGCTCACCTCGAACGATGTGGTCGATACGGCGCAGGCGCTGCTCGTCCGCGAGGCGTCGCAACTCATCGAAAAGGGTTTGGAAGCATTCGGCGAGATACTCAAGCGGCGCGCGTTCGAGTTCAAGGACACGCCGCAGATCGGACGCACGCACGGCGTCCACGCCGAGCCGATCACCTTCGGGCTGAAGCTGGCCATCTGGTACGCGGAGAACCAGCGGAACCTCGAGCGCTTCCGCGCAGCGGCGCGGCAGATGGCCGTGGGTAAAATCTCCGGCGCGGTGGGGAACTGCGCGCACCTCGGACCGGACGTTGAGCAGCAGATCTGCAAGAGACTGGGATTGGAAGTCGCGCCGATTTCCTCGCAGGTGCTGCAGCGCGACCGCCACGCGCATTACGTCTCGACGCTCGCGCTGATTGCCGCGTCGCTGGAAAAAGTTGCGCTCGAAGTCCGCCACTTGCAGCGCACCGAAGTGCGCGAAGTCGAAGAGCCCTTTGGCGGCGAGCAGCGCGGCAGTTCGGCGATGCCGCACAAGCGCAACCCGGTGGGCTGCGAGCAGATCTGCGGGCTGGCGCGGGTGGTGCGCGCGAACGCGCAGGCGGCGCTGGAAAATGTCGCGCTGTGGCACGAGCGCGACATCTCGCACAGCTCGGTCGAGCGCGTGATCCTGCCGGACTCCACGATCCTGGTGGATTACATGCTCGCGCGCATGACCGCGATTGCTGGCGAACTGCGCGTTTTTCCGGAGCGCATGCTGCGCAACCTCGAAGCCACCCAGGGGCTGGTTTTCAGCGGCCAGTTTCTGCAAGATCTCGTGGAAAGAGGCATGCCGCGCGAGGAAGCCTACCCGTGCGCGCAAGAGCACGCCATGGCCGCCTGGCAGACGGAAACGAGTTTCCGCGAGCGCGTGGCCGCCGATCCGCGCATTTCCAGGTTTCTGGACGCCGCCGCCCTCGCGCACACATTCGATTTGAAGCGCCAGCTTCGCTACGTGGACGCGATTTTTGCGCGCGTCTTTGGACGATGAAGTGTGCCGCGCCGATTGACTCACTGATGAATATGCACTTGACACCTTCTGCATACGGTGTCAGATTTATGGCCCGCGCCTGGGGAGCATGCCTGCCGACCCCGGGCTTGCCCTTTCCAGTGCACGAAAGCCGCTGCGTGACTTATGTTGGAAGTTCTGCAGGACCGGCGCACCCCTCTGAAAGAGTTTCCGCCCACGCTGCGTTCACTCTCCGATCTGAAGCCCGGCGATCATCTTTGCGGATTGTTTGAAACGGAAGAAGAGCATCGGGCGTTGTTGACGCCCTTCCTGCGCCAGGGTCTCGGACAAAACGAAAAAGTGCTGTACATCGCCGACGCGCATAGCCCGGAGCAGATCCTGAACTACCTGCGCGACGCCGGGCTCGACGTGATGCCTTTCCTCGCCGCGGGTCAGCTCCGCATTCTTTCTGTGGAGGACTTCTACCTGCGTTCGGGGCGCTTTGACCCGGACGCCGCCATTGCGCTGTTGCGATCCGAAACGCAGCGCGCGCTGGCGGAAGGTTTTTCAGCGCTTCGCGCCACGGGCGAGATGAGCTGGGCGCTGAAAGGGGGTGCCGACTACGACCGCCTGATCGAGTACGAGGCAAAGCTCAACCATTTCTTCCCCGGCAGCCGGTGCCTGGCCCTCTGCCAGTACGATTGCCGCTGCTTCCCGCCTGCCCTTCTCCTGGACGTGCTCGCCACTCACCCCCTGGCCGTCTTGGGGACAACCTTATATGACAATTCCTACTTCCTCCCGCCGAAAATGGTTCTCGAACATCACCAGCCGTCGGCCATGCTGCGCAACTGGCTGAACAATCTGGCCACGCGGAGAAGCCTGGAGGAATCGCTGCGCGGCGCACTGGAGCAATCCGGACACAGCCAGACGGAAGTCGCGTCGGTGCTGACCGCCTCGCGGGCTCTGCTGGAGGTGCACGAATTCAAAGAGGCCGCGCACCGCATCTTCGTCCAATGCAAGAAACTCATCGGAGCGACCGGGGGCTATGTGGCCTTGCTGAGCAAGGACGGCACCCGGAATGAGGTTCTCTTTCTGGACACGGGCGGACAACCCTGCACGGTGGACACTTCGCTGCCCATGCCCGTCCGCGGGCTACGCGCGGAAGCCTATCGGGCGGGGCGTGCGGTGTTCGACAACGACTTCTCGAACAGCGAGTGGGCCCGACTGATGCCGGCAGGGCATCTGGAACTTCAGAGTGTTCTATTCGCTCCGCTCGTGCTGGACGGAAAGGGGCACGGCATCCTGGGTCTGGCAAACAAGCCGGGCGGGTTCGACGACCACGACGCGCGCCTGGCCGGAGCGTTTGGTGTTCTGGCCGCGGTGGCGCTGCTGAACAGCCGGACACTGGAATCGCTGGAAAGTAACGAGCGGCGCTTCCGTTCCGTGGTGCAGACGGCGTGCGACGCCATCATCAACGTGGATAGCGGCGGCGACATTGTTTTCTGGAACCGCGCGGCAGAAACGATGTTCGGCTACACCGCCGGAGAAATGATGGGCCGGCCTCTGACCACCGTCATTCCGGCGAGGTTCCGCGAGGCGCACGAACGGGGAATGAAGCGCCTGGTCAGCACCGGAGAATCCCGGCTCATCGGCAGGGTGGTGGAGGTGGCCGCCCTCCGGCGGGACGGCAGCGAGTTTCCCATCGAGCTCTCGCTGGCCTTCTGGACGGCCAACGATGAGAAATTTTTCACGGGCATCGTGCGCGATATCTCCGAACGCAGGCGGGCGGGGGAAGCGCTGCGCCAGGCGCACGACGAACTGGAAATTCGCGTCGAAGAGCGCACCGCGGAACTGGCCAGCGCCAACCAGGCTCTGCATCTGGAAATCATCGAGCGCAGCCGCGCCGAGGAACGTGTCCGGCGGCTCAACCATGTCTATTCCGTCTTGAGCGACATCAACCAGGCCATCGTCCGCGTCCGCGACCGGCAACTGCTGCTCCACACCGCCTGCCGCATTGCCGTTGAGAAGGGACTGTTCCGCCTGGCCTGGATCGGCATCGCGGACAATGGGGCCTCGCGGTTCAGGCCCGCGGCCTCCTATGGCGCTGACGAGGGATTCCTCGACACGATTTGCCTGTGTCCCGACGGCGTCGTGAAAGCGGATTGTCTGGCCGGGCTGGCGCTGCACGAGGGCCGCAGTTACGTGTGCAATGATGTGGAGCACGAGGCCCCCACGGCGCACTGGCGCGACGAGGCGATCGAGCGCGGCTATCGCTCGGTGGCGTCGTTTCCCCTGATCGTGGGCGGGCGCGTCACCGGCGTGTTCAACCTCTGCGCGGCAGAGCCCCAGTTTTTCGACAGCGATGAAATCCGGCTGCTCGAAGAAATGGCTGCGGATATCTCCCTTGCGCTTGAGTCCATGGATCAGGCGGAACGCCGCCGCCACGCCGAAGAAATGCGCCGCAGCGCCGAAGCCCGCTTCCAGCGCGTTTTCCAGTCCAGCATGATCGGGCTTGCGTTCTGGAAAATGGACGGCTGCCTGACCGAAGCGAACGATGCCTTTCTCCGGCTCATCGGCTACTCGCGCGAGGAGCTGCGCGCCGGGAAAGTCCGCTGGCAGGACATCACGCCGCCCGAATTCACCGAGCTCGACAATCGCGCTTTGGAGGAAGTCAGAGCCACCGGCGTGTGCACCCCCTTCGAGAAGGAGTACATCCGCAAAGACGGCGCCCGCGTTCGAATCCTGCTCGGCGCCGCTCTGCTCGCCGAATCCGGCGCGGAAGGAGTAGCGTTTGCGCTGGATCTGAGCGAGCGGTTGTTGCTGGAGGAGCAGCTCCGCCAGGCACAGAAGCTCGAGGCTATCGGGCGGTTGGCCGGAGGCGTGGCCCACGACTTCAACAACGTGCTCGGCGTGATCCTGGGCTACGGTGAAATGCTCCTGGAGCGGCTCGATCTCGAAGACTCCGCCCACGCGGCCGTCCAGGAAATCAAGCGCGCGGCGGAACGCGCGGTGCTGCTGACGCGCCAGTTACTGGCCTTCAGTCGCAAGCAGGTGTTGCGGCCCAGGGTGCTGGATCTGAATCAGGTGCTGGCCGACTTGGAAAAAACCCTTCCGCGGCTGGTGGGCGAAGACGTTTATGTAAGCATCTCACCGGGAGCGGAGCTGGGCCGCGTGGAAGCGGACCCGGGACAGATCGAACAAGTCATCATGAACCTGGCCGCGAACGCCCGTGATGCGATGCCCACCGGCGGCAGACTGACGGTTGAAACCGCCAACGTGGAGCTCGGCGAAGACTACGTCATCCGTCACACAGTGGTGGTCGCGGGCCGCTACGTGATGCTGGCGGTGAGCGACACAGGTGCCGGGATGGACCGGGAGACCCAGGAGCGGATCTTCGAGCCGTTCTTTACCACCAAAGAGCAGGGCCAAGGAACCGGGCTGGGACTGGCAACGGTCTACGGAATCGTCAAACAAAGCGGCGGCTACATCTGGGTGTACAGCGAGCCGGGGCACGGCACGACGTTTAAGATTTATCTGCCGCGCGTGGACGCGCCCATCGAAGATCAGCGCAGCGAAACGGAGTCGGCGTTGCCGCGCGGCTCGGAGACCATCCTGGTGGTCGAAGACGAAGACTCGTTGCGCAGTCTGCTTTCGCAGGTGCTGGAAGCGCAGGGCTACACCGCGCTCGTGGCGCGGAACGGCGCCGAAGCGGTTGAGATGGCCAGGCGCTATGGCGACTCCGTGCGCCTCGTGCTCACCGACGTGGTGATGCCGGAGATGAGCGGGCGGGAACTGGCCACGCGCCTGGCGGAATCCTCGCCGAAGCTGAAGGTGCTCTTCATGTCAGGCTACACCGACGACGCCATCTTGCGTCACGGAATTCTCCAGCCGGAGATCGCGTTCCTCCAGAAACCGTTCAAGCGGGAGGCCCTGGTGTGCAAGGTCCGCGAGATCCTGGATTCGCCGAAGCCGCCGACGCCGTCTGCCTAGCTGGATCTTCGCTGTCTTCTCACTCCCGGTCCGTAAACCTGTGCGAAATTGCGCGCTTCAGTAATGAACTGATGTTTTGTTGACTTTCTCACTTACTTTGGCTAGTGTGACTTCAGCGCATCCCCCCTTCCGGCGCGGAAGTCCCCTCGGATTGCCTGTTCGAGGCGAAGTCTCTCAGGTTGCGGGCCATCGCCCTGCGGCTTTCCGAGCCCCTATCCCCGGTAAAAAGAGTTGAGGCACCCCATGCCCGGCACGTCGGATAGACCCGCCTCGGGCGGGGAGGCACGCCCCGCTCACGTCTTGGTGGCGGACGATAGCGCCGCTAACCGCGAACTGCTTTCCGAGCTACTGACATCCTACGGCTACAAGGTCACCTGCGTGGAGGACGGCGAGGAAGCACTGGAGGTATTGCGCCACCAGCCGGCGGATCTCGCGCTGCTCGATGTGCTGATGCCGCGGCGCACGGGCTTTGCCGTCTGCCGCGCCGTCAAGGCCGATCCGGCCACGCGCCTCACCCCGGTGGTGCTGGTCACCGGTCTTTCCAACGTCGAGGACCGCATCCAGGGCATCGAGTGCGGCGCGGATGATTTCCTGAACAAGCCGGTGCACAAGGAGGAGCTGCTGGCGCGCGTGCGCTCGCTGCTGAAGCTCAAGCAAATCACCGACGAGATGGAAAATGCGGAGACGGTGCTGTTCAGCCTGGCGCTCAGCATCGAGGGCAAGGACCCCTACACCGGCGGGCACTGCGACCGGCTCGCCAAGTATTCCGTGGCGCTGGCCGAGCGGCTGGGCCTCTCCGAGGCGGAAAAGGTCGCGCTGCGCCGCGCCGGCATCGTCCACGACGTCGGCAAGGTCGCCGTGCCCGAGCAGATTCTCCTGAAGGAAGAAGCGCTTACGCCGGACGAGCGCCGGGTCATGGAGCAGCACCCCATTATCGGCGAGCGCATCTGTGCACCGCTGAAATCCTTCCGGCTGGCGCTGCCCATCATCCGCCACCACCACGAGAAGATGAACGGCTCGGGCTATCCGGACGGCCTGAAAGCCGCCGAAATCCCTGTCACCGCGGCGGTGATGACCGTGGTGGACGTGTACGACGCGCTCACCACCGACCGGCCCTATCGCCGCGCTCTTCCCTCGGAGGAAGCCCTCCACATCATGCGCGGAGAGGCGGCGCGCGGCTGGTGGGATGGCGCCCTGGTCAAGGAGTTCGAAGCTTTGCTATGCGGTTCGGCGCCGCTGGCCGCAGAAAGGGCCAGCTCCACGCCATGACAAGAAACCGCAGGGAATGACATGCCGGGGTGTTTCACCGCACGCCCGGGAAAGAAGGAGCGTTGAGCGTGAGATGGCTGATCGAACGAAGAACCGCGGTGGGGCTCGCTCTCGTGTTTGCGCTCTTTGCCGTCGCCGGAGTGGCGTCCTACCGCAGCTTGCGCCAGTACGGCGAGACGACCCGATGGCTGCTCCACACACACGGGGTCCTCGCAAGAATCGACTCAGGGTTGATCACTCTGCTCGACATCCAGACGGGAACCCGCGGCTTCGTGCTGACAGGCGACCCAAGATATCTCGAGCCCTACGAGCACGCCCTCCCGGAAGTTCCGACGGAACTCGACCGGCTTCGACAATTGACCGCTGACAATCCACGCCAGCAGAAACGCCTGGACCACCTCGAACTTCTCGTGCCGCAGTTCATCGCGGAGATGAAGGTGGGCCTGGAAATTCGTCGGCGGAAGGGATTCGACGCGGCCGTCGCGCAAGTGGCCTCCGGAAGGGGCAAGAAGCTGATGGACGAAATCCGGGCCGTGTTTGCGGAGATGGAGGAGGAAGAACGGCAATTGCTCAAAGTCCGCACGGGAGCGGCTGGCGCTGGCGCCCGGCTGGCGATTCTCGTTTCTTCGGTTTCGTCGCTTCTGGCTGTCCTGCTCTTTGTCTTCTGCTTCCATTTGGTCCAGCGGCAAATTCATCGCACCCAGCAGGCGGAAATAGAAGCCCGGGACGCGCGGGCCTACGCGGAAAGCATCGTGGACACGGTACGCGAGCCGCTTCTGGTGCTGCGCGGCGACCTGCGCGTGGTCTCCGCCAACCGCTCCTTCTACGAATTCTTTCAGGCCACCGAGTCGGAGACGCTCGGCCGGCATCTCTGCGACCTCGGCGCGGGACAATGGAATCTCCCGCAGCTCCGCGCGTCTTTGGAAAACATTCTTCCCCAAAACGGTCATTTCCACGATTTCGAAGTTGAGCACGAGTTCCCCAGGCTCGGGCGGCGGACGTTACTGCTGAACGCCCGCAAGCTCTATCACCAGGGCAACCACACGCAACTGATCCTGCTCGCGTTGGCGGACATCACCGAACGCAAGCGGGCCGAGGGCGCCATTCTCCGGGCGAAAGAAGAGGCCGAACGCTCCAACCGCTTTAAGGACCAGTTCCTCTCCACCATGAGCCACGAACTGCGCACGCCGCTCAACGCGGTGATGGGTTTTTCCGAATTGCTGGGCGACGAAAACTACGGCCCGCTCAACGACCGCCAGCGGCGCTACCTGGGCCACGTCCGCAACGGCGGCCAGCACCTGCTCAAGCTCATCAACGACATCCTCGACCTCTCCCGCATGGAAGCCGGGCGGCTTGAGCTGGCCCCGGAGAATATTTCCGTGGAGGCGGTTTTCTCCGAAGCGCTGGAAACCATTCAGCCGCTCGCGGCCAGAAGATCGCACACGCTTTTGCAGCGCACCGAGCCGGGGCTGGCCTTGCGCGCCGATGCCACGCGGTTCCGCCAGATCCTGCTGAACCTGCTCGGCAATGCGGTGAAGTTCACTCCCGACGGCGGAAGCATCGAGCTGACCGCTCGCCCGGAGGGCGGTGCCGTCCGCGTGGAGGTGCGCGACACCGGGCCGGGCATTCCCCTGGAAGAACAGCAGCGTATCTTTGAAGCCTTCTACCGCTTGCGCAGTGCTGGCCAGGCCAGCGAAGAAGGCACCGGGTTGGGGCTGGCCATCACCAGCCGCCTGGTGGAGCTGCACGGCAGCCGGTTGGAAGTGCAAAGCGAGCCGGGAAAAGGAAGCGGTTTCTTTTTCCGCCTGCCCGCGCAGGAGTTCGTCGCGCAGGCGCCGCAGGAGATCTTCGCCACCGAGCCGCCGCTGATCCTCATTGTGGAGGACGACCCGCTGGCGGCGCATTTGATCCGGTCCCAGCTCACCACGGCGGGCTATCGCGTGGAGCACTGTGGCAAGAGCGAGCGAGCGCTGAAAATGGCCGCCGAACTGCAGCCGGCGGCCATCACGCTGGACATCCTGATGAAGCCGGTCAATGGCTGGGAAGTGCTGTCGCGGCTGCGCGCGGACTCCACGGTGGCGCACATTCCCGTCCTCATTGTCAGCGTGGTGGACCAGCCCGGCGTGGGAATTGCCCTCGGCGCGGACGATTACCTGGTCAAGCCGGTGGACAAGTCAGCGCTGCTCACGGCGGTGCGCCGCTGCCTGGCCCGCCGCGGCGTGAGCGTACCCGCGCGGCCCATCCTGCTGGTGGAGGACGATGCGGCGACCCGCGAGGTCATTGGCGAATTGCTCGCTTCTGAGGGGCTCCCCTACGCCAGCGCCGCGGATGGCCAGCAGGCCCGCGATTGGGTGGCCACCACGCTTCCCGACCTGGTGCTTCTCGATCTGGTGCTCCCGTGCGTAAGCGGCATCGAGCTGCTCTCCGAGTGGCGCAGCAACCCGCGCACCGCAAACCTGCCGGTGTTCGTCCTGACGGGCAAGGACCTCACCCGGAAAGAGGCGGCCTTTCTTCTCAACCACACGGAGATGCTGCTGCACAAGCAGCAGTCCTGGCAGCAGCCGCTGCTCAAGCAGCTCCGTCGCGTGCTGGCGCTCGAGCAGGGGATGGGATCATGAAGCACCGCATTCTGCTGGTGGAAGACGACGCCGCGAGCCGCGAGCTGGTGACCGACTGGCTCGGATTGGAAGGGTATGGAACGCGAGCCGCCGGCGACCTGGCTACGGCCCAATCCGCCCTGGCCCAGCCAAGTCCCGACGCGGTCCTGCTGGATGTGAACCTCGGCAACGAAGACGGCCTGGCGCTGGCGGTCTGGATGCGGCGGCAGCCGGGGCTGGCCCGCATCCCGATCATCGCCGTCACCGCACACGCCATGCCATTGACCGCGAGCGCGCCCTCCAGTCGGTCTGCAGCGACCACATCGCCAAAACGGTGGATTTCAAGTTGCTGCACACCTGCCTCGATCGCTGGGTGGGCCGGGCAGGCGGCGTCCTGACGGCGCGCTGAGGGTTTCTCCGAAAGGACTTCAGCCATGAACGGAAGGTGATTTGCGCGGGTCACCGTCCTCGCGGTGACGGCCGTCGGCTGGGATGCCCGAAGGCGCAATCGGTGTTACCCTAAGCTTGGGCGTGCCTGTGACGGAAAGCATGAGGCCGTTGGCAGCAGAAGCGCTGCTGCTGGCGGCAGACACCGCACTTGATCGGGCCAGGTTCGACGGACGCAATCGGGTGGAAATTGCCGGACCGGACTCCTCGTTTGCTCCGCCGGTTTCGCCCTCCTTTCCCCGAAAAGAGACCGCGGCCGCTGCGGGAGGAGTCAAACGTGAATCGAAGAGTTCTCGTCGTAGATGATGCGCCGGAAATCTGCGAGCTGGTGCAGGCGGTGCTGTGCTCTGCGGGGATGGAAGTGCTGGCGGTAACGAACAGCCAGGAGGCGGCCAGCCACCTGATGCGCGAGAAATTCGACGCTGTCTTCCTCGACGTGAAGATGCCGCCGCCGGACGGGATCGAGTTGGCCGGGCGGGCGCGCTCCTCCGGCTTCAACCAGAAGACGCCGATCGTGATGATCACCGGCGATGCCGATCCCGCGGTTCAGGCGCGCGCGTTCAAGGCCGGCGCCAACTTTTTTCTTTACAAGCCGCTGGATCGCCGGCGGCTGTTGCGCATCCTGCGCGTGACGCAAGGTTCCATCCAGCAGGAGCGGCGCCGCTTCCAGCGAGTCAGCGTGCGCTGCAAGGCTGCGGTGGAGTCCAGCACTGAGCGCATCGAAGGCATGACGCTGGACATGAGCTTGAACGGTGTGCTGGTGCAGGCAAGCACGGCGCTGTCGGCGGGCACGCCGGTCACCATCACGGTGCAACTCAAGCCCGGCGCGGCGCCGCTGCGCGCCAGCGGCAAAGTGGCGCGGGTGATCGGCGAAGACTGCATGGGGATCGAGCTCGCGAATGTAAACCCGGCGGAGAGCGAACGCCTGCAGGAGTTTCTGCTGCCGCTGATCCTAGCCGTCGCCGAAGAGGAGCCGGCGCCGAAAAAATAGCGCCGTTATTGCGCCCGCTGGATGTAGCGGCCCTCGGTGGTATCCACCTTCACTTTGTCGCCGTTGTTGATGAACGGCGGCACCTGAATCGTCAGTCCCGTTTCGAGCTTCGCCGGCTTGGTCACCGAGCTGGCCGTGGCGCTCTTGATGCCCGGCTCGGTCTCCACCACCTTCATGTCCACGGTGTCCGGCAAGACCACGCCGATCGGCTTGCCGTCGTAGAACTCCACGTTCAGGTGGATGTTGGGAATCAGGTAGTCCACCGCTTCGCCCAGGATGCCGTGGGTGAGGCAGACCTGGTCGTAGGTCTCCGTATTCATGAAGTGGTAGCCGTCGCCGTCGTTGTAGAGGTATTCGAACTCGACCTCGTCGAGGATGGCGCGCTCGACGAATTCCTCGGCCCGGAAGCGGTAGTCCACAATGGAGCCGGTGCGCAGACTGCGCATGCGGGTCTGCATCGAGCCGCGCTTGTTGCCCGGCGTGCGGTGGTCCACGCTGAAGACCGTATAAAGTTCGCCCTCATGGCGAATCACCATTCCGGGGCGCAACTGTGTCGCTTTGACCGTCATCGCTTCCTCGTTCTGCTTCGGGGTTCCCTCGCGGACCTGCGGTCGGAGGCGGGACGTGGTGCAGAGTACACCCAATCGCCGAAAATCATTATAGCCGCGAGGCGCAAAATTGGTCAAACTATGGGACCTGACTATGGCCCGGTCGCCCTTAAGCTTTCTGAGCACCCTTTGCTGCCTGACCGCGAGTCTGTGTTTCTTGCCGCTGCCCAAGTGGGTGGCGGCGCAGGACACGATCGTGCCGCAGACGGCGCTTTCCACCTGCGCCGCGGTGAGCATCGCGTCGCGGGAAACAGTGGCCGCTGGCACGGGCCTCGCGGTTTCGCCCGACGGACGGTGGCTCGCGCTCTACGTCCACACCAGCCGCGGCGGCGAAGTGACATTGCGCGCGCGGGCGGAAGGAGAATCGCACCGCATCGAGCTCGTTCCCCCGGCGCTGCCGCCGGGCGTCGTCTGGCGCATGCTGGACGCTGCCTTTTCACCGCATGCGGAATTGCTGGCCGTCCGGACCCTCGGCGCAATCTGGGTGGTGGATGTGGCCACCGGCCGTATCCGGTACAACATCGGGCCTGACCACGAGCGCCAAACCTATCCCGGCAAACTCTCGTTTGGCTCGGACACGCTCGCGGTGATCTTCTGGCCACCGGAGTCGTATCTCGCCGAAGCGACGGCCAAGAGCGGCGTTGAGGTGCGGCTGTACGACGCCGCGACCGGCCAGCTCCGGCGCAAGCTGCCGCTGGCGCTGGAATCCTCGGACGCATGGACGGAAATGGAACTCGCACCGGACGCCAAGCGGCTGGCCATCCTGCGGCGCGCCACCCGCTGGCCGGGAAAGGCGCGGCTGGCCGTCCATTCCACGGTCAGCGGCCTGCATGCGTGGGAGGAAAAAGTCTCCGCCGAAGATATCCAGTGGTCCGCGGACGGAAAGTCCATCTACGCGCTGGGCGGACGGCTGTTCACGCTGGACGCTGCGACCGGAAAACAGAAGAGCGAATCAAAAGTCGAATTCGGCTCGACGGAGCACCAAAAACTGCGGGTCAGCGAGGCGGCGAATCTGGCGGTGGGTCACTTCTCCCGCTACAGCCGCCTGCGGCGCAGCGCGCTGCTGAATGACAAGGGCGAATCCATGCTGGTGCTCTTTCGGCTGGGGAGCGCCGCGCCGGTCTGTTCCACCCCACTGCCACCTTCGCAGAGCGCTGAGGTCTGGCTCACCGCACGGGGCGAAATCATCACGCTCGAGGAGAACTACGATCTGCGGCCGCAGTTGCGGCTGCTGAAGAGCGCGCAGATCGTTACCTATCGCCTCGCGGCCAAGTGATCAGTCTCGAAAATCAGAAATCAGAAAACTGACAACTGCAAGCTGGGAAAATCCGAACCTCGATGTTCGAAATTCCAGCTTCCAATTTCTGACTTCTGACCCCTGATTTCTATTCTCAATTCCCTTTCTTCTTCGCCTCGGCCATGAGCTTTTCGATCTCCTCGACGGTGCGCGGCACGCGCGCGGAGAGCACTTTGTAGCCCGTTTCGGTGACGAGCACGTCGTCTTCGATGCGCACGCCCAGGTTTTCGCCGGGGATATAGATGCCGGGCTCGACGGTGATCACCATGCCGGGCTCGAGGGCGCGGCCGGGGACGCCCGGGTCGTGGACGTTCAGGCCGATGTGGTGGCCGAGGCCGTGGATGAAATAGCGGCCGAGCGAGTGGCCTTCCTTATCCTTCCCGCGTGAGTCAATGATGTCGTAGGCGATTTTCTGCAGGCTACCGGGCGTGTTGCCGCCGAGCGTCACGCCGGGCTTGATGGCGGCGATGGCGGCGTCGGCAGCGGCGAGCACGATCTCGTAGATTTCGCGCTGGCGCGGAGTGAATTTGCCGTTGGCGGGAACAGTGCGGGTGATGTCCGCGGAGTAGCCGCCGTATTCGCAGGCCACGTCCATCAGCACCAGGTCGCCGTCCTGGATCTGCGCGCGCACGCCGTTGTAGTGCAGCAGCGTGGAGTTGAAGCCGGCGCCGACGATGGGCGCGTAGCCTTCGCGCTCGGCGCCGCCGCGCTTGTGGACATACTCCATCCGCGCGGCGACTTCGTACTCGAAGAGGCCCGGGCGGATCATTTTCATCGCCTCGAGGTGCGCGTCCGCGGAAAGCTCGATGGCGCGGCCGAGGACGACCATTTCACTCGGCGACTTGATCTGGCGCATGGCGTTGATCGGCGGCGAAACGTCGCGCAGGTTCATCATGGGAAAATTCTGGCGCAGCCAGTTGGACCAGGTGGCGCGGTGCGGGTAGCCGGCTTCGTTCTGCCCGGGCAGCAGCGTGTAGAAGTAGATGTAGTCCTTGGCGAGCCGCTCTAACTCGTCTTTCAGCCTGGCGTACGGCTCGACGACGGCGAAACCCGTCTTCTCCGCGATGCCGGGATCGTCGGGGCCGAGCCGCGGGCCGTTCCAGCGCTCAACCAGTTTGTTGCGCGGCGGGAGAAAGAGAATTTCCTTCGGGCCGCTATCGGATTTTTCCGGTGGAGCGGCGGGCTTTAGCCCGCCATTCGGCAGAAGCACGAGCACGGCGCCTTCCTCGTTGTGCCCGGTGAGGTAGTAGAAGCTTTCTTCCTGGCCGAAGATGTAGGAGGGCGACGCGTCCTCCTTGCCGGTGAAGCCGAAGATCACCACCGGGGCGTCCACCTGGGCGCGGAGCCGGGCGCGGCGCTCGGCGTAGGAGCCGTTCGGTTCGCGCTCGCGGGGGTAGGCCACGCCAAAACACAGCACCGCCACCGCGACCACCAGAAACGCGCGCGCCATCCAGGTCCTCGAAATCATTTTGCCTCCATTTGAGAAGCGCAGATTTTACCAGCAAACAACGCTCAGCTATCAGCTTTCAGTGGTCAGCATTGTGTAGCGCCGCCGCCTGTGGTGCCTGCCCCGGATGGTTTTGCGGGGAGCGAAGTCGAACCATCCCGGCGGCTCTTGGAGAGGAGCCGGCAGGTCCGGTGTGCGGACTCCGGTGGTCCGATGCAATTCATCGGACCAGAAACCGGAGATGCCGACGCTATTTGGATTCGCCGAAGGAGATGGGGAGGCCGTCGGGATCGGCGTAAACCGAGAGGCGCGCGCCGAAGTCCTGCAGGGTGGGCGGCATGATGCAGCGCACGCCTTTGGCAGTGAGCTGTTCGTGCAGCGCGTCGAGACTGGGCACGTGCAGGCCGAACCGGCAGGAGCCGGCGGGGTTCACAGTGGAATCGGCGCCGGCGGCGGCCGGAATGCTGGCCTTGTGCAGCGCCAGCGTGGTGCCTTCGGTGGCAAATTCGGTCCAGCCGGGAGATTCGAATTTGAGCGGCAGGCCCAGGACGTCGCGGTAGAAGGCAATGGAGCGCTGCATGTCGCTGACGAAAACCATGGTGTACGGGATTTTGGCCATGGGGCGCTCCTAAATTCTCTTAATCGGAATGCGCAGAGAGTACAACGACGACGGGGATGAGTCAATTGCGAACGGCGGCGAGTTGGGCGAGTGAGGGCTGGTCGGGAGTGAGCGGGCGGTTGACGTAGAGCGCGCGGCCGCCGATTTCGGCGACCAGGTAGCTCGCATCGGGCGGCAGGCGCAGGAGAACTTCGCGGCGGAGATTCTGTGGTGCAAACAGAAAGACGCGGCGCGGCCCGCGCCAGAAGGCGGGAAAGTCCTGGTCGGTGAGAAAGATCTTGGGCGCATCGGCATAGTAGGAGCCGAACTCGAGGCCGTTGTAGCGGCCGTTATAGAGCCACGTCTTCCGGTGGGTGTAGAAGCTGAGCGTGGGGCCGCCGTAGAACTCGCCGTAGATGACGAGCTGGTCGTCGGGTTGGAGCAGCGGCAACAGTTTCTCCGCGAGCGGGCGCGAGGACATGTGCGGCTCGAAGGCGGCGAAGCCGGCATTCGCGGCGAAGATGAACATGCCCATGCCGAGCGCCATGACGATGTTGGCGGCAAGGGCGCGCCCGCGGCGGCGGACGATCCAGGAAATCACCAGCGCGAAAAAGAATCCCGCGGCGGCGCCGAGCGCCGGGCCGCGCAGCGCAGCGAAGGCCTGCACGGTAAGAAAAGAAAAACTGTCAAAGGCGGTGGTGTTGGCTACAGGGCGGACTTCGAGGAGTCGGGCGATGTCGCCGCCGGCGGGGACGTTGCGCGAGAGCCAGACGAGCGTGCCGAATCCCGCCGCGGTTACCACACCGAGGACCGCGAGAGCGGCGGTGACGCGCGGCAGCCACACGTCGCGCTCTTCTTCCATGCGCGCAAGCGCCAGGCCGGCCAGCAGCGCAAGAGCAGGCCACGCGCCGAAGCTGTAGTACTCCATGCGTTTCGAGACGCTGAAGAACAGCAGGATGAGTCCCGCCCAGAGAAAGGTGAGCAGGCGCGCCTGCGCGGCGTGGTCGAGTGATTTCCATTTGCGCGGCTTGGGAAGCTCACGCAAGGCGAACGGCAGGAAAAAACTCCATGGAAAAAGCCAGACGAGATGCTCCGCCCACCACAGCAGCAGCGGAACGGAGCCGTAGTCGGCGGGATAGCGCGCGCCGATCGCGCGGAGAAAATGCTCGTTGATGAAGTAAAAGGAGAAAAACCCGGGCGCGCGCAGGCCGACGAGGATGTGCCACGGCGCGGCCACGAGCAGAAAGACCAGCGCGCTCGACCAGACGGGCAGCTCGCGCCAGCGCGGCTGGCCGTCCGACTGGCCGCGCGTGGCGAGCACAAACAGCGTGATCACGCCGAGCGGGAAGATCACGCCGATGAGCGCACGGGTGAGCATGGCGAGGCCGATCACCGCAGCGCAGCCCCAGTAGCCCGCGCGTGGCGAGAGCGTCCCCTGCCAGGCGCGAAGAAAAAGATAGAACGCGGCGGTGAACTGGAGCGCGTACATCGCTTCCGGAATCATCGCGCGGGTGTAAATCCAGGTGCCGATGCCGGTGCCGATGGCGAGGCCGGCGTAGAATCCGGCGCGCTCGCCCCAGAAGTGGCGGCCGAAGAAGTACACCATCAGCACAAGTCCCACGACTCCGAGAGCGAGGGGCAGGCGCGTGGCGAAGGTGCTTTCGCCGAGCAGCGCGTAGCTTGCGGCGACAAGCCAGTAGTGGAACGGCGCTTTCTCGAGCCAGCGGATGCCGTTGATGTGCATCACTGCGAAGTCGCGGCGCTCGAGCATCTCGCGAGCGGCGATGGCGTGGCCGCCGTCGGCGTCGTCAATCAGCGCGGGCGCGGCGGCAGTGCCGACGTAGAGCGCCAGCGCCAGCGCGAGCAGAAACAAAATGTGGAAGCGGCGGGTCATCGCGAAACAGAACATTATCGCGGAAAACTCCAAATCGGGCAAAGGAGGCGCGGTATGTGAGGTCGAGGAAGTAAAGGAGGTAGATGAAGTAGAGGAGAGACACCGGGGTGTGCGCCCCGCGGCCATTGCCGCGGGGATGCCATTCGTTTATCTTGGCGTGAGCGCGCTATTGTCAGCCGCCGCGTTCGCCGGACGTCACCGGCAAATCCGCGGCTGAACATGGAGAGAACGAATTCCACAAAGGCGGAGCCGATGGAAGCGCTGCGATTTGAATAGGGGACAGGGATTAGCAGGGTGCTGAAGAACGGGTGATTTTTTCGATGCGGGTGCCATTGCGAGTCAACGTGAGTCTGCACGGAGCGGCTTTTGGTTCCGGTGGTATCCGTGTTTTATTCTTGCGCACGGCTGAGTTCCTTCCCTG
>JACQDE010000020.1 GCA_016201285.1 Acidobacteriota bacterium | reverse complement strand
GCGCCTTCGGCCACTGCGACGTGCTAGACTCCGAGGCATGAAAAGCAAAAAGACTCGGCGAAAGAAAGAATTCACGGTGATTGTCTGGCGTGACGAAGGCTATTACATCGCAAGCGTCGCGGAGATTCACGGCTGCCACACGCAGGCGAAGAGCCTCGATGGCCTTATGCGGAATGTGCGCGAAGTCATCGAGCTTTGTCTGGAGACCGACAAAGAATCCTATATCCCCATGGAATTCGTCGGGGTTCATCGCGTGGGACTATGAGACCATCCCGCTCACCAAGATACGGACTCATTATTCATTGGAGTGAGCAAGACCAGGCGTTTATCGCCGAGGTGCCCGAACTGCCCGGCTGCGCGGCCGACGGCAAGACTTATCGCGAAGCTCTCGCCAATGTGGAAGTGATCATCCGGGAGTGGCTGGAAACTGCAAAAGAGCTGGGCCGCCCCATTCCTCCTCCCAAGGGCCGCCTCATATTCGCCTGAAACCGATTCGCCCACCTTTCCACCTTAGCGTTAGCGGAGGCGAAAGCCCTAGCGAAGGCGGATCGCCGCCAGGATTAAATGATAGGGCTGAACCTGTATTAGTCGGTTCAGCCCTTTGCAATTTCTGGCCGATGCATGGGTGACAAGTCCGTGCTGGATACTGTGAATAGGAATGACCTGCACCGCATCTCGCCCCGATGTGATCGGTGCGCGACACTTCGACTCATTGCGCGCAGCAGAAAATTTTTCCAACTGAGGAAAAAGAGGTGGGGCGGAATCAACTCGGGAAAATTAGGTTGGGCGCCCTGATGCTTCGGAGTCGAAATGTCAGTCTGCGTGTATCCCTGACCTTGTGCTAGGCTCAACCCAGCATGATTACGAACGTTCATGAGCGAGCCACGTTGAGCGATTCCTTTGAGTTTATGGGAAGCTGGTGGCTACCCGAAAACGCCACCTCGCAGGTGCCGGGGATCATTCGTTTTGAGCCAAGCCGCAGGCTTTCGCTAACCCTTCTAGGGCGAATTGATAGCTACTCACCAGCTGCAGTCTTGGGATCGTGCCAAGGCGTGCCTTGTACATTGTTACAGGCGCGATATGCGGGCGAAACAACAGAGATGGGACAGTTTGGCCGTTTGAAGTTACATGGCGAGAAGTTGCTAATAGGAGCGCATTTTGAGTCAGCACAGGCAGCCCAGTTCTTTAAGTGGAAAATCAACTTTCCCGAGCTAGCGGCATGGCATGGAGGCCATCCGTTGCACGAAACGTTTCACAATGCGCTCGGTGTTGAACAGGGAGAAGTGCTTGATTTTACGTTCAAGCGCCCCCCCTCATTCCACGCGCGGATGCCACCCCTCAATGCAGCCCTCAGAATCGAACACGGCTTTCTTTACGAGGTAGGTGAGGATTTTCGTTGCAAGCACCGCGCAGACGTCCATGTGATTCCCGACGACAAACAAGACCTTCATTGGTTTTTGAACACGACCATTTCCTTGCAAGCACTCCTCAGCCTCCTCATAGGTTGCGCAATTCATCCCATTGAGATTCTCGCTTTTCAAACAGACCAGGAAGAGGAATTGAAGCCGATTCGCATCTACGTTCCCGATATCTTTCCACGGGGGGCAGCGGCCGAAGGTGCGCTGAGGCTTCACTTCGAGACCATAAGACACAGTTTCGACGATATTGTTCGTGAGTGGTTCGAGATATTTGATACCCACCGATCAATCTACGAAGCCCTGCTGGGAGTAATGTTCAATCCCGAATCCTACCTTGACGCACAATTCCTTGCGCTCGTCCAAGGTCTTGAAGGCTTTCATAGACGCGAGTTCCCCGACCTCTACGTGCCCTCCGGAGAATTCGAGGGATTTTATAGGGAACTCGTTGGTGGGCTCCCCAAGCGAATTCCACCAAACCTCCGATCAGCTCTGGCTGACCGACTAAAATATGGCAACGAATACTCCCTGCGTCGCAGGCTTACAGAACTCGTCAAAGGTCTGCCGGAATCAATAGGTGAACGTTTTCACAAAAAACCACTAGAATTTGTGTCTGAGGTTGTCGAGCTTCGCAACAGACTTGTCCATTTCCCCGTCGGCGATAAGCTCACCGTATTTGATAGGCAGATGCTCTTCGTGCTGACACTCAAGGTGCGGGCTTTGTTGACGATACTTCTGATGAAACGCCTTCGGGTCCCGAATGAGGCTATTCTGGCAGCAGCCAAATTCGCGTCATTCGGAATATAGTTTAGGGGATACGTAATCCAATTGTGGGCTACATGCGGAGGATCTTCGCGCAGGCGGCGAACACATTACCGCGCTTGCCGTACTTCGCGCAAAGCTGCTCAATCAGTTCCACCGTCGTAGGGGTCAGCTTGTAGGTCATGATTCGATTGGTCCATTTACTCCCGCCACTTTCGAGCGTGTCAGCAAGATCAGCGTCGGTTAGGTTCGGGGAGAATGTTCGAATCCGCGCATAGATTTAAGCGGGCTTGCCGCGTCCACCCAAGTCTGCCAGGCAGTGGAGCAAGGGAATCTCAATTTCGGATTGTTTCGGCATCATGGGATCGTCGCTCCAGACTATTTGCGTTTGCGGCGTTTCTTCAGGACTGATTCGCCGGTCAGGGAGAGTTGTTCGGCTTCGGGGACTTCGGCGCGGGGGGCGCGTTTGAAGGTGACGTTGGTCGGGTGGGGATAATCAATGCCCTTGCCTTCCAAAAGCTGTTCGATGGTCAGGATTTGAATTCTTGGATGTTGGCCCCAGGGAGATTTGTAGAAACCGGCAGAGGCGGCTTCGCTGCGCATGTCGCGGGTGGAATCTTCGAGCGTGATGAGCACGCCGAGCTCGGCCTTCTCGCGCTCGATGACGCCGCGCAGGTCGCGGACGTCGCGAACGCTCACGTGGCCGGACTTCACGCTGAATACGATTTGCTTCGTCTTGCCGCTTTCCCCTTCGTCGTGGAAATAGAGCCTCCCGTCAATCCCTTTGTCGCTTCCCTTTCGTTGCTCGTGTGGCCGCGCACCGACCAAACCCAAGGCCCAGGACTGAAATTGGAACGGATCTTCCTTTGCAAGCTCTAGCGCATCGGGTCGCGAGACCGGCTCGCCAATCACTTCATAAGTCTTGGCGATCTCCGGCCCAAAAGCATTCTGTAAACGATGCTTGATCAGCCCAATCGCTAAATGCGTGATGTCAATTCCAACCCATTGGCGATTGAGTCGCTGTGCAACAACAACTGCCGTGCCACAACCGCAGAAGGGATCAAGCACCGTATCCCCTTCATTGCTGCTTGTGAGGATGATTCTCTCGAGAAGAGCCTCGGGCTTCTGCGTTGGATAGCCTAGCCTTTCGGCTGAGAGGTTGTGCATGATTCTAATGTCTGACCAAATGTCCTTGATCGGAACGCCGGGCAAATCCTCTGGATAGAGCTTGAGCCGAGGCATTCCCCCTTCCTTTTTCGGCCAATGAATTCTGCCCTTGGCCTCAAGTTCATTCATGCGTTCCTTCGTCATCGCCCAGCATCGCGAAGGTGGGGGCTTGATTCCTTTCCACTCATAGATTTGTCCGCTCGACGCTCTAGACATCGAAGCGGTGAGATCCCGGCGGAAATATCGGCGCCCTTGCGCATCAATCTGGTCGAAAAAGGTTTCAAGGTACTCTTGCGTGTAAGGCAAGTACTGCTGGTTCCAAGTGAAGCCGTCCTGCTTTGAACAGAAGATTAAAACATCATGAACTGCCGCGAACTTTTGGATGACGTTCGCGTGAGCCGAAGTTCTCTGCCAAACAATCTCGTTCCTGAAGAACTGTGGCCCAAAGATAGCGTCCATTAGCAGTTTCAAGTAATGGCTGGCCGTGGGATCGCAGTGGAGATAAATGCTGCCGGTTTCCTTGAGCACACGGCGGAGTTCGACGAGGCGGGGGGCCATCATCGTGAGGTAGGCGAGCATGTCGTTGGTGCCGAGGAAGCGGCGGAAGGCTTGCATTACGTCCGATACGCGGCCGCCGGCTTCGACCAGCTCCTGATAGACGAGCGCGGATTCCTGGTTCCATTCCCAGGTGTCTTCGAAGGCTTTGAATTGCGCGGCGGCGCCGGTGCCGTCTTTTTCGGCGAAGAGGACGTTGTAGTCCTGGTTGCTCTTGAAGGGCGGGTCGAGATAGACGAGGTCCACGGATTCGTCTTTGATGTAGCGACGGAGGACGTCGAGATTGTCGCCGTAGTAAAGGTGGTTCACGTCGGCGAATGATAGCAGAACATGGTCGGAATTGAACGAAAATGCCGGGCTAAAGCCCGGCGCTACATGGGGTGCCGGCTAGAAGCCGGCGGTACGTGGGCGGGGGCAAGCAGAGGCGCAGAATTTGAAATTGGAGATTGGAGATTTGAAAGGGGAATAGGAAAGGTATCAAGCGTCAGGGGTCAGGGTTTCGAAGGCAGGTGACAGGTTACAGGTGGCAGGTCGCAGGGGTCAGAGATTTCGGAGTGCGCTGAGGCGGGAGCGGAGTTGGCGGCGAGAGAGGATTTTCTTGCGGCAGAGAGCGGCGAGGAAATCGGCGGCGGGAGTAAGGGCCTTTTCGAAATTGCAAGGGGAACAACAGGAGACGAGGTTGGAGGCGGCGTCACTACCGCCGAGGGCGACGGGGAGGACGTGGTCGAGGGACCATTCGCGGGGGCAGCCTTTGGTTTTACTTCTCTCGGCGCGGCGCCCTTCGGCTTCGCTCGGGACAGGCGGAGCAAGCAGGGGCCGCCTGCAATAAAAGCAGCGGTGGCGGTCGCGGTGGAGAATGCGCGCGCGGAAGGCCTCGTTGCGGAAATGGTCGGAACGCGGCCAAGCGCGAGGCTGGCCGGCAGCGTCGCGGTCAGACTGGTGCGGGACCAGGGCGAGCTGCTCGGGAACGGGAGCGCCAGCGGCGCTGGCGGCAATCTCGCCTGGGAGAAGAACTTCGAAACGGCAGCCGCGCGCGCCGCGGTCGAGAACGCGAAGGCACTGCTTGCGGACGAGTACGCGAAGATAATGCCGCGCGGTATACGTGGAAAGGCCCAGGACTCCGGCCAGCTTGCGGCGCGAGACGCGCACGGCGCGGCGTCCGGCCAAACGCGTGCGGCGGACCAGATGGTAATAGAGCGAGCGTTCGTGCGAGCTGAGGCGAAGCGCGGGGATGAGGCGGTCTTCGATGGCGATCCAGAGGCGAGCGGCGGTGGAGCGGGCGGGCATGGCAAGGAAAGTCAGAAGTCGGAAATCAGAAGTCAGAAGTCAGTCCCGAGGAGCCGGGGAAACAGGACGAATCCATGCGCGGGGACCGGCGGCAGCGGGTTATATCCTCAAGCTAACCACTATAAGTCTATTATAGCACATTGGAGCGGGTTATTATTCGCCTGGGGCGAAGTTTTTTGCCCTTTGGTTACAAGGAGTTGCGGGCAGGCGAAGGGCAGCGCCTCTTGACAAAGAAGAAGGTGACGAGTGGTGAGCGGAAAGAGAATGTCGAAGTTGAAGGTTAAAGGGTTGAACAGGTAAAGGGAAGGAGACGATCAAAACCGGGAGATGCCGGGCGTCCCGAGTGAGTCGGGACAAGTTCCGCCCGGCACTACACATGCCGGACCAGCACGGCGGCGGGGCTACGAGAAAAAGCGTGGACGGCGGGGCGGGAATGCGCTATGAAGTGGCGCATACAGCCAGGGAAAAGCGGCGAGTGGCGGACTGTCCGTTGACGGTGCGCGAACGAAAATGTTTCAAGGAGGAGAGCACATGGTTGAATTGACCGCGTTGTGGATGCCTATCCTGCTTTCGGCCGTCGCAGTGTTCGTGGCCAGCTCGATCATTCACATGGCGCTGCCGTACCACAAGAGCGACTACAAGAAACTGCCCAACGAGGAAAAAGCGCTGGAGGCCCTGCGCGCGCTGGGCTTGACGCCCGGCAGCTACCATTTCCCGCTCTGCGAAAGCCACAAGGACATGAAAACGCCCGAACACATCGAAAAGTTGAACAAAGGTCCGGTGGGGTTGATGACGATCATCCCCAACGGCCCGCCCAACATGGGCAAGTATCTGGGGATGTGGTTTCTCTATTGCCTGGTGATCAGCGTCTTCGTGGCGTACCTGACCGGGCGCACGCTGGGGCCGGGCACTGCGTACCTCGCGGTCTTCCGCGTCGCCGGCACGGCGGGCTTTCTAAGCTACGGCATTGCGCACGCGCACGCGTCGATCTGGGAAGGGCGGGCGTGGAGCACCACGTTTAAGTTTTTCTTCGACGGGCTGGTGTATGGCTGCCTGACCGCCGGAGTTTTCGGCTGGCTCTGGCCGAAGTAATAAAAAAGTTGAACGTTGAATGTTGAAAGGTTGAAGAGTCCAAGAGTCGAAGGGTTGAAGAGTCAAAGAGCCAAGAAAAATTACGGCACTTTCTGAATGACGGCATTCACCAAGAAGGGGTCGTCGAAAGCAGTCATCTCGCCGGCTTTTTTGCCGGCGACGGGCTGGAGGCGCGCGCTGAGCGGCTTTTTCCACTTCAGCGCCAGCGCGGCGACGTCGGCCAGCATGCGTTCCATCTGCTCTGGCTTCGTCAATCGGAAGAGTGCTTATACAACCAACCCGCGCTCGCCTCAACTGAACGCGCGACTGGTTTTGCTGCGAAGTGCCGTGCGGAGGAGTAAGCTTGGTCGCAACGGTTTGCTCGACGGGCTCAACGGGAGGGCGCGCATGTCTCCGCAGAGGCCGCTGAACATTCTTCCTTCTCTGCTTTGCGCAACTCTTTCGCTCGCCGGCGCCGCCTTTGCGCAGTCCCCCGCCCCGCAGAACGCGCCGTCCCGGCAACCCGCTTCGCCTCCCAACGCGCAGCGCGATCCCAAGATTGAAGAATGGAAGCCTTCCACTCTTCCCGCCGATGCGCTGGCCTTCGGCGCCGCTCTCGAAGAAAGCGCACCACCGAAAGTGAAGAAGTGGAGCGAGTCCTACGCGAAGAAAACAATGCCGAAGCAGTCCATCGACCCCCGCGCCACCATGACCGTCGTGGACCAGCAATTTCCCAGAGACAGCGACGAAGCCCGCGACGCCGTCACTTTCCTTCTCTTCTACCTCGCCTACAAGGAAGAGGACAACGGCCAGCGCCAGCTTGCCGCCCGCATCCGCCGCATGGACGACGAAGCCTACGACATCACCCGCCGCATGGAGATCATCAGGGGCAACGAGCAGAACCTGCTCGCTTCCACCCGCCGCACCATCTCTCAGCAGGAAATGATCCGCAACGACGACGAAATGCAGCAACTGGACCAGCGCCTCCGCAGCATGAGCGAAGACCGCAAGGTGAAAGTCGCCCAGCTCGAAACCCTGCGCAAGCGTGTGGACGCCTACCTCAAGGTCATGGGCGTCACCCACTCACGCATGACGGGCATCGCTCCGACCGTTCTCCGCTCCATGCAGTGACCAAGCCGGCAACTCAGCCGCTCGCCTGCCATCCTGAGTCCCGATGTCTCTTATCGGGACGAAGGATATGCTTATTCTTTCTCTCCCCGCGCCTTCGAGGCTGCGTATTTCTTCTCCGTGCCCTCTGCAACTCTCTGCGACCACGGTGTTGAATCTCTTTCGCTTCGTCCTTCCCCAGAATTTCGCATTGCGGTTTTCACCGTCGGCGGGCGTATCATTCCCCGCCATCACTTCGGAGGGCCCTTTTCCTATGCGCCAGCTGATTGCTGTCTTGATTTTTTCCATGTTTGCTGTGCCGGCAGCGTTCGCCCAGCGCGAGCCCGTCCTCAAACAGATTGACGTTCCGCATCCCTACTACTGGCGCGAGATGTACATCCCGCAGCTCACCACCGGCCCGAGTTCCGTCGCTTGGACGCCTGACTCCAAATCCGTCGTCTTCTCCATGGCTGGTTCGCTCTGGCGCCAGTCGCTCGACTCCGCCACCGCCAAGCAGCTTACCGCCGGCCCCGGCTACGACTATCAGCCCGATTGTTCCCCCGACGGCCAGTGGATTATCTTCGCGCGCTACGACAACGACGCGATCGATCTCTACGCGCTCGAACTGGCGACAGGCAGAACCGCCCAGCTCACCCGCGGCGGCGCGGTCAACGTCGAGCCGCGCTTCTCCCCGGACGGCAAGCAGATCGTTTTTGTGTCAACGTCATTCAACCGCCGCTTCCACATCTTCGTCGCCGATTTTTCCGGCGGCGCGCTTTCGAACGTCCAGCACCTCACCGGCGAAGACCGCACGTCGCTCCCGCGCTACTACTACAGCGTGTATGACCACGAAATTGGCCCCGTCTGGTCGCCCGACGGCTCCGAAATTCTTTTCATTTCCAATCGCGGTCACCTCTACGGCACGGGTGGAATGTGGCGCATGAAAGCGCAGCCGGGCGCGGAGCGGCGGGAAATATTTTCTGAGGAAACCACCTGGAAAGCGCGCCCCGACTGGTCATCCGACGGCAAGCGCATCGTCTGGAGTTCCTACGCCGGACGCAACTGGCACCAGCTCTGGGTGCTTCCCGCCGGCGGCGGCTACGCTTTTCCGCTTACCTACGGCGAGTACGACAACACCGCCCCGCGCTGGTCCCCCGACGGCCGCACGATCGCTTTCGTCTCCAACCGCGACGGCAACACCTCGCTCTGGCTCCAAGAAATCCCCGGCGGTGCGCAGCGCCAGCTCGCCGTGAAGGAGCGCAAATATCGTGTCCCCATGGGCCGTGTGCGCGTCACCGTTCTCGACGCGAATGGAAAACCAACGCCCGCCCGGGTTTCCGTCACCGGGCCCGACAAGCGCGCCTATGCGCCGGACACCGCCTGGATGCACGCCGACGACGGCTTCACCCGCTCCGAGCGTCCCTTCGAAGCGCACTATTTCCACGCGCGCGGCTCCGCGGAAATTGCCGTTCCCGCCGGGAAAGTGGAGGTCGAAGTGATGAAGGGATTCGAGAGCCGCGTCGAGCGCGCCTCCGTCGAAGTTGCGGACGGAACAGTCGCGGCCGTCACGCTGCGCCTGCGCCCGATGGAATTGCGCGCCGTCGCCGGGACGCGGTGGGTGAGCGGCGATCTGCACATTCACATGAACTACGCCGGCACCTACCGCAACACGCCGAAAAATCTCGTCGCGCAAGCCGAAGCCGAAGACCTCAGCGTGATCAACAGCCTCATCGTCAACAAAGAACAACGCGTCCCCGACATCAGCTACTTCACTGGAAAACTCGATCCCGCTTCCACGTCTTCAACGCTTCTCTGGCACGGGCAGGAATTTCACACCTCGAGCTTGGGCCATCTTGCCCTGCTGCATCTGCAGAAAAATATTTTGCTGCCCGACTACGCCGATTACCCGCGGACCGCCGCCGCCAGCCTCTTCCCCTCGAACGCCACCATCCTCGACATGGCTCACGCGCAGGGCGGGGTGGCCGGGTACGTCCATTTGTTTGACGAGATGCCGGACCCGGCGAAGGATGCGAAGCTGACCCACTGGCTGCCGGCCGACGTTGCGCTCGGCAAAGTGGACTACATCGAAGTGCTCGGCTTTGCCGATCATCGCGCGACCGCGTCGGTGTGGTATCGCCTGCTCAATTCCGGGTTCCGCATTCCCGCCGGCGCAGGCACTGATGCCATGGCCAACTACGCCGCGTTGCACGGACCGGTGGGGCTGAACCGCGTCTATGTGCGCGTGCCCGCCGAGCCGCTGCGGATGGAAACGTGGCTGGCGAATCTGCGCAAGGGGCGAACGTTTGCCACGAACGGCCCGCTGCTCGATTTTTCGCTGAATGGCAAAGCCATCGGTGAGGAGATTGCGCTGCCCGCGGGGAAACACGAGGTGAGGTTCTCCGCAGCGCTGCGCTCCATCGTGCCCATCGAACATCTGGAAATTGTGTGCAACGGCCAGGTGGCGCAGCAATTGCGGCTTTCTGGGGACCATACCTCTGCGGACATCCGCGGCGCACTGACGCTCGACAAAAGCGGGTGGTGCGTGCTGCGGGCGTGGAACCAGAACGGGACGCACCCGGTTCTTGATTTGTATCCGTATGCGACGACGAGCCCGATTTACGTGACGATTGGCGGGGCGTCGGCGCGGTCGGCGGCGGACGCAGCGTATTTCCTGGCGTGGGTGGACCGGTTGATTGCCAATGCCCAGGGCAACACCAACTGGAATGCTCCCGCGGAAAAGGAAATTGTGCTGAAGCAGTTGCAGGAGGCGCGCGCTGTCTGGGTTGAACGGCAAAAGTGAGTGCGAAGATGACGGGCTGAAGCGCGGCGCATCAGGTGGCGGTCATTCGGCCCGATGCAAAGGACAGGACAGCATTGAGGCGGGGTAAAAACATGGCGGGAGCTTGGCTCCCGCACTCCACACCAGACGCTTCGGACGGCTATGCCCCGTTCAGGCGAACAGATGCAAACGCAGCACAAGCGCGTGGACGGCTAGTTGAAGGTGATGGGTGCCGCGCATGCGCGGCATTCCCGCCAGCGTGCTGCGCACAATGCAGTGAGGGATGATTGAGTGATTGGTAATTCGCGCGGGAAAAGCGCCCGCGGAAAAGATGAGTGATGTAATGCCAACCCGCCCAAAGGCGGGGCGGGTTGGCACTACATGAGCCGCTTCATTTTTTGCCGCAGGCGGCGCGTTCCTCGGGGGACATGGGCTGGTAGGGGCCGCCGGTGATGCGCGCGAGGACGGCCGGCAAATATTTCTTCAGAATCATCGAGCGCCAGCCGCGGCCCATGATCGTGCTGACCATCAGGGCTTTGACGCCGCGGAAGCCGTTGTGTTCGAGGCGAAGGTGCGTGCCGCCGGCGACGGCTTCGAGCGTGAAGCGCACGACCGTGTCAATGGGGCCGCCGCGCCAGGTGTAAGCCAAGCAGCGCGGCGGGTCGAGCTCGATCACTTCACAATAGGATTTGCCGTCCCAGCCCGGTTGCGGCGTGGAAGTAAACATGAATTTGTGTCCCAGGCGCGGCTGGAAATCGTTGGGCATGAGCCAGTCGGCGATGGCCGCGCTATCCGTGATGGCGCACCAGACTTTTTCGGGCGGATGGGGATAGACCATTTCGAATTTCAGATCGCGTTTCATTGCAGCTCCCCTTTCACGGCTCGTGTTCGCAAGCCTGCCTGCTCAATTCGCCGGAACGAGTTTCTTCATCAGGCCGCCTAGCACAAAGCCCAGGAGAATGAATTTTCCGCTGATGTCCAGGACTTCCATGCCGACAAACGGAGCGGAAAAGCCGTACCACGTCGAGTACGGGAGAATCTTTACGGCGACGGCGGCGAGGCTGGCCAGGCCGAGCCAGGCGGTTTTGCCGAGCACCGTCGCGCTGCGAATGCCCGGCAGCACAAAGCACAGCAGCAGCGCGGCGAGCAGGTCGGTGAGGAATTGCGTTTTGAGCATGGGCGCGAGGTCTTTCGTCTTGTCGGCCATGTCCGGCAGGAAAGAGACGGCCACAAATACGCCCTGGCCGGCGAAGTACACGCCGTTCACGGGAGCGTTGGCGCGGACGGCTTGCACGAGCGCTGCGTCGTTCGAGAAAGCGCGCACCTGCTCGGGGAGCAGCATGTGCGTGACGGCGCCCCAGGCGAACAGCAGGATGCCACCGGCGAGCGTGCCGATGACGAGAAATTTCGCGTTCATCGTTTTCTCCTCTCGTTGACTTTTGGATTTTTCGAAACAGATTCCTGCGCTGTTTGGCGATCCAGGTAATCGCCCAATGCTTTGAGCCCGCGGGTCCAGAATTTTTCGTAGTGGGCGACCCAGTCGTACACCTGGCGGAGGCGTGCGGCGCGCAGGCGGTAGTGGCGCTCGCGTCCGGCGCGGCGCATGGAGACGAGGCCGGCATCACGCAGGATGCGCAGGTGCTGGGAAATCGCGGGGCGCGACATGGCGAAGGGCCGGGCCAGGTCGTTGACATGGCGCGGGCCGCGGCCGAGGGCGTCCAGCAGGCGGCGACGCGTGGGGTCGCCGATGGCGTAGTACACGCCTTCCCCGGAGCGGGCGGCGCGGCGCTGGATGGCGGTGGCCATGACGGAATAATACGTAAGCTAGTGCTTACGTGTCAAGAGAAAGTTTTCAGTGGTCCGTTATCCGTTGTCAGTTTTCAATTGTCCATAGGGGGGCGGCGGAAGGCTGGCCATGCCGAGGTGCCGGGCCGGCGCAGGATGGCGCCACATCTCCAGATGAGACCGAAACGCGCAGCCCCTTCTCTTCGTTCAGGACAAGCAAGAGTGGCTGCGCTACCGAGCTGCGCTAGCGGGTTTTTTCGTCGGAGTGGACTTTGCCGTCGCGGATGTGGATGATGCGGTGGGCGTGTGCGGCGATGTCGTGCTCGTGAGTGACGAGGATGATCGTGTTGCCCTGCTGGTGCAGATGGTCGAGGACGCGCATGATTTCCTCGCCGGTCTGCGAGTCCAGGTTTCCCGTCGGCTCGTCCGCCAGCAGGATGGACGGTGAATTCACCAGCGCCCGCGCGATGGCCACGCGCTGCCGCTGCCCTCCGGAGAGTTCGTTGGGCTTGTGCATCATGCGGTCTAACAGGTCCACGGCTTGCAGCGCTTTCCGCGCTTTCACCACGCGCTCTACCGCCGGCGTGCCGTTGTAGATGAGCGGCAGCTCGACGTTGTGCAGGGCGGTGGCGCGCGGCAGCAGGTTGAAGGTCTGAAAGACGAAGCCGATTTCCTTGTTGCGAATGTAGGCCAGCTCGTCGTCGTCGAGTTCGCTGACCAGCCGCCCGGCCAGCCAGTATTTCCCGCTCGTCGGCGTGTCCAGGCAGCCGATCAGGTTCATCAGCGTGGATTTCCCGGAGCCGGAGGGGCCCATGATGGCGCAGTACTCGCCCTTGCAGATTTGCACGTCCACGCCGCGCAGCGCGTGCACCTGCTCCGCGCCCATCTCGTACGTCTTCCACAGGCTCTCGGTGACGATCACCTGCCCGTCGTCCACTAACTGTTGACGGAACGATTCCACTGCCGCGTCGGTTTCCACTGACATCCCCCGCTCCTTCAATTCTTAGACGCTGGTTAGCTCGCTTGGTCTTCCTTGACCGGCGCCTTGTTGTCCACTTTCACCGGCGCTCCGTGTTTCAGCGTCCGCAGCGCCTTGTAGCTGCCGGTGACGATGTCCTGGCCTTCCTTCAGCCCTTCGGTAATCTCGATCTCCGTCACGCCGGTGATGCCTGTCTGCACCGCCTTGAACACCGCCTTGCCGTTCTCGACCACGAAGACGCCCTGGATCTCTTCCTTCTTCGGATCCGCGCCCTTCTCCGCCGGCTTCGCTGCGGCCAGTGTGACGCTTGCCCCGCCCTTCTTGCTGGCTTCTTTCTGCGCGTCTTCCAGGTCTTTGCGCGTGCGCACGGCCAGTGCCTGCATCGGAATCGAGAGCACGGCTTTCTTCTCCGCCGTCCGGATCTTCGCCGTCGTGGAAAGTCCCGGCCGGATGTTCGCCGGCGGATCGATCAGCGTCACCACGACTTTGAAGTCCTTGGCCTCCTGCGTCCCGGTCGTCGTCTGCGAAGTCGCCAGGCCCGACGTCCGCAGCACCGCCTGCGTGCCCACTTCCGTCACCTTGCCTTTGAACACCTTCCCCGGCGCCGCGTCGATTGTCACGTCGCAGTCCTGCCCCATCTTCACGTTGACGATGTCCGTCTCGTCCACCTTCACTTCCGCCGTCACCGTGGACATGTCCGAAATCGTCATCAGGTAGCTGCCCGGGGAGTTCTGGATGCCCATGACCACGTTCTCGCCCACACGCACCGCGATGTACGTCACCACGCCGTCAATTGGCGCCGTGTAGGTGGTCTTGCGCAGCACGTCCCGCGCCCGGCTGAGCACCGCGCGCATCTGCTCGTTCGTGGACCGCGCCCGCTCCAGTTCCGCGCGCGTCTGCTGCAGCCGCGCGCTGGTCGCTTCCACCGCCGCCGCCGCGCCTTCGAACGACGCCCTCCGCGAGTCATATTCCTGTTTCGAGATCAGTTCGTTCTCGTAGAGTTGCCTGGCGCGCTCCCAGTCCGCTTTCGTCCGGTCCAGGTCTGCTTTCCGCTGGTTCAACTCCGCCTGTGTCGAGCGGTAATTCGCTTCGGCGGACTTGATCGCCGCCTCCGACGCCCCCGTGGATGCCTGCTGCGCGTCCACGTCCGCCGACGGCTGAATATTTTCCAGTTTCAGCAACACGTCGCCATGCTTCACGTGGTCGCCTTCCTTCACGGCGATCGCGGTGATTTTCCCGAAGCCTTCGCCCAGCACGTTGGTGTACGTCTTCGGCTTGATTTCCCCGGACGCGGTCACCAGCGAGGTCAGGTCCTGTTTCGCCACCTTCCCCGTCTGTACGGTCACCACGTCCTTGTTCGCCTGCTTCACGCTGAACGCGACCACCGCCCCGATTCCCACCACCACCGCCACGCCAATCACGATCTTTTTCCACTTCTTCATCGCAATGACACCCTTCTCTCCTTCAGATTTCGCAACCGAACTGTCCCGCTCTTTACTGAATACGTCGGGAAGGGCCAAAATGTTTCCGCAGGAACAGAGGTGGACGGCAGCTCAGGACGGCGCCGGCGCCCGGCCGCTCCGCCTTTCGCCTGCCATTCTTCCCGTGTGCCTGACTTCGTTATTCTAGCCTTCCCCGCCGCGGATTGGAAGCTGCCACGCCCGGCGTCGCTGCCAGCGCGCTCACAAAGACTTCTGCTACACTGGCCCGGCCATGTTTTTCCGCCGGGCAATTCTCTTCGCCGCGATTCCCGCGCTTGTCTTGACGCTCTCTTTTTCCGCCCAGAATCCCCCGCCCCCTTCGCCCTTCATTCCTTTCTCTGACGCGCGGCCCATCCTCGAAGCTTTCGCCGACGACCTCCCGGCGGGCTTGCAGGGCAAGTCCCCGGACCAGCTTGCGGCCCTCTGGCCCGCATGGGTGGCGCAACGCGATGCCGCCATCCGCGCCCGCCTCGAGCAGGGCGATTGGGATACCGTCGTCCACTGGCTTCTCTTCGGCACTTCATTCACTCGCCGCCTCCGCCTCACGCCCGAGAACATCCAGCACCTGGAGAAATCCGGTGATTCCTCCGCGGGAGCGGCCCCGGCTGTTGCGGCCGCCGGCGAGCTCCTCATGGGACGCATGGACGATTTGCTGAACGCTCTCTCCTCTTCGACGCAGAACGAGCGCATTCTCTTCGTCCGCCGCATGCTTTTGGACAAGGGTTTCCGCCTCAGCCTCCCCGCCGGCCGCGACGCCGCCCGCCAGTTTCTCCTCGCCCAGCTCGCCCGCGTCTTCCGCGAGCAGGCCAGTTTCGCCGAGACCCTCGACGCCGCGCGACGCCTCGGCAATCCCACCGAAGAGTTCGCTGCCCGCTCCACGCTGTACCGCGAGCGCGGCCTCTCCCTCGATACATCCCTCTCTCCCAATCTGGCCCTTGAACGCTCTCTCGTCGAATTGCAGCGCCGTGGCTTGCTCGCGCCCGGCTCCATCCGGCGCGTCGCCATCATCGGTCCCGGCCTCGACTTTACCGATAAGCAATCCGGCTTCGACTTTTATCCGCAGCAAACCGTGCAGCCTTTCGCGGTGATGGACTCTCTCCTCCGCCTCGGTCTCGCGCGCGAAGATCAGCTCACTGTCACTACCTTCGACATCAGTCCGCGCGTCAACGACCATCTCTCGCGCACGCTCGACCGCGCCCGCCGCGGCTCGAGCTACGTCCTCCAGCTTCCCTTCGATCCCACCGCGCCCTGGAAGCCCGAAATGCGCGAATACTGGAAACATTTCGGCGACCGCATCGGTTCCCCGGCTACGCCGGCGGCGTTGCCTCCCGCGCTGGCGCATCTTTCCATCCGCGCTGTGCGCGTTCCGTCTCGAATCGTCACGCGGCTCCGCGCGCGCGATCTCAATATTGTTCTTGCGCGCCCCGCTCTCGACGCGCGCGCGCAGTTCGATTTGATCGTGGCCACCAACATTTTCGTCTATTACGATTCTTTCGAGCAGAGCCTCGCGCTGGCCAACATCGAGCGCCTCCTGCGCCCCGGCGGATTTTTTCTCTGCAATAACGCTCTCCTCGAGCTTCCTTTCTCTCGCGTCCGTTCCGTTGGCTATCTCACCACGCAGTATTCCGACCGTCCCGACGATGGCGACCACATCGTGTGGTATCAGCGGCAGCCAAACTGAGCCCTATATTCGTCCCCTCCTTTCGGCGACTTTTGAACAGCTTGCGGCGAACCGCCTTTTTGAGTACTACGAACTAACTGGTACCAGGTGCATCTCATCCTAATTCTCATAGATTGGAGCTGCGTTTGTACGCAATTCAAGATACGCAGCGCAAGGTATCCGATTGGACACCAAGAACTCGCAGTAAAGCATGTATATTCAATCTGTTACACTGCATTAGTTCGGGCTTACTTTGGTATCATGGTTGCTTTCCTTCCGGCGTCGGTTGGTGTTTCTCTCCTCAACACGACAAAAATAGACAGGAGGAAGTCTAGTGAAATCCTTTTATTCAAAGCTTGCCGGGCTGTTGACAGTGCTCGCTTTGATCTTGTCCTTCTCGGGCATTGCGATGTCGCAGACCGAGACGGGCCAGGTCGTGGGCGTGGTCACAGACCCGAGCGGCGCCGTGGTCCCCAAGGCCAAGGTGACGCTGAAGAGCGTTGGCACCGGCGCCGAGCGGTCCACAGTGACCGACGAGGCCGGCTCCTACGTTTTTGCGGCCGTGTTGCCGGCCGTTTACTCCGTGACTGTTGAGGCCGGTGGCTTCGCGAAGATGGAGCGGCGCGTGCAGGTGACGGTCGGTTCCAAGGTGACCTTGGATATCGCCCTCACCCTCGGCGCGGCTCAGTCCATCGTGGAAATCACCGCCGAAGCCGGTGTAGCCATCAACACCGAAACGCAAACGATTTCTCAGGTGATTGACACCAAGAAGATCACCGAACTGCCCACCCTCACGCGCAACCCCTACGACCTAGCGGCCACCGCCGGAAACGTTTCCGGTGGCGACCCCACTGGTCGTGGAGTGGGCGTGGCCATTAACGGGCAGCGCGCTGCCGCCACCAACATCCTGCTGGACGGCGGCGCCAACAACGACGAATTCGTCGCCGCCGTCGGCCAGCATGTTCCACTGGACGCGGTGCAGGAATTCAGCATGATCACCAACAACTTCACCGCGGAGTACGGCCGCGCTTCCGGCGGGATCGTCAACCTGGCCACCAAGTCGGGCACGAACGAATACCACGGCACGGCCTACGAATTTAACCGCGTCTCCAAGCTGGCTTCGTGGAGCTTCCTCGACAAGGCGCAAGGCACACTTGGGGGCGCGCCAAAGAACCCCAAGCAGCGGTTTACGCGCAACCAGTTCGGGTACTCCGTGGGCGGCCCCGTGCTGCCTTCGCTCAAGGACAAGCTCTTCTTCTTTTCGAGCACGGAGTGGACGCGTGTGCGCAGTGCGTCCAACGTGGTCGTGCTGGTTCCCACACCGGCGTTTATCAGCCTGGCGAACGCCAATACCCAGAACTTCTTCACCGCCTTCGGCACGCTGGCATCGGGCGTCAATACCATCGGCACGGTCACGCGCGCGAACTTGATTGCCGCCGGCGCCGATCCTTGCACTGCTCTCTCCGTCTGCGACACGCTGGTGGCTCCGGCCACGGTGATGTTCAACCGCGTGCAGTACTCCCGCCCTGCCGATTCCGGCGGCGGTGACCCGCAGGACACCTACTTCTTAGTGGGCCGCGCGGACTGGGTCATCAACTCCAAGACCACCTTTTACAGCCGCTACGCGCTGGAGAAGAGCAACTTCTTCCCCGGCACAGTTTCGCACAGCCCGTACTCCGGCTTTAACACCGGCGCCACGGTCTTCAACAACAACATCCTGATTTCGCTGAACCGCCAGTGGACCAACCGGCTGAATTCTCAGTCGAAGATCGTTTACAACCGGCTGAACAGCCAGCAGCCCCACGGCGCGCGGCCGTCCACCCCGACCCTCTACTGGCGCAACGTGACGCAGCGCTTCCTCGGTGACCGTGCCGCGCTCCCCGGCTACCTGCCTTTCAGCCCGGGCTCCGGCATCCCCTTCGGCGGGCCGCAGAACGTGGGCCAGGTGTACCAGGACATCAGCTACATCCGTGGCAAGCACCAGTTGCGGTTTGGTGGCTCCTACGTGTACATCCAGGATAACCGCGTCTTTGGCGCCTATCAGGATCCTTCGCAGACCCTGAGCACCAGCTCCATTCAGACTGCGATGAATAACTTCCTGAACGGCGTGTTGCGCCAGTTCCAGGCGGCTGTCTATCCCCAGGGCAAGTTCCCCTGCCGCTACACCATCATTTCCGGGCAGCCCTGCGGCCAGGACACGAACCTCGACGGGTTGATCACCGGCGCCGAAATCGACCCGAGCGGCACGCTCAACCTGCCGGTGGGCCAGCCCGACTTCAGCCGCAGCAACCGTTACCACGAGTTCGCCGTGTACGGCCAGGATTCGTGGCGTATTCACCCGCGCGTGACCCTCAACCTGGGCATGCGCTGGGAATACTACGGTGTGCAGCACAACAAGGATCCCAACAAGGACTCCAACTACTATGACGGCGCCGGCGGCAGCATCTTCGCAGCCATCCGCAGCGGTGGCGTTTCCACCACCCCCAACAGCCCTATCGGCGGCCTCTGGCAGAAGGACTGGAACAACTTCGCCCCGCGCGTCGGCTTTGCCTGGGACGTCTTCGGCAATGGCAAGACCTCCATCCGCGGCGGCTACGCCGTCGGCTATGAGCGGAACTTTGGCAACGTCACGTTCAACGTGATCCAGAATCCGCCCAACTATGCCGTCATCTCCATCACCGCGCCCATCGATGTTGCCACCATCCCGATCTCGACGAGCGTCGCTGGCCCTCTGGCGGGCAGCACTGGCGTCAAGGCCCTGCCTAAGGTCAGCTTGCGCAACGTTGTCTCGAACATCCGCACCGCTTATGCTCACCTGTGGAGCTTGAGCGTGGAGCGCGAAGTTCTAAAGAACCTCTTTGTTGAGGTGGACTACTCGGGTTCCAAGGGCGAGAAGCTCTATTCGCTCGAGAACCCGAGCCGCCCGGGCGCCGGCAACGTCTATCTGGGCGATCCCTGCACCCTCGGCAACCCGTTTAGCTGCACCTCCCGGTTGATCAACACGCAGTACACCAACATCAACCGCCGGGGTAACAAGGCGTTCTCGACCCACAACGCCATGAACGTGCGCGTCACCTCCAAGAACATTTACAACTCCGGTCTGGTCTTCACGGCCAACTACACGTGGGCGCACTCGATTGACAACCTCAGCTCCACGTTTAGCGAGTCCGGAAACAACTTCAACCTCGGCCTGCTCGATCCCTTCAATCCGAAGCTCGATCGCGGCAACGCGGACTTCGACATCCGCCACCGCTTCGTGTTCTCCGGCATCTGGGACATCCCCTTTGCCAAGAGCCTGAAGGGTCCGGCGTACTACATCTTGCACGGCTGGACGGTGGCTCCGATTTTCGCCGCCATCACCGGCCTTCCCTTTACCGTGTATGACTGCAACGATGCTTACTTCTCGGTCTGCCCGAGAATGTTTGCCAGCGGCACAGCAGTCACCCGGAAGGGCGCGAAAAACCCGCCGGCGGACCCGTCCACGCCCGGCACCTTCACCTACATTAATCTGGCTGGCCAGTTCAACCTGGGCGGCTACCTCAACCCGATCACCGGCAGCTCGGAGTTCGGCCCGTTCCCGGCTAACATGACCGCTCGCAACTACTTCCGCGGTCCGGGCGCTTGGGGCCTCGATCTTGGTATCTACAAGAAAACCAAGATTACCGAGCGTTACAGCATCCAGTTCCGCGGCGAGCTCTACAACATGTTCAATCACGCGAACGCGTATGTACTCGGCAGCGAAACGGATGTCTCTGGGCAGAGCGTGGTCCGCTCCCAGAAGGACGGGCGCCGCAACATCCAGTTGGCTGTGAAGTTTATTTTCTAAACTTCACGTCAATCGGATCACCTCATCCCGGGGAGCCCGCCACGGCGGGCTCCCCGGTTTTTTTGCGCGCCTGGTGACGAGCGTGATCTTTTTGGTTCCGCGCGGGCTAGAGCCGGCGCGGAAGAAGGTAATGGTTTGGATTTGGATTGTCGGAGCTGAAGCTCCGACCCCCCAGGCGGAGCAAATAGGACAGTACCCGAATTGCGGTAGTGGGGCAGTTTGCGTTTGCGCAAGGAGTAGCGCAGGCACTCTTGCCTGCGCTCTTTGTTTTGAATTGCTTTTGCTCCGCGCAGCCAAGAGTGGCTGCGCTACACCGCAAACTGACCCACTACCCGAATTGCCCGGCCGTTGATTTCTGCACTGAGGGGCGTTATTCTTGGCGCAATCCACGACCCAGCCTGGGCCAGGAGGTGCGTGCGTGAAGCAACGGTTTCTGTTCACGAGCCTCCCTGCAAAGCGCGCGGTGACTGCCGCCAGCCTTTTCGCGTTTGCGTTCATTTACGTGCTGCCGGTGGGGGCACAGATACAAGAGACAGCAAACGCCTCAGTGCGTGTCTCCGACGCGGCAAATGGGTTGCCCCTGGATCGCGTGAAGCTCGAGCTGATCAAATTCCCCGAAGGCATCCTGCAATTGACCTTTACCGACGGCGGCGGCCGCGCCGAGTTTACACAACTGATCCCCCAGTCCTACTCGATTCGCGCCACGCGCGAAGGCTATCTCCCCGCCGAAGCTGCGTTCGACATCCGCCGCGGCCAACTCTCCGAAAACGTCAGCATCCAGATGCAGCCGGAGAACCCCCGCCAGACCAGCGCCGCGCCCGGCGGGCTAGTCTCCGCGAAATCGCTCGCTGCGCCGCAGGCCGCCAAGGACGAATTCTCCAAGGGCGTCGAACTGCTCAACCAGAAGAAAGACGCGCGCGGCAGCATTCCGTTTTTCCAGCACGCCCTCGAGCTCGCGCCCGAGTTTTACGACGCCCATTACGTTCTCGGCCTCGCCTACCTCCAGCTCCAATCTCTCGACGACGCCGAAAAATCTCTCGCCCGCGCCCTCGCGCTCGAGCCCAAACTCTTGCCGCCCTATCATCCGCTGGCCACCATTCTCATCACCCGCAAGCGCTTCGACGAAGCGGAAAAGCTGCTCCTCCGCGCGCTCGAGATCGACCCCAAAGGCTGGCAGTGGCCCTTCGAGCTGGCCCGCTCCCAGGCCACGCAGCAGAAGTGGGAGAAAGCTCTCGAATACAGCAAGCAGGCCCACGCCGCCGCCGGCGTCCCCACGCGGATCCATCTCCTCATGGCGGACATCTACTCGGGCGCCGGCCAAGTGGATCTCGCCGCGGCGGAACTCGACGAATTCGAGCGCCTTGATCCGCGGAGTCCCTACATGCCCAAAGTGCGGCAGGCGCGCACGCGGTTGCGAAAGCCGACGCCGTAACGTGACGAAGTTCGACATTCGATATTCGAGGTTTGAAAAGAGAGCGGACATGCAGGCCCGGTGCTGCAGACGGGCGGACACCCTTCGGCTGCGCTCAGGGTAAACTCCGGTCCGCCCCTACGGGCAGAATCACAGGCAACCCCGCGCAACTTCCGGCGTTCTAAAGAGGTTAGCGACCGGGGGATTTTCGATTTGCAGGTTGACCATCCTCTTCGGAGGGGGCTACAATCCTGAATTCAGGAAGAGATCGAGGTATGGAAATGAAGCGCACTATTCGTGTGGCTATTCTTGCATTTCTTACGGCCGGCCTAGCCTTGCCCGCGCCCGCTTTCGCCCAGGAACCGGCCAAAGAGCCGGGCAAACAGGACAAGAAGAAATCTGACCGCGCGCGCGAAAAGGAGCTCGACACGCCGTACCGCAAGTGGCTCAAGGAAGAGGTGGGCTACATCATCATGGACGAGGAGCGCTTCGCCTTCCTCCGCCTGAATACCAACGAGGAGCGCGAGCAATTCATCGAGCAGTTCTGGCTCCGCCGCGACCCCAGCCCGGACACCGTCGAGAACGAATTCAAGGAAGAGCACTATCGCCGCATCGCCTACGCCAACGAGCGTTTCGCCTCCGGCATCCCCGGCTGGAAGACCGACCGCGGCCGCATCTACATCATGTGGGGCCCCGCCGACGAAGTTGAATCGCATCCCACCGGCGGCTCCTACCAGCGCCCCTCCGAAGAAGGCGGCGGCAGCACCTCCACCTACGCCTTTGAAAAGTGGCGCTACCGCTATCTCGAAGGCATCGGCAACGACGTCATCCTCGAATTCGTGGACCCCTCCGGCAGCGGCGAATATCGCCTCACCATGGACCCCTCGGAAAAGGACGCGCTGCTGATGATTCCCGGCGCCGGCTTGAGCGATCTCGAAGCCATGAACATGGCCTCGAAGACCGACCGCTTCACCCGCGCCGACGGCACCCGCCTCCCGAAGACCCTTGCCGGTCAGACTTCGCGCATGAACCAGTTTGAGCGCCTCGATCTCTTCGCCAAGATCCAGCGCCCGCCAGCCGTGAAGTTCAAGGACCTCGAGGAAGTGGTCAATTTCCGCCTCATTCGCAACCAGATTCACTTTGACTACCGCTTCGATTATCTCCGCGTCACCGGCGACACCGTCCTAGTGCCCATTACCATTCAGATCCCCAACAAGGAAATGTCCTTCAAGGCCACCGAGGGCGTGCACTCCGGCGTGCTCAATATTTTCGGCCGCATCACCACCATCACCGGCCGCATCATTCAGACCTTCGAGGACGTCGTCAACCGCGACTTCCCCGAGACGCTCCTGCAGGCCTCGCTCAAGGGCATGTCCGTTTATCAGAAGGCCGTGCCGCTGCGTCCCGGCCTCTACAAGCTCGACCTGGTCATCAAGGACGTCAACAGCGGCAACGTCGGCGTGATCAACACCGCCCTTCGCGTGCCGCGCTACGAGGACAATCAACTGGCCGCCAGCACGCTCATCATCGCTGACCAGATCGAGCGCGTACCCGCCCGCCAGATTGGCCTCGGCCAGTTCGTCATCGGCGCTTCCAAGGTCCGCCCGCGTCTGGATTCCACGTTCACCCAGGCTGACCGCATGGGCATCTATCTCCAGGTCTACAATCTCGGCATTGACGAGGCTTCGCACAAATCCGCAGCGGCCATCGAATACCGCATCCGCAAGGACAACACGGAAGTCGCCAAGCAGGCGGAAACCTCCGATCAACTGGCCCAGGGCGGCGAGCAGTTGACCATCGAAAAGACTTTGTCCCTGGCCAATTTCGCCCCGGGCAAATACAAAATCGAAATTCAGGTCACTGATCAGGTCGGCAAGAAGACGATTACTCCTTCGGCCGAATTCACCGTCAAGCCCGCGGAGAAAGCTCCGGAGAAATCCGCGGCGAAGAATTAACGTGGGAGGCATAGCGCTGTGATGTTTCGGCGATTCCCGGCCATCGCTTGGGCGTTCCTGCTGTGTGTCCCGCTCTGCGGGACTGCGCTGCTGGCGGATACGTCCTTCGGCAAGCTCTCCGGCCTCGTGGTGGACCCCGCCGGTGTCCCGCAGATGGGCGCCACGGTGGTGCTCCTTTCCGAGGATGCGCGCGCCGCCACGCCGGTTCAGCTCCTCACCAATGATCGTGGTGTGTTTTCCTCCGAGCGCGTTCGTCCGGGTTTCTACTCCGTCCGCGTCACTCTCGCCGGCTTCCTGCCCGCGCTCGAGCGTCACATCCGCATCGAGTCCAACCTGACCACCATCCTTCGCGTCGAGCTCGATTCCGTCTTCACGTCCCTCGACCGCCTGCGCCGCCAGTCCGGCCCGTCGTCGGAATCCGACGACTGGGCCTGGGTGCTGCGCAGTTCTTCCGCCACGCGCCCCGTCTTGCGCTGGGCCGATGGCGAGGTCGTCGAAGACAGCACGGCGCAGCCGGAGTCGCACCGCAAGCGACGCGCCCGAGGCCGCCTCGAGCTTACTTCCGGCGCGCGACGTCCCGGCTCCGTCTCCAACGTCGTGGATGCTCCTTCCACTGCCTTCGCCTACGAGCAGCGCATCGGCCGCGTTCAGCGCCTCGTCTTCGCCGGTGACGCCAGCTACGAGCGCTCGACTTCCGCCGGCCTCGCCACCATTTGGCTGCCTTCCGGCGAGCTGGGTCGCGGGCCGCAGACCACCCTGGTTCTCCGCCGCGCCCAGTTGGGCGATTCCGGGCCTGTCTTCCGCGGCGCCCGTATGGACCATTCCGGCCAGCTCACGCTTGGCGGCCGCATCCTGTTCCGCTACGGCGCCGAATATTTGCTTGTGGGTCTTGGCCGCTCCACATCGTCGCTCCGCCCGCGCGGTGAACTCGACGTGCGGCTCGCTCCGGCCTGGCAGCTTTCGCTCACCGTCGCGCCCCGGCCGTTTTCCTCGCTCGACGCGCCCACCGGCGCCCTGGAAAACGCCTTGCTCGCGCTCGATGCCTTCCCGGCCGTCTTCCTCCGCAACGGCCGCCCGGCGATCGAGAGCGGCTGGCATGACGAGCTGGCGCTCGAGCATCAGCTCGGCCCCAACTCCACGCTCGTCGCCTCCGTCTTCCGCGACCGTTCGCGCCACACCGCCGTCTTCGGCCGCGGCGCCGCCGCCAGCCCCGATTTCTTCCAGGATTTCTTCTCCCACTCCTTCGCGTACGACGGCGGCGAATCCTACGCCTGGGGCTCACGCCTCGCCTTCCGCCAGAAGTTTTCCGGCGATTGGGAAGCTGGCTTCATCTACGCCTGGGCTGGCGCCCTCACACCCGACTCGCTCCCCGCTGTGGACCTGCGCAGCTCGCTCGCCACGCGCCAGCGACACAGCTTTGCCGCCCGTGTTTCCGGCCGCGTGCCTCGGGCCGGCACCTATTTCACTGCCAGCTACAAGTGGATGAACGCTTCGGCGGTCTCTCGGCAGGATCCCTTTGGTGAGGCCCTTTATCAGATGGACCCGAATCTGAACGTTCGCGTTCGTCAGCCCCTGCCGAATTTCTTCTTTCCGGGCAGGGTCGAAGCTCTGGCCGACTTCCGTAATCTCCTCGCTCAGGGTTACGTTCCGGTGAACATGCCTGAAGGTCAGATTCTGCTCGTTCCTTCTTTCCGGTCGTTCAGGGGCGGACTCAGCTTCCAGTTCTAGAGGTTTCAGCAGCTTACGGAATTCGGTAACATGAATTCAGAAAATAAGATAGAATTCCCTCCCCACTGGAAACACTCCGATAATCTCTTCGGTGTGAACAAGTTACGACAAACGGAATCTCATATCCTGTGGAATGGAACGTGCTGCACTTTTAGGGTAGGTTGCCTTGGGGTGGGTTGGCCTCGATGAATAGCAGTCTGCGTCTGCGGCTTGGTCAGGTTTCGCTGGCAATGCTCACGCTGGCGGCGTTCATCTTCGGCATCCTCAACTTCCACCAGCGCTCCACTTTCGTCACCCCGGAAGACGGCGTTTCCTGGGAAGATTCCTCTTCCGGCGTTCGCGCCTTTCTCGTGGCCACGGGCTCTCCCGCGGACACCGCCGGCATCAAGCCCGGCGACATCGTCCGCGTCATCAAGGGTCCCGCGCGTGGCCGCGACATCCAGCGCGCCGTTCAGGTCACCCAGGAACTGTGGAAGGCCGGCCCCTGGGCTAAGCTCACCTACTCCATCAGCCGCGCCGGCTCGGAGTTCGACACCAGCGTCGTCACCATCCCCGCGGAGAAGCCCACCTCCATCGAGAACTACCTCCGCGTCGTGGGTCTCCTTTATCTCTTCATCGGACTGTTCATTTTCGTCAGCCGCTGGAACGCGCCCCGCGCTATTCACTTTTACGTCTTCTGCCTGGCCTCGTTCATCCTGTATTCCTTCCACTACAGCGGCAAGCTGAATCCGTTTGACTGGACCGTGTACTGGGCCAACGTCGCCGCGCTGCTGCTCCAGCCCGCCGTGCTGGTCCACTTTGCGCTCGTCTTTCCCGAGCGCCGTGCTGCGCGCTACTCCGATTCGTTCAAGCTGCTCGCCGTGTACGCCGTGCCCGCCGCCATCCTGCTCCTCCACATCGGCGTCGCCACCCAGGCCCTCAGTTTCGTGCCCTCGCTCGGCGCCCGCATCCTCCTCGACCAGATGGAGCACCTTTACCTGGGCGCCTACTTTCTCCTCGCCGCGCTGGTTTTCCTCCGCAGCTACCGCCGCGCCCCCAGCGGCGTGCTCCGCCAGCAGTTAAAGTGGGTCACCGGCGGCACTCTGGCCGGAACGCTTCCCTTCCTGTTGCTCTATATCCTGCCCTTCTCCCTGGGCATCCTGCCCCGCTGGTGGATGAAATTCTCGGCCCTTTCGCTCGCTCTCATCCCGCTCTGTTTCGGCTACGCCATCATTCGCTACCGCCTGATGGACGTGGACATCATCTTCAAGCGCGGCGTCGCTTACACCGTGGCCACCGCCGGCGTGGTGGCCATCTACTTCGCCATCGTGACCTTGATCGGCCAGCTCTTCCACGCTGCCTGGCCCACCGGCCCGGTCGGGAGCGTCATTCCCATCGTCATCGCCGCGCTGCTTTTCCAGCCCATCCGCGATTGGATCCAGGCGCGGCTGGATCGCTTTTTCTATCGCGATCGCTTCGACTATCGCCGCACCCTGATCGAGTTCGGGCGCACGCTGACCAATGAGGTTCGCCTCGAGCCCATGCTCGGCTCGGTCCTCGACCGCATCTCCCAGACTTTCCTCGTGGACCGCATCGCCGTTTTTCTCGAGAACGGCGCGCAGCCGCCTTCGTTCTATCTCGCCCGCTCCATGGGCGTGCGCTACGGCGTCCCGCCCGATCTCGGTTTCCTTTCGCCGTCGAATCCCGCACTCGCTTACGGCTATCTCTTCGTCGAATCCGCGCGCCTCGCCCGCCTCCGCGAGACGCTCAGCGAATCGCAGTGCGCTACCGTCGAGCAGCTCGACCTCAACTATTTCATCCCCTGCCGTATTCAAGACCGCACGGTCGCCTTCCTCGGCGTCGGCAAAACCGTGGACGGCGACTTCCTCTCCAGCGAGGACGTCGAGCTTCTCCTCACCATGGCCGACTACGTCGCCATCGCCATTGATAACTCCCGCCTTTATCACTCTCTCGAGCAAAAGGCCGTCCAGATCGAGCGCCTCAAGGATTTCAGCGAAAACATCGTTGAATCCTTGAGCGTCGGCGTCCTCGCCGTGGACCTTGAAGGCTCGATTGATTCCTGGAACTCGCATCTCGAGCAGCTCATCGGCGCCGCTCGCGCTGACGCCGTCGGCCGCAAGCTCGACGCGGTTCTTCCGCTCGACCTTTGCGCCGAAATCGCCACCCGCGCCGCCGACGAGCACGTCTCCGGGATCTACAAGTTCCCCCTGCGCACCCGCGCCAACCGCCAGCTCGTCGTCAATGTCTCCATCGCCCCGCTCATCGGCAAGACCGGCGAGCGCCTCGGCCGCCTCATCCTCATGGACGACATCACCCAGCGCGTCACCAGGGAAGAGCAGATGATGCAAAGCGAGAAGCTCACCTCGCTCGGCCTGCTTGCCGCCGGCGTCGCCCACGAGGTCAATACGCCCCTCGCCGTCATCTCCAATTACAGCCAGATGCTCGCCCGCCAGTTGCCGCCCGACGACCCGCGCCACAAGCTGGTGGACAAAATCGTCAAGCAGACCTTCCGCGCCAGCGAGATCGTCAACAACCTGCTCAATTTCTCGCGCACCGGCGGCGCCGAGTTTTCCGAGGTGGACCTGAACGACGTCGTCGAGGAGACTCTCTCACTCGTCTCTCATCCGCTCCGCACCGCGCGCATCTCCATCATCAAGACGCTTGTGCAGCCCTTGCCGCCGGTTCTGGGCTCCGCCAACCGGCTGCAGCAGGTTTTCCTCAACCTGTTCCTGAACGCCCGCGACGCCATGCCCAATGGCGGCATGCTCGAGGTCCGCACCGGCGCCAATAACGGCGCGGTCGAAGTCGAAATCACGGACACCGGCGTGGGCATCACCCCGGAGCTCGTGAACCGCATCTTTGACCCGTTCTTCACCACCAAGTCTTCCGGCCGCGGCACCGGCCTCGGCCTCTCCGTCAGCTACGGCATCATCAAGGAGCACGCCGGCAAGATTGATGTGCGCTCCACCGCTGGCAAGGGCACGTCCTTTCGTCTCGAGTTCCCCGTTGCTCGGAAAGCGGTTCATGTCTAATGCTTGGAAGTCCCAGTCGTCACATACCGAGTGTTTTTGTAAGGAACTGCTGTGCTGACAGAGAGCGTAGATTTCTTTCGCCTTGACGCGAACCGAAAGCTTGACCCTGAGCGCCGCTCGGAGCTGGGTCAGTTTATGACACCGGCTGCCACGGCGCGGTTGATGGCGTCTATGTTTGCGGCCAAAGCGGAGACCATTAGGCTACTCGATGCCGGGGCAGGGGTAGGTTCGCTCACCGCAGCATTCGTAAGCGAGGTCTGCGGACGAGAGGAGAAGCCAAAATCGATCCATGCCACAGCCTATGAGGTAGATCCAACACTCATCGAGTACCTAAAGACGACTCTGGATCAATGCCGCAAGAGTTGCGAGACAGCAGGAATTGGATTTGAGTGGCGGGCTATTGAGGGGGATTTTGTTGACGATGCTGTACGACAGTTGCGCCAAGAGATGTTCGCTCCAGTTGAGCGTTACCAGTGTGCCATCCTGAACCCGCCATACAGAAAGATTAACAGCGATTCAGAAACACGACTAAGATTGCGAGAAATCGGCATTGAAACGTCCAATCTGTACGCTGCTTTCCTGTCCATCGTAGTGATGCTGCTTGAATCCGATGGCGAGCTCGTCGCGATCACGCCTCGCAGTTTTTGTAATGGTCCGTACTTTAAGCCGTTCCGAAAAATGCTTTTGGACTCCTTGGCGATTCGGCGTATTCACGTTTTCGATTCGCGCGAAGTTGCGTTCAAAGAAGATGAGGTCTTGCAGGAAAACGTCATTCTATACGGAGTCAAGAGTGGCACGAGAGACGCGCAAGTGACGATCACTTCTAGCAGCGGCCCCGATGACGACTTTTTCGCAGTGCGCGAGATTAAGTATGCGCAGTTGGTGCGGCCGGGTGACCCGGAACGCTTCATTCATGTTGTGCCCGACGAGCTTGGAGCTTCAGTCGCCGAAAAGCTGGGTCAGTTGTCTTGGACCCTGAGGGAACATGATCTTGAGGTTTCGACCGGCCGCGTCGTTGATTTCCGCGCAACGGCCTTCTTGCGGGAATTCCCCGGCGCTGAGACCGTACCGTTGATTTACCCTCGAAACTTTGAGAATGGTTTTGTGGTCTGGCCGAAGCCCGGTGGGAAGAAGCCGGAGGCATTAGCTCGGCTTCCAGGCGCCGGAGAACTGCTGGTTCCCAAGGGCATGTATGTGCTTGTCAAAAGGTTTTCAGCGAAGGAGGAGAACCGGCGTATTGTAGCCGCTCTGTTCGACCCCGACCGCGTGGACGCGGAATGGATCGGTTTTGAAAACCATGTGAATTACTTTCATCGTCGGGGTGGCGGGTTGCCAAGAAAGCTCGCAAGGGGTCTTGCCGCATTTCTGAATTCAACTTTGGTTGACCTGTACTTTCGACAGTTCAGTGGTCACACCCAGGTGAACGCGACCGACCTGCGGAATCTGAAATACCCAACGCGGTCGCAGTTGGAGGCACTCGGTTCTCGCCTCGGCGAGGCATTTCCGGAACAAACCGAACTAGACGCATTTGTTGAGGAGGCCCTGAACTTGCCCGAACCTACTAACGTGCCGGATCCTGTGAAAGCGAAGAAGCGGATTGACGAATCGCTTGCGATTCTCAAAGACCTTGGGTTGCCGCGTGAGCAGCAGAATGAACGGTCTGCACTGACGCTACTGTCCTTGCTTGATCTCAAACCCGACACCCACTGGACCGACGCCGAGGCACCCTTGATGGGCATTACGCCGATGATGGAGTTTTTTGAAGAGCACTACGGGAAAAAATACGCGCCGAACACTCGGGAAACGGTGCGACGTCAGACGATTCACCAATTCCTTGAAGGTGGGATCGTCGTCATCAACCCTGACAAGCCCGACCGCCCGACCAACAGCCCCCATGCCGTGTATCAGATTGAGGTGAGTCTGTTGAAATTGTTGCGCACATTTGGGACGGCAAAATGGGAAAAAGGCTTGAAAAACTATCTTGCGTCCATGGAAACGCTAAAAAGGAAGTACGCGCAAGAGCGGGAGATGAAGCGCATACCAATTCAGGTTGCAGAAGGCAAGATCATCACACTATCACCGGGTGGTCAGAACATCCTGATTGAACGAATCATTGCGGATTTTTGCGAGCTTTTTGCCACCGGCGGAAGGCTCGTTTACGTTGGTGATACGGCCCATAAATGGGCGTATTTTGACGAGCCTTTGCTTCAGGCACTCGGCGTGACGGTGGACGTTCACGGAAAAATGCCGGACGTCGTTGTTTTTCTCGAGCCTAAAAACTGGCTCGTGCTGATTGAAGCGGTTACGAGTCACGGTCCCGTTAATCCAAAGCGTCGCGGCGAACTGCAACGCCTGTTCAAGGGTTGCAGGGCCGGGCTTGTGTTCGTAACGGCATTCCTGGAACGCTCGTCGATGGTCAAGTACCTGAACGAGATTTCATGGGAAACGGAGGTCTGGGTTGCCGAGGCGCCTACGCACCTCATCCATTTCAACGGCGAACGGTTCCTTGGGCCGTATGAAGCCAGTGAAGACGACGCATGAAGCAGCTTATGCGGATTTAGGTGCAACAAATGTCTAAGGGATCGATCCTCGTCGTTGACGACGAACTGGAAATCCGCGAAGGCCTCGAGTTGCTCCTCTCCTCCGAGGGCTACGAGGTGGCCGCGGCCGGGACCGGCAACGCCGGCCTCTCCGCTCTCGAGGACCGCCCCTACGACCTGCTCCTCCTCGACGTCAGTCTCCCCGATCGCAACGGCCTCGACATGCTCAAGGAGATTCACACCCGCGATCCTGATCTCTCCGTCATTCTCATCACCGCCTACGGCTCCATTGACATGGCTCGCGCCGCCTTCAAGACCGGCGCCAAGGACTACATCACCAAGCCCTGGTCCAACGACGAGCTTCTCGCCCAAGTCGCGCAGGCCGTCGAGGATCGCCGGCTCCGCGACGAAAACCTCCAACTCAAGCGCGCCCTCAAGCAGCGCTACAACTTCCCCAACATCATCGGCAAGAGCGAGAAAATGCTCTCTCTCTTCGACCTCGTCGCTCAAGTCGCGCCCTCCCGCTCTACCGTCCTCATCCAGGGCGAAAGCGGCACCGGCAAGGAACTCATCGCCAAGGCCATCCACTCCGCTTCCACGCGCGCCGACAAGCCCTTCGTGCCTGTGAATAGCGGCTCCATCCCCGTGGACCTGCTCGAATCCCAGCTCTTCGGCCACGTGAAGGGCGCTTTCACCTCCGCGGTCGCTTCGAAGAAAGGGCTCTTCGAAGTCGCCGACACCGGCACCATCTTCTTCGACGAGATCAGCACCATCGGCCCGGAAACCCAGGCCAAGCTTCTCCGCGTCATCCAGGAGCGCGAGTTCATGCGCCTCGGCGGCACGGACACGATTAAGGTGGACGTCCGCATTCTCGCCGCCTCCAACTCCGACTTGCTCACCCTGGTCAAGGAAGGCCGCTTCCGCGAGGACCTTTACCACCGCTTGAACGTCATCTCTCTCCGCCTTCCGCCTCTTCGCGAGCGCAAGGAAGACATTCCCCTGTTGATCGACCACTTCATGCGCCGCTATTGCGAGGAGAACGGCAAGATTTCCCGCCGCTGTACGCCCGCCGCCATGAAACTCCTGATGGACTACGACTGGCCCGGCAACGTCCGCGAGCTCGAGAACGTCGTCGAGCGCGCCGTCGTCCTTTCCACCGGCGACGCCGTGGACATGGATCTCCTGCCGGATTCCGTCCGCTCCAAGGAAATTGTGAAAGGTGTGCGCTTGCAGTTGTCGGAAATGATGCCCCTGCTGCCCGGCGAGCCCGGCGCGCGCACCGGCGCCGATAGCTCCGCCCCGTCGCTGTTTCAAATTATGGAGGAAGTCGAGCGGCGCATCATTCTCGACATGCTCGAACAGACCAACTGGAACCAGACCGAAGCTTCGGAGCGCTTCCAGATCCCGCTCTCGACCCTCAACCAAAAGATCAAGCGCCTGGGCATCGAAACCCGCCGCCGTACGTCCGCCCGCGCCGCCGCTGCCGATGCGCCCGGCAATGACGCGCCGCACGACACCAGCGGAAAATAGCTCCGCTCTCTCCGCTAGAACTCATTTCATCTATCTCCGAAAGTCGCGGCACTGGGAGATTGTCGGTTGTGCGTATAATGAGACTCGCGCTGTGGTGCGCCGGGCATGAAAAACGAACTGGACATTGTGCAGGATGTGACACAGAAACTTTTGAAGCTGCAGATTCCCTTCATGCTCACGGGGTCGATGGCCTTGAACTACTACGCGCAGCCGCGCATGACGCGGGACGTGGATTTTGTCCTGGAACTGAAACCGGAGCAGGTGCCGCGGTTTTTGGAGGTTTTTGGGGCCGAATATTACGTATCGTCCGAAGCGGCGCTGACCGCTGCGCGAAACCGGAAATCATTCAGTTTAATTCATCAAGAGAGCGTGATCAAAGTGGACTGTTTTGTGCGACCGGATTCTGCATATGCTCAGGCGGAATTCGATCGGCGCAAGGCGGTGCGGATCGGCGACTTCGAAACCTACGTGGCCAGTAAAGAAGATGTGATCGTTTCCAAGCTGTGGTGGGCAAGGGCGTCGCATTCCGAGGTGCAGTTGCGAGATGTCAAAAGCCTTCTGGCAACGGAGTACAACCAGACTTACGTGCTAGACTGGGCGAAGAGACTGGGCTTGGAAGAATTGTTGCAGGAGTGCCTCCGTGGATGACAGGCCGCTGGATACTTCGCCGGAAGTACACGAACTCTATCAGTTCATGTTGATGCAGCTGACGCCGGAAGAAAGGTTCATCCGGGGCGCGCTGATGTTCGATGCGGCACGGGGGATGGTGCTGGCGTCGCTGCCGAAAGGCCTCAGCCCGGATGAGCTGCGGCGGCGGCTGTACGAACGCATCTACGGCGAGCCCTTGCCAGCGGATTTTCCAACGAAAAACAATGCGGAACACCTTCGTCCCGAAACTACGCGGGCCCCAGGATAACAACCAACATCCCCAAAGACGGCAAGGTCTCCGCTAGATTCCTAGCGTCAAATCAGGCGCTCCGCACATCACTGGCTGCTTTCTTGATTTCACGCACAACGCTGGTGGACATATCCGCGCCGTCGGTCAGCGCATCGCCCAGATTTGTTTCCGCCAGGATCGCGTTCGTCAGGTCGGCTTTGCGCAGGTCCGTACCCAGAAGATTCGCGCCCCGCACGTTCGACCCGCGGACAATCGCGCCCGCGAGCGTGGCGCCGCTCAGATTGATTCGGAACATTTCCGCGCCGCTCGCGTTCGCCCCGCTCAGGTCCGCTCCTTCGGCGTTCACTTCCGTCAGGTCGCAGTTCATCAGCAGCGCCTTCCGCAGATGCGCTCCGCTCAAGTCTGCCCGCGCCAGCATGGCTCCACGCAGGTCTGCCTCCTCGAGCCGAGCGCCGCGGAGATTGGCTGCCGTCAGATTCAGGCCGCGCAGATCGGCGCGGTCGAGCATGGCTCCCGCGAGTTCCGCGCGCGCGCCGCCTTGCTCTCCGCGCACAAACTTCCCGTGCGCCTCCAGGATTTCGCTCAGCCGCTGCTTGTTGTGAAAGATGTCCCTTGGATTGCGGAGTCCCATGGTTTCCCTTCCCCCTGAAATAAAATTGGTGTGATGTGATTTTACTGGAAATGGTGAAGAACGGAAAGTGCGGCTGGAGTGGGGGACTAAGGCTCGCCGCTACAGAACTATTGCAGCCTGCGCCGTTCCCGCAAATCCACAAGATGCCGGGCTGAAGCCCGGCGCTACAGGCGTCCAGCAGGCGCGCGCGGCGCGGCGGCGGCGCTCAGGGCAGGCACGCGCGCACGGCGCTGACGGTAGCCGGGTCCGCCGGGTCGCCGCCGCTCGCGTTGGTCCAAATCGCTTTCACCGTGCAGATGGGTCCCCATGGAAATCCCCACCAGCCGGCCAGCAGCGAAATCAGCGTGTACCCGATGCTCTTCCCGAATGTGCCCTCATCGGCTCGGATGAAATAGACCTTTGAGCTGCGCAGCAGCGTGACGTACAGCAGCGAGACGCAGTAGTGGAAGTGCACGAATCGTCCGCCCTTCCCCATCTCGTAGTCCAGCTCCGCCGCTGTCATGTGCACCAGCCCGGGGATGTTCGCCGGCGACACGGGTGTCGGTACGGACTCGGTGGCGTATATCTCTCCAAACATCGCGACTCCTGTGTGGTACGCCTTACTCCGGCTTCAGCGGGCCCGGACTCAGCCCGGCCGCAATGCTTGCGCTTTCCACCGCCCGCAACTGGTTGCTCGCAGAAAAACCCTTGAAAATGTAAAAGAGCGCCAGCCCGTGAAATGCCACGCTGAGGTAGTCCTGGGCCAGCAATAGCAACCCTCCGTCCAGCCCATAGACAATCATCCCGGTCAGAAACGCGGCCTTCGAGCGCTTGCCCGCCTGGAACCCGAACAGCACAAACACCCCTACGATCAGAACATTCATCCCCAACGGAATGATCCCGCCCGCGGCTCCGGCCTCTTTCGCAACGTAGTCCACCACCTCGGTGATTCCCAACCCGATCACGAACCGCCGATCGCTGCCGAAGAACGCCAGCGCCGAATTCACCAGCGAGAGTCCGGCAATCCAGTAGAACCAGTTGGCCCCCGACGTCACGGTGGCTGCCCATTGCGCCTGCGCCGCGCGCGCAACATTTTCTGGTGTCGGCGCGCCCGGTGCCGGAAACAGCGTGCCCGCATCCGCCATGCTCTGCCTCCTGTTCTGGTTATACACTCAGGAAGTTGCCCGCCCTGTAATCTCGGTCGCCATAGCTACGCCTCTCCCGCCACCTCTGTCAAGGGCAATCTCGTTCCTTTCCTGTCTCCACCTCTCCGTGCTCTTTCTGCCTTTCGAAGGCCTCTGTGATCTTGTTTTCCCCTTCGTTCGTTTTCTCTCATCTGTGTATATCTGTGTTCATCTGGGGTCCGGCGTTTTGTGGTAATTTGAAGCAGCCATGAACCTGCTGGAAATGCTGAAATCCCGCGCCCGCGCCGTGCCGCAGCACATCGTCCTGCCGGAAGGGGAAGAGCCGCGGGTGATCGCCGCCGCGGCCTGCGTTGCCGCCGAAGGCTACGCGAAACTGACGCTGCTGGGGCGGCCGAATGTGATCCAGTCCGCAGCGGCGCAAGCGGGCGCAAAGATTTCCGGCGTCACGCTCCTCGACCCCGGTTCGAGCCCGCATCTCGACCGCTACGCCCAGCTCTATTTCGAGCGCCGTCGTTCCCGCGGCATCACTCTCGACGAAGCCCGCTCGATCGCTGCCAAGCCGCTCTACTTCGCTTCGCTCATGGTCGCCGCGGGCCACGCCGACGGCTCCGTGGGCGGCGCCGCCAACACCACTGCGGAGACCGTCCGCGCCGCGCTCCATTGCATCGGCCTCGCGCCGCAGTACAAGCTCGTGTCCGGCTTTTTCCTGATGATCCTTCCCCGCGCCGAGTTCGGCCACCAGGGCGCGCTGCTTTTCGCCGATTGCGGCGTCGTCCCTGACCCCGCTCCCGCCGAGCTTGCCGAGATCGCCGCCGCCACCGCGGAGAGCGCCCGCGCCTTTCTCGAAGCCGAGCCTCGCGTCGCCCTGCTTTCCTTCTCCACGAAAGGCTCCGCCGAGCATCCTCGCGTCGCCAAAGTTCGCGAAGCCCTGCGCATCCTTCGCGCCCGCGCACCCGAACTGGCGGCCGACGGCGAGCTTCAGGCCGACGCCGCTCTCATCCCTGCCATCGGCTCGAGCAAGGCGCCTGGCTCCGTCGTCGCCGGCCGCGCCAACGTTCTCATCTTTCCCGACCTCGACTCCGGCAACATCGCCTATAAGCTCGTCGAGCGCCTCGCCGGCGCCACTGCCCTCGGCCCCATCCTCCAGGGCCTCGACCGCCCGGCCAACGACCTTTCCCGCGGCTGCTCCGCCGACGACATTGCCAACGTCGTCGCCATCACCGCCATGCAAGCGATCGCCCGCCGCGCCTCCGCGCATCAAACGGCCTAGCGGCAGGCAGCCGCCGGTTCACGCTGATGCACGTAGAGCAAGAACGAAAAGAGAAAATGGAAAATGGAAAAGAGGCATTGAGCCGCCGCTTGCGCGTGTGGCTTCCCTATTTTCTGTTTTCCATTTTCTGTTTTCTTCCCTGCGCGCTCTGCGCGCAGGAAGCCGGCCAGGAAGTCGTCGCCAATCTTGCCGCCGGCCGCGTGGTGATCTTCGTCGCCAAAGACGGCATCGCCATCGCCGCCAACGAAAGCCACATCGAGGCTGACTCGCGCCCGCCGCTGGTCGCTCAACTTTCCGGCAAGCGCATTGCCATCCTGCTGGGCGCCGTAGAGTGGGTGCTTCCCGCGTCCGGTCGCCCGCCGCTCCGTCTGGATTTCGAGCTGCCTCGAGCCATCGCCCCGCTGACCGGGGGCGCGCGTCTTCAGCAGGAGCAGGCCTCCGACCTCGAGCCCATCGGCACCGCCCTGCTCGAGCCTCTGCGCACCGTAGTTCCGCAGCTTACGCGCAAGATGGACCTCGCCCCGGAAGAATCACTGGTGGAAATGCTGGTGGTGGGTTACGAGGAGCAGTACGGCCCCGAAGTGTGGCTGCTGAAATACCGGCTGGCGCAGGAACCCTTGCGCGGCGACTTCTGGCGCAGCCGCGTCCTGCGCCCCAGCTACACGCAACTCTACCCGCCCGAGAAGGGCCAGCCGCGCACCCTGGTCGAAGTCCGCTATCCGCCCGAGGAGTCCGCCCCCGCCCTGCTCGATCTTTTCCAGCAGAGCGATGCGCGCCTCACGCCCCTGCGCACCTCAAACGTCCAGGTCGCCCGCGCCTCCGAAAAACTCGCCCGCGGCGAATCCAACAAGGCCCTGCTCGACGATGCCGTCGTTTTCCTGCGCGCGTCACTCGACGCCATCGCCCAGCCCGATACTCTGCAGATTGTCGCCGTCATCAAGGAAACCCGCGGATTCGAGTGGATCCTTGCGCCGCCCGCTGCGCTCCAACAGAAAGCCGAGGACGTCAAACCGCGCGAGCCGGGGGCGCCGAGCCTGAGGAAGAAACCTCCGCAATAGCACGAAAAGCGAAAATCGGCCGGAACCAAGGGCCGTTTGGGCTTCCGCGGACGTGAGTTTCGCTAAGGTCTGCGCTCTTCAAGCTTCAAAAGTCGATCGATTTAGGTATCTGACTGGCCGCGATTTCTTGCAGGAATTGTCTGAGTCGTGCGCGATAGGCTTCTGGAGCCACCAACGAAGCCTCTTCATGGCAGTAGCCGTCAATCCTCAGAAGGCTTTTCGGTTCGCTCGCTGCCCGAAAAACTTCTTCACTCAACGAAGCCGGCAGCACAGGATCGTTCGTGCAATGAACAATCAAAACGGGCGCATTCACATCCGGGAGCTTCCGACCGGTCTCGAACTTCGACTTCAAAATGTGCCCAAGGCCCGGTAGGAATGGATAGATCCGACTCGCCACGGCCTTCGCTGAAGCAAAAGGCGCCTCGAGGACCAAGCCGGCAACTGTGCGGTGGCTGGCGAGGTCTGTGGCGACAGCAGTACCCAACGAATGGCCGATGGGGATGATTTTCGCCCGTGAAATGCGACGCTCCTTTACCAGGTATTCGTACGCGGCCTGCGCGTCCAGATAGAGGCCCGCTTCGTCAGGCTTTCCTTCGCTCTTTCCGTAGCCGCGGTACTCCACCGCCAGCACATTCGCCGGGACGCTGCGCAGGAAGTCGTAGATGTCCGCACGGTTGGCGATGTTGGCCGCATTGCCGTGGAAGGCCACAAAGGTGAACTCCGCGCCGGGGGCCGCAATCCACCAGGCGTGCAGCTTGACGGCGTCGCTGGTGTGCAGCCACACGTCTTCCACCGGCAGCCCATGCGGTTGCCAATCCCCGCTCAACCGCCCCGGTATGTCTGGAAAGAAAATCAGCCGGTGTTCAAAAATGCGCAGAAGCAGCAGCATCCCGGCATAAGTCAGCAGGATGGCACCAACGAACCCGAGCACGCGCCTCACACTCCTCCGCCCAGCTTCGCTCGCTCGTAGGAGCGACCGAAAGGTCGCACGGTGACCCTACGCCAACTCGGTGGCCGCTTTCACCATCTCCATCGAATCCCCGGCGCGGATCACCCCGCCTTCAATGACGCGGCACAGCATTCCCCGTTTGCCCCGTATCTCCGCTTCCAGCCCCGGACGAATACTCTCCATCAGGCTGCACGGCGAGCAGGGCAGCGTCACCTCCAGCAGCGCTTCGCCAGCGCGAAGCCGCTGTCCCCGCTCCAGGCTCCGCAGGTTCAATCCCTGCGTTAGTACGTTTTCTTTCACCTGTCCGGGCAGGATTTCCATTTCTTCGATGGTTTCCGTGTCCATCAGCAGCACCTGTCGCTGGCTCCCCCGCCGTGCGTGCGCGCAGCCCTCCAGCCCCCAATTCTCCACCGCCCGCGCCTCTGGCACCTCGCGCGCCGGCCGTCCCGGCTCAGGGCAGATGAACAACCGTAGAACCGTGGCCACCCTCTATGCTCCCCCGCCCAGGGCCTTCTTCAGTGCCCTGGCCCCGATATCCTTCCGGTAGTGTGTATCTTCGAAGCGGATTCTACTAACAGCCTCGTAGGTCCGCTTCAGGGCCTCGGCCAAATCCCTACCAGGCGCCCCCACCGCCAATACTCGTCCACTACAAGTGTAGTATATATCATTTTCTCTCTTTGTCCCCGCATGAAAAACTACTGCGTCGCCCTTGTCCAACGGCAGCCCCTCGATCTTCTTTCCCGCCACGAATTCCCCAGGGTAGCCGCCCGACGCCATCACCACGCACGCGCTCGCCGCCGGATTCCATTTCGCCTTCACCTGGTGCAGGCGTTTCTCCGCCACCGCCATTAGCGCTTCGGCGAGGTCGAAGTCCATCCGCAGCACCACTGCCTGCGCCTCCGGGTCTCCCATCCGGCAGTTGAACTCGAGTACCTTCGGCCCGTCCGGCGTCACCATCAACCCGAAATAGAGAAACCCCCGGTAGGGCATTCCGTCGCTCACCAACCCCTGAATCGTCGGCTCCACGATGCTGCGCCGGATGGTCTCCTCAAGTTCCTGGGGCAGTAGGCCATCAATCGAGTACGCTCCCATGCCGCCCGTGTTCGGCCCCTGGTCGCCGTCGAACACGCGCTTGTGGTCCTGCGCCGGGGCCATGGGCATCACGTGCTCACCGTCCGTCAGCACGATGTAGGACAGTTCCTCGCCCTCGAGCGCCTCTTCCAGCAACACCTTTTCGCCGGCCGCGCCAAATTCCTTCTTGTCCATCAGCCGCTCGATGAACGCGGTGGCATCGTCCGGCGTCGGGGCCACCAGCACGCCCTTGCCCGCACACAGCCCGTCGGCCTTGATCACCACCGGCCAGTCCACCGCGCACAGCGCCGAATACGCCGCCCCCGGCGAGTCATGCACCCCGTACGTGGCCGCCGCCGGGATCCCGTGCCGCACGAGAAAATCCTTCGCGAACACTTTGCTTCCCTCGAGCTGCGCCGCCGCCTGCGACGGCCCCACGATCTTCATCCCCCGCCGCGTGAACTCATCCACAATCCCGTTCACCAGCGGCAGCTCCGGTCCCACCACGGTGAGGTCCGGCCGCAGGCGTTCCGCCAGCGCCGCCAGCCCGGCCACATCGCCCATCCCGCTGGGCGGGGCCGCCACGCATTCGGCGTCCTGGGAGATTCCGCCGTTCCCCGGCGCGCACCACAGCTTCTCCACCTGCGGGCTCTGCCGCAGCTTCCACACCAGCGCGTGCTCGCGCCCGCCGCCGCCAATGACGAGAATTTTCATGGTGGCGCCACGATAGTCGCTCCCTGGAAAGCTGTCAACCGCGCCGCGGTTGACTCCGCTTGCCCTTGCGCACTACCATCCGTGCTCCGGTGCGCGACTCCGCCATACCTCGACCGATTCTCGCCGGCATTCTTCTTTGCTTTTTTCTTTCAGGCGCCGCCGGACTCATCTACCAGGTCGCGTGGGGCAAGGCGCTCGGCCTTGTTTTCGGCAACACGGTGTACGCGATTTCCACTATTCTCGCCGTCTTCATGGGCGGCCTCGCGCTCGGCAGCGCGTTTCTCGGCCGGTGGAGCGAGCGTTTCCCCGATCGCGTCGCGCTCTACGGCTGGATCGAGCTCATCATCGCCGCCAGCGGCGCGCTCTCGCTTCTCGGGCTTGCCGGCGTGCGTCACCTCTACCTCGCCGCGTACCCGCTGGTTTCCGGCTTCATGCCCACACTCGTCGCGCTGCGGTTTGTGGGGGCGGCCGTTGTGCTTCTGTTGCCGACGTTTCTGATGGGCGGCACGCTGCCGATCCTGGTCAGCGGCCTCACGCGCAGCTCCGCCGAGCTTGGCGGCCGCGTCAGCCGCCTTTACTGGGTCAATACGCTCGGCGCCGTCGGCGGCACCTTCGCCGCCGGCTTTCTGTTTCTTCCGGCGCTCGGCTTGCGGCTGACGGTTGCGCTCGCGGTGGCGCTGAATCTTCTTGCCGGCGCGATTGCCCTGCTTCTTGCCCGCGCTGTTCCCCCGGCCGCGCCATCCGACGACACTGCCGAAGCCACCGCTGTGCCCACATCCTCGGCGGCCGCAGATTCCCCGGCGCCGATTCCTGTTTTTCTGCTTGCCAGCTTCGCCCTCGTCGGCGGCACGGCCATCGCCTACGAAGTCTGCTGGACGCGCCTGCTCGCCACCACCCTCGGCAGCTCCACGTACGCCTTCACGCTGATGCTCGGCACTTTTCTCGCCGGAATCGTTCTCGGCAGCGCGCTGTTCGAGTTCTGGTTCTCCCGGCGCAAGGAAGTTTCCCTCGCCACCTTCGCCGTCACGCAGACGCTCACCGCGCTCGCCGCACTACTGTTCCTCGTCTGCTTCCAGCAGTTCGCGGAGCTTGTGCCGCTCATTCTCCGCAAGACGCAGGCTTCCTTCGGCGGCATCATCCTCGCGCAGTTTGCCACCAGCGCGCTGGCCTTGCTTCCCGCGGCGCTTGTGTTCGGCTTCAACTTTCCGGTGGTTACGGTGCTCATCGCCGGCCGCCCGGAATCCTCGGGCCACTACGCCGCCGCGGTGGGCCGGGCCTACGCCGCCAACACGCTCGGCGCCATCCTCGGCGCCACGCTCGCCGGCTTCTGGCTGGTGCCCGTCGTGGGAGCTTTCCGCCTCGTCGCGCTCCTGGCCACGCTCAATTTCCTTCTTGCCGCATATCTCCACGCGCGCCGCGCGCCCGCGGCCATCGTCAAGTCCGTCGTCAACGTCGTTATGGTCGCCGCCGTCATCTTCGTCGCCTTTTCCGGAGCGTTCTACGACCGCGCCCTCGCCACCTTCGGCGCCATGCTCTACTACGACCGCTATAGCGAAAAGCTCACCATCCCCGAAATCGCCGCCACCACCGACGCCCTCTTCCTCGCCGACGGCTTGAACGCCACCATCTCCGTCGCCCGCACCGAGGACTACATCGCCCTTCGCACCAACGGCAAGGTGGACGCCTCGAACAAAGACCGCATCACGCAGCTCCTCGTCGGGCATCTCGGCGCCATTTTCCACCCCGCGCCCCGGCGCGTCCTCGTCGTCGGCTTCGGCAGCGGCATGACCATCTCCGCCCTCGCCGGGCATCCGGAAATCGAAAGTATCACCTGCGTGGAGATCGAGCCCGCCGTCATCCGCGCTGCCGACTACCTCCACCCGCTCAACCGCAACGTCCTCCGCGATCCGCGCGTGCACATCGTCCTCGACGACGCGCGCAACTTCCTCCTCACCACCCGCGAGCAGTACGACATCATTGTCTCCGAGCCGTCCAATCCCTGGATCGCCGGCGTGGCCGCGCTCTACACCGACGAGTTCTACCACGAGGCGCGCTCTCGCCTCCGTCCGGGCGGCCTTTTTGTACAGTGGGTGCAGGCCTACTCGCTCTACCCCGAGGATTTCCGCATGGTCCTCGCCACGTTCCTGCCGCACTTCCCACAGGTCACGCTCTGGCGCGGCGAGTCGCCGGACTACATCCTCGTCGGCCAGCGCGATCCGGGGCCATTCACGCTCGACCGCCTCCGCGAAAAATGGTCCCACCCTGCGCTCCGCGCCGATTTCGACGTGATGGGCTTGCGCCGTCCGGAAGGCATCGTTGGCTTTCATCGCCTCGACGACGCCGACCTGCGCAAACTCGCCGCCGGCAGCATCCGCAACACCGACGACCGCAACCGCCTTGAATACCGCGCTCCCCGCGGCCTCCTCGTCAAGGGCCTCGAGGACCAGAACCGCGACGCCATCTGGAAGCAGCGCTCCGCTCCGCTCTCTTCCATCCTTCGCCTCGACGATCCCACCGTTGCGCTCGAGGCCGCCGCAGAAACCTTCGTCAACCTCGACGACGAGGACGCCGACTTCTTCATCGGCTACCTCGAAAACGCGGCGGAATCCGCCCAACTGGCCCTGCTCCGCGGCCGCTGGCACCTCAACGGCAGCCGCCTGGACGAAGCCAAGCAGGCCCTCACCACCGCGCTTCGCCTCGACCTCAAATCCCTCGATGCCGCCGACGGCCTCGCCACCGTCGCGCGCCGCCAGGGCCAGTACGACACCGCCGAACTACTCTGCCGGCAGATCCTCGCGCGCGATCCCAAATATCTTCCCGCGCTCCGCTGCATGATGCGCATCAATCGCGCCCGCGAAAACTGGGACGTTGCCGCTGAATGGCAGGCCGGCCTGCTCAAGCTGGACCCCGCGCCCGACGCCGACGAGTTCTCCCGCCTCGGCGAAGTCCTCATGCAGGGCGGCAAGAACGACCTCGCCGAGCGCGCTTTCTTCGCCGCCCTCGAAAAAGAGCCCTACAGCTACGCCGCCCACCGCAACCTCGGCGAAATCTACCTCAAGAAAAAACTCTGGGACAAAGCCGAGCCTCACTTCGCATTCGTCGTCCACTTCCACCCCGACGCCGACCCCGGCACGTACGTCGGCCTCGCTGAAGTCTTCCGCGCCACCGGGCGCCCCCAGTCCGCCGTCGAAACCCTGCGCAAAGGCCTCCGCATCTTCCCCGATAGCGCCGAGATCCAGCGCCTCGCCCCTGTCACCAAGTAGTGGTCAGTTGTCCGTGATCAGTTTCCGGTGGCTACTGCTCAGCGCCGCGCGATTCTTCTCGTCGCCGTCATCTTGACGCCCGGCATATTTTGCCGGGACGAGGGATCTCTCTGCCACGCTGCAACTTTCTTCTCTCCGCGCTCTCGTGGCGCATTCCTTTTTTTCTATTTTCTATTTTCAATTTTCGCCTTTATGCTTGCGCCCATGCCGTGGGACTTCGCCCTCATCCTTTTCGTGCTCGGCGTGCTCGTGCCCTGGCGCGGTTTCGTTCGCATCCGCGAGCTGCTCCGCCAGCCCGCTCTCACCACCGCCGAACGCCTCGCCGTATACGCCTCCACCATCGTCTTTCAATGGTTCGCCGTTACCGTCGTCCTCTGGCGCGCCACCGCGCACGCCATCAGCGCCGCCCGCCTCGGCATCGCTCTTCCCGATCTCGCCCTTGCCGCCTTCGCCACGGTTGCGCTTCTTCTGCCTTTGCTCGCCAACCAGTTCTACGGACTTCGCCGCCTCGCTCGCCTCCCGCCCGAACAGCAGGGCTTCCTCGGCCAGCTCGCCCGCAAGCTCATGCCGCAAAATCTTCTCGAATCGCTCGCCTTCATCGCGCTCGCCTGTACCGTCGCTGCCTGCGAGGAGTTGCTCTACCGCGGGTTCGTCTTCACTGTGCTCTACGCCGCTTCCGGAGGCGCTCTCGCCGCAGCCATCTTCGGCTCGTCGCTCCTGTTCGCTCTCGCTCATCTCTACCAGGGCCGCCGAGGTTTGTTCGCCACTTTCGTCGTCGGCCTGCTCCTCGCCGCCGCCCGCGCCTGGACCGGGAGCCTGGCCCCCTGCATCGTCGTCCATCTCGTGGTGGACCTCGCCGCCGGCCTCGCTGCCCCGCGCCTGCTGCGCGCCCCTGCTCCGGCGCCGCACCCGGAGGAACACGCATGACTCGCGGCAGGAAATGTTTAGCTAATCATAATTACAAGACTATAGCTAATAGACAATCTTTACCGCTGCCGGATGCTTTCATCGCCCAGGCCCTCGCCCCGTTTGGCATCCAGCCCTCCCCCGCCCTTGCTGCCGCCATTCGCCTTTATACCCAGCTCCTTCTCCGCTGGAACCAGAAGATCAGCCTCACATCCATCACCGACCCGAAAGAAATCCTCCAGCGGCACTTCGGGGAATCCATGTTCGCCGCCCACGTTGTCCCCATCGCTCGCGGCCGCCTCTTCGACGTCGGCTCCGGCGCCGGCTTTCCAGGTCTCGCCCTGAAGCTCATCTCCCCCGATCTCGACGTTACACTCATCGAGCCCAACTCAAAAAAGTCTGCCTTCCTTGCCGAAATTGTCCGTACACTCACGCTTTCCAGCGTCAAGATTCTATCGAAGCGGATCGAAGAACTGCGCGATCTTGAAGCCGCCGCGGACTTCATCACCTGCAGAGCTGTGCGGCCTGACAAGCAGCTTCTCGCATGGTCTCGCGCAACGTTGAAGGAACACGGAAGAATCGTTCTCTGGCTCGGTTATGAAGATGCTTCGTCATTGCGCGCCGCAAGGGACTGGTCCTGGCAGCAACCTGTTCCCATCCCCCTCTCATCCAACCGCGTCCTGCTCGGTGCTCAAACACTGCACGGCTAGCAATCTTGCCACTTGCCGTTCCACGTGGAACGATGCAGTAGCCAGCGTCTTCCCGTATTCCTAGTGCCTATCCCTGCCCTCTGCCTTCAACGTTCCACGTGAAACATTACTAGAACGCCGTTTCGCTGACTGCTGATATGTGCCGCCTGACACTTTCTCTTGAAACATCTTGTTGCTTCTCTACACCCAACTTTGCTAAATTCTGTCCCGACTGGGGGATCTTCTTGGGCAAAGTAATCGCCATCGCCAACCAGAAGGGTGGCGTAGGCAAGACCACTACTGCGATTAATCTCGGTGCCTCTCTTGCCGTTGGGGGCCACAAAACCCTCATCATTGACTGTGATCCCCAAAGCAACACAACAGCTGGCCTTGGCCTGCCAAAGGATCCCGCCCGCCGCTCGCTCTATAACGCGCTCATTCTCGGGGAAGTCCCCGAACGTCTGATCCTGAAAACAGAGCTCGAAAACCTGTTTCTCTTGCCCGCCGACCGCAATTTGGTCGGCGCTTCCGTCGAACTCGTCAACCTTGAAGGCCGCGAATTCCGGCTGCGGCAAGTCATTGAGGATATCCCCGATGGTTTCAGCTATGTGCTCCTGGACTGCCCCCCTACCCTCGATCTGCTTACACTGAACGCTCTTGTTGCCAGTGGGTCCGTTCTCGTACCCATCCAATGCGAATACCTGGCATTGGAGGGCGTCTCAGAGCTTCTGGATACGCTTATGCGCGTCCGCCGGACCCTCAACCCGGCGCTCTCTGTCGAAGGAATCCTCCTGACGATGTACGACGAGCGCACCAATCTTTCCCGCCAAGTCGCTGCCGACCTGCGCAGCTTTTTCGGCGCCCAAGTATTCAGTTCCGTCATACCGCGCAATGTTCGCCTAGCTGAAGCCCCAAGCCACGGAAAGCCTATTCTCATATACGACAAATGTAGTAAAGGCGCCGAAGCCTATCTTCAACTCGCACGCGAGGTGATCGCCAATGACCAAGCACGCAGCAGCACGTCCCGCCCTGGGCAGGGGCTTGAGCGCGCTGATACGGGAGCCTGAGCCTCTTCCCGCTCCGCCTCCGGCCCCTGGGCCCGCACCCGTTGCGGCCGCGCCCGGCGCGCCCCAGCAAGTGGACATTGACCTCATCGACCCGAGTCCCTTCCAGCCCCGCACGCGCTTCCGCGAAGACGCGCTCGAAGAGCTCGCCCGCTCCATCCGCACGAGCGGCGTGATTCAGCCGCTCGTCCTGCGCCCCACCGGCACTCGCTTCCAGCTCATCGCCGGCGAACGCCGCTGGCGCGCCGCGCAGCGCGCCGGACTCCAGCGCGTCCCCGCCGTACTGCGCCAAGTCACCGACGAAATCGCCCTCGAGCTCACCCTCGTCGAAAACATCCAGCGCGAGGACCTCAACGCGATCGAACAGGCGCGCGCATTTGACCGCCTCATGCGCGACTTTCAGCTCACCCAGGACGACGTTGCCGAGCGCACCGGTAAGGATCGCGCCACCGTTGCCAACGCGGTCCGCCTGCTCAAGCTCGAAGCGCCCGTGCAGGAAATGATCGAGGACGGCAAGATCACTGCCGGCCACGGGCGCGCACTGCTTGCGATTCCCGACACCAAAGCACGTCTGGCCCTCGCGCACCGCGCCGCACGTGGCGGCCTCACGGTCCGCCAGATTGAGCGCCTAGCTTCGCGCAAGCAGCGCACGGCTGCTACCGAAGAAAAATCCATAGGGGATCCCAACCTCCGCGCTGCGCTGGAAGATCTTCAGCGCGAGCTGGGCACACGCGTCACGCTGCGGCCACACAGCAAGCAGCGCCCCGGCCAGCTCATCATCGAGTATTACAACGAGCAGCAGCTCGCCGATCTCTACGACCGCATCATGAAGAAATAATGCTACAATTGTAGTAATAATGCGCTGTTTTTCGTGTCTTTGTTGTGCTGGACACCCGTCTCAAGCCGGCCCTCACTCTCGCTTGACTTTTCTCGCCTACTGAGTAGAGTAGCCCTCCGCTTCTGCGAGGTGCTGAATGACGGGCAAATGGTTTGGTAAGGGTGAGCAGGGCGAGTCGGGCGAGTGGATCGGTTTCCTGGACAAGGGTGTCAAGCTGGAGGGCACGCTCGAGCTCACCGGCACGTTCCGCATTGACGCGACTGTGAAGGGTAACATCGTCTCGGGGCAGAGCCTCATCCTGGGCGAAAACGCCAAGGTGGAAGGTCAGATTGAAGGGAACCACATCGTGGTAGGCGGCCGGTTTGATGGCGTAATTTTTGCCAAAGGCCGGGTGGAGATTCAGGCCAAAGGCGTGGTGACCGGTGAAATTCACTCGCCCTGTCTTGTGATCGACGCGGGAGGGATCTTCGACGGTCGGTGCCACATGCTAGCATCAAGCGAGGCCACTCGCTCCGTCACGATTCCGATTCGGGCCACCTCTGAAGCGTGAAAAATAGGTACTAGGAATTAGGCGCTAGGTGCTAGGTTTTCAACAGATTTAACTTTTCGCTCAGGCCCGTCAACATTTTCCCTACTTCCGTCGCCATTTCCCAAACCCGCTTAATTTCGTCTGCCTGCAAATACTTCAGGCGAACCGCGATGAGCAAATGTGTTTCGAGTTCCGTAAGAGATCCGCTGGCGATGGACAGGTGATGCAAGTAATCCCCTAGCCGGCGCCTCCCGTGCCCTTCGGCGATATTGGCAGGTACAGAAACGGCGGCGCGCCGAATCTGGCTCACCAAGCCGTACAATTCATCATGGGGCAGCTTCTTCGCCAATTGATAACTCTCCACAACCAAGTCCATCGCCTTTTGCCAGACCACGAGATCCCGGTAGCTTTTGATGCTTGGTTCGGAATTCGATTCCATCACTCAACTCCGATTTACGTTTTTACGCAAAATTACCTCTGCGCCTGCTGTTCGACCCCTAGCAGGGTGCTGAAGAACGGGTGATTTTTTCGATGCGGGTGCCATTGCGAGTCAACGTGAGTCTGCACGGAGCGGCTTTTGGTTCCGGTGGTATCCGTGTTTTATTCTTGCGCACGGCTGAGTTCCTTCCCTGTT
>JACQDE010000005.1 GCA_016201285.1 Acidobacteriota bacterium | reverse complement strand
GGGATGGTTCGCCAAGCTCACCATAAATCGTCAGCAACCTGTACTACCGTTGGAGCAAAGACTTCCTGGAGGCGGGCAAGAAGCGCTTGCAGGGGGACACGGCGCGGGGGAAGCGACGTCCAGCGAGGTCGTGACCCTGCGTCAGGAGACCGAGCAGCTCAAGCAGCTGGTGGCGGAGCTGAGTCTGAAGAACCGGCTGCTCAAAAAAGTCTGACTCGGCTGGCGTGAGACGTGGTTCGACTTTGCTCACCACGAGTCGTCGGCATCGGCTTCTGATGCCACGTTACTTCTGGGACCGGGCGTCCGCCCCGACGGCGGGTATGTACGGCGGCGAGGTCGGCACCCAAGGTACGAGGTAGTCGGTTCCAACGAGGAATCGGAAGTCGATCTGCGCGTGAGCACGGGCACAGGCAACGTCGTAGTGATCGTTGATGCCGTCGTGATTCGTGTCTGACGCATCGCAATAGCAGCCCGTCCAACCATGAAGATCGACCGTAATCCAGCCGGCGACGAGATCCCCCAGCTGAGTGCCCCAGTCCGTCAGAGTGACCGTGCCAGGATTGGAGATTCCGCAAGCGCATCCGGGCTTATCAGGATCGCCCTCGAAGACGAAGCTCATCGGTGCGGTCACGTCGGGAGCCGTGCAGTGCTGCCGGGTGGTTGAGATGAAGGCGATGGCAGGTCCCGACTGCGGACTGCAGGGCCATTCATGAAATGGCCCGACCGAGACTGCCCCGGCGCCGGTGATTGATGACACCTTGAGCCCGATGATGGTCGCGTCGTAGTCCGACTGGGCCGATCCACGCACGCCCATCGCAAGGCAATACTGCGGTGACCCGGCGTCACACGTCCACGCTGTCGGGGCCGTCAGTCCGACATTGGGGAACGTGATTTGAATTGTCTGGTCGTTTGTCCCGTCATTGTTCATGTCCAGGAAGATCTCGCCGCCCATCGTCGGCATTGGTTCAAGGACCAGATCGCGGGGTGCGGCGATGGAGCCGGATGTCGGAATCGTCACTTGGATGGAGTCGGAACGGTAGTCTTCATAGGCGGCTTTCAGCCACCATGTCCCCGCGGCCAGGGTTAACGTGTAAGTGCCGTTTGAGATGTTTGAGTAGAGTGAGGCGTCCCCGGCGGCGGGGCGCATTTCGAGTTCGAGGGTTTTGTTGAAATTGGCCGGCTGGATGCCGTAGTGAACGAAGATGCCGTTGAGAATCTTGCCCGACAGCCCACCCGACTGACGCGCCAACGGTATATGTGCCGTGACCTCATGGTCCTTCTCGATGGTGACGTTGATTGTCTTGGCCGCGTACCCGGCCTTGGTGGCCGTGATCGTCTTTGGACCGGTGATGATGTTGGAGAAGTAGTACGTTCCGTCGGCTCCGGTCGTGACTTGATGGCTGGGGTTGAGCGGGTTGTTGTCATCGCCTTGAAGCTGCACCTGGGCGCCAGAGATCGGTGATCCGCTGATCGAGTCGGCGACCTGCCCCCTGACAGAGCCGGATTCCAACACATCCCGTGACACCTCGAAGGCGGTGTTGAACTCCGCGGCCGTGAATCCCATCGCCGTCTTGAGAGTCGAAGAGACAGAGTTAAACGTCATGACCACTTTCGCCGGGACCGAGAGCCAAGCGGCCAGTCTGCCGAGAGATGCAGACGTCAGCGCCATCCCTGTGGCCGAGATGAAGGCAACGCGGAACTGGCTGTTGCTGACCAGTTCATTCATGACCCATTTGGAGAGTGTCCAAGACAGACCCCACGGATTGTGGTTTTTGGCGTACAAACCGAGTTGCTGCATGAGCGTACCTTGGGACAATATCATACCCACCACGGTCGCACCGATGCGCTTGGCGATCTCTTCACGCCCCAGCGCCACCGACGTGTTGGTGACAATCGAGATCATGGGCGAACAAAGCTCGATCAGCACGGTGGGAATCCCTCCGGCATGAGCGAGGTTTTGCTCCGAATGGGTCAAGCTGTCCCACTGGTTTCCCTTCGTGCCGGCAAAGCCGTAGCCGTAGACATGGACTTCCTGGGGAGCCGTATTGGGTGGCACGGTCATGCGGAAGGCGCGTGTTTGCGGCGCCCACGGCCGCGAGCCTTTGAGGATGTCGAGGAAATCGCCGTTGGGGAAAACGAAGAACGAGTCTTCGGGTGTCGTGCAGTAGGCCCAGCGGCCCAGAAAATTGGTCAGCTCAAAATCACTTCCACCCTTCCAGCGTAACAGCAATCCACCGACCTGGTAATTCGGGTTGATCTCGATTCCATCGACTTGTTCTCCCAGGGGTGAGAGTCCCGCTCTTCCCGGCGCGGGATTCGATGTGAAATTGTTGACGTAAGCCGTGACCGCAGCTTCAAGTGCCTGGGCGATCGCGCTATTCTCCACATCCAGCGCCAGCGTCGGACCGGTCAGCGTGGATTCGACCGCCGCCTCCAGAGGTGCGAGTTGGGGAAGACTCTCGATGTCGGCGAGGACGCCGTCGATGAACTCCGGGTTGTTGGTGCAGATGAAGGGATGTAGAAAGACCAGGGCAACGGCGGTGGTGTGCGCGTTGACTGTGACAAATCCGCCCTCGGTTGGGTCGGGGACAATCGCCATGAGCGCCGGTGAGCCGGAAGACAGTGAGGCCACCGCCAGCCCGGGTACATGCCCGTTGCCGTCAATCGAAAAGTCCCCGAACTCGTCCACTGTCGAATCATGCACACCGAAGCCGATCGAGAGGTCTGAGGAGGATAAAGCCGATTCAGACGGCAAGGTCACCGACCCTTGCATCGAGACCACTTCAGGTGTCGGATCAGTCGACTGCTTGCCGCCGGAGCAGGACAAGCCAACAGCGGCCGCGACGAGCCCGAGCGCGCCCAGTATCTGGATGGTTTTCATGTGCTCCCCCCGGAAGCCGCGAGAAGCAGGGCGCGGCTCCCTAATAGGAGTTCATCGGTAGTATCGGATCGAACTTGAACACCGGTGGCGCACCGGCATTGCATGAGGACTCATCGTCAATTTCTGGATGGCCAATAACAACGCCGCCTCAACGGGGAAGCCGAGGCGGATGCGCCAGGGCAGCGCGGCCCCGTCAGTTGCAAACGCGGGTTAGGTGGCGGCGGCTCGTCATCCGGGCGGCTGTTCTACTTACCCGTTGAGGTCGCCGGCATCGGAGGAAAGAAGCTCGCGACGTCGTAGTAGTCGGCAAACCGCTTGATCCTTCCGTTCTCAATCACCACGATGGATGCACCCTGCCCCGAGATGCGTCGGCCGACAACCGGACCGCCCGGACTGGGGCCGGTATAGGTGGCCGTCCAGGTCCATTCCGCGGCGAGCGGCGAGCCCGCCGCGACGACGGTCGTGAGGCGCCAGTTGAAATCCGGCTCGAGCTTGATGAGCTCTCGCATGAAGTCTTTGATCTGACCTGGCCCTTGACCATGGAAGCCCTGGGCGATGTCGTCATGGACGGCATCCGGTGTCAGCAGGGTGTCAAGCGCGGCGAAATCGTGTTGATTCCACGCCCGCACGTAGCCGGCGAGCAAAGCGGGGCCGGGCTCCGCAGCGGGGACACGTGGCTGCCCGGAGCAGGCCAAGAGAAACGCGGCCAGGGCAGCCGAGACGAAGGCTGATTTTGTCATGTGCACCTCCCCATGTTGAATGATTCGGACTACAGCGGACCGGCGCCCGCTACCAATGTTTCAAGATGTGTTCAATGCTACCACGCGTGCTACATCCGTTTTCGTGGATCATCAGCGTCAGTCGGGTGATCTTGACCGGCTCGGGGCACGGTCCGTTGGGCGACGTCTTCGACAAGCTCCATTTGGATTCGTTGAATCTCGAGCAGGCGTTGCCACTGGTGCGTCAACAATTGGTCGAGCTTGACGTTCAGGTGCTGAATTTCCAGCTCCGCCTTAAGGTTCACCTGATAGTCGTGCTCCGCTTGCAAACGATCCTTCGCCTGCTGCCGGTTCTGGCTCATCATGATGACGGGTGCTTGAATTGCCGCCAGACACGAGAGAACCAAATTCAAGAGAATGAAGGGATAGGGATCAAATGGCCGGCGCGCGAGCACGATCGCGTTCGCGGCAATCCACAGCGCCATGACGCTGCCGAACAGGATGATGAACCGCCAGCTGCCACCGAACTCAGCGACTTTGTCGGCGAGCCGCGCCCCAAACGTCAGCTGGCTGTCGAATTGGGGATTGATGTTCGTGGACACAAGCTGTTGGTCTTTCAGGCTCCGCAGCACATCCGTCTCAAGCGTCGATATCTCTCCCCGTTCCGTACGGAGGATGGTCTCAACGTACTCCGTGCGGTATCGACTCCGGCAAGACAGACAGATCAAATCGCGCGCCCCGATTCCCGGGACTGCGGCCAAGATCAAGTCGTCGATCGGGTGGTTGATCAACTCCAGAGGCTTGGCCTCATGGATCGACTTTTCCGTGTGACAAGCCGCGCAGACGAACGTGCCGTGATCGGCGTTGGGCATAGGCGCTTCCCTCCGAATCGAGCATCCGGATGGGAATAGAACGGGGAATCGGTCTCGCTGGCAGGAACGCCGTGCGAGACTGTACGTCGTCAAACGAATCGGACGCTTTGGTGCTCCAAGTTGAGACACACTGTGCCGGATGGCAATGACCTTCGGGTACGCGATTCTCCGCCGGGGTCACATTGGTCAGCGACTCGTGGTACCGCCGGTGGTTGTAGTACTCAACGAACGCCGCGATCTGGGCTTGGAGATCCTCCGGGCGGTAGTAGTTGTCCAACAACAGGACGTTCTTCAGCGATCGGTGGTGGGGTTCGATCTTCCCCTGGGTCATTGGGTGGTGGGGCTTGCCCCGGGTATGCGTGAACCCCCGGTCGGCCAGGTACTGTTTCAACTCCCCGTTGCTGTGGGGACTTGACCACCAAGGCCGCCGGGCCACCGGCGCGATACCGCCGGTACCAGTCGTAAAAGGTACTCCGGTTGATAGCCAGCTCCCGCAGGGTCACGACCTCGCTGGACGTCGCTTCCCCCGCGCCGTGTCCCCCTGCAAGCGCTTCTTGCCCGCCTCCAGGAAGTCTTTGCTCCAACGGTAGTACAGGTTGCTGACGATTTATGGTGAGCTTGGCGAACCATCCC
>JACQDE010000018.1 GCA_016201285.1 Acidobacteriota bacterium | reverse complement strand
CGCCCGAGACCTGGTTTCGGCCCGACGACACCCTTGAACTGGTGTTGCGGGCTCTGGTAATCGACACCAACGGCAACCGTCTGGACGGCAATCATGACGGCAACGAGGATGGGTCGCCCGTCGACGATTACCGGCTGCTCTTCACGACCGGTCCGGGTGTGTTCCCCGGCGACGCCAACCATGACGGCAGGGTCGACGAGGCGGATATTCTGCCTTTGGGACGTTTCTGGGGTCTGCACGGCCGGCCGCGTACGCCGGCGTCAACTGACTTCTCCATGCAACCGGCCCACGCGTGGACGCCGCGCGAAGCGACGCATGCCGACGGCGACGGAAATGGGGTCGTTGATGCCAACGACATCTGTCCGATTGCCGAGTTTTTCTCGCGGGACACGTCGCTGGCGAAACTACAGTTTGCCGCTTGGGCTGCCGAAGTCAGGGCTTGGCCGGACACGATCCTCTCATCGCTTCTGGCGGCACTCGAGGGCTGTTCCGGCTCCCAGGCCGGTGTGCAAGCGCTGCGAGAGGCGCTGACGCAGGGACACGGGCCGGCTCCCATCCCATCTGATTTCGCTCTGGACCAGAACTATCCCAACCCGTTCAATCCCTCGACCGTGATCGAATACTCGCTGAAGAGTCCGGAGACAGTCCGGTTGGAGATATTCGACGTGACCGGACGCCGTGTGGCGCTTCTGGACGAAGGCCCCAAACCGGTCGGGCGACATCGGAGCGTCTGGGACGGCCAGGATGACGGCGGGCAGGCCTTGGCCTCCGGCATCTACTTCTACCGGCTGACCTCTCCCGATTTCCGCTTCGTGCGCAAGATGGTCCTCCTGCGATAGTCTTTTTCCTGATCATCCGTGGTCCGAATTGCCAAGTCGTTGTGGTCTGCTGAAAAAGCCGGGCGAAGACAAGGTTCGCCCCTACAAGACATCGACGTCACAAGCGTAGGGGCGAACCTCGTGTTTGCCCGTACGGAGGCACTACGACATGACCTTGGGCTGATGCACTACCTGCTGCCAACCCCCACTTGCCGTTCCCGCGGGAATCTGCTATACTGTAAATCCAAACTGGAGAGATACCATGGCCAAAAAGCAGACATTTGCGGACAAGGTGAAGAAGGAACGAGGCGGGAGTATCTGCCCCGTGTGCGGGGGGGCGACGCAGCCGGTGAAACTGGTCCGGCCGGAACAGGATGCAACCTCTGGGGCTTGGAAGTTTCGCACCCGGATGGTTGTGGTCTGCAAGTGCAACCAGAAGTCGGTCTACGACTGAGTTCCTTCGTATCCCGCGCCCCGGCGTTGTCCGGTGGGACTGCCCGGTACCCGCGTAAACGAGAATATCCGCCGCGCCGGATCGTGACGTCGTTGTTGCCCATCCGGTGGCGCCGATATTCGTGTCTTCGTGCGCCTACGGCCGTCGGCTGAGTGCCATGATCGCGCCGTCATTCTTCTATCATGTCCTCAAGCCGGGACGATATCTCGGATCGGAGCCGGGAACCATCGTCAATGGCTCGAAAGACGCGCGGCACACTGTCGTCTGGTTCTATCCAGGCCGGTATGAAGACGCTATGGCCGATGCCGGCTGGCGGCGGGGGTACTTTCAGTTGGCCTCGGTCCACGATCTTCGTTGCGTGCGTGCCGTGGATTATGCGCAAGATCTGTGGGCGCGACTGTCGCAGGCCGGCTTGCCGCCATTTTCGCTTGATGCCCGGTCTGACCTGCGGAAGGCCGACGTCATAGTCTTTTGGGTCCCCGATCTATTCAGCGCCGCCCGCATCCCCGCCATCCTGCGCCGACTTGGCCTGAGTGAAGAGAGAAGACCCAAGATCGGCGTCGTCGTGGACGGCCTTTGGGCGCCGCGGTTCCTCCTCGGACACGTCGATTGGCTTGTCCCGGCGCCCGGCGCATGGTTACCCCAGTCTATCGCTGCAGTCCTCTCGGGCGTGGGCGAATTGCCGCCCTCCTGTTGCGATTCCCGCGATGAGAAGGGCTGGAGTCGATTCTGGGAATCACCGTCCGATCCGGGCCCATTGATCCCCTCGCCGGGGGAAGCGACGTCGCGGTGGATTCCGTTCGTCGAAATCGGTGAGGACTTCGTCGATGTCGATCTGGGCGCTGTCGATCCGCAGGGGGTTCTGCGCGCGCGGGGAACCGACGAACTGGTTTCGGATGCTTTGGCAGGGCTGCGCGCCACCGGCATCGATGGTCTGCGATTCTGCGGGACGGGATTTTCGCACGATGCGATGATCGCCGCTGCCCTGACCGAACTGGGGCGGCGTCACAATATGAAACGGGTGCGGGCGCAGCTCCCGCCATTGTCGGCGGAGTGTTTTATCGATCACTGGGCGGGGTATAAGCCGCATCTGGTCAAGCCGGTCCTGCGTCTGTGGATCGACGACGCGACCGATGCAACATCCCTCCAGGAAATCGGCCGCGTGGCTCTGAATGCCGGCTGGCATGGATTGTCGGCGGTCCTGCGTTTCGACAGTTTCGCGCAACTATCGTCCATTCTCCCGAAGGCGAGGTCAGTCATGGAGGCATGGCAGAGGGCCGCCGACGGATTCGCCGACAAGCGCACGCTCCGGCTGGAATATGAGCCGGCCCCCATCGACCGCTGGCGGGATTCTCCGGCCGCACCGTCTGAGGATGAGGTGCGTTCTTTCGGCGGGGAGTTTCGCCACTTCAAAGATGATCTGTCGAAATTCGCCGCTGTGGGACTCTTCCGCATTGAAGATGTGATGGCGCGCAACTGGCTGGCGGCCTCAGATCGCGATCTGTGGCCCCGGTTTACCCGATTGGAATTGTCCGATCCCAACGACGAGAACGCCCCCGCGTTCGATTGGTTCAGTTGGGTTCGTCAGGACTCCGGAATGGAGGGACCACCGCGGACGGAGTTTGCAAGGCGGCCACCGGTTGCGTTGCCAATTCCCCAACAGCCCAAGGTCCCCGCACCGTCGCCATCATCGGGCGCCATCTCTTTGAGCGCCCCATCCGAGGATCTCTTCGGACGTCGCCGACGCCGACCGGCGTTCGCCCGGCGGCTCGGGCCGCCCTCGCTCACCCGCATGCGAATCCGCTGGGGCAAAGGTCTGTCGTGGCGCCTCTATTCCCATCTGGATGCCGTGCGCGCCATCGAACGGGCCGTGCGCCGGGCGGGACTCCCGGCGGAATACTCCGAGGGATTCCACCCACGGTTGAAACTCTCGTTCGGTCCGCCGCTATCCTTCGGCTTGATCTCGGAAGCCGAATATGTCGACTTGGTTCTGGATTCCGACTATCAGCCAGACTATGCAGAGCGGTTGTCGGCGGCGCTTCCCGAGGGCCTATCGCTGGTTGATGCGCGCGGGATGCCCGCGGGGATGCCGGCCCTGACCGACACGATCAACGAGGCCGCGTTCCGCGCCGTCATTCCGCTGGACTGTGAACGGGCCCAGGCCATGGTCCAGGATTTTCACAATCGTCCCGATGTCCGTTGGACCCGCCCGGACCGCTCCGACCGCAAACCGATCGATCCGCGACGGACCCTGAGGGAAACCACAGTCGAATCCACACCGGCGGGCACGCTGTGGAACTTGAACGTCCGCATCGGGGGCGAGGGACACATCCGACCGACCGACTGGGCCATCCTCCTCTTTGGATTCACTCCCGATCAGATGGCCGAGATCGTGATCGAACGGACCGCGCTCCTGATCCGGCAGGGGGCGACATTGCGAACGCCGCTTGAGCCGCAATAATTCTCAGGCCGCGCTGAACTCAGCCGTGCATCGAATTTCGGTCGAGGATTTGGCCCGTCCATGCTCACTGCCGATTTCACCCTGATCCACGCTCGTGAGCTGGTCTGCATCACCAGCACCCCGACCGACAGCAAACCCTGGCGTGGTTCCGACCTCTCGTCCCTGGGTATCATCTCCGATGGCGCCTTGGCCGCCCGTGGCGGCCGCATCATCTGGGTCGGAAGGACAGACGAGTTAACACGGCATGTACAGCCGACTTCCAATCCGACCGAGATCGATGCCACAGGCCGTGTCGTCACACCCGGCTTGGTCGATGCGCACACCCATCCGGTATTTCCCGCGGCTCGGGCGGACGAATTCGCTCTCCGGGCCGCGGGCAAGACCTATCAGGAAATCGCCCAAGCGGGGGGAGGGATCGCCAATTCGGTGTCACGCACCCATTCCGCGTCGACCCCCGATCTGGAGCGCTTGGCCCGGCAGGTGGCCGACCGCATGCTTGCCGGCGGGACCACCACAGCGGAAGCCAAAAGCGGCTATGGCCTCAACCGTGACGATGAACTTCGTATGCTGCGCGTGATCCGTTCGATCAACGAGCATCATGCCATCGAATGGGTGCCGACCGCCATGCCGGCGCATGAAGTACCCGCGGAATTCCGCTCGAACCCTGACCTGTATGTCACCCTGGTGATGGAGGAAATCCTGCCCGCAATTGCCGCGGCGGGTCTGGCCGAATTCAATGATGTTTTCTGCGAAGCCGGCGTGTTCAATCGATCCCAGTCGCAGCAGATTCAGACCCGGGCACGGGAGCTGGGCTTCGGCTTGAAGTTTCATGCCGACGAGCTCTCGGATCAAGGCGGTGCCGAACTGGCGGCCGCCATGGGGGCGATTTCGGCCGATCACCTGGTTTATATCTCCGAGTCGGGCATCGCAGCGATGGCCAAATCCGAAACCATCGCCGTCATGCTACCCGGCACGGCCTATTATCTGGATTTGCCGCGACGCCCTCCCGTGCGTCGCATGATCGAGTCGGGCCTGGCCGTGGCGTTGGCCACCGATTGCAATCCCGGCAGCAACATGACTGAGTCCATGCCCCTGGCGATGAATCAGGCCTGTGTGTTGTATAAAATGTCGCCGGCCGAGGCGTTGGTGGCCGCCACTTGGAACGCCGCCTGCGCCATCGGCCGGGCCGACCGGATCGGCGCTCTGGCCCCGGGACGGCAGTGCGACTTGGTCGTCTGGGCTGTTGGCGATCACCGTGAACTGGCCTACCATTACGGCGTGAATCTGGCCGTCGCCGTGATCAAGAAGGGGCGGGTCGTCCGGTCATGAGAATCATCACGCTGGCGGCGGCGGCCGCTTGCCTGTGCGGATGCACTCCCTACTCCTTCTCTGGCGGCAAGACGGCGTTGGTGTCCTCCATCGCGGTTCCCCTGTTCGAGAATCAGACGACGGAGTTCGGGCTGCCGGAAACGCTCACACGCGGGATCATCAATGGGTTCGTGCAGGACAACCAGGTCAAGATCGACAACGCCTCCGCCGCCGAGGCGGTTCTCTCGGGCCGGATCGTCGACTACAAGCGCAAGGCGTATACTTTTGATGAAAACGACCACGTCAGTGAGTATATTGTAGAAATCTGGGTGAGCGCCGATCTCACCCGGAAGACCGGGTCACAGGCTGTCTGGACGGTCGACCGGCTGCGCGGTTTTGGCACATACAAGGCCGACTCGGAAAACGAACATCAGGGACAGGAGCGGGCGATTGCCAAAATCACTGAGGATCTCCTCAACCGCACCATCAAGAGTTGGTGACCGCATGGTTCAGTCACGAAAATCCTGCATCGGGCGCGTCGGTCTGGCTTCGCTATGCGTCCTCGGCGGTCTCTTCGCCGCGATGCCCGCGTGGTCAATCGATGCCGGCGAAGCGGCATACACATTTCTGAAAATCGGCACCGACGCGCGCGCGGAAGGGATGGGGGGCGCGCAGACGGGTTTGGCCGACGGGCTTGGCGGTTCGTTCTACAATCCCGCCGCCCTGGCTTTGGCTTTACCGCATCAGGTGATGGCCACCTACAATAATTGGGTGACCGACATCCAAAGCGGCTTCCTGGCCGGAACCCTGTCGGTGGGTGATCGGTCCCGTCTCGGTGTCGCCGTGCAATATATGGATTATGGCAACTTCGCCGGCCGCGACGTCGAGGGCAATTCCACCGGCGGATTCAGCGCCAGTGACGTGGCGTTTTCGTTGGGATTTGCCGGTTCTCTGGGGCAGCAGGCCCATTGGGGAGCGGCGGGCCGGCTCATCAGTGAGTCGATCGATAACCAATCGTCGATGGCTTTAGCCCTCGATGTTGGTGTGATCTATGCCTTCGCCGACGGACGCACGCGCGCCGGCTTGGCCGTGCGCAACGTTGGGGAACAGACCAACACCTTGGTCGGTGGCCACAAAGACGAGTTGCCGTTGGCGGCGTCTCTGGGTCTGTCACACCACCTGCACGACGCCCCCCTTCTGGTCGCGGCCGATCTGCTCAAGCCGATCGACGATGACTTTGGCGGCGCCTTCGGCATCGAATTCAGCGGATTGCATCCGCTGCAATTGCGTGCCGGGTACAACACGCTCGCCGGGAGAATCAACACCGGCTCCAACCGCGACAAGCTGGCGGGTCTGACCCTGGGACTGGGGTTCATTCACGACCGGATCACGGTCGATTATGCCTTCGGCGCCTACTCCAAGCTCGGCGACTCGCATCGGTTCACGCTGCGCACCAGCTTTTAGGTCCCTGATGTGCAGATTCCCTCACGCCACAAGATTTTCATCCTCGCGCTGACGGCGCTGTGCGCGCTGTGCGCGGGCTGCGCCGCCGACCGGCGCGGCGATCCCAAAGATTCGGTCAAGGCCATGTTCGACGCCATCCGGACCTCTGACTCGACCCGCCTGTCAACGCTCTTGGACCTGGAGATGGCCGCGCACACCGTCCGGGATGACTTGGCGCCGACACGTCCAGACACATCACAGTCTGCCATGGGCCCAATCTTGCTGGGGGCATTGACCGGGGACGGAACCCTGCGCCGTCTCTGGCTGGAGGATCAGATCGTGCTCGGCGAATCCCGCACGTCGGCGGACACCGGATGGGTCGAAGTGTCGTTCATCGACCGGATCACCCGGGTCCAATATTATAACAAGATGCGGCTTGCCTACCGTGATGGCCATTGGGTGATCACCGCTCTGCGCACGTTATGACCCGCTCCGCGCCATCCCCGGCGACCAATGGCGTTGCCGACACAGGTTCGCCCGATCTGCTCCTGTCTGGGGCCACGCTCGTCTTCGTCGACGTCGAAACAACCGGGCTGGATTCCCAGTCCGGGGATCGCGTCTGCGAAATATCGATCATCCGTCAGGCGCCGTCGAAGCGGCCCCAGACGTGGTCATCGCTCATCGATCCCGAGCGAGCAATCTCACCGGGCGCGTTCGCGGTCAATGGCATCACACCCGAAATGCTCTCCGGCGCCCCGCGCTTTGCCGAAGTGGCCGACCGAATCCTCGCGCTCTCCGATAGCGGGATTTGGGTCGCGCACAATGCGCCCTTTGATTTGGGTTTCTTGCGCCAAGAGTTCGAGATCTGCGGGCGGCCATTCCCGGCACGGCCGACGATCGACACCGTGGCCTTGGCGCGGCGCCTCTTCCGCTTCCCGTCGAACAGTCTGACGGCGTTAGCTCGCGAGTTTGGGATTCGCAACGTGAACGCCCATCGGGCCTTGACCGATTGTCACACCATGCGCAAGGTCTTGCGCGCCATGATCAGCGAGGCCTTCCCCGACTCCGATCCGACTGTCGGCTCGCTGATCAAGCCCGCTTCGATTCCGGCCGACGCCGAGAGTGATCGATGGGATCTTCTGCCCGATGGCCTGGCGCGCGGGCTCGAAGCGAATCGCGAACTGGAGATTGTGTACGTTTCTGCCGACGGCGAGAGCACGATCCGTACAATTCGTGTCAAGGACGTCGTCGAAGCCGGTGGGCATGTTTACCTGGTCGCCGACTGCATGTTGCGTCACGACGAACGCAACTTCCGTCTGGATCGAATCGTCGACTTCCGCTCGAAGACGAAACGGCGTCATCAGTCCCGCCCCGCTGACGATCTTGTCATCCGTCCGCTCGTGGAATCCGAGATTCCCCGCCTCTGGGCTATCTGGACGGCCGCCGATTTGCCCTTTCGCCCGACCGGACGAGACGCGGTTGCGAATCTCGTCGTGCAATGGCGCGCCAATCCGGACGGGATGATCGGCGCCTTCGATGGCCAACGAATGGTCGGGTCGGTGCTGGCTACCGATGATGGGCGCCGCGGCTGGATCAACCGCATCGCCGTCGACCCGAAGTATCGACGTCAGGGGCTGGCCGGTCGGCTGGCGGCCTCTGCCGAAACCTTCCTCAAGAGTCGCGGCCGGCTGGTGATCGGCGCGCTCATCGATGAAGAGAATGAGGGCTCACATGGCTTATTTGCCTCGCTCGGGTATGAGTATGCTTCCAACGTGCAGTTCTGGACCAAGCGGGATTCTCCCGATGCGTAGGAGCCCAGCGATTCTCCATCTCTGCAGGGTCGCGATCGCCGCCGGCGGTATTGGGGGAGTCGTGTTTGCGATCTGGCCGTCGGCAGCACGTCCCGATGATGCAGCCGCGGGGGTCGCATCCCGCCTGTTGGGCGAGGGGAGGGCCGATTCCGCTTTGAAGGTCGTCACCGCGGCGCTGCACCGGGATTCCAACCAGGTCGATTTGTGGCTCACTCTCGGGAGGATTCAAGACGCACGGCACCGTCAGGAATCGCGTATGGATGCCTATCGCCGCGTCCTCGTCCTCAAACCCCAGTCTGCCGAAGCCAAACTGGGACTGGCGCAGGCATTTTTCGACATTCACCGTCTCGATTCGGCCGTCGTGTATGCGCGCGCATTGCTGGCCATAGGAAGCGGCGTAAGAGCCACGGCATACTACCTGCTCGGGCGGGTGCATGAACAGCGGGGCGCGCTCGATTCCGCCGTCGTCTATTACCGTTCGGCGTGGTATGCGCTACCGGGGGAGCCGTTGCCATGAGCGGGAGGGCGCACCATCACTGGAGAGCGGGTGCAGCATACCCCCTGATGGCGGCCATGTCGTTGTGGCTGCCCCTCCTGTCCATCGCGCAGGCGGATTCTCTACGGTCGCTCCGCCCGGGTGGACGGGTGGAGTCCTTCCCGTTACGCTCAACCCACGGCGACCAGACGATCTGGTCGCCCGGCGCTCCAACAGTCTTCGTGATTTGGGCCAACTGGTCGCCGCAATCACTCGTCGCCCTGACGGGCATTTCACGGGCCGCGGCCCGCGCGGCTCTACACTGGGACGTCATGCCGATCAATGTCGATCAGCGAACGCCCGGACCCCAAGCCCTGGCCCGTATGGATTCGCTGGCGCATAAGGCCGGAATGTCCGATCCCGTCTACTTCGATCCCGATCTGGAACTGTTCTCCCGCTGGGGGGTGGTAACGGTACCATCCATCATCGTCTGCCGCATGGACGGCACAGTCGAGATGATTGTCGATCGCTGGGAGGCAACGACGCGGGATCGCCTGGTGCATGGCTTCCTCGGCACGCTGCAGAGCCGGTCGGATTCGGTTCCCGTCGACACGATGGCGACGTGTCATCGTCAGCTGGAGGCAGCGGCAGCTCTCTGGCGCTACGGTAGCCGGGATTCTGCGGTCACTTTGGCCAAGAGTGTAGGCAACGCCTGCCCGCAATTCGCCACACCGCACGTGCTCATGTCGCAATGGTACTGGGAGAGCCGCAACCCGACCGCCGCCGGGCGGGAGGCACGCGCCGCGGTTCACGCCGACTCGGAGGACGTGTGGGGTTGGTCTGTGCTCGCCGCCCTGTGTCAAAGACAGGGCCAAAGTGACTCGGCCCGTATCTTCGGGTCACGGGCATTGGCTTGCGACTCCGACTTTGCTCCCGCATGGCTCACGATCGCGCAAGCGGATCTGGCGGTCGGTGATACAGCTTCGACGCGAACCACTTTGCAGGCCCTCGATCACCTCAATCAGCATCTGGCAAGGGCCGAAGTGGCACGGGCAACGCTGTACGAAGAGCGAGGCGACCGCGCGCGGGCTGCCACGAGTTGGCGGCGGGCTGTCGAGATGCGTCTGGGCGGACACTGATGCGATTCTGGCCTTCTGCTTCAGGGCAAGACCGGGCGACAGCCCTCCAAACCTCCTTCTTGCCATCCTTTACTTACGCTCGGAGTTTGGGTATAATTCATGGCTGTGGCTGAAGCGAACGGTCGGAGACGACGATACTTAACGACGGCGGGGTAAAGGTCAAGGAGATGGCGGATTAGGATGAACAAGAGAGTCTGGATCAACGTTTTGGCAGCCGTCGCTCTGGCGTGGGTGCTGTCGGACCAATCGTCGGCGGCTACGGCTGATACCACGCTCGCCAACAAGATGACCGCCTACCTGACGCCGGGGGCAACACCCCGCGACGCGGTGGTTTCGATCTGGATGTCCAATGTGAACCCGGTGATCGGCATCACATTGTCGTTCAAGTTTGGCGGGATCGATTCCCTGATCCTGGATTCCGCCGAGACCAACAAGGGGCGGGCAACGCCTTTCTATGTCCCTCAACCGCTCTACAAGCGCGAAAATCAGACCCTGCTCATTAATATGCTCATCATGCGTGATTCGATCGGCGCCAAGATCACTCCGCTTCCACCAGGTGGCGGACCTCTGGCCACCCTCTATTTCCACACGCGCGCGCCGTTCGCGACGGATGCGTTCAAGATGGTGGCCATGCAGTTGCCACCGGACAACACGCTCATGTACATCACCGAGACGCTCAACACCGTGCTGCCGGAATTCACTGTGGTGCGCAAGGCCCCGCCGGCTGCGACTTCACCGGCCGCCGGAATTTCTAAGCCGGTCAAAGGCAAGCCCAAGTCTCCCTGAGCGGGTCCGCAGTTCCATCGTCGGAGAATCGTATTGACAGAGGCCTTGATGCACCGCTATCAAGCGCCCCGGTTTTCCGCCCTGCATGTGGACGGCGAACCCGATCAAGCCGATGCCGCCCTAGCTCAGTTGGTAGAGCAACGGACTGAAAATCCGTGTGTCCGCAGTTCAACTCTGCGGGGCGGCACTTTCTACGGTGGGCGCCGGCGCAGCAAGACGCGCGTGTAACCAACCCGCGACCGCCAGGTTCCGACCGCCTCGTATCGTTCCGAAACCCACGGTGTCAGCACTCCAGCATTGACCAGTTCATATTGGGTCGGCAGCGAGTCCGGCCCGGGGTAGCAAACAATCCAGTCCGGACTGATCCGCTGAACGATCGGGAGGATTTCATCCTTACGGTTGGCATGGATCAGCCCGGCCATGGTTTTGTCAACAAGCCCGTTGACGTCGCGAATGGTCACCCCACTGTAATACCCAATCGCGCCGATGTTGTCCGTGACCAGCACGTTGTCCGGCTCGCCGTGGTCGGCCACGTACCGCCCAATCTTCGCATCGGTCTCCAGCGTCCCGATCGCACTGGCCGACACATACAGATATCCCTCGGAACCGGTCGCGGCACGAGTCACCTGATACATCCGATGCAATTCCTGACCGGCGACAGCCAGCGAGATCACGAGCAGAAGCGCCGTCCCGGCGCGCGCGATCAGTTCTCTGATCAGATTCAACCCCAGCGCCAGACCGAGCATCAGAAAGGGGAGCCAGAACAGGGCGAACCGCTGTGTGAGAATGTCGCCGCCGACGGCGACGAAATACAATCCGAAGAGGATGACGACCGCCGGCAACCATGGCTGTTCCTTTCTTCTTGACCACAGCCCCGCCAGAGCCACAACCCAGATCGCTGGTCCAAAGGATTGCATGGCTCCGAACAGGAAGCCGATGCCGCTACGCACCGTCCGATCCGATTTGGCGTAGAATGTCATCGGTAGCCATTCGTGATAAACGAACTGCCGTGCAACAAACGGCAACGCGACCAGTGCAAGCACAGCCGCAACTCGGCGGATCGTCACGGTGCTGGGTACATGATCTTGCGCTTGAAACAGTTTCGTGGCCCACGCCACTGCGATCACGATATTGGCTTCGGGGCGAATCCACCCCCCAACGGCGGTGGCGATCCACAGCCATCTCGCCTCCGTCCGCCCGCCGGCAAACAGGTGCACCATCAGCGCCAGCCAAGCGACGAAAAGGGCAACATCCATCCCTGAGCTGACCCAAGAGAGCAAGAACTGGCTGGTAACCAGAGCGAACAGCGTCAGAAACAGAACTTTGGGGTCTGAGGTGACACGCCGGCACGATGAATAAACCAGCAGAATGGTCAGGATGCCGAACGTGAGCCCCAGCCATCGCGAGGCGGTTGGCAGATCAAATCCGAGCGCACGTGTGCCCGAGAGAAGAGCGAGCCAGGCCGGGCTGGTGAACCCTTCACACCATTCTCCGACGTTGTAGACCGGCCCATGCCCCGCGACGATGTTCCGGGCATAGCGAAAGAAAATGTAGGAATCGTCGTTGGTATAGGCGAAGTGGTACGCGGCTCCGGTGAGAAAGACGATGAGGGCCCCCGAGACCAACCACCGCGCCGACAGATTGGCGCGACGGGAAACCGCCCAGGCGCCGATAATCGCCGATGCGAGGTAAACCAGCACACATACTGGAAACCACTCACGATTCCACGCGAGGATTGCCTCAACCGTCGGCTGTCCGGAACTCAACATTAACTCACCCTCCGGCAAAACTACCGCACCATGGCCGGGTCGTCACCCAGAAAACGTCGGACAGAATTCCCGTGGATTTCGGCCCTGAAGCGCGTATTTTTCAGTGCCCTGACGCCACCGTAGCTCAGCTGGTAGAGCAGACGATTCGTAATCGTCAGGTCAGCGGTTCGATCCCGCTCGGTGGCTTACGCGATTGAATGTCTCGCTAACGGGCCGCCCACTCGAGCTTCATTAAGACGTTGTACCACAACCAGTTCTACTGGCTCGATGGTAGAGGTGTGCGTGGACCACATCGCGGCGCCGTGAGACAAACATAAATGCCCCAACAACGTACGAAGCATGGGACGAAAGATAAATCTCCCACTGGCCGGCATTTCTGCTTGACTTCTCTTCTGGCTGGTCTATAATGACCGTTTGCCGTTATGATGCGGCAGGGTATTTCTCGCTCTTTGACAAGAAAATAGCGTTGACAGGCCTAAAGCAGATTAGGTGCGGGCCGACTTGGGGATTGTTTTCACGGAATCCCTAATAGGCCAAATTCGAACAATGAAGACGTTCATTTCGGATCGTCTTCGCTGAGAAATGACGAATTGTGTTTTTTTCTCACGGAGAGTTTGATCCTGGCTCAGAACGAACGCTGGCGGCGTGCTTCATACATGCAAGTCGCGCGAGAAAGCGTCCTTCGGGGCGTTAGTAAAGCGGCGAACGGGTGCGTAACACGTGGGCAACCTACCCATCGGTTCGGGATAAGCTTCCGAAAGGGGGTCTAATACCGAACGACATCCCGCCGGGGCATCCCGGTGGGCTCAAAGGTGTCAGTCTTCGGATTGTCACTGCCGGTGGATGGGCCCGCGGTCCATTAGCTTGTTGGCGGGGTCACGGCCCACCAAGGCGACGATGGATAGCCGACCTGAGAGGGTGATCGGCCACACTGGGACTGAGATACGGCCCAGACTCCTACGGGAGGCAGCAGTAGGGAATATTGCGCAATGGGCGAAAGCCTGACGCAGCAACGCCGCGTGGGTGACGAAGCTCCTTGGAGTGTAAAGCCCTGTCAGTGGGGAAGAAACGGTCGTCGAGGTAATGCGGCGGCCCTGACGGTACCCGCAGAGGAAGTTCCGGCTAACTCCGTGCCAGCAGCCGCGGTAACACGGGGGGAACGAGCGTTGTTCGGATTTACTGGGCGTAAAGGGTGCGTAGGCGGGCCGGTCAGTCGGGTGTGAAAACCCGCGGCTTAACCGCGGGCTGGCATTCGAAACTGCCGGTCTTGAGTACGGGAGAGGAAAGTGGAATTCCTGGTGTAGCGGTGAAATGCGTAGATATCAGGAGGAACACCGTTGGCGAAGGCGGCTTTCTGGACCGATACTGACGCTGAGGCACGAAGGCCGGGGGAGCAAACAGGATTAGATACCCTGGTAGTCCCGGCGGTAAACGATGGGCACTAGGTGTCGGAGGTATCAACCCCTCCGGTGCCGCAGTTAACACATTAAGTGCCCCGCCTGGGGAGTACGGCCGCAAGGCTGAAACTCAAAGGAATTGACGGGGGCCCGCACAAGCGGTGGAGTATGTGGTTTAATTCGACGCAACGCGAAGAACCTTACCTGGGCTTGACATACGGCGGACAAGGTTGGAGACAACCTCTCTCCTTCGGGAGCCGCCGCACAGGTGCTGCATGGCTGTCGTCAGCTCGTGCCGTGAGGTGTTGGGTTAAGTCCCGCAACGAGCGCAACCCCTGTCCCCAGTTGCCAGCGGATCATGCCGGGAACTCTGGGGAGACTGCCCCGGTCAACGGGGAGGAAGGTGGGGATGACGTCAAGTCCTCATGGTCCTTACGTCCAGGGCTACACACGTACTACAATGGCCGGTACAGAGGGTCGCAAGACCGCGAGGTGGAGCCAATCCCTAAAACCGGCCTCAGTTCAGATTGGAGTCTGCAACTCGACTCCATGAAGGTGGAATCGCTAGTAATCGCGGATCAGCACGCCGCGGTGAATACGTTCCCGGGCCTTGTACACACCGCCCGTCAAGCCATGGAAGCCGGGGGTACCCAAAGTCATCGTTCTAACCCGCAAGGGATGGCGATGCCCAAGGTAAACCCGGTGACTGGGGCTAAGTCGTAACAAGGTAGCCGTAGCGGAAGCTGCGGCTGGATCACCTCCTTTCTAAGGAGTCACGGTGTGACGTTCCGCCTCACGGCGGAACGCGCAACCAAGGTTGATCGCACCCGATCAGCCGAAGGCCTGTCACGCTATCTTGATATTTTGCGGGGCTTGGCGCGGTGAGCCAACGGCTCCCGAGCCAGTCGGAGTTGAACACGGGAAACCGGGTTTGGGGCCTATAGCTCAGTTGGTTAGAGCGCGCGCCTGATAAGCGCGAGGTCAGTGGTTCAACTCCACTTAGGCCCACGGTCACCGGGGGATCTTGGGGTGACGCTCTGGCGGCACGGGAAAGAGGGAAGACGTGGGGACGTAGCTCAGTTGGGAGAGCGACGGTTTTGCACGCCGTAGGTCGCCGGTTCGATCCCGGTCGTCTCCACCATGCAACGCCGGCCCGCATATAAAAGAACTGGGCGGTCCGGTCGCGCCGGATCGCAACCGATCCGTTCTTTGACAACTTCATACTGGAAGTGTCTCGATTTCTCTTTCGACCGAGAAAGTCGATCGAGCCACCCAAGGATTTTCGGTCAAGTTACCAAGGGTATACGGGGGATGCCTTGGCACGGGTAGGCGAAGAAGGACGTGGTAAGCTGCGATAAGCCTCGGGGAGCGGCAAACACGCTTTGATCCGGGGATTTCCGAATGGGGCAACCCGATTCCTTCAATCAGGAATCACCCCCCGCTGAATCCATAGGCGGGGCGGAGCGAACGAGGAGAACTGAAACATCTTAGTAACCTCAGGACAAGACAACAATAGTGATTCCCCCAGTAGCGGCGAGCGAACAGGGAACAGCCCAAACCGGTTGGCACGTTAAAGGCGGCGTCCGTTGTGCGGCCGGGGTAGCGGGATTCATCATGGTTCTGGCGCTGCAGAACCGGGAAGTCACAAACCACATTCATAGCCGAAGCACCTGGAATGGTGCGTCACAGAGGGTGAAAGGCCCGTAGGCGAAATGGATGCGGCTTCCTCGATGGACACCCAAGTAGGCCGGAACACGAGAAATTCCGACTGAATCCGTCGCGACCACGCGATAAGGCTAAATACTCACCCGTGACCGATAGTGAACCAGTACCGCGAGGGAAAGGTGAAAAGCACTCCTGACGGAGAGTGAAATAGTACCTGAAACCGTATACCTACAAGCTGTGGGAGTCCTTCGTCGGTCTTCGGACCGGCGCGGGATGACCGCGTGCCTATTGAATAATGATCCGGCGAGTTGCTGGCATGTGGCCGGTTAAGCCAAACACTGGCGGAGCCATAGCGAAAGCGAGTCCGAAACGGGCGCCTCATGGTCGTATGCCGCAGACCCGAAGCCGTGTGATCTAGGCATGGCCAGGATGAAATCCCGGTAAAACGGGATGGAGGTCCGAACCCACCTGCGTTGAAAAGCTGGGGGATGAGCTGTGCCTAGGGGTGAAAGGCCAATCAAACTCGGCGATAGCTGGTTCTCCCCGAAATAGCTTTTGGGCTAGCCTCGTGTCATAGAGCCGCGGAGGTAGAGCACTGAATGGGTTAGGGGCCCCACAAGGTTACCGACCCCAATCAAACTCCGAATGCCGCGGTATCGTTCCACGGGAGTCAGGGCGCGAGGGATAAGCTTCGCGTCCGAGAGGGAAACAACCCAGATCGCCAGCTAAGGCCCCCAAGAGTACGCTGAGTGACTAAGGATGTAGGACTACTAAAACAGCTAGGATGTTGGCTTAGAAGCAGCCACCATTTAAAGAGTGCGTAATAGCTCACTAGTCTAGTGATCCTGCGCCGATAATTCCCGGGACTAAGCGTGCCGCCGAAGCTGCGGACTGCGCCGCCAGGCGCAGTGGTAGGGGAGCATTGCCAACGGGGTGAAGGCCGTCCGTGAGGGCGACTGGACCGTTGGGAAGAGATTATGCCGGAACGAGTAGCGATAAGACGGGCGAGAAACCCGTCCACCGAAAACCCAAGGGTTCCTGAGGAAGGTTAATCCGCTCAGGGTTAGTCGGGTCCTAAGCCGAGGCCGACAGGCGTAGGCGATGGAAAACAGGCGAACATTCCTGTACCTCCTGATGGTGCGTTTGAGCGATGGGGTGACGCAGAAGTGACGGCCGGTCCGGTGTCGGAATACCGGATCCAAGCTCGTAGGGGGGCGCGGCAGGCAAATCCACCGCGCCATGACCCCGAGAAGCGATGGGGAGGGCTCTGCCCACAAACCGGCCTTAATCCCGCTGCCGAGAAAAGCCCCTAAGCGAGTATCGTCGGGAGCCCGTACCGCAAACCGACACAGGTGGGTGAGGAGAGTATCCTAAGGTGCTCGAGAGAACCCTCGTTAAGGAACTAGGCAAAATGGCCCCGTAACTTCGGAAGAAGGGGTGCTCCTGAGTACGTCGGCGTCCACGCGGCGTCCGGCGGAATGGAGCGACAGTAAAGTGGCCTGGGTGACTGTTTACTAAAAACACATGTCTGTGCGAAGCCTAAGAAGGCGACGTATACGGACTGACACCTGCCCGGTGCTGGAAGGTTAAGAGGAGGGGTTAGTCCGCCGCAAGGCGGGCGAAGCTCTGAATCGAAGCCCCAGTAAACGGCGGCCGTAACTATAACGGTTCAAACACGTCCCCACTCTTCCGATTCGCTATCTGACTCTCCGCCTCCGGCGGAGAGGCAAATAGGGCCGTTACCAAATCCGGCTGTATGCTGGAATATCCGAGTATCGTCCGCTACTTCGCGATGCGACGTAGGGGCGACCCGCTGGGTCGCCCGTGGGCGAGGCAACGCCTCGCCCACCACAAACACCCGGGGTGACAATGCGCGGCGTGCGGACAACCAGCAGGAAAGACTCCGACGCATCCGACCGATGATTCGTAGGGGCGACCCGGTAGGTCGCCCATGGGCGAGGCAACGCCTCGTCCCTACAGAATCCGCGGACGGTGTGACGGAGAATCCTCAGAGACTGTACGCCGGAGTGCCGAAGCCACTTTATACGGACTTTGTTGATGCGGGTCCCTAGGGGCGCGATTCATCGCGCCCGTAAAGGCGCCGTCGGTACAAGATACAGTCCGACCTGCATGGCGACATGCAGAGTCCGGCGGAAACGACCGGACCGATCCTGCACGTAGGGGCGCGATTCATCGCGCCAGGCGCGTGGGATGCGTAACAAATCGCCTAAGGTAGCGAAATTCCTTGTCGGGTAAATTCCGACCTGCACGAATGGTGTAACAACTTGGGCGCTGTCTCAACGAGGGGCTCGGCGAAACTGTAGCAGCGGTGAAGATGCCGCTTACCCGTATCGGGACGGAAAGACCCCGTGAACCTTTACTGTAACCTGGCATTGGGTTTTGATGTGACATGTGTAGCATAGGTGGGAGACTGTGAGACCGGGTCGCTAGATTCGGTGGAGTCGCCGTTGAAATACCACCCTTGTGGCATCGGAATTCTAACCCAGGGCCGTGAATCCGGCCCGGGGACATTGCCAGGCGGGCAGTTTGACTGGGGCGGTTGCCTCCTAAACTGTAACGGAGGCGCCCGAAGGTTCCCTCAGGCTGTTTGGTAATCAGCCGCAGAGCGCAAAGGCATAAGGGAGCTTGACTGCGAGACCTACAAGTCGAGCAGGTGCGAAAGCAGGGCTTAGTGATCTGGCGGTAGCACGTGGAAGCGCCGTCACTCAACGGACAAAAGGTACTCCGGGGATAACAGGCTTATCTCCTCCGAGAGTTCACATCGACGAGGAGGTTTGGCACCTCGATGTCGGCTCATCGCATCCTGGAGCTGGAGAAGGTTCCAAGGGTTCGGCTGTTCGCCGATTAAAGCGGTACGTGAGCTGGGTTTAGAACGTCGTGAGACAGTTCGGTCCCTATCTGATACGGGCGTAGGAAACTTGAGGGGAGCTGTCCTTAGTACGAGAGGACCGGGATGGACGGACCTCCGGTGCACCGGTTGTCACGCCAGTGGCATCGCCGGGTAGCCGCGTCCGGATGGGATAAGTGCTGAATGCATCTAAGTACTAAGCCCACCCCAAGATTAGGTTTCCCGTCGGCTTCGGCCGACACAGGCCCCAGGGAGATAACCTGGTTGATAGGTCGCAGGTGTAAGCCCCGTGAGGGGTTCAGCCGAGCGATACTAATCGGCCGACCGACTTGACCGATTTGAATTTCCCAACGGATTTCAAGTACGAAATCCTTGGGTGGAACTGATCGACTCAAGGTCGGAGAGCAGTTAATATTTATTCACTTCCAGTGTGAAGTTGCCGGCGAATGGATCGGCATCAATTCCCCTCTCCCTGGAAGGGAGAGGGTAGGGTGAGGGTCGAACGTAGACCCCAGGATGACTGATCTGACAGCCATAAGTTTCCGGTGGCTTTTGCGAGGGGGAAACACCCGTTCCCATTCCGAACACGGCCGTTAAGCCCCTCAGCGTCGATGGTACTGCCCGGGCGACCGGGTGGGAGAGTAGAACGCCGCCGGGAGTTATTTGAAAGCCCCTCCGCCCTTGGCGGAGGGGCTTTTT
>JACQDE010000012.1 GCA_016201285.1 Acidobacteriota bacterium | reverse complement strand
GAAGGAACTCAGCCGTGCGCAAGAATAAAACACGGATACCACCGGAACCAAAAGCCGCTCCGTGCAGACTCACGTTGACTCGCAATGGCACCCGCATCGAAAAAATCACCCGTTCTTCAGCACCCTGCTAGTCCCTGGCCCCTAATCCCTGCCCCCCAGTCCCTTTCCTGCATGATTCGCGCTAGAATAGGCCCACAGCAGAATCCGATTGCGAGGAGAGGTTATGACGCGGCGCTTCACGGTCATCTTCGAGAAAGAAGAGGAAGGCGGCTATCACGTATTCTGTCCCACGCTGCCGGGGTGCCACACGCAGAGCGAAACCGTCGAAGAAGGTATTACGAACATCCGCGAAGCTATGTCCCTCTATATCGAATCTCTCGTCGAAGACGGCCTTCCCGTTCCCGCATCGGTGTAAAGCACACTGCATTCGTAGGGGTGCTGCATGCTGCCCTCGTCCAAGCGCCTTCAGGCAAAACAGCCCGCCATCTTTCTGGCGGGCTGTTTCTTTGTAGCGCAGCCACTCTTGGCTGCGCTCTGTCCTTCTCCGCGCTCTGTCCTTCTCTGCGCTTTGGCCTTTGCTGGTCTGTTTTCTACTTTCTTTCGAATCCCAGAAGACCCGCGCAGCCAAGAGTGGCTGCGCTACGCCCGTCGTGCTACCGTTGGGCCACATGGCCTACTACGAGCGCAATCTTCCCCACTGGCACCCCGAAGGTCATCCGTTATTTATTACCTGGCGCTTGCACGGCTCGTTGCCGAAGGAAGTTCTGCAGGCCATTAAAAACGACAGGAAAAACAAGAAGAGGACGTCCGCCGGAAAAACCTTCCGCAACGCGGACCGATTGCTCGACCGCGCACAGAGTGGTCCGCTGTGGCTGAAGGATCCGCGCATCGCGAACTGTGTTGTGGACTCGCTCCGCCGGGGCGACGCCGAATTGAATCACTATCGCCTGCACGCGTTCGTGGTGATGGCGAATCACGTCCACGCGCTGCTGACGCCGCTGGTAGCGGTACGCCGCATCACCAACGGAATCAAAGGCGTCACGTCGCGCGAAGCCAATCGCATTCTTCGCCGCACCGGCCAGCCCTTCTGGCAGGTGGAATCCTACGATCACTGGGTGCGCAGCGACGCGCAATTCGAGCGCATCCGTGCGTATATCGAAAACAATCCGGTTCATGCAGGACTCGTGGCGCGCCCCCAGGATTGGCCGTGGTCGAGTGCGTACAAGAAGTAGCGCAGTGGTAGCGCAGCCACTCTTGGCTGCGCCGGTTTTGTGTGATTCGAAAGACCGACCAGCAAAGGCCAGAGCGCAGCCAAGAGTGGCTGCGCTACGCCTTCCGCCGCCGGCGTGCGAACAGCCCCGCCAGCCCTGTCCCGAATAGCGCCAGCGTCCCCGGCTCCGGCGTCGGCACAAGATTCACATTCGCCACGAGGCCCGTGCTGTCGTGGACGTACCCGTTACCGCCGTTGCCGACAGCGAAGTCAATGGTATCTCCAGCCACAAGGCTTTGCATCAGGTTGTAGTTCAACGGCACCCCAAAGCTGTTGATCGAGTTTGAAAACACCGGCGCACCGTTGACGAGGACGTGGACGTCCGTGGTGGGGAACGGCTGAAAATCAACCCCTTGAAACAAACCGTTGATCGTATAAGTGCCCGCGGATGGCGCCGTCCAGCGCAGAACGCTATACACGCCGCTGTTGTTGCCCGGGTGCAAGACGAGGAAGTTCGGTGGGATTTGCAGGGAACAGGACGGACAGGGAAGGATGGTCGTGCCGAACGTGTTAGCGCTCAGGAACCCGTTCGGAGGAGTCGTCCAGACATAGAGAGTCCCATAAGGGGGAACACCTAGACCGCTGATGTTGTTGTACAGAGTGAAGGAACCACCAAGTGAGGGTGTAAAACCGTACGACCAATTGCCGCTGGGATTGTTTGTCAGGGAAAACTGCCCGAAGGCGCTATCGGCGCGGAGGGCGGCGGGCAAGGCCAGGGCAAACAGGCCGACGACAAGCATACGGACTACAATTTGCAGAACACTTCGGCTCATCGGAATCTCCTTACATTCGCAGTGTTTCCGGTGGGACGGGCCGGAATTGGCGCGATGCGAGGGAATGGATACCGCGGGGAGCGGGGGGCGCGCAACTGATTAGAAGCGACGGGAAGTGACACGAACGCGGTAACGGCTAGTTGAGAGGTACTGAAGGTACTGAAACTACCGCCCACCCAGTGGCGGGTGTCCAGCGGCGGACGAGTTTGGGTTGGGTGCGGTCGGGGCATTGTTCGACGGTGTGCTTCACTTTTCCTTCGCGTTCGAGTTCGCGGTGGCGTACCCAGTAGCCGTCGCTCAGGCTGTATGAAGCCGGCCCGGCCGTAATATCTTCACTGAACTGGTAGAACGCAATCTCGCCGGGCGGAAGCTCGATCGTGTGCGCGGACAGCCGAGCGCCAGCCTGGCGAATATCCTGAACTACATTGAGAGGGCCCCGATCCACGAGGTTCAGTTCCGAGCGGGGGAAGAGGAAATAAGCGAGAGGTTTTCCGGCAGGGCACTCGCGGCAGCGATACGTCTCTTTCTCCTGCGGCGAAGCCCCAGCGGGCCAGCCCGCGTCAAACACCGCCAGCGCGCCCTGATACGGCTCGTTGTTCACGCCGCCCGCCAGCAGCAGCCGGCGGCCGCCGCTTTCGACGAGGTTCAGGGAATAGGTCACACCGGAGTTAACGAATAGCACCGTCGTGCGGCCAGCGGCATCGAGCTTTACCACGAACGACGGCCACCACTGATGATGATTCACGGCCAGCCAGATTTCACGGCGCGGGCCGCGGCTCACCACAAGGTCATAGATAGTCCACGGCCCTTCAAATTCCTTGTCGCCGAAGCGCAGTTTCGCGTCGAGGGCGTAGCGCCACCGCAGGGTACCGTCGCTCGAAATACAGAGGAGCTCGCTGCGCGCCGCATCTTTTTCTCTGCCAATTGCTTTCGTATGTGTCACCGCCAGCACTTCCGGGTGGCCATCGCCGTCCAAGTCCACCAGCCGCGCCGGCTCTTCCTCGAGCACCGTGCTCGTGATGCCCCCACCGATCTTCGCGAGCTGGCCGGGAACGGCGTAACGCCACAACTCGCGGCCGCCGTCGTCCCACGCGATGATTTTTTCGCCGACGAACGTGACGCGGGCAATCTCCGCCGCGCCGGTCTTCCCGCTGCGCGTCGCCACGAACAACGTCAGTAGCACCACCGCCAGCGCGCCCACCAGCGCAATCGCCGCCCCGCGCGACATCCGCCGCTTGCCCTGCCTGCCCCGAGCGAAGCCGAGGGAAGCGAAGTCGAAGGGCGGCGCTTCTTGCGCAGCGACTGGCGCCGCCGCGCTGATTCCGTTCGGCCCGTTGCCGCCGCGCGGTTGGGCCGCGGCGTCCTCCGTCAGCGACTCCGCCGGCTGCCCGTGCAGCCACGCGTCAATTTCATCCGCGTACGCGAAGACTGCCGCGCGTCCGCCGCCGGGCACGCGGTGGACCGGCAGCGCGCGCTCGTGTTCCCAGCGCATCGCCGTGCGCGTCTCCACGTGCAGGTGCGCGGCAATCTCTTTCCAGGAGCCGAGGCGTTTGCGTTCGTTCATGCGGCCCACGTGGCGCAGCCACTCTTGGCTGCGCGGGTTTCCTTGAAATCGCTTCAGCAGCCGATAAGGACGATGACCGACAGAGCAAGAGCGCAGCCAAGAGTGGCTGTGCTACGTCGTGCTCCACCGCTCGCCGCGGAGTTTACCGCAGTGTACCGACCCAGACAAACAATCCCTGCGCCGCACGCGCTTTCACCGGCGCCGTTCGTCTCAAGCCCCGCGCGCCCCTTTAACCCTTCAACCGTTTTACTCTTTAACTTTCCTCTCCGTATTCGTTACAATGCGCCCGTTATGGCCGACTCACTCGAAATCCAAAAACTCGACGGCACGCGCGCGGGACAGCGCGTCCTGCGCCTGATCGGCGCGCTCAGCCTGCAGACCGTTCCCGATTTCCTGAAAGTGGTTCGCGCGGAGACCGCGCTGGTGCTCATCCTCGACTTCACCGGCGTCATCATCGTGGACTCCGCCGGCGTCGGCGCGCTGCTGCAGACCGCGGCCTCAATGAACAAGACGCAGCGGCGGCTGGGCCTGGCGTGCCTTGGCCAGCGCACGCTCGCCGTGCTCGAGATCACCCGCGTCCTCAGCCTGTTCCAGGTGTTCCCCACGCTCGCCGAGGCCGAAGAGAAGTTGTAGCGCCCGGCTTCTCAGCCGGGCAGCCCGCGCGCGTGCTCTGTGTGGGCACGCCGGGACTCAGGACGACGGCGAAGGGATTGGCTCTGCGGGCCAATAAGCCTCGCGAGCGCAAAGTGCCGGCCTAAAGGCCGGCGCTACAGAGATGGCGACAACAGAAACAATTCGGGCGGCGGGGCAGGCGTCCCGAGGTTTCGGGAGCGCCGCGGTGACGGGCCGGCGGCAGTGGCTGACCGAGCTGGGCGAAGCGGTGGGCTTGGCGGTGGACGCGATGCGGCGGAACAAGCTGCGCTCGGCGCTGACGATCGGGTCGATCGTAATCGCGGTGGGGACGGTGATCGCGGTCACCAGCGTGATCAACGGGCTGAACACGAACGTGATCGGGTCGGTGGAGTCGCTGGGGTCGAACATCATCATCTGCTACCGGTTTCCGTGGGCCTCGCTGGGGCGGCCGCCGAGCGAATGGTTCACGCGGAAAGAATTGCAGGGGGAGTGGACGGAAAAGATCGCGCAACTGCCGAACGTGGAAGCGGCGGCGGCGACGCTGCGGGTGTTCCGGCCGGAGTTCGGCGCGGGGACGTCCTACGTAACGCGCGGGGCGTACCGGGCGAAAAACGTGATCCTGCAGGGCGGGCCGCCGTCGGTGCGGCGTGTGTTCGACATCGGCCTCGAGCGGGGGCGCGCGCCGACGCTGGTGGACGAGGAGCACCGCTCGCCCATCGTCGTGCTGGGGTACGACACCGCGCGGATTCTGTTTCCCGACACGAACGAGGACCCCATCGGCAAGGAAGTGCTGGTGGAAGGGCGCGTGTTCACGGTGGTCGGCGTGAACGAGCGGCGCAAACAGGCGCTGGGCGGCGGTGCGAATCCCGAGGATAACCTGGTGAGCTTTCCGCTCTCGACGCTGCGCAAGCTGCACCCGGAACAGAAAGACTACGTTTTCTGGATCAAGGCGACGAGCGCGGACGCGGTGCCGCAAGTGGTGGACGCGGTGCGGGACCTGCTGCGGCGGGAGCGGCGGCTGGCGTCGGACAAGCCGGACGACTTCGCCATCTTCACTCCGGACGCGTTTATTGACCTGTGGCGGCAGATTTCGACGGGGATCTTTGCCCTGGTGTTTCTGGTGGCGTCGGTGACGCTGCTGGTGGGCGGAATCGGCGTGATGAACATCATGCTGGTGAGCGTGACCGAGCGGACACGCGAAATCGGCATCCGCAAAGCCATCGGCGCGAAACGGCGGAATATCCTGCAGCAATTTCTGCTGGAAGCGATGACGCTGACCGGCATCGGCGGGATCATCGGCATCTTAGGCGGGTCGGCGGTGGGGATGATGGTGCGGATGTTCGCGCCGTCGCTGCCGGCGGCGGTGTCGCTGTTCTGGGTGAGCGCGGGGATGGTGACCGCGACGTGTATCGGATTGCTGTTTGGGATTTATCCGGCGTGGAAAGCGGCGAAACTGGATCCGGTGGAGGCACTGCGGTACGAGTAGGCGCCAGGTATCCGAGTGAAGGGAATCCTGCCGAAAGCAAGAAAATCCAGATTTGAAATGGCCCGGGTGAAATCCTTAGCGACGCCCCAGGCACGTGCCTGGGGGCTCGACGTGGCCAGAGCCCGGGATGTCAACAGCGCCACTTGAAATCTGAAATTGCGAAGCGGGAGGGAATGGCTGGGGCGGGTGGACTCGAACCACCACCGTCCTCATTAACAGTGAGGCGTCCTGCCGTTTGGACCACACCCCAGCGGGTGTTCGTCTTCTCCATCGGCACAATTTCAATATGCTGTAGTGGAAAAAGCTGGCTGGGGCGGGAGGATTCGAACCTCCACCGTCTGCATTAACAGTGCAGCGTCCTACCGTTTGGACCACGCCCCAGCGGGCGTTCCAACATTGTAATCGGATTCCGGCGCGGGCGCGAGGGCCCCGCGTCGTAAGGCACTGTCCAGCATTTCTGTTGAAAGAGGATTGGGGTGCGCGGAGGCGTTGCAATCGGCGGGGAGTTCAATATGATGGGGCGACTCAAACGCTTCAGGGAGGGCCATTCATGAAACGCGGAATTGTCTGTGCGGTGTTGGCGGTGCTGGTGTGCGTGGTGCTGGCGGAGAATGTTGGGGTTCCGACGGCGTCGGGACAGACTGCGGCGCCTGCGGGCGGAAAGACCGTGGCGCTGAAAGCGGCGCGGATGTTCGACGGCAAGAGCGACGCCGTCGTGATGCCGGGAATTGTCGTCGTGAAGGACGGAAAGATCGTGGCGGCAGGGCCGAATGCGGCGATCCCCGCGGGCGCCGAGGTGATCGACCTGGGCGATGCCACGTTGCTGCCCGGCTTCATCGACGCGCACACGCACGAGACGAGCGGCCCGGCCGAGGACTGGAAACAGGCGGCGCTCGACCAGTTGCAGAAGCCCGCCGCCGAGCAGGCGCTGGACGCCACGGTGAATGTAAAGAAGACGCTGCTGGCGGGATTTACCACGGTGCGCGACCTCGGCGCAGGCAACCAGGTTGACGTCGGGCTGCGCAACGCCATCCGCAACGGCAGAATTATCGGGCCGCGAATGCTCGTCACGGTGCACGCCATCGGCGCCACCGGCGGGCACTGCGACGAGGGCGGATTCCGGCAGGGGCTGTTCAAAGAAACCGGGCCGGAGGACGGCGTGGCCAACGGGCCGGACCAGGTGCGCGCGGCGGTGCGCCTGGCGCACAAGTACGGCGCCGACGTGATCAAGACGTGCGCGTCGGGCGGGGTGCTTTCGCTGACCGACGCGGTGGACACACCGCAGCTCACGCAGGCGGAGCTCGACGCGCTGGTGGACGAAGCGCACGCGCTGCGGCTGAAAGCGGCGGCGCACTCGCACGGCGCCGAAGCCGCCAAGCGGGCCATCCGAGCGGGGATCAATTCGATCGAGCACGGCAGCTTCCTCGATGATGAGGCGCTGGACATGATGAAGGCGCGCGGCACCTACCTGGTGCCGACCATGATGGCCCTCGTCGGCCTGCGCGAACGGCTCGAAAAGGCCACCGGGATGCCGCCGGTGATCCAGGAAAAAGCGCGGGCGGCGATGGCGGCGGCTACGGGCATGTTCAAGCGGGCGCTGGCCAAAGGCGTGAAGATCGCGTTCGGTACCGACGCGGCGGTTTATCCGCACGGGCGGAACGCGGAGGAGTTTTTCCAGTACGTCAGCCTGGGGATGAAGCCGGCGGACGCGCTGAAGACGGCCATGTCCGTGGACGCGGAGCTGCTCGGCGTAGCAGACAAGCTGGGGACGCTCGATACGGGGAAAATCGCGGATGTGGTGGCGGTGCCGGGCGATCCGACGCAGGAGATCCGCGTGACGGAGAAAGTGTTCTTCGTGATGAAGGAAGGCGTCATCTTCCGCAACGACCGCTCGAAGTAGGGGCGCTGCTTGCCTGCCCGGAGCGAAGCCGAAGAGCTGCACCCCTTTTGGGAGTGTGGGAGCTTGCTCCCGCTTCGTTAAAGTCCCGGCAATGGGGGAAACCATGATTCACGCGCGGCGAATCGCAGCACTCGCAATCCTGCTGGCGCTCTCAGCAGGTGTATCGCTTGCCCAGGCACCCCGAAAATCTCCCACTAAGTCCCGCGCCCCGCGCTCCGAACCTGCCACCCTCGCGCTGGTGAACGGGCGCATCTGGACCGGCAACGCGGCGCAGCCATGGGCGCAGGCGGTGGCGGTTCGCGGGGAAAACATCGTCGCGGTGGGGACGAACGCGCAGATTGCCGCGCAGAGCGGCCCGCTGACGAAGCGCGTGGACCTGAAGGGCGGATTCGCCATGCCCGGGTTCAACGACGCGCACCTCCATTTTCTGGGTGGCGCGCTGCGGCTGGCGCAGCTCGACCTGAACGGCGCGAACTCACTGGCGGAGATGCAGGCGCGGCTGAAGAAATTCGCCGAGGACGATCCGGCGGCGCCGTGGCTGCTCGGCTACGGCTGGCAGTACTCGTGGATCCCCGGGCGGCTGCCGGCGCGGGAAGACATCGACAAAGTGGTGGGGAACCGGCCGGTGTATCTGGTGGCGTACGACGGGCACACGGGCTGGGCGAACACGAAGGCGCTGCAAGTGGCGGGTGTCAACCAGGACACGGCGTTTTCCGGATTCGGCGAAATCGTCCGCGACGCCTCGGGGCAGCCGACCGGCGTGCTGAAGGAAGCCGCGCAGAACCTGGTGCGGAGCAAGATTCCGCCGCCAACACGCGAGCAGCGGCTCGACGCGCTGCGGCGGGCGCTGGGGATTGCGGCCTCGCTGGGCATCACCAGCATCCAGAACGCGCACGGCAGCCGCGAAGACGTTGAGCTTTACAAGGAACTGCTCGAGCGCGGCCAACTGACAGCGCGCGTGAGCGTGGCCATCGACGCCACTCCGCAAACGACCGAGCCGGACATCGAAAAGATTGCGGCGATGGCCAAAGAATTTTCCGGACCGCGGCTGCGCGTGGGCGCGATCAAGATGGTGATGGACGGCGTAATCGAGACGCACACGGCAGCGATGCTCGAGCCGTACTCGGACCAGCCGGAAACGTCCGGCCGGCCGCAGTACACGCAGGAGCAGGCCAACAACATCGTGGCGTGGGCGGACCGCGCCGGGCTGCAGGTGTACATCCACGCGATCGGCGACCGCGGGGTGCGGATGTCGCTGGACGCGTACGAGAACGCGGAAAAAGTGAACGGAAGAAAGGATTCGAGGTTCCGCGTGGAGCACATCGAGACGGTGGCCGCGGCGGACGTGCCGCGGTTCAAGCAGCTCGACGTGCTGGCGTCGATGATGCCCATCCACGCCGATCCGGGAACGATTGACGTGTGGTCGCGGGCGGCAGGGCCGGAGCGGACGACGCGCGCGTTTGCGTGGCAGGCACTCGAGCGCGCCGGGGCGCGGCTGGTCTTCTCGAGCGACTGGCCTTCGTGCATCAGCTTGAACCCGGTGCATGGGCTGCACACGGCGGTGAACCGCACCACTGCCGGCGGGCAGCCGGCGGGCGGATGGATCCCGGAACACAAGGTGAGCCTCGAAACGGCGCTCGCGGCGTACACGCGCGGCGGGGCGTACGCGGAGTTTGCGGAAAAAACGCTGGGCGCGATCAAGCCGGGAAAATCCGCGGACATCATCGTGCTGAGCGCGGACCCGTTCAAAATCAAGCTGGGGGAGCTGCACGCGCTGCGGGTGCTGAAGACGGTGTTCAACGGAAACGTGCTATACGAGGTTTCGCCGTAGGGCGGTTAAAAGATTAAAGGGTCAAGAAGTTGAAGAGTGGCAGAGTTGCAGCGTGACAGCCGGCGTTTTGCATTTCCTCCGCGCCCTGCTCGATTCTGAGCCCTGATTCCTGTTGCGCTGAGCCCTTGTCCTCCGGGCATTCCCGCTGCGGCCGTCGCGCCGCGCGCTCGGAACAAATTAGTTGCAATATTGCGCAACTTGTGTATCCTAGAAGAGACGATTGCTGGATGGGGACCAGGCCGGTGGGACCGGGCAAGCGGCCGCCGGCCGGGCCCCCGCAGTTGTGCCGGGAAGAAGGAGGAGGAATATGAGTCACGCCGCCCACAAGAGATCCTCGCCACGCCCGTCCGAGCGGACCGTCAAGATTCCCAAGGAGCGCGAGATGCTCTACCGCATGCAGGCGGGCATCTGTCGCGTGCTGGCTCATCCGCGGCGGCTGCAGATCCTCGACCTGCTGGCCGGCGGCGAGAAATCCTCACAGGAACTGGAGCGCGAGCTGGGCATCAGCAAGATGAACCTGTCGCAGCACCTCGCGCTGATGAAGCACGTGGGGCTGGTGGAGTCGCGGACCGAAGGGCGCGCGGCGTTCCACCGCCTGGCCTTCAGCGAGATCAAGGACGCCTGCGGGATGATCCGGAGCGTGCTGGCGGTGCGGCTGAAGCGCGGGTCGGAGCTGGCGAGATCGTTGCGGTGAAGCAGCGAGTGGCTCGCGGCGAGAGGGAGAGGGCCGAGCAGCATGTTGAGAAGGGTTTCAGCACTGTGATTCCGAGGAATCTGTTTTCTTTTCAGGGCAGAGAAGCCAAAAGCAGATTCCTCGTCCGCCGCCCTTCGGCTTCGCGCCGGGCAAGCGGCGGATTCAGAATGACCACCCAACCCGTTGCACGAGAGAGAGCGGAAAAGCGAGATTCGAAATGAAAACGAGCAGACAGGTAGTTCAGTGGGTGATGCTGGCCGGGTTGCTGTTGGCCTGCGGGGGCGTGGCGCGGGCGCAGGCCACGGTGCAAAACCCGGCAACTTCGCTCGCCGCGGGCGAGGCGCTGACGCTGGAGCAGGCAGTGCGCATGGCGCTCGAGAAGAATCCGGCGCTGAAGGCGCAGGCGGAGGAGTCCAACGTGGCGCGGGCGCAAACCGCTCAGGCGCGGGCGGCGTGGTTTCCCTGGGTCAACTTCTCGCAGAGTTTTCTCCGCGGGAACGACCCGGTGTACGTGTTCGGCACGCGGCTGCGGCAACGGCAGTTCACCGCGGCCAACTTCGCGCTGCCGGGGCTGAACGCGCCGGCGCCTCTCAATAATTCGCTGACGCGCGTCGACGGGCAGATGATGCTGTTCGACGCGCTGCGCACGCATTACCGCGTGGCCGGAGCGCGGCGGATGGAGACGGCAGCGGATTTTTCCACCGAGCAGGCGCGGCAGGACCTGATCCTGCGCGTGGTGCGCGCGTACTACGGCGTGATCGTGGCGCGGGAGAATTTTTCTGCGGCGCGCGAAGCGCTGCGCACTGCGGAGGCGAACGAACAGCGCGTGACGGACCTGGAAAAGGCGGGGCTGGTGGTGGCGTCGGACAAACTTTCCGCGCAGGTTTTTGTAGCGCAGATGAAGGAGCGCGAAATCCGCGCGGCGAACCAGGTGGCGCTCGCGCGCATGGCGCTGGGGCACGAGCTGGGGCTGGGCCCGTCGGCGATGAAGGAGCCGCAGGACGCGCTGACGGAGCCGGGCGGTTCCGAGGCAACCGGGACGGCCACGATGGACGAGTGGGAAAAGGTCGCGCTCGCGGAGCGGCCGGCGCTGCGCGCGGCGGAACTCCAGCAGCAAGCGACGGCGAGCGGCACGAAAGTGGCCAAGGCGGAATTCGCGCCAAAGGTCGGGGTGTTTGCGAATTTCGAGCGCGACGCGGAATCGCTGGGCGGCGGGCCTTCGGGAACGAACTGGACGGCGGGCGCGCGCGTGGAGGTGAATGTATTCGCCGGCGGCGCGGACCGCGCTCGGCTTGATGAAGCGCGGGCGCGCGAGCGGCAGGCAGCGAACCAAGTGGAGTATTTTCGCTCGGGCGTGCGGCTCGAGGTGCGGCAGGCGTTTCTCGAAGTGAGCGCGGCGGAGCAGCGCGCAGCGGCGGCGCGGGACGCAGTCGAGCAGGCGAAGGAAAGCCTGCGCATCATTCAGAACCGGTACGAGGCGGGCCTCGCGACAATGACCGACCTGCTGCGCGCGCAGACGGCGCAACTCGAGGCGCGCACCGGGTATTTCGCGGCCCTGCATGACTGGCAGGTGGCGCGAGCGCAGTTGGAACGCGCGGCGGGGAGATTGAGGGCGGATTCGCAGTTGGTCCGCGGAGGAGTGCGATGAACATACAAAGAGAGATCCTTCGTCCGCCACGGCGGACTCAGGATGACAAACGCACACTAGGCGGCGCCGTGGTGGGCGTGCTGCTTTTAGTTCTGGCGGGGTGCGGAGGGAAGGAAGCGGCGAAGCCGACGGCCGCGGAGCGCGTGAGTGGAGTGCGTGTGGAAGCGGTAAAGATGGAAGCTGTTCCGGACGAGATCGAAGCGCCCGGCACAGTGGCGAGCGCGGCGACGGCGCAAGTGGCGGCGCGAGTGATGGGCACGGTGACGGCCGTGCACGTGCGTGAAGGCGACGCGGTAAGGGCCGGGCAAACGCTCGTCGAGATTGACGAGCGCGAGCTGGCGGAGCGGCGGCGCGCGGCAAAAGCGGCGGTGGACGAAGCCGTGGCGGCGCGTGAAGAAGCTCTCCGGGGCGTGGCGGCGGCGCAGGCGCAGGCCGACGTGATGGCGAAAACCTACGAACGGTTCGCGATGCTGCGCGAGAAAAAGTCGGTGAGCCCGCAGGAGTTTGACGAAGTGGAAGCGAAACAGCGCGGCGCGCAGGAAGGGTTGGCGGCGGCAAAGGCGCGGCAGCAGCAGGTGACGTCGATGCGCGCGCGGGCGCAGGCGGAGCTCCGCGCGGTGGAGTTGGTCGTCGGGTACACGCGCGTGACCGCGCCGTTCAGCGGCGTGGTGGTGCGGCGCATGGCCGAGGCGGGCTCAATGGCGGCGCCGGGAATGCCGCTCGTCGTTGTGGAAGACGCGTCGCGGTACCGCATCGAGGTGACCGTGGATGCCTCCGCCGCGGCGCAAGTGAAGCGCGGGTCGAAGGCGCGGGTGGAACTGGATGCGCTGCCGGGGAAAATTTTTGCGGGCACAGTGGCGGAGCTCGAAGCGGGCGCGGACGCGGCGTCGCACACGGTGCGCGCGCGGATCGATCTGCCGCGCGACCGGGCGATCCGGTCGGGGCTGTTCGGGCGGGCGTGGTTTGCGCGCGGTGAGCGGAAAGCGATTGCGCTGCCGGCGGGCGCGATCCTGCACCGCGGGCAGTTGCACGGCGTCTATGTGCTCGACGCGGAGGGCATCGCGCGGTTGCGGATGGTGACGCTGGGCCGGACGATTGGCGAGCCCTTCGGCGCCGCTCAGGACAGGCGCGAGGAAATTCTTTCCGGAATCAGTGAAGGCGAGCGGGTGGTGATGGAGCCCGCCGGTCGTGAACTGGACGGCAAGAAAGTGGAGAAATGAAAAGACGCGGTACTTCAGGGGCTAAAGCCCCACAGATTGAAGGCAGGCTCGATGTCGCGGCTGAAGCCGCGACCCAGAAGACTCCTACATCCAGAGGCAAGCGATGAGAGGACTGGCGGGACGGATTGCAAAGACGTTCATTGAGTCGCGGCTGACGCCGCTGGTGATTGTGGCGTCGCTGCTGCTGGGGCTGTTCAGCGTGATGAAGACGCCGCGCGAGGAAGAGCCGCAGATCATCGTGCCGGTGCTGGATATTTTTGTGGGCATGCCGGGCGCGTCGGCGGCAGAGGTGGAGCAGCGCGCGACGATCCCGATGGAGAAGCTGCTGCGCGAAATACCGGGCGTTGAATACCTCTACTCGACGAGCTCGCCGGGCGGCTCGATGGTGGTGGTGCGGTTCGAGGTGGGGGTCAAGGAAGAGGACGCGATTGTCCGCACGTACAACAAAATGTATTCGAACTTCGACCGCATCCCGCTGGGGGTATCGCAGCCTCTGATCAAGGTGCGCTCGATTGACGACGTGCCGATCCTGGCGCTGACGCTGCACGGAAAGGCGTACGACGCGTTTGCGCTGCGGCGCATCGCCGGAGAGATGGACCAGGCGGTGAAGCAGGTGGACGACGTCAGCGAGACGACGCTGATCGGCGGGCAGCGGCGGCAGTTGAAGGTGACGCTCGATGCGCAGCGGCTCGCGGCCTACCGGACGAGCCCGGCGGCCATTGCCCAGGCGTTTCAGGTGTCCAACCGGCGTGTGGCTGCGGGTTCGTTCGCGCAGGGCAATCAGGAAATCGCGGTGGAAGCCGGACGATTCGTCGGGGACGTGGAGGATGCCAAGCGGCTGGTCGTGGGCGTGGCCAGCGGAAGGCCGGTGTATTTGGGCGACGTCGCGACGCTCGAAGACGGGCCGGAAGAGCCGGTGAGTTACGTACTGTACGGATCCGGCGGCGGGGCGGAGAAAAAGTCCGGCGAAGAACCGGCGGTGACGCTGACGGTGGCCAAGCGCAAGGGCACGAACGCGACGAATGTGGCCAGGAGCGTAATCGAAACGGTGGAGCGGCTGCGCGGCACGGCGATTCCGCGCGACGTCGCGATCAGCGTGACGCGGAACTACGGCGAGACGGCGAAGCACAAGTCCGACGAACTGCTGAAGCACCTGCTGCTGGCAACGCTCTCGGTGACGCTGCTGGTGGCGCTGGCGCTGGGGTGGCGCGAGTCGGGCGTGGTGCTGCTGGCGGTGCCGGTGACGCTGGCGCTGACGCTCGCGATTTTCTATCTCTACGGTTACACGCTGAACCGCGTGACACTCTTCGCGCTGATTTTCTCGATCGGCATCCTGGTGGACGATGCGATTGTGGTGGTCGAAAACATCGTGCGGCACTTCCGCCTGCCGGAAAACAAGGGGCGGGTGTGGAGCGACGTTGCCGTGGAAGCGGTGGACGAAGTCGGCAACCCGACGATCCTGGCGACGGCGGCGGTGATCGCGGCGATCCTGCCCATGGCGTTCGTGAGCGGGCTGATGGGGCCGTACATGCGGCCGATCCCGGTGGGCGCGTCGGCGGCGATGGTGTTTTCGCTGATGATCGCGTTTGTGGTGTCGCCGTGGGCGGCGCTGCGGCTGCTGCGCGGGCGCACGGGAAGCGAGCATCACGCGGAAGGCGAGAAGGAAGGGCATCTGACGCTGCTCTACCGGCGGATGATGACGCCGCTGATCACGAACGCGCGAAAGCGGTGGATGTTCCTGGGCGGCGTGGCGGCGCTGCTGCTGCTCGCGTGCACGCTGGTGCCGCTGAAGGCGGTGCGTGTGAAGATGCTGCCCTTCGACAACAAGAGCGAGTTCCAGGTGATCCTGGACATGCCGGAGGGCACGCCGCTCGAAAAAACGCTGGGCGCCGCGGAAGAAATCGGCGGCTACCTGCGCGGGCACGGCGAGGTGGTCAACTATCAGATTTACGCGGGCACGAGCGGGCCGTACAACTTCAACGGGCTGGTACGGCACTACTTTTTGCGGCGCGGGCCGAACGTGGCGGATATCCAGGTGAACCTGCGCGGCGCGGAGGAGCGGTCGAAGCAGAGCCACGACATCGCGAAAGAAATGCGCGGACCGATCCAGCAGATTGCCAAGCGGTGGAACGCGCGGGTAAAACTGGCGGAGGTGCCGCCGGGGCCGCCGGTGCTCTCCACGCTGGTGGCGGAAGTGTACGGGCCGGAGTATGGGCGGCAGACGGAAGTGGCGAAGCAGATCCGCGAAATCTTCGAGCAAACGCCGGGCGTGGTGGACGTGGACTGGTACGTGGAGGACGATCAGAAAAAACTGGATTTCCAGGTGGAGCAGGACAAGGCGGCGCTGCGGGGGATTTCGGCGGGCGACGCGGCGCAGTCGATCGGGATCGCGCTGGGCGGGGCCGACGTCGGGCTGATGCACCTGCCGGGCGAGCGCGAGGATATTCCCATCCACGTGCGGCTGGCGCGCGAAAGCCGTTCGGGCGCGGACGCGCTCCGCGGGCTGTACCTGAACGCGCGCGACGGCGCGCCCTCGGGAACGATGATTCCTCTGGGCGAACTCGTGCGCGTGAACGAGACGCGGATTGACAAAAACATTTACCGGAAAAATCTGCGGCCGGTGGTCTATGTGACCGGCGACGTGGCCGGAGCCGAGGAAAGCCCGGTGTATGCCATCGCGCAGCTCGGGGAGAAAATTGACGCGCTGAAGCTGCCGGAAGGCTACCAAGTGGAGCAGTTCAACGCGGTTCAGCCGCCGGATGCTTCGAAGCTGGCGATGAAGTGGGACGGCGAATGGCACATCACCATCGAAGTATTCCGCGACCTGGGGATCGCCTTTGCCGCGGTGCTCATCCTGATCTATGTGCTGGTGGTGGGGTGGTTTCAGTCGTTCAAGACGCCGCTGGTGATCATGGCGCCGATTCCGCTGACGCTGGTGGGCGTCTTGCCGGCGCACTGGCTGATGGGCGCGTTCTTCACGGCGACGTCGATGATCGGGTTCATCGCCGGCGCGGGGATCATCGTGCGCAACTCGATTATCCTGGTGGACTTCATTCAACTGCGGCGCGCGCAGGGCATGCCGCTCGAGGAAGCGGTGGTGGACGCGGGCGCGGTGCGCTTCCGCCCCATGCTGCTGACGGCGGCGGCAGTGGTGGCCGTGGCGGGCGTGATTTTGTTCGACCCGATCTTCCAGGGCCTCGCGATTTCGCTGATGGCCGGCGAGGTGGCGAGCACGCTGCTGAGCCGGATGGCGGTTCCGGTTTTGTTTTACTTGAGTGAGAGGAAGTGAGGAAGCGTGTAGCCCGCCTCTTTAGAGGCGGGGAGTTGAGAAGGGATTCAAAAGCCCCGCGTCTAAAGACGCGGGCTACAGAATGAGCTCAGTGGCGAAAGATCATTTCAAAGGAGGACGGAAATGACGGTGGAGAGAGCGTTGCGGCTGATCGCGGGGGCGTTCATTCTGCTTTCGCTGGCGCTGGGGACGTGGGTGCATCCAAACTGGTACTGGTTCACGGCGTTTGTGGGCGCGAACCTGCTGCAGTCGGCGTTCACGAATTGGTGCCCGATGATGACCATCCTGCGGAAGCTGGGTGTGAAAGACGCGGCGGACGCAAAGTAGAAGAACGCCACAGAGCCACCGAGGCACAGAGAAGGACGAAGGGATGCACGGCGATCCTTCGTTCTCCAACAAACGTGTGGACTCGAAACGACGCGCGGAAGCGATGCGGGCGTCGGTGAAACGTTGACCAGCCAGCGTGCCTCCCAGTATTCTGTTGAGGATGCGCGATTCCATTCGAAAAGAAACCTCCTTTGTGTGCGCGCTCACGTTCGTGCTCGCGTCTGCGCTGGTGTGTGCGGCGGGAGCGGCGCGGGCGGAGGACGGCGCGCGGGTCGAGGGCGTGGTGCGGGACGCGCAGGGCGCGGTGGTGCCGGCGGCGGAGGTGACGCTTCGGACGGCGCACCAGGCGGTGGTGGCGGCGACGCAGACCGACGCGCAGGGGCGGTTCAGGTTCGAAGGCCTGGCGCGCGGCAGCTACCTGCTCGTCGTGGCGGCGAAGGGGATGGAGGAGCGGCGGGTGGCGGTGCAAACGGGCACGGGCGCGATTGAGGTGACGCTGGGTCTCGAGTCGGTGCACGAAGAAGTGACGGTGACCGCGAACGCGGGGCGCGTCGAGGCGGCGCAGTCGGCGGCGCAAGCAGTGAGCGTGATCGGCGCGGCGGAGATCGAGCGGCGGGCGAAGAGCGTCGTGGCGCAGGTGGCGGAAGGCTCGCCGGGCGTGAATCTCCAGCGCACCAGCCCGACCATTGCTGGCATCTTCGTGCGCGGGCTGACGGGAAACAAGGTGAACGTCTTCGTGGATGGCGTGCGCTACTCGACGGCGGCGATGCGCGGCGGCATCAATACGTTCCTGAGCCTCATCGATCCCGCGAGCCTCGAAGCGGTGGAGATCCTGCGCGGCCCGAACAGCGCGCAGTACGGAAGCGACGCGCTCGGCGGGAGCGTGCAGTTCCTGACGCGGGCGCCGGCGCTGTCGGCGGGCGCGCCGGCGCTGCGCGCGCGGACAAGTCTCTACTTCAACAGCGCGGACGCGGGCTTCGGATCCAACCTCAACGTGTCGTACGCGGCGAAAAAGTTTGGAATCGTGGCGAACGTGACGGGACGGCGCGCGAACCGCCTTCTGACCGGCGGCGGATGGGACTCGCACGCGGCGGTGGCGCGCTTCCTGGGACTGCCGTCGAGCGTGCTGGCGAATGGCCGGCTGCCGGGCACGGCGTTCACGCAGTACGGCGGCGCGGTGCGGCTGAACTGGACGCCAACGGCGGGAACCAACATCAGCGCGAGTTACCTCCGCGGACAGCAGGACGGCGGGCGGCGGTACGACCAGTTGCTCGGCGGCGACGGCAACCTGATCGCCGACCTGCGCAACTTGATGAACGACTTTTTCTATGCGCGCCTCGACCAATCGCGCGCGGGCTGGCTGGACACTGTGTCCTTCGTGTATTCGTTCAACGCGCAGCGCGAAGAGCGCGTGAACCAGGGCGGCAACGGGAACCCGAGCGCGGCCATCGGCCACGAGCGCGAACGCACGCGGGCGCACGGCGCGCAGGCGCAGGCGACGAAGCAGTGGACGGCGCGCATCGGCACGCTGGCGGGCGCGGAGTTCTACCACGAGCGCATCGCGGCGCCGGCGTTCGCGTTCAATCCGGTGACGAGCGCGATCGCGCTGCGGCGGCCGCGCGTGCCGCACAACGCGCTCTACCGCAGCGGTGGTATCTACCTGCAAAACATCGTGGAGTTGGTGCCACGCAAGGTGCGGCTGGCGGGCAGCGTGCGCTACTCGGCGGCAGCGTATCGCGCGCGGGCGGCGGATTCGCCGCTGGTGGCCGGGCTGCCGCTGTGGCCGGACGACTCGCTGCGCGTGAGCGACTGGACCGGGCGCATCGGGATCAGCGTGACGCCGGTGGAGCCTCTGACGCTCGCGGCGAACTTCAGCCGCGGCTTCCGCGCGCCGCACATGACCGATCTGGGCACGCTGGGAATCACCGGCTCGGGGTTCGAGGTGGCCGCGCCGGACGTGGCCGGACTCGGCGCAACGGTCGGCTCGACCGCGGACAATACCGCGGTGACGACGGGGCGCGCGGTGGCGCAGGTGTGGCCGGAAACGAGCTGGAGCTACGAATTCAGTGCGCGCTACCGCATCAGCCGCTTCGAGAGCGATTTCACGGTGTTCGTCAACGACATCCGCGACAACATCACCAAACAGGCGCTGATCCTGCCGCCGGGCGCGGTAGGGATTTCCCTCGGCGGGCAGACGATCACGGCGCAGAACGCGAACGGCGCGGTGTTCGTGGCGGCGGCGACGAGCCCCGTGTTGGTGCGGACGAATTTCGACAACGCGCGGCTCTGGGGCGTCGAGCACGACATGGAAGCAAGACTTTCGGCGTCGTGGTCGGCGCGGACGGTGTTCACCTACGTGCGGGCGCGCGACACGCGCACCGGGCTGCCGCCCAATATCGAGGGCGGCACGCCGGCGCCGGAAGGCTGGTTGAAGTTGCGCTACGCGCCGCGCTCGGGGAGGTTCTGGGTGGAGCCGTACGTGCACGCGGCAGACCGGCAGAGCCGGCTGTCAAGTTTGGATCTGTCTGACCGGCGGACGGGCGCGGAACGCTCGCGGGGAAGCATCGCGAATTTTTTCAATCGCGGTGCGCGCGTGCGCAGATTGATCGGCAACGGCCCGGACGGGATTGCCGGCACGGCGGATGACGTGCTGCTGGCAACCGGCGAGACGCTCGGGCAGGTGCAGGACCGCGTGCTCGGCGCGGGCGTGAATGCGGCGCCGATGCGGCGCGCGATTCCGGGCTATGTAACGTTTAACGTGCGCGGTGGTTTCCGCATCGGCGAGCGCCACGACTTTTCCCTCGACTTCGAAAACATCAGCGACAGAAATTACCGCGGCATTTCCTGGGGTGTGGATGCCCCCGGACGCAGCCTCTCCCTCCGCTACTCCGCGCGCTTTTAGTAGGACAGGCGCCTGCCCTGAGCGACGCCGAAGGGTCCACGCCTGTCCGGTTGTCGCATGGGTGGAGGACAGGCCTGGAGGCCTGTCCTACCGAATCAACTCTCCTCCGCATCAGAATTTGTTGTAATTTGACGGGGCAAATTCTCCGCGGGGCGGGCGATGACCGTGCTGGCGATCCTTCTCGGGCTGTTGGCGTTGCTGGTGCTGGCGGGAGTGGTGTACCAGGCCGCGGGGGTGGGGCGGGATGCGCGGCGGTTCCCGGCTCCGGGGCGAATGATTGAAGTGGATGGCTACCGGCTGCACATCCGCGTGATGGAGCCGGAGCACGGCGTTGCTCCGGGGACGCCGACGGTGCTGCTCGAGGCGGGGATTGCGGCCTCGTCGCTGAGCTGGAGCAAAGTAGCGCCGGAGGTGGCGAAGTTTGCGCGAGTGGTGAGCTACGACCGCGCCGGACTGGGCTGGAGCGATGCTTCGCCGCGTCCGCGCACGCCGCCGCATATCGTCGAGGAGCTCCACGCGCTGCTCGACCGCGCCGGTGTGCCGCGTCCGCTGGTGCTGGTGGGACATTCCTTCGGCGGCTACTGCGTGCGCTATTACGCGCACAAATTCCCTGACGAAGTCGTAGGCATGGTGCTGGTGGACTCGGTGCACCCGGCGGAGTGGGAGCGCATCACGCCGCAGCAGCGGCGCATGATCCGCGGCGCGGTGCTCTTCTCGCGCATCGGCGAGCTGCTGACGCGCGTGGGGTTCGTGCGGTTTGTGCTCGAGCGCCTCGAGCGCGGGGCGACCAGCACGCCCAAGATGGCGGCGCGGGCGTTCGGGCCGAGCGCGGAGAAATTCTTGGGCCGCATCGTGGGCGAAGTGCGGAAGCTGCCGCCGGAGGTGCTGCCGCAAGTGCGCGCGGTGTGGTGCCGGCCGCTGAGTCACAAGTGCATGGCGGCGTACGTCGGGTCGCTGCCGGCGAGCGCGGCGGTGGTGGCATCCATCGGAGGACTCGGCGCGCTGCCGCTGGTGGTGCTTTCGGGCAGCCATCATCCGCAGCCGCGCGCGAGAGAGCAGGAAGACTTGGCGCGGCTCTCGTCGAACAGCAAGCACATCATCGCCTCCGAGAGCGCGCACTGGATTCTGCTCGACGAGCCGGAGCTGGTGGTGGAGGCGATCCGCGAAGTGGTGGAAGCGGCGCGGGGACGAGACAAATAAATTTCGAAACCGCAGCCGAACACCGATAGACACAGATGAAGAAGGTAACGAGTTGAGAGGCGGGAAGAAATTTAACGCAGAGGAGCAGAGGACGCGGAGGAACGCAAAGAAAGACAGACGAAGAGAGATCCTTCGGCCCGGCAACGAGCGTCGGCCTCAGGATGACAGAAGAGAAAACGGGACGACCCGACGGGTCGCCCCTTGACTCTTGCTGGACAGGCTGGTCCCGATCCCGAGGCATCGGGACTCGGAAGCCTGTCCTACATCCGCGGTGGCCCGCCGCCGGGTCCGTGCGGCGCCGGTTGCGGTTTGGGCAGCGGCTTGCGCGGAAGCAACTGCTCGCGGTTGGCGGTCTGATAGACGAAGAAGGCGACGACCGTCGCAATCTGCTTGAGGTCCTGCGGCTGGGCGCGCTCGAAGACGTCCATGTTCGAGTGGTGCGTGCGCGAGTTGTACTCCAAGTCATCTTGGATGAACTGGAAGCCGGGGAGACCAACGTCGTCGAAGGCAAGATGGTCGGTGCCGCCGGTGTTGCGGATGGCGAGCGTGGTGACGCCGAGGTTTTTCAGCGGCTCGATCCAGCGGGAGAAGACCGGAGCGATGGCCTCGTTGCCCTGGAGATAGACGCCGCGGACGGCGCCAGCGCCGTTATCAACGTTGAAGTAGCCGGCGAATTTGGCGTGCTCGGGCTTGAGGGCCATGGTTTCGCGGTCGCCGAAGTGTTCCTTGATGTAGGCGCGCGAGCCGAGCAGGCCCTGCTCTTCTCCGCCCCACAGGCCGATGCGCACAGTGCGGCGGAGCTTGAGGCCGCTGGCCTTGAGGATGCGCATGGCCTCGAGCATGACGGCGGAGCCGATGCCGTTGTCGGTGGCGCCGGTGCCGGCGTGCCAGGAATCGAAGTGCGCGCCGACCATGACGACCTCGGCGGCCTTGTCGGCGCCGGGGATTTCGCCGACGACGTTGAAGGCGTTGAAGGTCTTCGGATCCTCGTCGATGAATCGGTTCTGGACGCTCATCTCGATGGAGACGGGAACATTTTTCTGCAGCGTTCGGAAGATGCGACCGTAGTGCTCGATGGCGAGCATCACGCGCGGCGGCGCCGGCGGTTCCTTGGGATCGCGGGAGCCGCCGCTCTGGACGAAGACGGTGCCGCCGTCGCCGCGGCTGGGCTCGAGAACGGCGGCGACGCCTTCCTCGAGCAGGAACTGGGCGCGCTTGGCGGCGAACTGGCGCTGACTGAGCATCGCGGCGAACTGCTGCTGCGGCCGGTCGCCGGGGATGATCTGCTTGGCGAGGTCGGCGAGCTGCGCGTCCGTGTAGCGCTCGGCTTCCGCCTCGAAGTGCGCCTTCACCTCGCGCAGCGGCATCGGCAGGACAAACTTGCCCTTGAGCTTGCCGCGGAATTTTTCGAAGTCAGCTTCGGTCTCCATCACGGCAAGGACGGCTTCGGCGGTGACGGCACCATTCGTGCCGGGCGTCCAGGCCATGGGGTAGCCGATGAGCGGGTAGGTGTTGGGCGCAACAACGTTGGCGCTGAAGCGCTCGTTGACCCAGCCGCGGCCGAACGGGCCCCACGGCTCGAGCTTGACGTTGACCAGGCCCCACTCGGTCATTTTCTTCATGGTCCAGTCGGCGGCGGCGCGGATGTTGGGCGAGCCGGTGAGCCGCGCGCCGTGCACGTCGGTCAGGTAGCTGAGGATGTCCATCACCTGGGAGCGCTGCAAGCCCTCATCTTTGATTTTGTAGAGCGCGTCGTAATCCACCGGCTCCTGCATCTGGGACGCGACCGGAAGCGCCAGCGCCATCACCAGCACGATGACCAGCGACATCAATCTCTTGCGCACAATATTCCTCCGCGTTGAGGGATCGGATTGGCCGTACTTCGGTGGGAAACTTTATACGAAAAACGGCCTTTCCACTGTGTTTCCGACGCGCGGAAACAGCCGCCGGTTTCAACAGGCCGCTGCCGAAAGGGAGAAGGAAAAAGCGGGCCGCATCACGGCAAGAAACGGGCGGGGCGAGAGGAGTTCGTCGAGTGGGTAGCGCATGATCGTGTGCGTCTGGCCGCCGCAAATCAGCATCAGCGCCCATGAGCGCGTCACGCGGCTGCCCGGACGATCTTCTGTGCTTAGTATTTTGCCCGGAACAGCTAAGCACATTTGATTTCAACTCCCTGGGTTTCAGCGAGCAGCGCGGAAACGAGCTGCGCCGAGGCTTGTCTCAGGGTTGGGGAAAGGCGGGTGCCGGGCTCAATCCGCTCCGGTTCGGCGCCGAGCAATGTCACCCGTCCGGGCAGCAGGCCCAGTAGCCTGGCAACTCCGAGGGCCTGGAAAAGATCGCATTGATGCAACGAAAAAGGCAGCGCTTCCCCGGACATCTCCTCGCACTCGCCGCCCAGCTCCGCGCGATAGAGAGTTCCCGGCTTGCCACCCATGCGAATGGCGTCCACAAAAATGACGCGCGCCGACTGGGACATCTCCGCCAGCAGATCCAGGAGAGCCGTGCCCGCTTCGAGCACCTCCACTCCGGCGGGCAACGCGCCCCGGGACGCAAGCAGCAAGCGCGCCACGTGCACACCGAGGCCTTCGTCTCCGAGCAACTCGTTGCCAACCCCGATGATCAACACCCGACTGGGTCCGGCGCTCATGTGCGGCTCCGTGCTCGCCACCCGGCTCAGATCACACGCACCTTCTGGAGGAGTCTGCCCCGCGGAGTCACGAGGTGGACGGCACAAGCAACGCACGGGTCGAAGGAGCGAACGATTCGCGCAACGGAGAACGGATTGTTGGGGTCCTTCACGGGCGCGCCGATGAGTGCCTGCTCGAGGGCGCCGGGCTGGCCCCGGTCGTCCTGCGGGGAGGCGTTCCACGTTGTGGGGACCACGGCCTGGTATCGCTCGATTAATTTGTTGCGGATGGAAATCCAGTGGCCCAGAGCACCGCGCGAAGCATCCCACAGACCGCGGCCCTGTGCGGAGTCGGGCATGGCATGACGCGTTGCCGTGGGTTGGTCGAGCTTAATCTCCAGGACCCAGTCGGCCATGGCGTCTGCCAGCACTTTCGTCTCAATCGCGCGGCACAGATGGCGGCCCAAAACGGAGAACAGGCTTTCCTTTTTGAGCCGGAGCTGCGCGAGCGCATTGTCAATCGATTTGACGTAGGCAGAATTGCTCCCTTTGGTGTAGGCGATGACCCCGCGGGCCAGCGGCCCCACTTCATACACGGAGTTGTCGTAGCGGGGCGCCTTCAGCCACGAGTAAGCGGACGGCTTGTTCGGATCGGGCAGGGTTTCGCCCGCCGCCGGCGGCAGATGGCTGGCGGAACGGTACCACGAAGAGGTGACATCCTCGGTGATTTTGGCCGGATCCAGCGGTTCGAGGGCGCCGCTGTGATACCGCGCCATCGCGAAAAAGCGCCTGCGGTTCGTCACTACCGGCTCGTTGTCCAAGTCGAAGGCCCCGTAAGAAAGAAAGTTCTTACAGCCCACCCCAATCTCGGCATAATCGCGATATACCTCGGCAACGGTAAGCACATCCGGAAGATAGACATCACTGATGAAATCCCGCAGCTCTTTCAGACGCCAAAGGAAGGTCGTCACTTTGTCCACTCCCGGGGTCACGGTGACGCCCCCGGGAACAACCGAGGCACAGTGCGGCATTTTTCCGGAGAAGACCGCCGACATTTCATGTGCCTTGAGGCGGATGTGGAGCGCCTGCACGTAGTGGCTGACGATCTCGTCGCTGGTGGATTTCGGCAGACGATAGTCGGCTTCGAAGCGCGGGATGAACGGCGGGAACTCAGGTCCCCGCACGAAATCCAGGGCGACGAGGTGGTAAAAGTGAAGAATGTGCGATTGGATGTAGTTCGCGCCCTGGATGAGGTTGCGGATGATGCGCCCGTTGTCCGGCGGCATGATCCCGAATGCGTTGTCCAGGCACTGGGAAGATGCCACCGCATGCGCTGACGGGCAGACGCCGCAGAAGCGCTGGGTGAGTTGCACGGCGTCCAGGGGATCCCGCCCCGCTAGAATCTGCTCAAAGCCGCGGTACAGCGTCCCGCTCGATCGCGCTTCCACAACCACGCCATCTTCCACGACGGTCTCCACGCGGAGGTGGCCCTCAATGCGGGTCAGCGGATCAATCACCACACGCGTCTTCATGGCTACCTCCTTTGATAGAGCGGCGAGTGCGCATCCGGGAAACCGGGCTCGGTGCATCCCATGCACGGCGCGTTCGCATTGACGCACCAGTTCACGCCGCTGTTCCACTGGCGCAACGGGCAGTCGGCGTACGTGAAAGGCCCCTTACAGCCGATCTCGAGCAGACAGCCCGCTTCGCCGAAGTGACTTGCGAAAACGCCTTCGTCCAGATAGTCGCGGTTGATGCAGCGGTTGTGGACCGTTTTCCCGAAATAAAGTTTGGGGCGTCCGAACTCGTCCAGCTCCTTCGGCTTCGGCAAACCGTAGAGCAAGACTCGAGAGACCGTGCCAATGAACCAATCCGGGTGGCAGGGACATCCGGGAATGTTGATCACCGGCGTGGAGATGTGCAGCGTCTTCAGGACCTCACCGACGCCTTTGGCTCCGGTGGGATTGGGTTTCGCCGCCGCAACGCCGCCGTACGCCGCGCAGGTTCCGACCGCCAGCACGGCCAGTGCGTCCGGCGCCAGCCGCCGCACCCATTCGAGCATCGTAATCGGCTTGCCGTCTTCTTCCCCGAGGGTGCCGTAGATGCCGTTGTCGAGAGTGGGAACAGCTCCCTCGACGAGGTACACGTACTTGCCCTTGTTCTTCCGCGCGGTTTCGATCGCTGTGTCCGTCGAGAGCTTGCCCGCAGCCGCCATCAGCGTGGAGTGGTAGTTGAGAAAGATCTGATGGCCGGGCAGGATCTGATCGAGGATCACATTCTTGATGCTCGGATGAATCGTGTTGATCACGGAGACGGAGCACCCGCTGCACGCCGCCGCTTGCATCCAGACCAGCGGATACTCCTTGACCGCCTCTTGAAGCGCGGCGCCAAGTCTGGGCAGGAAGGCCAGGGTAAATTCGGTGACCGCCGTCGCGGCGACGGCCCATCGGAGGAACTCCCGGCGGCTGAAGCCGTGCGTTTGTGGGCGTGCGCCGGAGGCGGCGCTTGGTAGTCGTGGGGCGCTTTGGTCCTCGGCGACGATCGGCTCAGTCCGTCCATTGGCCACGGGCAGGTTTGCCGGTTCGCCCGCCGGCGCAAGAGCAGAGAGAGGAACATCCCACGAATGCTGTCCATTGCGTAATCTGGAGGTACCGCTCCTCATTGCAACCTCCTTTCTGGCGGGCCGGTCTCGAAAGACCCCGCCTCCGGTGCTCAACGGTGCACGTCCCATTCCATGTGCAGGCGCCTCTTGCCTGAGGGCCTCTGCCGACAAGCGGAAGCGCGGGATTCTGATCGCGCTCGCATCATTGGTGAACTTCTTCACAGGTGAGTCGCGCGTCGCCCTAGTGGCCGGGTGCCGCTATGGCGATCGTCAACACTTGCTGCGGCGTTCTTCAGCAAAGAAATTACGTTTGGCTCGTTGGGGAGAGGTTATTTGCGCGATTTTCCGCAAGCGCGACGCGTCCCGTCTTCGTGCGCACCCCGGAAGCAAGCCCCAGGCTGCATTCTGCCGCATCCCCTCACAGCACGCAGCGCGCAATGCCCCATGTACCGCGACGCAGTTTGCGCATGGTGACTCATTACTTGGGCAAAAGCGCTGCCCAGAACCTCACGGCAGCTTTCGCTTCGCTTTCGGCTTCCACTACCATGACGGGACGCACCATCCAGATGCTCCTCCGCGGCAAGGACGAGTTCCCGCCTTCCGGCTTGTGAGCGGGGAAAAGAAGAGACGGCATATAAATTATTGGGAAACAAGGTCAGGGCGAGTGGTCCCGAAGCGTCGGGATGTTGAGGCGACTTGCGGGCGTGAGCGCAGCGCGAGCCCCCAGCCGAAATCCCGCGCCTCCAGCGGGAAACCACCGACCTCCTGGTCCCCTTTACCCTGAGCGCAGCCGAAGGGAACTAAATTCCAGCCCTTGCTGAAATGTGTTGAATCGTGTTGTTTGGAAGTGTTTGGTGATGTTTCGTTTGCCTGGTACTTATTGTCTTGTGTTGTTTCAGGGTGCAGTGACAGCTACAAATTTGCCTACAGTATGTTCCGTACTTCGTTATTGTGACTGAGAGTTCCTTAGTGCTTTAGATCGGCGCGTTGAGGCTGCCGCGCCCATTGGGGGCCGTGAGTGTTCTTCGCAAATAATCTGTTCTGGGTCGGCGGTGGAGCTTTTCGAAGCGGGTTGTTTTGCCGAACGTCCGGGGGTCTTTCCCCAGAGTATTGGCTTGACAGGGCCGTCAGTGTGAATTGATGATTTGTGCCAATGGAGGCTTTGGAAGGCACTTCATGTTGGTTATTGACCATCCGGTGTGGCTGTTTGTCGCTTTGCTGATCGTATTGCTCGCGGCCGTCGAGGTGGGCTTCCGGCTGGGGATGCGCAGCGAGGCGCGGGGCGAGGACCAGCTCCATGAGCAGCTCAAGGGGGCGCGGAACGGCCTCGTCACCCTGCTCAGTCTTCTGCTCGGTTTTATGCTTCCCATGTCGTTGTCGCGTTTTGATTTGCGCAAGCACCTGATGATTGAAGAGGCCAAGGCTATCGGCACGACCACCCTCCGCGCGCAGATGCTGCCGGAGCCGGCGCGGAGCAAGGCCCGGGATTTGATGAGGGAATATGTCGAGGTGCGGCTGAAGTTTTTTGACGCAGGCCTGAATGGCGCGCAGTTGGAGGCGGCCAACAATCACGCCCAACAACTGCAGAATGAGTTGTGGAAACAGAGCGTGACTGCAGCCCAGTCGAGTCCGACTCCCATCACGGCCATCTTTGCTCAATCGCTCAACCAGATGATTGACCTTAGCGAGGAGCGGCTGGCGGCGCTTGAAAACCGCATCCCCGGCTCGATCTGGCTGATGTTGGCGTTGATTTCCCTGCTGACGTGCTTGACGGTGGGATACTCTCTGCGTCGCCGAACTTCTTTGGCGATGCTGGTGACGCCCTTGGCAATTTCCATCGTCATGGCACTTGCCGCCGACTTGGACAGTCCCCGTACCGGTGTGATCCGGATTGGCCAGCAAAGTATGGAACGTGTACGGACCGACTTGCAAGCGATCCCTTGAAGAATCTCTGGGCTGTGAAATCTCCCAAAGCTGCTCCTAATCCGTATGGCGAAGAATTGAGTGCTCCTGGCGAAAAGGTGAAAGTCGGGCTTGCAAATCCTGGGCCGGATGAACCGTTCAGCGAGGGATTTGGGTGGAGTTGAGCAGGGCAAGCCGGATGATTCTCGTATTGCCTTGGCGATCGACTGCTAGGGTTCGCGTTCTACGCTCTCAAGATTGTTGCCGCGATTTTCTACCCCTGCGCGGATACCAATCAAGACCTCTTCGGGTATCGAAAGGAACGCCCTCACCACTTCCGGGTCAAACTGCCGCCCTGATTCGCGCTTGATTTCCTCTCGGGCGGCCTCAAGGGGCAGAGCGCGACGGTACGGCCGGTCCGACGTCATGGCATCCAACGTGTCGGCCACCGCAAAGATGCGAGCTCCAAGGGGGATTTCCTTCCCAGCAAGCCCTTGTGGGTACCCGGTGCCGTCGTAGCGCTCCTGGTGGGTCAGCGCGATCTGCGCCGCCGGGGACAGAAATGCAATACTGCCCACCAGGTCGTATCCAATTCTGGCGTGCGACTCCATGACCTTCCGTTCTTCTTCCGTCAGTTTTGCCGGCTTGAAGAGTATGGCATCAGGAATGCCAATTTTCCCGATGTCGTGCAAGTAGGATCCTCTCTCGATGTTCTTCAGTTCGTCGCCCTGTACGCCCACTGCCTTGGCGATCTGGAGGCAGTACGCTGTGACGCGCCGGGAGTGGCCGGCGGTCTCGTTGTCTCTCATGTCGAGCGCCGCGCCAAGAGCCCGCAACGTGTCGTCGTAGCTCATTTCGATCCGCCTCTTGGCCACTTCAAGCTGTCTTGTCCGTTGTCTTACCTCTTCCTCCAGCCGCTCGGCTTGCGTTTTCAGCAGGCGGTGGGCCTTCCTCAACTCCAAATGGCCCACGGCAGACGTGGCCAGAACCCGCAAGGCAACTTCCTGCGCGGCCGTCAATCGGCGCGGCTCGTGGTCAATTACACAAATCGTTCCCAGTGCATGGCCGTCCGTGTTGATCAGGGGCATTCCTGCGTAAAAGCGGATATGGGGTTTCTGGGTAACCAGTGGGTTGTCGGCAAAACGCTCGTCTTCGAGCGCATCGGGCACAATCATGATCTCAGAAGAAAGAACTGTGTGGGAACAGAACGCCACTTCGCGGGGGGTTTCTTTTATGACCCAGCCTATCTTGGCCTTGAACCACTGACGATCCTTATCCATGATTGACACCAAAGCTACTTCTGTGCCGCAAATACTGGCAGCGATGCGTGCCAGATCATCAAAGATTTTTTCCGGCGGTGTGTCGAGGATGCCGTAGGATTCGACCGCGCGAAGCCTCTCGACCTCGTTGGCCGGCAGGGGTGAACGCATTGGATACGTCTCCGCTTGAAAGATAAAGGGAAAATCCATTATGCCAAGGTCCGGTCGGTTTTCTCAAGGCAAAAAGGTAAATCCGAGTGGCTTTGAACATCGCTAGCGGGCTGCATCGTGCCCGCCGCATCCGCTGCAGATGCAGGAAATAGTGTCAGGCCCTCGGCGTTAACTTCGAACACCAGCTCGGGCCGCGGGCAGACGAACTGCGGCGTCAGGTGCGGTCGCTCCTCCCCCAGTTAGGATTCCAGACCGACATACTGGGCACACCACGTCGCTCATGGCAACGGCACGGGTCGAGTGGCATCCGCGCTCTCAGCGCCCTTTGAAACACTGATGCAAGTCCAGAGTTGGATGCTCCCAAGCTAGGCCGCCTGGGCTGAAACCATGTGGTTGGCCTTGGGAGAAATTTCGACGATGTAACTCGTTGAAAATGATTGGTCGGGGCGAGTGGTCCCGACCCATCGGGATGTTGAGGCGACTTGCGGGCGTGAGCGCAGCGCGAGCCCGCAGCCGAAATCCCGCGCCTCCAGCGGGAAACCACCGATCGCTTGAATTGGAAGGCAGATAGAAAAGGGTTGGTCGGGGCGAGTGATGTCGCCTCGGCTGGAGCATCGCGGCCTACTTACTGCCGGGGGCTGAAGCCTCCGATCGTTCCGCTCGACCGCGCTCGCGCGACACAGCCCTCCATTGAAAACGCAGCGGACCGGACAGGTCAGTGCTGCTTGGGAACAGTCGACGTCGCGGCGCCGCCGGAGTGAAAGATGGTGTGCGCCTCGAGGTGCTGCTCGATCTCCGCGCGCGTACGCCACGGTTCGCGCCACTCTTTCCGGGCCGTGAGCGCGAGCTGGTCGCCGAAATGCGGCGAGCCCGGGTCGGAGGCGTTGCCGTAGGTCATCAGGACCCTGGCTTTGAGCGGAGAGGAGAATTCCACGGCCGCGACGAAGCTGTCTCCGCCGACGGAATCGAAACGGCCATCTTCCGCGGGGGCATAGGCAATCACGCGGAAGATTCCGAGCCCGTCGGGGGCGCCGTTTCCCGGGAAGTCATATTTGCCACGGCGCAGGTGATTCACCTGGCCCCACTGCGCATCGAGCGGAACGCCTCGATCTTTCATCTGGTTGGCGGCGGCAATCAGCGCCGCAACGGCGGCCCGGGGATCCTTCAGTCCGCGCGGCGTCTCGAGCGGCCTCTTGGGATCGAAGGGCTCCGCCAGGAAATCGCCGTGGGACTGTTCGTAGGTGTTCTTGAGCCACAGGAGGAACAGCAGCGCGCCCCGGCTATCGGCGTTGGTTTCGTGGTCCCACTTTTCCAGCGCCGCCGCCGCCTGCTTTGCCAGGGGGTCCGCAGATTGCGTCGCGGCGCCGATGAGGTCCTTCCCAATGCGGTCGGCAAGCTCGCTGCGCGTGGAGTATTTGTCCACGAGCAACTGCTCGAAGGAAAGCTTGGCATCCTGCTTGAGCATGCGCAGGCCGCGCTGCTCGCGGAAGCTCGCCGCGCCAAAAGGCTCGTTCCAGCGGGCGGAGAGGTACGCCGGATAACGGGCGGGATCAAGGAACGGTTCGGTCATGTACCAGGGGGCGCTGTTGGAATTCTGCACCCAGCCGGCGGGGGGATCGATCGCTTTCGGCAGGTCGGCGTAGGAATGAAATCTGTTCCAGACCAGGGCGGAAGTGTCGCCGGGCACCACGCCGTGCCAGAACCGCGTGTCGCCCGTGGAGCGGACCGGGACCAGTCCGTTGAAGAGCAATTCGATGTGCCCGCGGCGATCGGCGTAGATCACATTGAACATCGGCAACTGCATGCGCTGGAGGGCCGCCTGGAACTGCGCGAAGTTGCTGGCGCGGCCCATCTCCCACCACTCCTCGAGCGCGCCGGCGTAGGAACCGGCCTGCAACCCGGCGATGCGGAGGGCCAGCAGCTTGCCGTCTTTTTCCACGACGGGACCCTGCACGGCATGGCGCACTTCGAGTTTTTCGTCTTTCAGGCTGCCGTCGTCCTGCTTGACTCGGATCGTCTGTGTTTCGCGGTCCAATGGGCGCGACCCGCCCTCGAACTTGTACCCGGCATTCTCGCGGGTCAGCTCATAGACGTCGCAGGCGTCGATGGTATTGACCGTGTGCGACCATCCGTGCGTTTCATTGAAAGCGATGGCCAGCACGGGGAAGCCCACCAGGGCCGCACCGTAGGCCTCGTAACCGGGCGCGGAGATCTGCGCTTCGATCCACGTCATCTCGCCGCCCCAGGGCAGATGCGGATTGGCCAGGAGCATGGCGTGGCCGCTCGCGGAATGCGACGGCCCGATAGCCCAGGCATTCGAGCCAAACATCGAGCCTTCCGGAAGCGCCGATGAACATCCGCTGACCACGCTGATGAATTCGTAAAGGACACGGGTGGTGTGCGCCAGGATATCGATGCCATCGACCGGCAAGACCGCTTTCGCGGCGGAGTCCAGCTTCTCGGGATGCTCTTTGGCGTATTCGTTGATGCCCCCGGCAAAGGCGTTCAGGTTCTCGCGGAATTGGGGGCTTTGCTCCGTGTGCCATCTGCGGGCGCGCTCGTAGATACCCATGGTGCGCACGGCGCGGTCGGAAGTCAGATACTGCTGGCCATACACCTCCGCAGCCCGCCCGCGGCCCTGCGCAAGCAACCGCGGCAGCAGATTGCCGTGGCTGTGCATCTGCGCCCAGCCGAAGCCGCGAAACGCGCCGGCTTCGTCCTGCGCGAAGACGTGCGGGACGCCCCAGCTATCCCACAGAATCTCGGCGTTAGGCTTTTCGATCTTCTTCTTGTGCGCAGGGGCGGAGGAGCAGGCGCAGACAATAAGAAGTAGTAGGAAGATGGCACGCGTGCGCTGCATCGCTTTTTCTCCGGGCGGCATTCTTACTTGATCCTGGCAACGCGTCCGACGGCCGGGAAGCGCGTGAATTGCAGCGCGTCGTGGCCGGGGATGACGCGGTCGAGCGAGCCCGCCAGCTTGATCATGCGTGACTGCGCGGCGATGTTGGCGGCGTGGTCGGAGTCCGAAAACGTCGCGCTGGCCAGATGCTGTTCGAGGTTCCGGTAGAAATAGCAGTTATCGGAGGCCAAAACGAACGGCGGGTTGCCGTCCACTCGCAGATACTGGGAAGCGTAGGTGTGGCGCGCTCCGGTGTACGCGCGAATCCCGGGGAAAATCTCCACGTCGTCACCATCCACCAGCCGCAGCCGCCCTTCGGTATTCAGCCGGACCAGCGTGGTCACATCTTCCGGATCGAACGGAACGGCCTGCCCGCCGGGCTGCCACACCTCTCCTGTGTAATATCGAAACTCTTCCCTCTGAATCCACACCGTCGCGCGCGGAAAGAGATCGATCCCGCCCAGATGGTCCCAATGGGCATGGCTGATGACGATGTCCGTCACATCCTCCGGCTTGGTCCCCGCGAGTTTCACTGCTTCGTCCGGACGGAGGTAGTCCGTAATGGGAAGAACAAACTTGAACCATCGCTCGTGGTGAAAACCGCTGTCGAAAAGAATCGTCCGCCCGCCGCCCCGAATTAACCAGAATACCATCGCGAGATCCACCTTCTCGTCATTGGGCGCTCCCATCACCAGGAAGGAAACCGGCACGTTCGGAGCGGTCGCGTACCGGATCGCCTGGATCGTGTACTCGGGCGCCGGCGCAACGGGCAGGGCAATGTTCAAGAGAAACGCGAGCCAGCATCGCTTCATGAGCGTCGCTCCTGGAAAGCAAAAAGCCGCTTATTCTACCGCCGCGCCTCGATCGCGCAAAGCTGGGCTCCGAGCGGACCACACTTCTCCGGCTGGCTGGCCGGACTCGATCTTTGCACTCGAGTTCCGGCCAGCCCTGCGGGAGACGTCCGGATCAGAACGTCACTTTTATTCCGAACTGGATCTGCCGGGACGAGGTGACCGTGCGGAAGATGCGCCCGGCGTTGGGCGCCAGAATTCCACAGCCCAGGGGATCCGTGGCGGGGCTGCACGACGGCCCCTTGCGGCCGATGAAGATCTGGTCGCCGTTGCCTCCGGCGCCGTTCGGGCCCGTGGTGTTCACCGGCACATCGAAGTTGGGGTGGTTGAAGAGGTTGAAGAATTCGGCCCGAAACTCGACGTTAATGCGCTCGTTCAGGCGCGTCTGCTTGGCGAGCGTCATGTCAAAGTCCTTCAGCGAAGGGCCACACATGATGTTGCGCCCGGCATTGCCATACTGGCCGGGAGCGGGCAGCGTGAACATACGCGGGTCAAACCACTGATTCGAATTGCCGGTGGAAGCGCAGGGACGGGCTCCGGCGGCAAGATTGGGCCGGTCCGCCGGCCAGAACCCTCCAGAGGTTGATCCCGAATTATTGAATCCGCCAAGGTTCGCCGTGAACGGCGGACCGGACTCCAGCGACACAATCCCCCCGATGCGCCAGCCTTCCGCCAGCTTACCAGCCAGACCAGTCAAGCCGTAGCCGTATCGCTTCCCCGGCCCGAACGGCAGGTCGTAGAGGAAGTTACCCACAAACACCTGCCGCCGGTCGAAAGCGGAGCGGCCGTAGCTGCCTTTGCGGTTGTAAAGGTCCTGCGATTCAACGTTCTCCGAGACGTATTCAAACAGCAGCGCGCCGCTCTCATCATCGAGCGCCTTCGAGTACGTGTAGGAGGTCTGGAAGGCCAGACCGTTCGAGAAGCGTTTCTGCAGACTGACCTGCAGCGCATTGTAGCTGGAGGTGGCGTCCATCACGATTACCGGCATGGACCCAAAGTTCGGATTGATTGTTCTCTGCGGATTCGCTTCCCCGCCGCGGCCCAGATGGACTCCATGGTTCCCCGAATAACCCACCTGCAACATCAGCGTGGGCGTCAGCTCTTGCTGGATATTCAAGCTGAACGCTTCGTAGTAAGGCTGCTTGGCGTGATAGTCGATGCCGAAGCTCCCCACCGTAATGGGTGGGATCCCGAATGGTCCCACCAGACTCGCTATGCTGGAGGGCGGTGTCAGGAAATTCGGGAAGATGACCTCGACGCTGTGATAGTACGGCTGGTAAAAGCGGGAGTTTCCGTACATGTCCGCCCAGATTTGATCGCGCAGAATGCCGAAGCCGCCCCGCACGACCGTCTTTCCGCTCTTAAAAGGCTGCCAGGCGAAACCCAGGCGGGGCGACCACAGATTCGGGGACATGCGCGCAAACATGGGTCCCGAAGTGGGCGCGGCATCGGTCGCCAGGTTGCGAATCGTAGAGAGCCGCCCCTTGGCCTCGGTGGGATTCGACCAGAACTCCCAGCGCAGCCCGATGTTGAGCGTGAACTGGGATGTGATGCGCCAGTCATCCTGCGCGTAGAATCCGAAATAGTTCTGGCGGTAGGCACGATAGGAATTGGAGGCGGCCGGGTCGGTGCCGACGTAGGCAATCGGCACCCCATAGAGAAAGTATTCGAGCCCCGGGTTGTTGCTGGCCGCTGGAAAGCCGTAGACCGTCAAGTCCGCGAAGTAGTAGCCGCCGTTTGTGAACAGGTCGAAGGGGCCGTTGATCTGAAAACGCTTGACGTTGCCCCCGAAACGCAAGGCATGCGCCCCGTGCAGGTAGGTGACATTGTCAATGCCCTCGAAGACGTTGGTGGTCTCCCCGATCGGATAGATCAGATTGTTTCCGACGGTGGGCAGCCCCGGGATGGAGATCAGGCCCAGGGCACGGTTCGGCAGCAAGGAAATCGAGTACGGGTACGAATTCGCGGTGTCCGCGAGGTACTTCGTGCGGTTGTAATCGAACTTGGCTTCGTTGAAGAGCTTGACGGAGAACAGGTGCTGCCAGTTCAGCATGTAGTACTGGTTGCGGATCACGGCCTGCCCCGGAAAACCGGGCACGGACGTGCTCATGAACGGCTGGGTAATCTGCCCGTCGTCGATCATGACCCGGGCAAAGAATTGATCTTTTTCCGAAAACCGGTGGTCGATGCGGAATACGCCGAAGTCCTCCCGGGTCGGCTGCATCCTCGCCCCTTGGAACAGGGCCAGGCCGTTGCCGATTGCCGGACCATTGGCGACGGGGAAGAGTTGAAGCAGTGGGGCGCTGGTGGGATTTACTCCCACGTTGACAAGCAGGCTGGGATTCGCCGCCGAGGGCAATAAGCCGCTGCGCGCGTTGTTGTCGGGAACCGAGACGCTCGTGGTAATGCTCTGGCGGTCGCGCATCCCTTCGTAGTTTGCAAAGAAGAAGGTCTTGTCCCGGACCACCGGTCCGCCCGCGGACACCCCGAACTGGTTGCGCAGGAACCTCGGTTTCCGTGTGTCGAAGAAATTGCGCGCATCCAGGACGGAGTTGCGGTGGAATTCATAGAGCGAACCGCGCCAGTTGTTCGTGCCCGACTTGGTGGCATACTGCACGTTGGCGCCGGCGTTGCGGCCATACTGCGCATCGTAGGGATTCAGAATGACCCGGTATTCTTCAATGGCCTCCACACCCAGTTGCACGCCCGCCACGCCGCCCGGCGGAACACCAAACTCCGGGTCATTGATGTCGGCGCCATCCAGCGTGTTATTGGTCATCGTTTGCCGCGTGCCATTCACCGCCACTTTGCCGACGCTGCCCTTGCTGATCGGGCTGGGACCCGCCGTCGTGGAAGGCGCCACGCCCACCTGCAATACAATGAGCTGCGACACATCCCGGCCGTTCAGCGGCAATTCCGTCAGCGTTCGCCCGGAAACCAATCCGCTCACCTGCGCGTTCGTGGTTTCGAGCAGAGGCGCGCCACCCTCCACCGTAATGCTCTCCGCGACCGAGCCGATCTGCAGCGCGAAGTTGAGTGACACCTCGTCCTGCACATGCAGCTCGATATCACCCTTGACGATATTTTTGAAACCATCCCGCGTGACATTGGCGCGATAGATTCCGGGCAGCAGGCCGGTGAGACGGTAGATGCCTTCCGAATTGGTCTCCGTTCGGTAGGGGATGTTGGTGTTGATGTTGGTCAACACCACCGCGGCGCCGGCCACGGCCCGTCCCGCGGGATCCGTGACCTGTCCGGTCACCGTGGCGTTCGAGTCGGCATACGACGCGACGCTGAACAGCAACATGCCGATCCACACTGCCAAACCGCAGCCAAGAACACGGCGGCCGAAGCTGAGTTGCATTATTCCTCCCCTTGGACCTTGTTACCGCCTATTTGCCGGAAAGCAGGCAAATGTTCTCACCGGGGACCCTGAAAATCCCCCCAAAGAACAGATAACCCGCCAGAAATCGAACAGGGCGCTGAAAAAGGCCGAATTGTCTCATTAGGAGTTTTTCGGCAGCGTGCCATGCTGGATCGCGCTGCAAGGGGCGCAGACCGCTGTTCCGCGGGCAGGGGGAACGCCCTTCCCACGGACGACCGGCAAAAGAGAGCGACGCTCCGGCGGCTTCGCCCGTTCGTCATCGGCGGGAACGGCTGGCTGTGGCGGCCTGCTAGGGATGATTCGGCGGGCCACTCAAGTTGGCGTACAGCAGCTTGCGGCCGCGGGGGAAGGGGCTGCCGCCCGGGGGCTCCAGGGTCACAAACACCGCGTCGATGCGATCGAGCACACGCGGATCGTTCACCTTGAGCACCCAGCGGTTCAACGAAGCATCGTCCACGTAGAAGAGCCCGAGATCCTCGGACTTGCTTGCGTTGGCCTGCCGGTATCCCCAGGCCTGGAAGCCGACGGCGCTGCGGTTGTGCTGCTTGTCCTGCAAGTCAAACGCATAAAAAGCCAGCAGTTTCTTCTCGACGTAGTAGACGCGGCCGTAGGTGCGCCGGGTCTTGCCGGTGCTTTCCACATCGTAGACGTCCACGATGTGCAGGTCACGGGCGCCAAAAAGATTCCTGGCTTCGGTATCGCTGAAGGCCGGCGTTGCGCCGGGACTGGATGGCCGGCTCAACGCCTGCTCGGCCGATTGCAGCTTGGCTTGCAGGCTGTCGGCGATTCCCTCCTGCTCCTCCGCTCGTCGAATCGCATTTTGCAGCCGGGCCTCCAGCAGCCCCAACTGCCTGCCCTTCTCTTCCAAGCCGCTCCTGGCCGCTTGCAGCTCCGGACCGGCCTGGTCGAGCCGCGCCTTAGCGGTTGCCAGCTGCGCTTCGAGAGTCTTCTGCTGCGCCAATAATCCCGCGTATTTCACCTGCGCCTCGGCGAAAGATTTCCGCAGAGCCTCTCGCTCGGACTGGCTCTGCTGAAGCAGCTGCGAAGCCGACTTCTCCTGCGCGGCGGTCACCTCAGCCTGGTTCTTCCACATACGCATCTGCGAATTGAGCCGGGAGAGCGCCGGAGAGAGTTCGGTGTCCCGCAGCCGATAGGCGCCTATCCCCGCCGCGGCGCACATCAGCAGAGCCACCGCCCCATAAACCAGAACCGGATTGCGCAGCCGGTTCAAGATCCAAACCACCGCCGGGTGGAGTGCGCGCCCCACCGCTTCACTGTAATAAGATGATCTGCCGGGGTTCCCGGAAGCGCGTTCCCGCTGCGCGCGATCGAGAAATCGAGACAACAGTTCCTGCTCGTCCAGCGGGTCGGCCACTCCATCCGGCAGGTCCATCGTTCGTCGCTGAACGGCAACCCGGCCGAGGTCATCCGAGGAGAGCCGCTGAAAATCGGCGCAGAGTTCCCGGCACTCGCTGCACTCCCCCAAGTGGCGTTGCAGATCATCGAACTCCGCGGGCGTCAGTTCCCCAATCGCCAAGAGCGCACAGAGCTCTTCGTACCAGTCGTTGTTGGCGTGTTTAGACTTCCAAGTGGTGCGCATCATTCGTATCCAGCGCGGCGGTTTTCCGCGCCTCTTTCAGCTCGGATTGCGCGCTCAAAAAGTTCCTGAGGGCTTTCAGCCCTCGATAATAGAGATTTCTCGCATTGGCCAAAGTTTCTCCCAGAATCTCCGACGACTCCTGCAACGTGTAACCTTCGAAGTGAACCAGCTCGATCACCCGTCGCTGCTTCGGGTTCAGCGCCCCGATCCCCGTCTCCACGTAGCGAGCCCATTCCGCGGGACTCATGCCGTGCGGCTCCGGCGAATGCGTCCTGCGTATTTCTCTGCCTTCCGAAACTTCTTCCTGCTTATAGAAATTGCGGATCCGGAGATATCTCCGGCGCAACAGGGCTTTGAAGTAGGCAAACTGAAGAATCCAGGTCCGCACACTGCCGCGAGCCGGATCGAATCGCTCCTGCTGCATGTAAATGCAAAGGAAAACTTCCTGCAGGATATCTTCCGTTTCGGCCCTGTCCCGGAGAATTCGAAAGGAGACGGAAAACACTTGCCGGAAGTAACGATGAAAGAGCAGCGCGAAACACTCGGAACAGCCCCTCCCCACGTTGCACAGGAGCTCGTCGTCCCTGAGCGCCTCGGGATGCACATGCTCTGGCATTTTGGGCGGCATTATAGGCATTGCCCTGGGTGGAAACAAGGGGTTCCGCGAGCCGATCTTTTTGCGAAAGCGTGAAACAAAATCGGCTTCTCAAGCAATACGCCGGCCCGGTGGGCAACGCCACGGTCATCACTTATCTGGTGGACGAGCTGAATCCCACCGGCGACGGCCACGGCTCCGTGCGCCAACTGACCGACTCGGCCGGCGCCGTCACCGACACCTACACCTACGACGCCTTCGGCAATCTCATCTCGCGCACCTTCACAGGCACGTCTCCCACGCCGAATCACTACCTCTACGCCGGCGAACAGTTCGACGAGGACTTGAACCTCTACTACAACCGCGCCCGCTACCTCGACGTCCGCAGCGGAAGATTCTGGACTATGGACCGCTTCGAGGGAGATTCACAGTCGCCACTCTCTCTACATAAGTATCTATATGCGAGCGCAGAGCCAGTTGACAACCGCGATCCCTCAGGATTCACCACGCTTGCCGAGTTAACCGAGACCGCGCAAATCTACGTGAGCAATGTGGCGACAAGTGTGAGGGCAGCGTTTGCGGCGGGCGGTGCTGCGATTGGAACTTTCTTTAACAGTCTTGGTCAGTATGCTCAAAGTATTGCGCGACAGACGATACAGCTTTTCACGAAAATCAACGCTGAGCTGGTTGAGGAAGAGCTTGCGGAAGACGTGCCCGTCGTTATTCAAAATTCGCGACGCGTGATTGATTTCTACGTCCGAGCTAAAGATGGGGTCAACAATCTTTTGATCGAGGCAAAGTATAGCTTACCGAACACAGGGCCAGCTCTTACCCGCCTTGTCGGCCAAGTGACGAACGCCGTTACGTCGGGCCGAGCAAACCAAGTTGTCGTTTGGAGTCTCAGAGAGCCAGGGATTCGTACTATCCAAACCGTTTATAATGCCCTAGGCAGTTTGGCGGGAAACGTTCAGTTCGTACACGGTGTCGAAGGCCTGTATCGGTATCTGGAATTGTACTTTGGACTCTAAATGAAAAGGTCGTTGTCAACGTCGCTCCGGAAAGCGTTCCACAAGATGATGAAGTCGAGGCTTCCCGACTTCCAAAAGGCAGGCACTGACTTTGGGGGAATCTTATACAGGAAGCGTGACATCGAAGCCAAAAGGTACATCTTTGTCCTTTTTTATCCCGATCCCAAGTTCGATCGGTTTACGATTGAACTTGCTAGCAACGACGGGCCCCAGTTTCCCTTCCAATTGTTGCCAGGGGACCAAGTTGAAGGTGCCTCTCGCGTACGTATCAGGAAGTTCCTCCCAAAAGGTCACGACGGCTGGTGGAATCTAACAAGCTCCCACGAAGTAGACATCAAGAGATTCCAAGAATCCTTGGAGGACGTCGAGGGCGGGCTGGTCAGGATGCCTGCGGCTGTTGAAGATGCAATGGAGCAACTCCGTTCGGCACTTCGAGCGTTCGTTCATTCGCTCAACTAGGATTTCCTTCCAGGTCGGCCCAGCTACCTGTGAGAGAAATCTACCACTTTTTGCCGGCCGTTTCGCCGGGCCTGTTCAGCTACGACGCCCGCGACCGCGCCTCCAGCGGCGGCGAATCCTACGATAGCAACGGCAACGTCACCAATTCCGGCGGCGTCGCTGTCACTTACGACTTTGAGAACCACCTTGCCACCAAGAACAACGTACAGGTATTTTATGACGGCGACGGGGTGCGCGTGACCAAAAAGGTGGGCACGCAGACCACGTGGTACGTCACCGCCGAGCGCAATCCGACCGGTTACGCGCAGGTGATCCACGAGCAGAGCACTGTTTCGGGGAGCTCGTTCGAGCCGGTACGCGAGTACGTCTACGGCCTCGACCTCATCGCTCAGCGGCGCACGATATTCCTGCAGCCCGCCGAAGTGCGCTTCTTCGGCTACGACGGCCACGGCAGCACGCGCTTCCTCACCGACGCCAATGGAACCATCACCGACACCTACGACTACGATGCTTTCGGGAATCTAATCTCCAAAACAGGGACGACGCCCAACAACTATCTATATGCCGGAGAGCAGTTCGACCCCGACCTGAATCTCTACTACAACCGTGCCCGCTACCTCGATGTCCGCTCTGGAAGATTCTGGAGCATGGATACTTTTGAGGGTGACCCGCATTCGCCACTTTCGCTTCACAAGTATTTATATGTTCACGCGGATCCTGTTGGTCTTCTCGACCCGACCGGTGAAACGCCGCTGATTGATCTTGTACTAAGGCTCGCTCGTTTCGGACTCTACGTCACGGCGCAACTCTTCGGGATACGCGCGCACCAACTTATTCAGTTGGACATCAAGGAGCAATATCCAAGCGCCATTCCGGAATTTCCTGTTCCGGGGGGCAGGTCAGACGCGGTGAAAGAGGCGGCAAGGACATTCTGTCATTGGAAGGAACAATGGCTAAATACAATAGAAACAGCGGCAAGGAGTGGTCTCAAGAAGAAATCCGTCAGTTAAGGACGCTAGCAAAGCAGGACACGCCAACTCGAGTGATTGGTTTGAAATTGGGGAGAACGCCTGAGGCAGTCTACACGAAGGCTGCAGAGGAGAGGATAAGCCTCAAGCCGACAAATCAATCACCTTACGGCTGGAAGAAAACGAATTGACCCGCGTCCTGGTGATCAAGAGTGGCGAATCGTGCTATTCGCAACTAAGCGCAGTCAGGTGAAGTTGACCGTCTACAAAATCGCCCACAGCGGTGTGGACGAAAGACCAGAAGCACGAGATAAGTGATTGAAATAATTGGTCGGGGCGAGTGGATTTGAACCACCGACCTCCTGGTCCCGAACCAGGCGCTCTAGCCAGGCTGAGCCACGCCCCGACTTCTACAGAACTCTGCGGACAAACGTGCCATCGGTGGTTTCCCACCGACCTTCCCAACCCGTGGGGACGCTCGAGCCGGTCCCAAAGCTTCGGGACACGCCCCGGCCACGGGGAACCCGGCACAGAAATATTGTGCCAAGCAAACATCAAGGATAGCACACCAGGCAGGCCGGTTGGAACCACAGTCCGATGTACGGACTCCGGTGGAGTCCACCGGACTCCCGAAACCGGAGATGAACACAGCTAAGCACAGATAGAGAAGACGAATCTCGAAACTGGAAATTCGAGAACCGAAAGGCGGAAACGGAGATTGAGACGGGCGCGATGGGGGAGGGATTCTTCGTCCCGACGGAAATCATCGGGACTCAGAATGACAAGCTCTTCCTCCTGGAAGCGGCGTGGGGCGAATACGAGACGAAGTGAAAAGCAGAAACACCGGACAGCGGAAAGATATCGTTGACACGGAACGAACCGAAGACTAACCTCGAACGAAGTTGGCGCACAGTTCAGGCGACGCTTCGTCCGGCGTTGCTGACAGCGCCGGAAGTTTTCCCTCTCCGCCAACAAGCCACGCGATCGAAGCGTCCCGACTGGGGAGGCCGTTATGATTGGCCGCACACGTGTCCTGATTGCCCTGGCCGATGCCGCAAGCCAGAAAGCGTTAACCAGCGTCCTTCCCGATCACGATGTCGAGCCTGTGTTTGCATCCACGGTGCGCGAAGCGCGCGCGCTGCTGGCGGAAGAGCCGGTGGCGCTGGTGGTCTGTGAAGATTGCCTGGTGGACGGCAGCTTCCGCGATCTCCTGCCGGTGGCGAGAGCCGCGCGCGGAGATGTGCCGGTGGTGGTCACATCACGAATTGACAACCCCGAGGAATACCTCGAAGCGATGAGGTTGGGGGCCTTCGACTACGTCGCCGCACCCTTCAGCCGGGCCGAACTGGACCGGATCGTCCACAACGCGTTGAACCGCGCTCTGGCCGCTTACTAGGCCGGCCATGCCTCTCGAACCGCGGCTTGCGCAAAGAGAGGACGCCTATGCGCGCCGATACGCCGCACATCCTGCTGGTGGGACGTAGCTTCACGCCGGGCTCACAGTTTTTTGAGCGGCTCTGCCGCAGCGGGTGCGCTTGTCAGATCGCTAACTCCCTGGAAGACGCGCGTGCGGCAGTGCGCGCAAGGACGTTCGATCTGGTGCTGAGCGAGATGGGACTGCCCGACGGCAGCGCGTTTCCGCTGATGGCGCTGCTCGAAAGGACGAAAACCACGCTCTACTTCTGCGTGGGCGTGCATGACGGTTGCTGGTGGCTGCCAGCGCTCGAGCGTGGTCGGCGGGTGTGGGGCGAGGCAGCACTGCGCCCGGCGGAGTTTGCCCGCGCGCTGGCGGAGTTGCTCGGCACGGACGCGCTGCACGCAGCCGCGTCCGCGCCGGCGGCAAACGTGATTCCAATACCCGTCCTTCCATCGGTGGAGACCGCGAAACCCGAGCGCGCCGCCACAGAGGACGAACGACGAGCGCGAAAATCTTCAGCATGACCCTTGTTCCAGAGCATCTTTTTCAGAACCACGGTCTGCCTTTCTCCAGGGGTAAACACAAGCCATATGGGACGGCGCGTAAGGCGCCTTCGGCGGTGGAGATCCCGGCGTGGACAAGTCCCTAGATAAGTCTTCGCCAAAACTGTAGGAGTGACTGCGCGCTTCCGCCGAAGCGCGCGAACTGATACCCCCGCCGCCACCGAGAGGGGGTGCTTTTGTGTGTACGGAGAATTCGCCACCAGAAGCGCGAAGCAAATCAGCATCCCGCAGGCGTTAGTGCCCGCGCTCGGGTGGAGGTCTATAATGTCGGAAAGGAGAGCCTTGCGTGGCGATGGACAAGAGCCAATTGAAAAAGCTCGATGCGTACCGCTGGCTAGTGCCGCGCGGCACCAAGGCCGGCATGCTCACCGACGCGCTGATTTACGCCGACGAGCGCCTTCTCACGCAAATCGTGACAGACCTCTCCATCGAGCAGGCCATGAACGTGGCGTTCCTCCCGGGCATCGTCGGCCGCTCGCTGGCGATGCCGGACATCCACCAGGGCTACGGCTTTCCGATCGGCGGCGTGGCGGCCACGGACTGGCAGAAGGGCGTGATCTCACCGGGCGGAGTGGGGTTTGACATCAACTGCGGTGTGCGGCTGCTGGCCAGCACGCTGCACAAGGATGAAGTGACGCCGAAGCTGAAAGAGCTGGTGAACCAGCTTTTCCGTGACGTGCCGTCGGGCACGGGCTCGGAAGGGACGGTGGAGTGCAGCTTCGCGGAGTTGAACGACGTGCTCGAGCGCGGCGCGGCGTGGACCGTCGAGCGCGGCTACGGCGAAGCGGCGGACGTCGAGTTCTGCGAGGAATCCGGGTGCATGGCCGGCGCCGACGCGCGGCAGGTGTCCGACCGGGCCAAGCAGCGCGGGCGGACGCAGATCGGCACGCTCGGCAGCGGCAACCATTTTCTCGAAGTGCAGTACGTGCAGAAGATTTACGAGCCGGAGATCGCGGAGGCGTTCGGGCTGCGCGAGGAGCAGGTCGTGGTGCTGATCCACTGCGGGTCGCGCGGGCTGGGGCACCAGGTGTGCACCGACTATCTGAAGCTGATGAACGACGCGATGCGGCGGTACTCCATCGAGCTGCCCGACCGGCAACTGGCGTGCGTGCCCATCCACAAGCCGGAAGGCGAGCAGTACCTGGCGGCCATGGCCGCGGCGGCGAATTTTGCGTGGGCCAACCGGCAGGCCATCACGCACTTTACGCGGAAAGCGTTCGAAAAGATTTTCGGCGTCGGTGCGGCGTTGCGGGCGGTGTACGACGTGGCGCACAACATCGCCAAGCGCGAGCGGCACAAAATGAACGGCGGCGAGAAAGATGTGCTGGTGCACCGCAAAGGCGCCACGCGCTCATTTCCTGCGGGCTCGCCGTTCATTCCCGCGGCGTACAAAGATGCAGGGCAGCCGGTGCTCATCCCCGGCTCGATGGGCACCGCAAGCTATGTGCTGGTCGGCAACGAGCGGGCGATGGAGGAGACGTTCGGCACGGTGTGCCACGGTGCGGGGCGCGCGATGTCCCGCACCGCAGCGAAGAAGGGCCGCGACGCGCGCGTCGAAACGCAGAAGCTCGCCGACCAGGGCATCATCCTCCGCGCCGAAACCCGCGACGGCATCCTCGAAGAAGTCCCCGAAGCCTACAAGGACATCGACGCCGTGGTTGACGTGGTGCACAACGCCGGCCTCGCGCGCAAAGTCGCCCGCCTGCGGCCCATGGGTGTCATTAAAGGATAAAGGCTCTCGTCGCTGGCCGCTGCCTCCTTCTTTCCGAGAAACTGCATCTAAAGAAGAGAGCCCACCCTCCACCCAACCCGCTCAGTGTGCGTGCAGCGGTCGTTCGCGAAGCACAAAGCAGCCCCCAGCCCTCGGGAGGAAGCCATGCAAATCGCCTTGAACGATGAGGAGCTTGGGGCCATCGTGGAGTTGCTCTACGATTCGCTGCCCGCGCTTCGCGAAAAGGTCGCCCACACCGGAGACCCCGAAGAGCGCGCCGCGCTCGAACACCGCGAACGTGTCCTCGAGCACCTCAAGTCGCACTTGATGGCTTCTGTCTAGCGGTGGGTCTATGCGATGATCGCCCGCGACGTGTTCAACTCCTCATTTGCGCAAATGGCCGCGTAGCCCAGGCCACTCGGCAAGGTCAAAGGATCACCGCCAGGATGTTATTCGCGGCTATAGGCAAGGGGACGCAACTGTTCCACGTCGTTGTGGTAGTCCAGTTGCGAACTGTTTGTTCCATCCAGAAAAACCACCCGAACAAGGTTTTTGGAAAGCACTTGCCACTCCTTGCCGGCAACTAGAACTTTGGCATACACGCGGACTTGGCGCGCCGCATTTGGCCTAGGATCGTCCGCCAGTACATCCTCAGCCTTTCCGCGTACACTGATGTCCAGTGTCACAACCTCGCCTGGATTCAAGTACTGGGTGTACTGCTTCGGTATCGCCCTCCCATAGTCTTCGCTCTTTTCGTTCTCCTCCATCCAGAGCTGAATTGGATATGTTCCGGCCTGCTGCTCAATCTCAGCCAAACCGCCAACGGGGGCAACGTATGCGCCACCAGTTTGATATTTGATAAGCAGCCCTAATTTTGGAGGTGGTGTCTCTTTTGTGATGACTCCCCACTCGCGAATAATGCATGGAGGCGCGTCCCGGCCCGCGTCATAGGTAATTTGGACTTTGACCCTCATTCCATCTACTTCTTTTCCGCCCGGTACGACCTCCCACACCCGCGCAATCTCCTTATGTGCTTTCAAACGCGCAAGCAATCCCATCGTGAACTCAGTCACCGGATCCCGCGCATTGCCAAGTTCAGCAGGATCAATCGCAGCAGGTAGTCTGATTTCGCTTGTAGTTTCGATGAACAGACCTTGGCTCCCCCCGCCCCAATTGAGGAGGTCCGACCCGGGGCCGGTTCGAAAGCGTGGATCATATGCCTCCATCACGATCGACAGGGGCACGGAGTCGGGCTTGGAGGTGACTTGTTGAACGACTGGCTTGAGCGTGGAAACAACTGCCGCTAGAGTCAGCACAACGGATGCCGCAATCACAGACCATGCGACCACCGGGTTGTTTTCAAATCGCTTTTTGATCCGCTCTAGGTAAGTCACCGCGCTCCTCCTGGAGTTCCCAGAGTCGCCTTATTGCCCGTGGCCAACTGGTGCGGCCTGCAATAACTGTTAGCTTGCTCAAACCCTAAGCATTTTTGCTTCGGAATCTTCAGGAGGAACATCGAGGTGGTCGTCTTCGAGTGCGCGGACATAACCGCGAATCGCTTCCTTGATGTTGGCAACCGCCTCCTCGCGGGCCTTTCCCTGTGAAATGCAACCAGGCAGGCTGGGACATTCGATCACCCAGTAGTCATCTTCACCACGAAAAGAATCACGCGGCGCAACGCACACCTCACTTTGTCACATTTTACCCTTCGACTATTTTCGCGACAACAGCTTTTCAGAATCCTGCGCGGCTCTCCTGCCTATTTCTTGAGGTGAATGGACGAACGAACGGCCGTCCGTCCCTGATCCCTAACAGGGCGCTGAAAAACTCCCTGTTTGGAATTGTGAATGCACTCTAGTATGCACGAAGCTCAGATGCCCGGCGTGAGTGGGCGAAATCCCTCGTCGAGGAGAAACTTCGTGCGC
>JACQDE010000017.1 GCA_016201285.1 Acidobacteriota bacterium | reverse complement strand
GTCTTCTCGTTGTGCTGCGCCAGCGCCAGATCGATCAGCCGGTCGATCAGCTCGCGGTCGGAAATCCCGCTCGCCTCCCACAGCTTCGGATACATACTGATCGACGTGAAGACCGGAATCGTGTTGATCTCGTTCAGGAGAATCTTGCCGCTGCGTTTTTCGAGGAAGAAATCCACCCGCGCCATCCCCAGACATTCCACGCACTGGAAGGCGCGTATTGCGAAATCTTGAAATTTCTTCACCTGAGCCTTGCTCAGCTTGGCGGGGATAACCAACTTTGTGCCGTCTTCGAGATACTTGGCCGTATAGTCGTAGAACTCGCGGTGCGGCACGATTTCGCCCGGCACCGACGCCTGCGGCTCCTCGTTTCCCAGCACGGAAACCTCAATTTCTCGCCCCTTAATCCCGCGCTCCACCAGAATCTTTTGTGCGAACTCCGCCGCCAAGTCCATCGCTGCCGGCAGCTCGTCCCATTTCTTGACCTTGGTCATCCCCACCGACGATCCCAATGTTGCCGGCTTCACAAACATCGGATACTTCAACTTCTTCGTGATCGCGCGAAGCACCGCATCCGGACGTTTCTCCCATTCGCTGCGCAGGATTGCCACGAAGTCGCCAACCGGCAGACCGGCCTGCTTGAACAGCCGCTTCTGGAGATCCTTGTCCATGCCCACCGCGGAGCCCAGCACCCCTGCGCCGACGTACGGCAGCCCGGCCAGTTCCAGAAGTCCCTGCACTGTTCCGTCTTCGCCAAACGTGCCGTGCAGCACCGGAAACACCACATCCACCCGCAGCGCGCCGCCGGTGTTCTCGCCCAGCGGCACCAGCGAGCCCACGTTCGGGTCCGCCGGCAGCACCACGCGCTGCCCGCCTTTCAGGACCTCCGGCAGCATCTTTTGCGCGCCCGTGCCCACCAGCCATCGCCCATCCTTGCTGATTCCGATGGGCACCGCTTCGTACCGCTCCGGGTCCAGCGCCCGAATCACGCTCGCCGCCGATGCCAGCGACACCTCGTGCTCCCCCGACCGCCCGCCAAACAGCACGCCCACCCGCAACCGTTTCTTTTCCTTGGTCATTTCGATGTGCCGGTTCTTTCGAGTTTCGAAATTCGCGTTTCGTTTGTGCCCGAAAAGCCTTACAGAATTTTCTTTCCCAGTCCCGAGAGCACCAGCTCCACGCCCAGCATCGCTGTCTTGTTGTGCTCGTCGATCACCGGGTTGATCTCCACGACTTCCAGCGACACCATGCTCTCGCTGTCCGCGATCATCTCCATCGCCAGGTGCGCCTCGCGGTACGTCACGCCGCCGCGCACTGGTGTTCCCACACCCGGCGCGTCCTCGGGGTCCACGAAGTCCAGGTCCAGGCTCACCGCCACGCCTTCGGTGTCGTCGGTGACGAAGCGCAGCGCCTCCGCCATGACGTCCCGCATCCCGCGCTCGTCAATGTCGCGCATCGTAAACACATGGATTCCGGACTCCTTCACAATCCGCCGCTCTTTCGCGTCCAGGTCGCGCGCGCCCACCACGGCCACGTTTCGCGGCTCCACCTTCGGCTTGAACCCCATCAGCTCCACCAGCTCCGGCGCGCCGTAGCCGATAATCGCCGCCAGCGGCATCCCGTGAACGTTGCCGGAGGGCGACGAATCCGGCGTGTTCATGTCTCCGTGCGCGTCCAGCCACAACAGCCCGATTCGCTTCTCCTGTTTCCGGAAGTGCGCCGCAACTCCGGAGACCGTCCCCACCGCCGTGGAATGGTCCCCGCCCAGCACGAGCGGCAGTTGCCCTTCTTCCAATGTCTTCTGCACAATTTCCGCCAGGTCCTTGCACGTTCCCGCGATTTCGCTCAGGTATTTCGCGCGTTTTTCTCCGTAGGGCTGCTCTTCCGCCTGCCGGACGGGGATGTTTCCAACGTCTTCCACCGTGTAGTTGAGCTGCTTGATACGCGATTGCAGCCCGGCCACGCGCAGCGCCGAGGGGCCCATGTCCACACCCCGGCGGCTCTGCCCGAGATCCATCGGCACACCAATAATGCGCGTTTTCTGCGGCATCGCGGTTCCGGATCGCCTTTCCGGCGCTGCTGGATTCAACTAAGGATACATTCGGTAGATCATGCGCGGGAAGGGGATCACCTCGCGGATGTGCTCGGTTCCGCAAATCCACGCCACCGTGCGCTCCAGCCCCAGCCCGAACCCCGCGTGCGGCACGCTCCCGTACCGCCTCAAGTCCAGGTACCACTGGAACGCCTCTTCCGGCAACCCCTGCTCGCGGATGCGCTTCACCAGGTTCTCGTAGCTCGACATGCGTTCCCCGCCGCCGATGATTTCGCCGTACCCTTCCGGCGCGAGCATGTCGAACCCCAGCGCCAGCTCCGGGCGCTTCGGGTCCGGCTCCATGTAGAACGCCTTGATCGCCGACGGGTAGCGGTGCACCATCACCGGCCGGTCATACTGGCTCGAAAGCACGGTTTCCTCATCGCCGCCGAAATCGTCGCCCCACTTCACGTCTTTCCCGTTTTTCTGCAGGATCTCCACCGCCTCGTCGTACTGGATCCGCGGGAATGGCGGTTTGATCGCTTCCAGCTTCGTCATGTCGCGCTTCAGCGTTTCAAGTTCCCGCACGCGATTCTTTGCCACCGACTGCACCACGTGGCTCACCAGCCCTTCGGCCAGCACCATCATGTCGTCCAGGTGTGCATACGCCGCTTCCGGCTCGAGCATCCAGAATTCCGTCAGGTGCCGCCGTGTTTTCGACTTCTCCGCGCGAAACGTCGGCCCGAAGCAGTACACCTTCCCCAGCGCCGCCGCCGTCGCTTCCACGTAGAGCTGCCCGGACTGTGTCAAGTACGCCTTCTGGTCGTCAATGTACGACACCTCGAAGAGCGTCGTCGTTCCCTCGCACGCCGCTGGTGTGAACACTGGCGAATCCGTCAGGATATACCCTTCGCCGTCCATGTATTCCCGCGCCGCGCGGATCGCTTCCGCGCGGATGCGCAGGATGGACGCCTGTCTCGGCGTGCGGATCCACAGGTGCCGCTGGTCGAGCAGGAAATCTACCCCGTGCTCTTTGAGCTGGATCGGATACGGTTCGCTCTCCGCAACTTTCTGCACGAGTTCTGCACCCGTAACGTGCAGCTCGTACCCGCCCGGCGCGCGCTGGTCCGCGCGCACCGTGCCCGTCACGATCACGCTCGACTCTTGCGTCAGCCCCTGCATCTTCGCGAACGTCTCCGGGTTCTCCTTCAGCGAGATAACTCCCTGGATGATCCCGGTGCCGTCGCGGAAAATCGGAAACAGCAGTTTCCCAGACTCCCGCTGGTTGTACAGCCACCCGCGGATCGTTACTTCCTTTCCTTCGTACTCTCCAACTTTTTCAATCGAAACGACCGGCATGAGTTTTCTCGTGTCTCCCTGGTTTGCTCGGTTGGGGGTCGGAGCTTCAGCCCCGGCATTTCCCGGAGTGCTTCTTGCGGGGTTTTAGCCCCTGCGGCGCACGGATCAATCCGCCTTCGCCGCCAGCCCGTGCTTCAATTTGTCGAACGCCGCATTCACCTGGTCCAGCAACGCCGCCGTATTGTGTTCCTGCACGCCGCCCACGGCCGAATCCTTCAGCTCGAGCACCATCGGCAGCTTGTTCTCCGCGGCGGGCGCGTGCCCGAACGCCTTCAGCGTTGCGTCCCAGTCAATCGTGCCCTCGTAGGGCAGCAGGTGCTCGTCTTTGTCACCGCGGTTGTCGTGGACGTGCGTCGTCACCACCAGGTCCCGCACCGTCTCGTAGCTCCGCTCAACGCCTTCTTCCATGTGCGCGTGTCCGGTGTCGAAGCACACGCGCAGGTCGTGCAGCCGCGTGTCCGCAATGAAGTGCCGCAGGTTCGCCGGCGTGGCCAGCTCACCCGGCGTGTTTTCCAGCGCAATGGTCACGCCGCGGTGCTTGGCGAAGACCGCCAGGTGCTCCAGCGAATTGAACGCAGCGTCCTTCCGCCGCTCGTCCATCGGCTCCCGCCCGCCGAGGTGCTGCACCAGATAGCGAAAAGGAATCTGCTCCGCCAATTCCAGCGCGCGCTTCACTTCGTCCACCGCGTCAATTCGGCGCACCCGCTCCGGTTCGGCAATCGAAATCGGTGCCGTGCTTTCCCGCCGCTCGGACTGGTCCCGGCTCGTCGGCGAATGCACCGAGTGCACTCTCAGCTCGTGCTCCGCGAACCATTCCTTCAGTTCGCGTACTGCTTCCATGGAGCGGTACTCGAAATGCGGCCGCGCGCAGAACAGCTCCACCGCCGGAATTCCTGCCCGCTCGATCTCCGCCAGCAGCCCCGGCGTCAGCTTCTGCCCCACGAACAAGTATGTCGATAGCACCCGCTGCATCGTTTTCCCGCGACCTGCTTCCTGCTGCCTCAGTATCCGGCCGCCGCTCCCTGCCTTCGCGCGTCCGCGGCGCCCAGCCGCTCGCCCGTCTTCGGGTCAATGCCGATCGCTTCCACCTGCCCGATCCACGTCCGCACCGTTACTTTGTGCCCGCGCCGTTCCAGGTCCTTGCGGGCATCCGTCGAAAAAATATCTTCGACGTAGATCTGGTCCGGCATCCACTGGTGATGGAAGCGCGGCGCGTTGATCGCCGCCTGCGCGTCCATCGAGAGCCGCATCCAATTCAGCACGCTCAGCAGCGTCGCGGAGATGATCCGCGGCCCGCCCGGCGATCCGGTCACAAAGCTCAGCTTCCCGTCGCGCAGCACAATCGTTGGTGTCATCGAGCTCAGCGACCGCTTCCCGGGCGCAATCGCGTTCGCGTCCGACTGAATCAGCCCGAACAGCTTGTTCGGCACGCCCGGCTGCGTCGTGAAATCGTCCATCGTGTCGTTCAGAAGGAATCCGGTCGTGGTCGTCGCGCCCGAGCCAAAGCTTTCGTTGATCGTGTACGTGTTCGCCGCCGCGTTGCCTGCCGCATCCACCACCGAAAAATGCGTCGTGTTTTCGCCCTCGCGTCGCACCACCGGCGTAAAGGTTGTCATCCCGAGGCCCGACGCTTCTTGTCGGGACGAGGGATCTGCACCTGCAGTTCTTCCGGGTTTAGCGGCTGCATCAAACGGCATCGGATCGCCCGCGCGCACTCTCTCGCTCGACGACGCCCGCTGCGGATCAATCGTCGCCCGCCGCTGCTCGGCGTAGCGCGGGTCAATCAGCCCGCGCACCGGCACCCGTGCGAAGTCCGCGTCCGCCAGGTACGCCGCGCGGTCGGCAAACACGCGCCGCATCGTCTCCGCCACCCAGTGCACTGACTGCGCATCGCTCCAGCCCTTCAGCTCCACCGGCGCCAGCATGTGCAGCGCCGCGAGCATCGCCGTTCCGCCCGAGCTCGGTGGCGGCGCCGTAATCACTTCCCACTCCGCGCCGTTCGCTTTGTAGTTGCCGCGCAACGGTTCGCGGATCTTCGCCGTGTAGCCGGCCAGGTCCTCCAGCGTCACCACCCCGCCCATCTGCGCCATTTCCTCGGCCAGTTTGCGCGCCGTTTCCCCGCCGTAGAACTCGGCCGCGCCTCCTGCCGCGATCCGCCGCAGCGTTGCCGCAAGCTCCGGCTGTCGCAGTGTCTCGCCCGGCTGGTACATCGCGCCGTCTTTCAGAAAGATTCGCCGGCTCGTCGAAAATCGTTGCAGCAGCGACCTCGCCGCGCGCAGCGAACCTGCCAGCTTTTCGCTCACCGGAAAGCCCTGTTCGGCCAGGCGGATCGCCGGCGCCATCACGTCTCGCAACTTCATCGTGCCGTACGTCTTGAGCGCCAGCGCCATGCCCGCCACCGTGCCCGGTATCGCCGCCGCGCGATAGCCGATGGTGGCCGCTTCGCTGTCCAGCGTTCCGTCCGCGCGGATGTACATGTCCCGCGACGCCTTCTTCGGCGCCGTCTCGCGGTAATCCACAAATCCCATCCGACCGTCAGCCATGCGCACCAGCATGAACCCGCCGCCGCCGATGTTTCCCGCCGCCGGCTGCACCACCGCCAGCGCAAACGCCACGGCCACCGCGGCGTCCACCGCGTTCCCGCCTTTTTTCAGGATTTCGACTCCGGCCTGGCTGGCGAGCTCCTCATCGCTCACCACCATGGCCTTCGGCGCGCGCACTGCTTCGCGCGGCCACTCCGGCCGACTCACTTCGCCGGCCTTCGGGTCGGTGGGCACAGCCTGAGCCAGCGCCAGTGGTGAATGGAGCAGGAGAAGTGCGAAAAGTGCGGTTACTATGGAGATTTGTCGTCGCATAGCAGAAAAATGACTGTATGCGAAAGCCCTCACTCCGTCAAGGCAGGCAGGTTTTTGTCAGAAGGACAACTGATCGCAGTAGGGTCGGGTTGCTGAGCCCGCGCGGACACTAGTTTCGAAACGCCCGTGCCGCTTCCACGCACGCCCGCAGCTTGGCCAGGGCTTCTTCGACGGTGCGCGTCTTCAACCCGCAGTCCGGGTCCACCCAGATGCGCTCTTTGGGCAGGATGGTCAGCGCTTGCCGCACGCGCTCATTCACTTTCTCCGCGTCTTCCAGTACGTGCGTGTGGACATCCACCACGCCGAAGCTGATGTCTTTCGTGAACGGCTGGCTCCGGAACAGGTTCAGCATGTTCAGGTCGCTGTTGGACATTTCCAGATCGAAATTGTCCACCGGAACTTCCAGCATCCCGGGATAGATGTGCTCGAACGCGCCGTAGCACGCGTGCGTGATAAAGTACGCGTTCATCCCATCTGTCACCCGGTGCATCGCTTCGATCGCGATGGGCAGCTCTTCCGGTCGCACCGAAAGCGCCGGCTCGTCAATCTGAATAATCTTGCATCCTGCCGCAATCAACGCTTCCACTTCCTTGCGAATCACGTCCGCCAGGGCCAGGCTCGTCGTCCGCCGGTCGGAGTAATGCTCGTTGAAGCTCCAGTCCATCACCGTGTACGGCCCCGTCAGCATGCCCTTGACGGGTTTCTTCGTCAGCCCCTGCGCGTACTTCCACCATTCCACCGTAATCGGTCCCGGCCAGCTCACCGCGCCGGTGATGATCGGCTTGTGGTAGTAGCGGTTCCCGTAGCTCCGCACCAGCCCGCCTTTTGAAAAGCCCGGGATGATTTCCGCGAAGTACGCCACCATGTCCCCGCGGTATTGCTCGCCGTCCACCAGCACGTCCACGCCGAGCTCTTCCTGCTTCTCGATCCAGAACGCTGTGGCCTTCCGCTCCAATTCGCTGAGCTGCTCGCGGTTGATTCGGCCTTTATTGAAATCCGCGCGCGCCTTCACCAGGTAGTCCGGTTTCGGAAAGCTCCCCACCGACGTGGTCGGAAACAGCGGCAGCTCCAATCCCAGTTTCTTGAGTTTCTCCCGGCTCATGGTCATCTCTGCGCTTCTCAGCGTTCTCTGCTTCTCTGCGTTAAAGTCTTTTCTCTATCCATTCACCGCCGCGCGAATCTTTCCCAACAATTCCAGCTTCGCCGCCGCCCCGTCGCGCGGCAGATATTCCAGACCCGACGAAGGCCCCAGGTACGCCCGTTCACCTTTGATCTTCGGCAGCAGCCGCTCGACCACCCGCGCCACCTCCGTCGGCGATTCCAGCTTCGTGTTGCGCCCGTCCACCAGCCCTAATCCGAGCGGCCGGGGTGATCCCGCCGCCGCCACCACATCCACCAGCGTTGCATCGTAGGTGAAGTCGAGCCCCAGTGCATCCACCGGCAACTGCGCCAGCTTTTCGTAGAACGGCGCTGGATTGTGAAAATAAGCGTAGAGCGCCAGTTGCAACTTTCGCCCGGCTTTCCTCACCGCATCCCGCGCTCGGATCAGCGGCTCGAGTGCCTGCGTGAACACGCCCCAGTCGTTCGGAACCTGGATGATTGCCGGCTCGTCCACTTGGATGAACTCCGCGCCGGACTCTCCCAGCGCCTTCACCTCATCCGCTAGCGCCGCCGCGTACGCTTCCGCTCGCGCTTCAAGCGGTTGCATCGCCGGGTCTTCCACCAGCGAAAGTTTCGCCAGCGTGTACGGCCCCGTCAGCACCTGCTTCACGGCCACCCGCACGGTCCCTTCGCGCCCGGTAGGAATCTGTCCCAGCGCGTTGCACGCGAACCGGTATTCCTCCACCACCAGCGGGCCCTTGCGTTCGGGTTTTCCCATCAGCACCGGTTGCCGGAAATAGGTATTTGTATCGAAGAACCGCAGCAGCCCGTTGATCTTCACGCCGGCCAGTTTCCCGGCCAAGTGCGAGATCGGATCGTGCCAGCGGATCTGCCCGTCGGTCAGCAGTTCCACTCCGGCCCGCGCCTGCTCCTCGATCGCGCGCCGCGTCATTTCATTTTCCGCGTCGGCCAGGTCCGCCGACGTCATTTCCCCGCGGTCCACCGCCGCAATCGTTTTGCGGAGCGTTTGCAGCTCAGGACTGTCACCGGCGCGCGGGTAGCTGCCCGTGTTGGCGATGATCAGCTTCACGAATTGGATTCGCTCAGGAATTCCACGTCCACGGTATCCGCAGGCAGCAGGCCGGCCTGCGCGCCCCGCGCCAGAAGTTCCCGCACGGCGCGCTTTCCCTTTTCGCCGAACCCCAGCGTCCACTGGTTCACGTACATGCCCACGAATTTGTCCGCCAGTTCCGGATCCATGTCGCGCGCGAACTGCAGCGCGTATTTCAGCGCGTCCTCGCGGTGCTCCAGCGCGTACGCCACGCTCTGCCGGATGGCCTTGGCCACCGCTCGTCCGACCTCCGCCCCCAGCGCCCGCCGGATCATGTTTCCGCCCAACGGCAACGGCAACCCGGTCTGTTCGCTCCACCACTGGCCAAGGTCCGCCACGCGGTGCAATCCCGTCTGTTGGTAGAGCAACTGCCCTTCGTGGATCAGCAACCCCGCGTCCACCGTTCCCGCGGTCACCGAATCCGCAATCTTGTCGAACGGCACCACCACCGGCTCAATCTTGGGTTCGTAGAGCTTGAGTGCCAGATAAGACGTCGTCAGCAGTCCGGCCACGGCCACGCGCTGTCCGGCGAGGTCCTCCCGCTTCATCGGACGCGACGCCACCAGCATCGGCCCGTAGCCGTCGCCGAAGCTCGCCCCGCAATCCAGCAGCACATAATTCTTTTGCAGGAATGCGGAGGCGTAGAAGCTCACCGCCGTCACGTCGTACGTTTCGATTTTCGCCGCCTGGTTCAGCGTTTCAATGTCGGAGAGGACGTGCGTGAACTTCAGTCCCGGCGTCCGTACCTTCCGCGTTGCCAGCGCGTAGAACATGAACGCGTCGTCGGAGTCCGGCGAATGCGCGAGTGAGATTTCCTGGGTTTTGCTAGTTGCTTGTTTCGTGGCCATAAGTTCGGTTCAGCCGAATCCACACCGCAAGCGGTTTTCCGATTTGGGAAAATGCCGCTCGGCGCGGGCAAGGCGGCGCCGTACCCGCCCTGGGAAGCTAGTGACCGGAAGGGACCATACCGGAAAGGGAAGAATACCACACACGCCTGATTTTCGGTGAGGGCACCCGCCGCGTGTTCAGAGCGTCGCCACCACCTGCGCCAGGGCACGGTCGAAGTCGTCCGGCCCCGCTCTTCCGCGCGTTACTGCCTCCAGGTAGGGCTTCCACTGTCGGTCCAGCACCGGCTGAAAGTTCTGCCAGCCCCTCGTGCTGAGCGCGTAGCGGTCCGCTGCCGTGGCCTCGCCTCGCTTGCGTCCCCCGGCGTTTTCCTTGCCGCTCAATGCTCGCTTCACAAACTCTCCTGTTGTGTAGAACAGGATCGCGTGCCAAAGGTCGCGCGGGATGGGCTTGCCTCGCTGCCGGTACTCGCGCACCAGAGCGTCTCGCACTCCGTTGGCCAGCCCGTGCGACCCCTCGGAAAACAACACCCCGAGTGCCGCCGCGCCCTGGTTTCGTTCATCCGCCCCGGAAATCGTAATGTGCAGCGGGTCCAGGCTTGTGTAGCCTCCGACGAGCCCCGCATAGTGGCACACATCCACGCGGATCTTTCCGTTCGGCCATTCGCCGTGGTACACCGTAGCAAGCTGCTCGGCCAGTTTGGCGCCGAATTCCCTCAGCAGCGGCTCCGTGGCCGCAATCCATGCCCTGTTGATGCGGTCGTGCTCCTTCCACCAGCGCGCCCGGTACACCGGCGCCGCCCGTTCCAGCGCGGTCACCAGTTCCGGCCTCAAACCCGCCGCACAACGGTACTCGCTTCGTCCGGACAGGTCCCCGCACGTCTCCAACTCCGCCAGCCGGTTCTTGATGTCCACCATTTCGCCTTCAAAAAGCAGGTCGCGCCGCGCCAGCGCCGTCGCGTAATACTCCACCGCTTCGTTCCAAGCTCGTTCCTCTTCGGCTGGCAAGCCATCCGTTGTCTCGACGCGCGTTTTCATCGCCGTTTCTGCGGATGAGTTTTGCTGATCTGGTCTCGCCGTCGGCCGCTGTTCCCGGATGCGCGCCTGTTCGTAGAGCGCGTGGTGCAGGTTCATCCAGAAGCCGCTGTGGAATTCAAAAATGGGGTAAGGCGTTGTCTCGGAAGGCTCGCCGGCCGGACGTCCCTTGTTCGATCCTTGCAGCGGTTGTGGCACTTGCCCCGCCGCGCCGCCTGCCAGCGCCAGTAGCAACAGCAGCGCGGACCTAAATCGCGCAGCTACTCTCGAAAGCGCCGGCGCGCTGCGCGCCGCACGCGCGCGACTTGCTTTAGCTACTCCACAAGGCGCAGGGGACTGCCTGCCGTCGGTCGTCGCTCTTCGGTTTTCGATTTTGAAATCTGAAATTTGCAATTTGAGATTTCTGAAGGCCACTTGCGAGGAATCCCTGCGGCTCCTCTTACGCTTGTTGCTTCACCCGGTCCATCCCCCGCGCCGCTGCCACCACCAGAGCTGTCTTCACCGGCACATCCAGCAACACAAACGGCGCCAGCCCCTGCATCAGGGCCGCCGACATGCCGACTCCGATCACGGACGCCAGCCACAACACGCCGCCGCTCAGAATCAGCCCGTGCCCGAGCAGCACCGCTCCCGCTAACCGGGTCTTTCCGCTCCATGAGGAGAAACTCTCGATCTGCTCGGCGAGCCATCCCGCCACAAACGCCGCCACCGGAAACGCCCACAGATATCCCGCCGTTGGCCCCAGCAGCCGCGCCGCGCCCGGCAAGCCGAGCGGCGTGAACACCGGCCATCCTGCCGCGCCTTCCAACAGATAGAGTCCCAGCGCCAGCGCCCCGCGCCTCGCTCCCAACAGCACCGCCACCAGCAACACGCCAAACGTCTGCCCGGTGATGGGCACCGGCGTCCACGACAACGGGATGAAAATGTGCGCGCAGAGCGCCAGCAGCACGTTGGCCGACACAATTCGCGCCGCTTCCCACAGCAGCCCTTCGCCGGGAATCAACCGCTCTGCCAGCACCATTCTCGTCATACCTTGCGCCTGTGCCATGCTCTCTCCTCGCGCCCGGGCCTGCGAGTCCGCTTCTGGACCGCGCTCGATTGTACCAGCGATTAGTTTTTCAATGTAGCTGTGCCTTTACGCCGTCGTGTAAGACAAGCTTCGGTCTGTCCGGCAGGAGCCGAAAATATCCAGCGGCGGTTTCCCGCAGCAGAGGGACGTCGCCGCCTTTTCTGCTTCACGGGAGGAAAATGTCGGAGAATTACGTGAAGTACAGCTCTTTCAGCATCGCCGCGCCCTCATGGTCCGTCAGGACGCCCTTTCGGATCAGCATGCTGATCAACTGGCTCAGGATGCGCCGGTCAGCTCGGGGGGCCTGCTCGATCGAACTGGCCACGCACGGCGACTCCATCGCCGGTCCGATTTCGCCGCTCACCTCGTGCAGCCAGGCCCGCAGAATCTGCGCGTGCTCCGCCGAGACATCCACGAACCGGATTCCCATCCCGATCCCCGCCTGCGAGTAGCACACCGTTCCGTTCGCTTCGAAGACCTGCTCGTTCTTCCCCAACCGGATGCGCACCTGCGTGCCAGTCGGGAACGGGCTCATCGTGTCAATGTAACAGCCGCCGCTGCTCAGGTCAGTGGTGCGTCCGGAGACGTTCGCCTTGGTCTTCATCTCCATAATCTGGGCGGTGGAGGTAAACGGATACCGCGTCTCCACGCGCCGCTCGGTCCCAGCGCCACTGCTCGGCTCTACTGGGCTGGCGGAGGTGATGCCGGTTGTTTCGCTGTTTGCGCCGGGCGACGCGGCGGAGGGGGGAACGATATCGAACTCTTCGGAATAATTGATCTGCACCGCCTTGGAAGTCTTCGGTGCGCTCGCGTGGGTCGCCGGTTTTGCAGGTACCGTGGACATGCTGCCCTCAGTAGTACTATCGGCAGCCACGTCCTTTTTCCTTAACACCTGGTTTTCGGCGTTGGGCTTTTCGTGTCGTCCGGCACACCGACACACTCTGGTCCGGTCAGGGTTCGACCTGGGGATCTTCCGCGGTGGCTTCGGCGCCTTGCTTGTCTCCGCCGCGCAGCTCTCCGCTTGCATCCAGGAAAAAAGACCTTTTCCCGGTCCTGCCGTACTCCGCCGGCGTTGCCGTCAGCGCATAAGCGGGCTCTGTGCTTTCACCGGCCGCTTCCTTTGCATCCTTTGTTTTGGGAGGAGCCACAACCCGGTACGCGAACACGTACCCGCCCTTGGTTCCCTCTGCCAGCTCTTGCTCGATCAGATTGGCTTTTTCCGGAGAAATCTCTCCGCGCCTCGCCGGCCCGAGTTGCGCGAGTTGTGTGGGCAGCTTTCCGAATCCTTTTTTGTACGTCACCACAGCCTCCGCCAGCCTTCGCAGCGTCACGATGGCCGCCGCCTCGCTGTTCTCAGCGGCTCCCGCGGCCGCTTTCGGAGTGGCCCACTGTTTCGCCAGTTCCGGGATGTTCATCAGCACCAGCCCGACGGAGAGCATCCGCCAGCCGCCGCCCTCGCGCACCATCCCGAACTCCGCGCGCCGCCCGCCGGTCGCCTCCACCGGAACAAACGCCAGATTCTCCCGGATGCGCTCGGTTCCAAACCGCAACTCAGTCGTTCCCCGGGTTGTCTCGCAGCGCAGCACGGTGCGGCCCTCCGCAGCGCTCGAGAGCAGCGGGCGTCCCGCATCGCCCGCTTGCACGATCCGTTTCATCAGATCGCTCTTCTGGCTCGGCGTCAATTCCGCAAACGCCGCCGCGTTCTCCGCCGTCTGGTAGCGAGCAAACTGTGCCTCATTCTGTCGGCACGCCGCCACCAGCGCACTCGCCAGCGCCCCCGACGGCCTCTCCTCTGCCGTCTCCTTTGTTTGTCCCTGCGTACCCACGCCTCTAACCAGAAGCGCGAGGACAAAAAGAATCCTTATGGCTTTCTCGAATCGGAGAGTTCCCATCGCCAACTGTCCGCTGGTTTTCACGAGTCACCAGTTACAAATCACAAGTCGCTTCCCCTTCGCTCCCGACAAGATTGCTGCCAATTCCTTTGTGAACTTTGACCGCGGCATCACCTGCTCACACCCCGCCGCCCGCGCCCGTTCTGCCAGTTCCACCTGCACATGCGAAAAAAACGCAATCACCGGCAGCGTGTTCCCCGCCGCGCGCAGCTTTTCAATTGCTTCGATGCTGCCTCGCGCATTCAAGTCCACGATCAGCAGAGAAGTCGCGTCCGCTCGCGCCGCTTCCGCCAGCGCCGCGGGGGACCCCGCCGTCTCCAGCGCCACGCCTGTCTGCTTCGCCGTCTCTTTTATTTTCGCAAGGAAGAAAAGATCGTCCACCAATGCCACCACTCGGCCCATTCCGTTTCTCCTCGCCAGACGGTTCGATGTGCGTCCGGCGCTTGGTGTCGCCTGCATTGTAGCGCAGGTCCCCTCCGGAGCCGCCGAGCAGCCGCGGACTGACCGGAGGGTCTGGCTGTTATAAGTGTTATAAGATAGTCGCTCCGCACTCGAGCGGCATTTACGCTCTGAATTCCTGATGATCGCCGCGCCCGAAATCGATGTGACACTCTACACCCGCAAGGGCTGTCACCTTTGCGAAGAAGCGAAGGCTCATATGGCGCCGCTGCTTCGCGAATTCGGCGCCCGTCTGCGCGAAGTGGATATTGATTCCGACGAAAAACTTCGCTCGCTCTACGATGTTGACGTTCCCGTTATTTTCCTTGGCGGCCGCAAAGTCGCCAAGCACCGCCTCGACCTCGCTCAGTTCCGCCGCCAGCTCGAGCGCGCCCGCCAGGATTTGGCCTAGCTTCAGGATTTCTCCTGCATGACGGTCCGCATCCCAATAGCGGAAAAAAAGGTCTTGATTTCTGATTCTTCTCCCATTAGAATCATTCTTGCTGCGGTTCTTGGCGAAAGTGCTTTTCAGACTACGATTGATTCTTGCTGAGTGCTGAAAGCGGAGAGCTGAAAGCCGGGATTCGACTTCTGCTGGAAGGGAGCCACCTGCCATGCTGCACGCCACTCACGTCTCATCCCCGGTGCGCCTGACGCCGCATCGCGCTGCTGTCCTGGACGTTCTGCGCTCCCGGCGCTACCACCCGACCGCCGCGGAGGTCTTCCGCATGGTGCGCCGCCGACGTCCCGGGGTTTCTTTTGCCACCATCTACAACGCCCTCAACTGGCTCACCAGCAAGGGCCTCATCGCTGAGCTTCAGTTCGGCGACGAAGCCAGCCGCTACGATTCCGTTCCCGAGCTCCACGAGCATCTCATCTGCACTCGTTGCGGCGCGCTGGAGGATCTGGATCTGGGTCTCCCTGAGGACTTCTGGTCCCGTTCCCGCAGCATTGGTCGCCGCCGCTTCGGCTTTCAGGTCCAGAGCTACCGCCTCGAGTTCCTGGGCATTTGCCCCCGCTGCGCCGGCCGCAACGATTCCACCGCCCCAAGATAATCGTCCAGCTTGCCCGGGAGGACAGGGGCGCGCATCACCTGCTACCTGCTTCCTACTACCTTCCTCCTGGCCTCTTCTTTCTTCCTCCTCGCCATCTCCTCCGCCTGCAACTTCGCAATCACCGCCGTCGCCTCCGCGCTGTAGTTGTTTGCCACCCACTTCGACACCATCCACACCGGGTCCGCCTCCGCCGCATGTTGGAACTTGGCTTGGGCTTCTTTTTTCGCGTCGATCCTCCACAGAATCACGGCTTCCAGCGCATCATCAGCGTCATCAGGTTTATTCTCGCGCGACTCCGCCAGATTTTTCTGCGCATCGGCCTGGCGTCCGAGGTCGGACTGCACCCATGCCAACTGGTGGTTCACCCAGCCATCGCGCGGGTCACGTTGTCGTGCCGCTTCGAGCTCGCCCTCCGCCTCCTTCAATCTCCCGGAGCGGTACATCCACCACGCCATTTGTCTCCGCGCCATCACTTGCGTCTCCACCGTAAGTCCCCTGTTCAGGATCTCCTGATACGTCGTGACGGCGGCTTTGTTGCCGGTGGTCAATTCCAGCCCAGCGCTTTCCACCTGCGCCAGGCTTTGCTTCGCCATCTCCTTGGGTGCAAACCTCGCGAGCAACTCCGAATATCGCGTGGATGCCGCCCGGACATTTTCGACGGCCAGTGCCCGTGCCAACCGCTTCCACATCTGCTCCCATTCCGCATCGAGCTTCAGCGCTTCCGTCGCTGCCTCAACTGTCGTCCGAGCATCGCCCGCTCGCCAGGCTGCGTACGCCAGCCCCGACCACGCCCATTTGTTGCCGGGTTCAAGCTTCAGCGCCTCGCGATATCGCGCAATCGCGCGGTCAAACATCCCGCGCTTGTCCAGCCCCTCCGCCTGTTCCGCGAGAAAAATCGCCCGCACCCCCAGCGGCTTTTGCGCCTGCGCCGCGTTGTATCCGCGCGCCTGAATTTCTTTTTCCAGTGTGGCGATCCGCTCTCGCGCCGGCGGGTGCGAACGGAAATACTCCTTCAACGACTTCAGCGGCATCCCCGTCATTTCCTCCACCGGCGATGTTGCCGTGTGTGCCTGCCCGCCAAACAGCCGGTCAAACCGCTTCATCACCTCCACGGCCCCTGCCGGCGAATAGCCAGCCGCCACCGTCAGCCCCAGCCCCAGGCGGTCCGCTTCGTCCTCTTTTTCTTTTGTGTACCCCATCTGGTAGAGCACGACGCCGATCTGCGCCAGCCGGTAAAGCCCGCGCATTCCAATTTTCTTGCTCTGCACTTCGTATTGCAGACGTTCGATGGCGTGCCGCTCGTCCACGTGCGCGACTTCGTGGCCCAGGATTGCCGCCAGCTCGTCTTCCGACTCGAGCAGCTCCAGCAGCCCGCGACCGATCACGATCTGTCCGCCCGGCAGTGCGCCCGCATTCACAAAGCCCGGCTCATCCTTGTAAAAGAAGCGGTACTGAATCTCCTTCCGCTTCACGTTTGCCGTCAGCCGCTTTCCCACCTCCTGCACATAGGCGGAGATGCGTTGCGCATCCGTTTCCTTGTGAATGGCCGGCATCAGGCCGTACCCCCGCGCCAGCTCCTGCCCGATCTGGTTCTCCTCGCGCTCGCTCAGCCGCGTTAGTGCAAGTGGGATGCGCTCCACCTCCCGCTCCGTGTCGGCGACGAGATACAGCAGTGGCCGCGGCGTGATCTCCGCCGTCACCAGCCGCCGCTCGAGCGCCAGCAGCGCCACCCCCCCGGCCAGCAGCAGGCATATCGCGACAATGCGTCTCGTCGTCACAAATACTTCCTGAACAACTCCTTATTCCTCGCGTACAGAAAACTCACCAGCAGCAGCGCCGCACCCAGCCCCATGAGTGAAACGATCCGCCCCAGTGGATTTTCGATCCCTGGAATGTCCACGGCCACCACGCGCACCACGCACAGCAGCAACAACCCCAGGCTGAACCACCGGAATGTCCGTTCCCCCAGCTTCAGCGCCACCACAAATATCAAAAACGCTTCCAGCCCCCAGCTCGCCGTCAGATAGCTACGGTTCATTTCCAGGCTCAACAGCACCGTCAGCAGCACCGTCGGCACAAAGAAAAAAAGCTGTTGCGGATTCGCATCCATCCACTGGAAGCCCTTCCGCACCCACCGCACCACTCGCCAGTTCGATTCCGCCAGCTCGGGCGTGGCACTTGTCCCACTTGTCCTGACCGTAGCCGAAGGAGGCGAAGCCGAGGGATATTGCGCTCCATCTTTGGCAGCCTTTCGTTTTTCAATCAGAGCAATAACCAGCAGCGCGTACATCATCGCCGCCGCCAGCGTCACCGTCACCGTTCGCGCATTCGTGAACCACAGCGGCCCCGTCTGGTAGAAATTGTCAAACGCGCACCGCGCGGCCACCAGCAGCGTCACCGCGTACGCCTGCCGCCGCAAGATCTTCGCAATGGCTCCCGTAGCGCCCGCCTTTAGGCGGGCATCTTCTGTTTGCGCCAGACCGCGTCCCCCCGCAAACAGCGCCACCGTCAGCACAGCCCAGCCCACCGCCACCCATTCCGCCGTCAACTCAAACCGCAACATCGCCAGCAGCGCCGTCGTGCCAAACCATAGCAGCGCCGTCCGCATTCTCGGCGTGCGCTCTTCCGCCGTGAACCCGGAGAAATAGTAGATCGCCGCCAGCAGCGCCACCGTTACGAGCCGCGCCGACACAAACCCCAGCGTTTTCTCGGCATTCAGGTCCGCAAAGAAAATCCGCGCGAAGCTCAACACGAGCAGCGTGTGCCCTTGCGCCGCTAGCGGACGGTCCGCCAATGTCCGGCCCACTTCCACCAGTGCCAGCCCCAGCAGCGCCCACGCCAGCCCCACCGCCGCGTTCGTCACTTCATTCCACACCATCAGTGCAAGCAGCGTTGTTCCCGCCCACGTGTAAACCGCCGGTAGCGACCCTAGGACAGACTTTCCAGCTTGTCCCGAGCGAAGCCGAAGGGCTTGTCCTGCATCCACCGCATTCTCTTCGCTCAATTCATTGGGGAGGATTCTTCGCGCGCCAACGTAGAAAATAGCCGCGGCAAGCGCCACGGTCAGCACGCGCAAACTCACGCCGTATATCGCCGGCGCGTATTGCAGGTTGGTCACCAGCAGCCGCACGGCTGTCACCAGCGCCGCGCCGTGCCCGCACACCAGCAGCCCCTTTTCTTTCGTTCTGCGGCCGGCTTCGCTCACCAACAGCGCCAGCGCCGTCCACGCCAGCGCCACCCACATGAACGGCAGCGCAAACCACACCGCCGCCATCAGGAAGCCCGTGCCCGCGCCGTAGCAAATCGTTGCCGCTGCCAGTTCTGTTTCGGTCGCCTCTTCGCCCAGCAACCGCGGCGCATACCGCGCGTTCAAATAAAACGCCACCGCCAGCACCAGCAGCAGCCATCCGCTCGGCCAATCCGGCGGCGTCCAATCCACCAGCCGCGGTGACAAGTCGTGAAACGTCACGTACGTGCCGAGCACGCCGAGCGCAATCCATCCCAGCCGCCTCAGGTGCACGTCCACCGCGCGCCAGCCGATAATCAGCAGCGCCTCCGCCTCGACCAGCCAGATCAACTCCAGCCGCGCGCCCGCCAACTTCTCGTGATTGGGGATGGCCACAAACACCAGCAAGGCTCCCATCGTGCTCGTCAGCACAAACCCCAGCCGCCGCCCCATGCGCCGCGAGAGCAACGCCAGCGCGAGATACACCACGCCCACGCTGAGCAGGAACCAGAAGCGCCACTGCGGGTAAAACGACTGGTAGCGCATCACCGCCAGGAACCCCGCCACGTTCAGCAAGAACGCGCCGGTCAGCGTCATGCGCTGCGCGAGCTCCTTGTCGTCGCGCAGGAAATGCGAAACCGTGAAAATTACCCAGTACGCGATCAGCAGCGCTACACTCGCCGGAAAGTCTGGAAACTTTTTGTGCCCGCCGATGTACTCGTACGTCCGCCACAGAAAGAACCAGTGCACGCCGTAGGTCGCGGCAATCGCGGGCAACTCCAACTCGTACCACTTCCGCCGCGCCAGCACCGCCACCAGCGACGCCGCCAGCACCGCCGACGACACCAGCGTCCCCACCGTGATCCGGCTCACTGCCACGCTCGCGAACGCCAGCATGTACGCGAAGCCTGTTACCACTTGCGAGTTGTAGCGCAGCGAATGCCACACCATCGCGGCCGCCACCGCGAACAGCAGCCCGAAGCCCACGGTGGGGTTCGAGATCAGCTGCAACTCCTGCACGTTGTGAAGCGCGTACGTCGTAAAATACGCCAGCGCCCAGCCGCCACCCAGCACCCCTTGCGCTCCCGCGCGGTACTTTTCCCTTTTCTCCCCAAACACGCCCAGCCCGATCAGCGTGGCGGCCAGCGCGTAGAGCAGAGTCGCCTTGCCCGCGGGTCCCAGCGTTTGCATCGCGTAGTTCGCCAGGTATGCCCCGCCCACCACCAGCACCGCCACGCCGATCTTGTTCAGCCAGTGCGCACCGAGCTTCTCTTCAAAATTTGTCCAATCTCGCTTCGGAGCTTCTTTGACTGCTTCGAATGTCGGCGCGGATCCCGCTTCCGTAGCAGCTACGAATACTGGTGTGAGGGGCTTGGGCTCCATGCTCAAGTCCAGCGGAGCGATTTCGGCGGGCGGTGTCGCCGGCGGGGCGGGCACCGGGACGAATGTGAGTTTAGGAAGTGGTGCAGGTGCGGCCGGCGTTTGCGCAGGCTTCGCTGCGGCACCGCTCGCCGGCGTTGCCTCCAGCGTTTTTCGAAGTTTCTCGACGCTCTGCTCTAAATCAAAAATCCGGCGTGTCAAATAAGCGACTTCGTCCTTCGTTGCCGACTCGCGCTTCAGCTTGCGCGTCCGCACAAATGCCCAGATGGGGAAAACAACGACAATGAAAAGTACGACGCCCGCAATGAAGTAGAATTCGTCCACAGGGCTAATCTGCGGCGCATTCTATCAAAATGAGCTTTAATGGGAAGGTAATTAGTGCTTGCTGGAACTTTTTGCCCCGACGCTCTCATCCGGCACCGCGCCCGGCCGTCCCTTCACGCGGTCGTACGTCGTCACGTGGCAGGTCGACCCCAGCGCTTCGTTGTAGCGTGCCGGCACGCCCAGCGCTGCTCGCAACTCCTCGTTGAACCGCCGCAGATTCGCGAGCTGGCTGGCCAGGGCAGGGAATTTTCTTCCGTCGTCGGTCAGCAAAAATTTCTGGTAGCCCGCATCCCACAATCGGCTGAACAGACCGTTCACCAGCACCGATGGCAGCAGCGTCATCTGATAGCCGCCGTCGGGAGTCCGGCGCAATTCGGCCGCGCAGCCGTGCCGCTCCACGCGCACCACGCCGCCCGTGCTCCGCACTATGAACCCGGCACCCGGCAGCGCCTCGATGGTTTTCGGATCGAACCGTTCTTCAACGTCCCACATACTCGCCTTCCTGATGAGTTTCGCCCTGGCACGGCAACGAACTCCATACTCTGCCATGCCAGCCTCACACTGGCAAGTCCGCCTATTCCTTCAATATACGACTCTTATAGTCCTATATCTAAGTGCCACTCCGTACCCCATTTCTGCCACTCACTCCTCAATTCCCGCTATTCCCTATCATTTGTAGGGTGATTCTGCTAACTTACAAGTAGGCTGGTGGTGCCTCGGGACTCCGAGGGGCATCAAAAGAACTTGTAGCCCTTCTCCGGACTTGCCCCAGGCAGCCGGCTCATTTGGGCGTAGAGGGAATTTCAGGCTATGAGCGTCACCGAAAGTTCGGTTCTCTCGCGGAAGTGTTCCTCTGCGGCAGAGGAAAGCCACGCGCTTCTCGACCGCATCGGCGACACGCCGCTGCTCCGTCTGACGCGCGTGGGCAGGGAATTCCCGAACGTCGAGTTCTATGCCAAGGCTGAATGGTTTAATCCCGGCGGCTCGGTGAAGGATCGCCCCGCTCTTTGGATGATCCGCGATGGCGAGCGTGCGGGCCTTCTGCGCCCTGGCAAGATTATTCTCGATTCCACAAGCGGCAACACCGGCATCGCCTACGCCATGATCGGCGCCGCCCTCGGCTACCCGGTGAAACTCTGCCTTCCCGACAGCGCCTCTGCCGAACGCAAGCGCATCTTGAAGGCATACGGCGCGGACCTGGTCATCACGCCCGCCGGTGAAGGTTCCGACGGCGCCATCCGCCGCGCCCGGCAGATTTATGCCGAAGACCCGGAGAAATTTTTCTACCCGGACCAGTACAGCAACCCGGCGAATTGGCGCGCCCACTATGAATCCACCGCCCCGGAAATCTGGGAGCAGACCCGCGGCCGCATTACGCATTTCGTCGCCGGGCTCGGCACCAGCGGCACCTTCTGCGGCTCCTCGCGACGCCTCAGAGAATTGAATCCGGCCGTTCAGTGTGTCAGCCTCCAGCCCGATTCCGCCTTTCACGGCCTCGAAGGCTGGAAGCACATGGCCACGGCCATCGTGCCGAAGATTTACGACTCCGGCCTGGCTGACAACGATCTCCCCGTGCGCACCGAGGACGCTTACGCGCTGGTGAAACGCCTCGCCCGCGAGGAGGGTTTGCTGGTCAGCGTCAGTGCCGGTGCGGCCCTGGTCGGCTGCTTCGAAGTGGCGCGACGCATTCCGCGCGAACAGCGCGCCGTGATTGTCACCGTCTTCGCCGATTCCGGCAGCAAATATCTGAGCGAACGCTTCTGGGATGAAGACTGACCTCATGCTGCGGCTGAACGAAGAACTGGCGGTCCGCATCCGCGCGCACGCCGCGGAGACCTACCCGCACGAATGCTGCGGCGCCCTGCTCGGCAGTGATGGTGAAAGCCATCGCGAGGTTCTCGATCTTCTTCCGCTCGAGAACCGTAACGGCGATTCTCCGCGCAACCGCTTCGCCATCACGTCCGATGATGTCCGCCGCGCGGAAAAAGTCGCCCGCGACCTCGGCTTCGAGCTTATTGGCTGGTATCACTCGCATCCGGACCATCCGGCGCTGCCCAGCGAATTCGACCGCGTCCATGCCTGGCCCTGGTACAGCTATCTCATTGTGAGCGTGGAGCAGCGCCGGCCGGGCCAGATCGCTTCGTGGCGCTTGGCCGAAGACCGCAGTCGCTTCGCCCCGGAGCGCATCGAAATCGCCGCCCGCGTGGTTGTAGCTCACGTTCCGTTCCGATCCCCGTTGCGGGATCGGAACTGACGTGAGGATTTCGTGAAGCAGGAGAACTCGGTTATGCCAATGAAAATCCTGATCCCCACGCCACTGCGTCCCTACGCGGACCGAAAGGAGTCTGTCCAATTCGACGCCCGCACCGTCGGCGAGGCGCTCGACCTGCTCACCGGCCGTTACGCCGAGCTCCGCAAGCATCTCTATGCCGACGATGGCCGCCTCCGCAGCTTCATCAACGTGTACGTCAACGACGAGGACATCCGCTTCCTGCAAAAAGAGCAGACCCCCGTTAAGGAGGGCGATATCATCAGCATCATCCCTTCCATCGCCGGCGGGATGCAGCGCTGGCCGGAACCTGGCCCGGCGCTTTGAGTCGGGAGGCCGGCATCTTGCGTTCGCCACGATGAATCGCTGGAGACACGATATGCCAACAAAATTGAATGATCGGGCCGCCACACCCGAGATGAAGCTTTCGAAGGACGAAGTCCTCCGCTACAGCCGTCACCTCATCATGCCCGAGGTCGGCATGGAGGGTCAGCTCAAGCTCAAGAAGGCTCGGGTACTGCTTATCGGCGCCGGCGGACTCGGCGCGCCTCTTGGTCTTTATCTCGCTGCCGCCGGCGTCGGCCGCCTCGGCCTCGTGGACTTCGACGTCGTGGACTTCACCAATCTCCAGCGCCAGGTCACTTTCGGCTCGAGCGACGTCGGCCGGCCCAAGCTCGCCGCCGCCAGGCAGCGCCTTTCGGACCTCAATCCGGAAATCCTGATCGACACCTACGCAACGAAACTCACCAGCGACAACGCGCTCGAGCTCTTTCACGGCTACCACGTCATCGTGGACGGCACCGACAACTTTCCCACGCGCTATCTTGTCAACGACGCCTGCATCCTGCTCGGCAAGCCCAATGTGTACGGCTCGATCTTCCGCTTCGAAGGGCAGGCCACCGTCTTCGGCTATCCTGGGGGGCCGTGCTATCGCTGCCTCTATCCCGAGCCGCCTCCGCCCGGCCTCGTTCCGTCCTGCGCCGAAGGCGGCGTGCTCGGCGTGCTGCCTGGCATTATTGGCTCCATTCAGGCGTTGGAAACGATCAAGCTCATCCTCGGCCGCGGCGATTCGCTCGTCGGCCGCCTGCTGCTCTTCGACGCGCTTGCCATGCGCTTCCGCGAAATGAAGCTCCGCCGCAACCCGGAGTGCCCCGTCTGCGGCGACCATCGCACCATCACACAGCTCATCGACTACGAGGAATTCTGCGGCATTCGTGGCGAGGAATCTCCCGCGCCTAGCGTCACCGTGCCGGAAATCGAGCCGCGCGCACTGAAAGCGCGCCTCGACCGCGGCGACGACGTCTTCATTCTCGACGTTCGCGAGCCGCACGAGCTTCAGATTTGCAGCCTGAACGGCTATCTGATTCCTCTCGGCGAAATCCCCCGCCGCGCCAACGAGCTCGATAGCGCGCGAGAAATCGTGGTGCACTGCCGCTCCGGCAAACGCTCCGCCGAAGCCGTGGACTTCCTGCGCAAAGCCGGCTTCCGCAAAATCTGGAACCTCAAGGGCGGCATCCTCGCCTGGTCTGACCAGGTGGACCCTTCCGTCCCGAAATATTGAGCATCCTGACTCCGGGGAGTGTTCCGACTCTGCGGTTTTCTCTGTGAACTTTGTGGGCCTCGGCGGCCTCTGTGTTAATGTTTTAGTTTCCAGGTTTCAGGGTGCATTGAAATCAATTTCTGAATTTGCAGCAATACTTCCGAGGAGTGCATGCCATCCACAAAAATCACCGTGAACAGTAACGGTCCCCTTCGCGTCGAAGGCGAATTCGAGATCCTCGACCCGCAAGGCGCGGCATTCGGCCTTGCCGGACGCACCGTCATTTCCCTGTGCCGCTGCGGCCATTCCGCCAACAAGCCCTTCTGCGACGGCTCGCACAAAGGAGTCGGCTTTCAAGACCAGCAGGTCGCCCGCGAGCTGCCTGTCCCCAAGCCCAAACCCTGAGCCTGCTCCCATCTTTCCAGCCGCTGTTTTCCACAAGCCGGCGCATTTCTACTCAACCATGTCAAATTCTACTCCAATCGCTCCTGGCGGGCCCTCATCTGTTTAGTTAATCTACGTGTATAGAGTAACTTGCAGGCGTAACATGTACGTCACAGCCTGGCAAGGAAATTGCCCCAAGAATTCATGGTCCTAGTACTATGCAATGAACTTGGGGGCAATTTGCTTGAGCCACGTAGGCGCGAACAGTTGCTGCGAATTTCTCGCTGGGCCGGGGTATCTCTTCTCATCCTCGGCATTCTCGCCTCTCTTTCCTTCTGGCTGCGCCGCCTGCCCTACGAAGCCGATCGCGCCATTTACGGCTACTTTGAGATTGTCGGTAGCGTTCTGGCGCTCACTTTCGCCGCCAACGCCCTTGTCCGCTTCCGCGGCAAGCAGGACCGCGTCGCCCTCTTGCTCGCGCACGGATTCGTCGTGGCGGGAGTCCTCGAGACTCTCTCCGGCCTGAGCTTCTACTTCCGTCTTGCTGACGCTGCCTCTGCGCCGGTCGCCGTCCCGCTCGAATGGACCATGGTCCGCACGTTCTTGGCGGCGCTGCTGCTTGTTACGCTCTATGTCGAACATCGGCTGCCGCAGCCGCGCAATCCGCGTCGCGAGCTGTTCGGCACGATCGTGATTGTCATCGCCGTGATGTACCTGACGGTTCTGTTCTACGGCGCTGCCGCCTATCTCGGTGTGCCCCTGCAAACGCTTATGTCTTCAGGATCGCTCGTGCCCCGCCCGGGCCAGTTGCTGCCCGTTTTGCTGTTTTTCTTCGCGGCGGTCGGTTTCCGGCGCCGTCTGAAGGACACAGCAACCGCCTTCGACCGCGCCATTTATCTTGCCGCCGCCATGAACGCCTTCAGCCACTTCATGGCTAGCCAGGCCGAGCAACTCTTCGACGCACCTTCGGCGCTCGCCCAACTTGTCCGCGTCTCGAGTTACGCCATCGTCCTCGGCGGCGCTCTGCTCGATAACGTGCGCCTGTTCGACCAGGTCCGGCACATGGCCTCGAGCGACCCCCTCACGGGCCTCGCCAATTACCGCCGGTTTCTCGACGTGCTGGGCACGGAGATGGAGCGCTCTCGCCGCACCCGCCGTCCGTTCGCCGTGCTCTTTCTCGATCTCGACGGCCTGAAAAGAATCAACGATACCTATGGCCACGCCGTCGGCAGTCGCGCGATTTGCCGCATGGCGGACGCCCTGCGCTCGCACTGTCGTGCTGTGGATACTGCCGCCCGCTACGGCGGTGATGAATTCGCCCTCATCCTTCCGGAAACCGCCGCCGAGGCCGCCGCCTGCGTCGTCGAGCGCATCAAAGCCCGCCTCACCGCCGAAGCTGAGGCGCCGATGCTTTCTGCCAGCATCGGCGTAGCCGTGTACCCCCGAAACGGAGATACACTGGAGAAGCTTCTCGCCACTGCCGATAGGTTGTTGTACGCCATGAAAAAGCGCCAGCGGCGCCGTGGCGGCAAGAAGGCATGGAAGGAAGTAGCGGCATGATTCCAGACGGCCCAGCCCCGGGGAGGTATCAGTGTTCAGGTCACGGATTATGACGCGTGCCGAAAAGCGCATTCCCATGGCTGTGGCTGTCCGCATCGCGGGACACGCCGCCATGCCCGGTGTGGAGACCACCTTCACCGAAGACGTGAGCGCCCGCGGCGCCAAAGTCTATTCGGCCCGGCGCTGGAGGGCGGACGAGCGGCTACAGATTGCCACCCTGACCGGCAATTTCCAGTCCGTTGCCCGTGTTGCCTGGTGCCTTCCGGCACGCGACCTCGGTTTTGCTGTCGGCGTCGAGTTCCTGGAGCCTGCGGGCGACTGGGTCGTTGCCCCCCACGCAGCCGCCCCCGGGGCCACCGCACCCTGAGCTCACCGCCCGCTGCGGCGGCACCTCAGGGAAAACTTCGCGAATGCTCCAGTAGGAACAGATCTTTCGACTGCCCCGGATTTTCTCCGCGCCTCCCCGGGTGTACCATTACCCCTTGGAGGTTTCCATGCAGACCAAGCGCCGCCCGGTGCGTGCCTACGTCCTCCTCAACGTCCGCGCCGGCAAGTCCAAGACCGTCGCCCACGCCCTCTCCGAACTTTCCGGCGTCCGCATGGCCCACGCCTGCTGGGGCGTGCCCGACGTGATCGCCTACGTCGAGGTTGGCAGCCAGCGAGAGCTCGATGATCTGGTGATGGAAAAAATCCAGAAGATGGACGGCGTCGAGCGCACCGACACCCACATTACCCTCGACTGATTCCGTAGGACAGGCTCCCGAAGCGTCGGGATTCGGGACACGCCTGTCCAACACCCAGGCCTGCCTGTGCGCTGAAGTTGGCAGCCAGCGCGAGCTCGATGACCTCGTGACGGAAAGAATTCAGAAGATGGACGATGTCGAGCGCGCATCGTGGCCTGGAGTTCTTCCGGGACCTCGCAGCGCCCGATCTCTCTCACTTCTGTCGCCATCGTGTGCTACTTTAGCATTTCGGACGCGGCGCGTTGCGGCACGGTTGCGCCATGAAGGTGCCCGTGTAGCGGCAGGTTTTCCCCGCCGCTGCAAGTCGCCGAAAACATGACCGCCACGTCACTCACGAGCAAGACGTTTTCTCCCGCCGATCTCCACGACCCCGCCGTCGCGCCTGCGGCTGGCGCGCTCCGTCGCTTTGCTTTGCGTCTCGGGCTTTCCGGCACGCGCTTTGCTGTCAACGGCATTTTGAAGCGCCGCTTTTGGGTGCGCAAAAGCAAACTGTGGGAGTACGCGCGAGGACTTGATTGCGTTCTCCGTTCGTTCTACTTGAAGAAACATGCAGGAAACGCTAAACCTCGCGTCCTCGACTTCGGTGGCGCCGCCACGCTTCCCATCTTTTCCCTTGCCGCGGGCGGCTCCGAAGTGCTCTGCCTCGACATTGACACCGCTCTCTCGGATTGGACGAATGAAGTAGCGAAGCGTCGCGGCTGGCAACTCCACGCCTCCACTCACAACCTCGTCACCACTCCCGCCCCCACCGAGTGGGGACTTTTCGACGCCGTGATTTCCTTCAGCGTCCTCGAGCACATCCCCAAAGCGGCGCAGCCGGTGGTCCTGGCGCGTCTCGCGGAATTGCTCAAGCCTGGCGGCGTCTTCGCCCTTACCTTCGATTTCGGTGCCGAAGCGCCCGTGAATGACGCCGTGCGCGATCTCGACGAAGTCGAACGCCTCGTCGCCGCCACCGGTCTCGACTATCTCGACGGCTGCCCGCTCGCCGACACCGGCGAACGCTTCGTCATCGACCGCCGCCACCCCGGCCGCCGCTTCACCTTTGCCTCTCTCTTCCTGCAGAAAAAAATGTAGCACCGGCTTTTGGCTGGCGCCCATACCTATCGCAAATTGCTCAAGGATTCCCACAAAAGGAGAGAACCACACAATCCCAGCAGGGGTTCTTGAACCTGCCGCCTGCCACCTACAACCTGTCACCTTCCCTCAACTCCCCCATTTCAACGAGAGCTTCCGTCCGCGGATGCCCAGCCCGGAGCCTTTGCCGAATTCGATCACCAGCACGCGCGTCCCGCCGGCCTCGAACTCTCCGGTGATTTCCTGCTTCTGGTTAAACTTCGCCTTCTCCGAAATGACGTGCACTATCACTCTCCGCTGCCCGGCGCCAACGGGCCGCACCACCGCCAGCGGCTTCTTGTTCACCAGGGGCTCTCTAAGCAGCAGCTTCTCGTCCACCGTCACCGTCAGCGTGGCTTCGTCGAAGTTATTGCGGCAGTCAATCTGTATCGTGGACTTGGCCGCCGCAGGCGTCTTCTTCTCCGCTGGCTTCGACTCTGCGCTCTTCGCCGGCGCCGTCTTCGCCCTTGTGGAGGTGCCTGTCGGCTGTGTAGTGGCCGTCTCCGAGGATTTCGCCGGCTCCGGTGGCGGTGGCGGCACATTTGTCTGCCCCGGTGCCGCCTGCTCCACAACTCGTACCTGGGGTTGTGCCGTTGGCTCTGCCGGCTTGCGCTGCGTCAGAAAATATCCCGTCAGGGTAATGACCACTACAACGACAGCCGCGGCCACTCCCAGCAGAGACTTGTTCTTTGCCGTTGTCTTCGGCGGCGCGATCGGCACCGTGTCTTGCTGTGGTGATGCCGCGGCGGGCGTTGCCTGCGCCTCGCCCGCTTGTGAACCCACCCGTATCGTCTTGCCCGTGAAAAAGGGAAGTGGCGACTGCGGCGGACGCCGCTCCGGGGGCAGCCCGGCGGCCACCACCGGCATCGGGTTTGCCTGCAACACGGTGATGTCGGAGACCGGCGCCAACGTCGTCTTCAGCGGCTTGCCCGCCTTCACCAGCTCAAGGTCGGCGGCCAGGTCGTGCCCCGTCGCGTACCGGTCTTCCGGATTTTTCGCCAGGCACCGCGAAAGCACCACGTCCAGCTCGGGCGGCAGCTTCGGATTCACATGGGCCACCGGCAGCGGCGCGCCGAACACCACCTTGAACGTGATCTGCGTCAGCGACTCACCCGCGAACGGCTTTTCGCCCGTGAACATCCAGTAGAGCACGCCGCCCAGCGAGAACAGGTCGCTCCGCGAATCCACCACGCCCATGCTCACCTGTTCGGGTGACATGAATGCCGGCGTGCCCATCATGAACCCGGTCTGCGTCAGGCTTGTCCCCGCTATTTTGGCGATACCGAAGTCGGCGATCTTCGCCCGCAGCCGCCGCGCGCCCGGCGCGGCCGCATCCGTGGCCGCGCCTTCTTCCTGTGCGATCAGGATATTCGCCGGCTTGATGTCGCGGTGAATCACGTCCCGCCGGTGTGCGTAGTCCAATGCCTCGCCAAGCTGGATGCCGATGTTCAGCATGAGCTCCAGCGGGAACGGCTCCGATCCAATCGTCAGCCCGTAGCGTTCGGCCGTGTCCGGCGACAGCAGCTTCTCCAGCGTCGTCCCCGGCACGAACTCCATCACCAGGTACGGCTGCCCCGCTTCGTCCTCGGCGATATCGTGGATGGTCACGATCCCCGGGTGGGACATCTGTCCGGCCGTCTGTGCTTCCCGGTAGAACCGCTGCTTGTAATGCTCGAGATCCTCTTTGGAAAGATTCGCGGTGAGGATGACCTTGATGGCCACCGTGCGGCCGATTTGCGGGTCGCGCGCCTTATAGACCGCGCCCATGGCTCCGCGGCCCAGCTCTTCCAGGATTTCGTATCGTCCGATGCGGTCCATCCGGTGACGCCCGACCTGCTCTGCGGCGCTTCCCGCCTGTCCGCGCCGCTCCGCTGTCTCGCCCCGATGAAATCGGGGTGCTATTTCTGCGCTCTGATGTTCACCCGCAGGATGGTAGATCCGATGCGGAATTCGATGCCGTCTTCCAGCATCGCCGCCCGCGTGCGCTCGTTGTCGTAGTACGTGCCGTTGGTGGACTCCAGGTCCTTCAGCCAGACGGCTGTGTCCTTCACTTCCAGCGCGCAGTGCCACCGCGAGACTTCCGCATCCTCCACTTCGATGTCCGCCCCGCCGCCCTTCCGGCCCAGGATCACCCGCGGCTTCTCGAGCGTGTGCACCGTCCCCTGCGATAGCCCGGCCACCACTGTCAGCGTGATGCTTTTGTCCGTGGGGAGCTTCAATCCCGGCGGCTCTTTGATCAGTTCGGCCAGCACGTCTGCTGCGCCTTCCGTCCGCGCGAACGAAGGCAGTGGCGTCGTCGAGCGCGTCCGGTCCGGCCGCGTGGTGATGTTCACCACCGTCAACTGCCCGCACTGCGAGCACCGGAACTGCACCTTCGTGTGCCCGCCCACCTGCTTGTCATTCAGGTTGTGTTTCGCGCCGCAATGTCCGCACAGGGCTTCCATAAGCCGATTACTCTACCACAAAGTTTCCGCGCTTCCAGGCCGTCACACGCCCGCGCCCGCGCGGTGCTCCCTGGAATGAAGAATCGGAGTGAGTGGCGTGTTTCTTGAGGCGGGTTACGCAGATCCGATTGACTTACGGCTTCTTCGGTCGCCGCATGGAGAAGACCGCGCTCTCTAGTCAGGTGCAGCGGCCCGTGGAAGGAAGATTGTCTCAGTGCACGAAGCCCACTTCCGGCGCCGGCCCGCCCGGCGGTGTCTCCCGGATCTCTCCAAACTGTTTCTCGTAACGGCCGATATTCTCCTCGAGCGCCCGCAGCAACCGCTTGGCGTGCGCCGGGCTCACGATGAGGCTCGCCACCAGCTTTCCCTGCGGCACGTTCGGGAAAACGTAAATGAAGTTCAGCGTGAACTCCTCGGCGTTGTGGTTGATCATCGCCAGGTTCGAGTACTGCCCCAGCAGTTCCTTTTCGTCGGCTTTGATCTGCACCTGCTGCGGGGTGGGCTGTTCGTCCATTTCGGCCTCCGTGTGCGTCTGCGGCCACACTATAGCAGACTCCGCGCCCGGGCGACCCCTCGCGGGGATCTCGCGTGCCGCTCCGGCAATCTCTCGCCACTTCACCCTTGACTTGTTTGTCTGTTAAGAGTAGTTTAGAGCGTTGGTTAAGCATAGTTAACTATGGGCGACTCGCTCGACATGCTCGCCGGCCCACAGCCCTCCGCTAAAACCGGCGCCGCCGAGGCGGAGACAAATGCCGGCGTCGCGCCCGGCGACCGCGCCCCTCATCGCACGCCGGAGGGCTGGCGCAATTCCGGCGGGCTCGCCTCGCTTCCCGAAGCATTCCGCACCGTCCCCATCGATCACGCGGCTCCGTGGTGGCGCAAGATGCTGGCCTTCGCCGGCCCCGGCTATCTCGTCGCCGTCGGCTACATGGACCCCGGCAACTGGGCCACCTCGCTGGGCGGCGGCTCCCGCTTCGGCTATACGCTGCTCAGCGTGATTCTGCTCAGCAACGTCATGGCCATGTTTCTTCAGGCCCTCGCCGCCAAGCTCGGCATCGTCACCGGCCGCGACCTGGCCCAGGCCTGCCGCGACCATTTTTCCAAGCGCGTCTCCGTTGCCCTCTGGCTGCTCTGCGAAGTGGCCATTGCCGCCTGCGACCTCGCGGAAGTTCTGGGTTCCGCCATCGCCCTGCAGCTCCTCTTCGGTATTCCGCTGTTCTGGGGTGTGCTGATCACCGCCGGCGACGTGCTGATCATCCTCGCGCTGCAATCGCGCGGCTTCCGTTTCGTAGAAGCCCTGGTCATCGCGCTTATTGGAACCATCGGCGGCTGTTTTGCCTACGAAATCTTTTTCGCCCGGCCGCTGTGGCTGGACGCTGCCCGCGGCTGGATCCCCAGCCTGGAAATCATCCGCAACCCCGAGATGCTGTACATCGCCATCGGCATCCTCGGCGCCACCGTGATGCCGCATAACCTCTATCTCCACTCCAGCATCGTGCAGACCCGCGCGTTCGGCCGTGACACCGAAAACAAGCGCGATGCGGTCAAGTATGCCGTGATCGACTCCACCATCGCCCTCTTCTTCGCGCTGTTCATCAACGCCGCCATCCTCGTGCTCGGCGCTGCCGCCTTCCACACGCGCGGCATAGGCCACGTCGCCGAAATTAGCCAGGCTTACCAGCTTCTCACCCCCGTGCTCGGCGCCAGCTTCGCCAGCATTCTGTTCGCCATCGCGTTGCTGTGTTCCGGCCAGAACTCCACGCTCACCGGCACGCTCGCCGGGCAGATCGTTATGGAAGGGTTTCTCAGCATCCGCCTCGCGCCCTGGCTGCGCCGGTTGATCACGCGACTCATCGCCATCGTGCCCGCGGCCATCGTCATCGGCGTGATGGGCGAACACCAGGCCACCAACCTGCTCATCCTGAGCCAGGTGATTCTCAGCATGCAGCTCCCCTTCGCCGTCATTCCGCTGGTCCTGTTTACCAGCGACAAAGAGAAAATGGGCGCGTTCGTCAACCGTCCCCTGACCGTCGTCATCGCCGGGCTCATGACCTTCACGATCCTCGCCCTCAATCTCGTGCTCCTCGGACAGATCTTCCTCGCTTGGCGCTCGTAGGACAGGCTTTCCAGCCTGTCCTCTTCGGATTGAACATTGGTTGCTGGACAGGCTAAAAGCCTGTCCTACGATGCCGTCCTCGCCTGGCGCACCTGACCCCCACCTTGCGTAGGGGCACGATACATCGTGCCCCTACGAGCGAATGGAAGGCGAGTTGTCGAATCGCGCCTCTTCCTGCGATAATTCTCATGGCGTTCAAAACACAACCAGGGAAGGGAACTGAAGTATGACTCCGCATCGCTCGAGCCGCTTCGCGTTTCTGTTGATTTCACTGAGCCTGGCGCTGGTGGGTTCGGCGCTCTCTCACGACAAGAAAGACTGGCCCGTGCCCGAGGAAGCCCGCACGATGACCAACCCTGTGCCGCTCACCGACGCCGCGCTCGCCTCTGCCAAAGCTATCTTTGACGAGAGCTGCGCCAACTGCCACGGCGACACCGGCAAGGGCGACGGCCCCGACGCCGCCATGTACTCCGTCAAGCCCGCGGACCTCTCCGACGCCCACATGATGAGCGAAATGACCGACGGCGAAATCTTCTACAAAATCTCCGAAGGCCGGAAACCCATGCCTCCGTTCAAGAAAACGCTTACGGAAGAGCAGCGCTGGCAGCTCGTCCACTTCGTCCGCACCTTCGCCCCCAAGCCCGCTCCCGCCCCCGCCAAGAAGGTGGCGCGGGCAAAGAAATCCGCAGCGAAGAAGCCCTGAACTGTAGCGCAGGACTTGCCCCGGCGCTCTGCCGCTTGTGGCTCAGGTCCGGTCCGCCGCAGGCGGACTGACCTGAGGCTTTTGCGGCAAAAGAAAAGGGCGGGCACAAAGGCCCGCCCCTACAGTTTGAAACCTGGGCCCTATTTTACGTTCGCTAACACCGCGGCCACTTCCTTGATGTCCGGCTGCTGCGGGATCTCGTACTGCTTAAACCACGCCACGTTCCCAGCCTTGTTGATGATGGCGATGGCCCGGCCGGTGATGCCCTTGTCCGCCAGGTACATTCCATATTGTTCCGCCACCGCGCCGCGCGGGTGAAAATCCGCCAGCAGCGGGTACTTGATTCCCAGCCTGTCAGCAAACGCTTTGTGCGACCACACGCTGTCCACGGAGAGGCCCAGCACGGCGGCGTCGAGCTGCTCGAATTGCTTCATGTCGTTCACCATGCAGGCGTGCTCGTTGGTGCACACCGGACTCCAGTCCAGCGGATAAAACATCAGCACCACGTTCCGCTTCCCGCGGAAGTCCGCAAGCTTCACGTCCTGCTGGTTCTGGTCCTTCAGCGTAAACTCCGGCGCTGGCTGTCCTACAGCAATCCCCATGACTCCTCCTTGTGTGTTCTCACGAAATTGGAATGATTCCGTCGGCCGCATCCGCGGGCCGGTGACCATTCATCATAGCGGAAGCCTTGGCCGCAGACAAACCGGGCAGGACTCGCGCGGCATCACTTCTTTTTCCATCGTTGGCGGAAGCGGCGAACCTTGTCTCGATTGCCGCAGGTTCGCGTGTCGCACCAGCGGCGCCGGTGGTTTTTCGTATTGTCCACAAAGAGCCAGCCGCAGTTTTCGGCCGCACACTCCCGCACGCGCTGCAAATCCCCGCGCAGCAGCAAATCGAAAGTCGAGCGGGAGACGGCCCAAAGCATGCGGTCGAGCGTGGAGGACCCGGCGGTGCATTGCAGTGCGAAACCGCGTTGCGAGGGGACGACTCGCGAGTTGGCCAGAAACGCCGGCAACGTGCTGTTCAGCGCGTCGAGTTCAGCCGCCTTCGGCCGGCTACCGGACGCCACGGCAGAAAAGATGCAATAGATGGTTTCGCGAAGCGTTCGAGCCTGCATGAGAGCAGCTTCGGCCTCCTCCGGTCGCCGAGATGCTTCCCGCCGCAGTTGATTCGCCTCCGCGTCCCTGAGGATTCGCGTCTGGCGGCTCCAGGCCACGAGATCCGAATACGCGGAGAGGTAGTCCTGGCGATTGGGGGCGGGACGGTTGTCCACGGTATTGGCAAAGTCCAGGCACAGCCGCCCCCCGGTCAATTCAAACTGGCGTTCAACGGCCACGCAGTGAATCGCCTCCTTTCGGATTGTACCCTGCCTTCCCGTAACCATCAAAATGTTCTTGACAGGGTACAGGCCACATGCCAGCATGTAACTGGCAACATGATGTTGGCAAGTTACAGGCAGGCCGGCCCTGGCGGGTATCCATGAACGGCAGGGAAGAGCTGCGAACGATATTGCCCGGGGTGCTGACGATCGGAACCGACACATCCTCCCCTGGGCCGTTCCATCACGGCGACCCCGGGACCCCGGACTTTGCGGGGTTTGACGTGGACCTGTGCAAGGCCATCGCGCAGCGCGCGGGCCTGGTCCCCCAGTTTGTGAGCTGTCTTTGGAGCACGATCCTGGGGGAACTGAACGCCGGGAGATTCGACATGGTGTGTACGGCGGCGACGATCACAGAAGCCCGTCGCAAGGTGGTTGATTTCAGCTTGCCGTACTTTGACGTCGAAGTCAGTGTCGTCGCACGGCGCAATAGCGGAGTATCTTCCGCAGAGGACTTGCATGGAAAGCGAATCGGTGTCCGGTCGTCGACGACAGCCGAAGAGGCGTTGCGGGCCTACCTGACAGGCGGCGAGATCCGAACCTACGACTACAACGACGACGCTTACCGGGAGCTCAGCGAGGGGATTACGGACGCGGTAGTCGATGATGTCCCGATTGGACAGTACTTCACAGGCCAGCTGCCAGAACTGAAGCTCGTCGGCAACCTCCGGGGATCTTCCTCTCAATACGCCATTCTGTTTGCGAAGGGCAGCGAAGCCCTGCGTTCGGCGGTAGATCGGGCTCTCGCCCAGATACGCGCAGAGGGTCTCCATGCCCGCCTTTGCGAAAAGTGGTTCGGTGGAGGACGGTAGGTATGGCGAATGCTGCTCGGGTTGTCCGATCAAGGAGCGATTCTCCCTCGCTCGCCCGCAAGGGCGTGCGCGAGGCCAACCTGAGCCCGGTGCTCTCGCTCGTGGAAAGAGAGAAGGAACGCGTCCTGAGCGCGCTTCGGCAACTCATCGCCATTCCGAGTATCAGCACGAAGCCGGAGAACAGAAAGGAAGTGGAGCGTTGCGCGGAATGGCTGGCAACCCATCTGTCTGACATCGGGATGACGAACTCGCGGATCGTGCGCACGGCCGGGCACCCGGTGGTGACCGGCGAGTGGCGTGATGACCAGCGCAAGCCTGAGCTTCTTGTCTATGGTCACTATGACGTGCAACCCCCGGAACCTCTGGAGTTGTGGAGCACGCCGCCTTTCGAAGCCACCATACGCGACAACAGGATCTACGGGCGCGGCACTACCGACGACAAGGGACAATTCTTCATTCACCTCAAAGCCATCGAGGCGTATCTCCGCGGGGCCGGCACTCTGCCAGTCCACGTAAAAGTGATCCTGGAGGGCGAAGAGGAGATCGGCAGCCCCCATCTTGGCAAGTTTCTCGCGGAAAACAAGGAATGGCTTCGATCCGATGTGGCGGTGATTTCCGACACCCCGTTCTTTGCTCCGGGAGTTCCCTCGATCTGCTATGGGTTGCGTGGCAACGTGTACATGGAAGTCGAAGTGGTGGGTCCTCATCAGGATCTTCACTCCGGATCGCACGGCGGCGCCGTCCACAACCCCATCCAAGTACTGGCCGAGATCATCGCCCAGCTCCATGACCACGACGGCCGGATCACCATTCCCGGCTTCTACGATGACGTCCGGCCGCTCTCGACCAGGGAGCGTAAGTCGTTTCGCCAGTTGCCGTGGAGTGATGCGCGCTACGCGCGAGAGCTGGGCGTCCGAAAACTGTACGGCGAGCGAGGCTTTACGACATTGGAACGACTTTGGGCGCGGCCGACACTCGACTGTCACGGTATCTGGGGCGGGTTCACAAGCCCTGGATCGAAGACGGTGATCCCCAGCAAGGCGGTCGCCAAGATCTCGATGAGAATTGTTCCGGACCAGCGCCCCGAGCACATCGCGAAGCTCTTCACAACCCATGCGCAAAAGCTTTGCCCCCAAACGGCCCGGGTTTCCGTGAAGTGCCTCCATACCGGAGAAGCCGCGCTGGTTCCGCTGCAAAGCCCTGGCGTTGAAGCGGCCGCTGTGGCCATGACAAAGAGTTTCGGGAAAAAGCCGGTTTACCAGCGCGAAGGAGGTTCCATACCGATCATCACTAGCTTGAAACGCATGCTGGGAATCGACACGGTGCTGCTCGGCTTTGGTTTGCCAGACGAGAACGCCCATGCCCCGAACGAATTTCTGGACCTCGGCAATTTCTTCGGCGGGATTCTGGCGGCCATCCATTTCTACGACGAGCTGTCGCGAAGAATCGAACGAAAAGGAGAATGAACTATGATGGCGCGCATCTGGCGAGGAGTGACACCGAAGGCGAAGGCGGCGGAGTACGTCGAATATCTGAAGAAAACCGGAGTCAGGGACTATCGGTCCACCGTCGGAAATCTCGGAGTTCTCATCCTTCTCCGGCCCGAGAATGAGCACACCGAGTTCGTGGTGCTTTCCCTCTGGGAATCGTGGGACGCTCTTCGGTCCTTCGCGGGGGACGACGTGGAGGCCGCGAAGTATTACCCCGAGGACGCACAATTCCTGCTGCACCTCGAGCCCAACGTTACGCATCACGAGGTCACCGTCGGTATTGCCGACAAGGCGCTGGAATTCGCTGCGGACCTCCCGGGGGAGCTAGGAGTTGCTTGCCCGGCCCTAACAAAAACAGCACAGTGAATGGTGAAGCACATCGGGATGCAGGAATCGGCGAGGAAGGTCGAGCAGGGCTTGGGCCTGATGATTTCCGTGGGGAATTGCAAGGCAGGATCTCAGAAGAGGAAACCCCTTGTGGACGGAGGCTCCTCGCCCGAAATCAATTTGGGGTAGACAAACTGGAACCGCCGCTCTACGCGGCGCGCTCGAAAATTCCCGCCGCGCCCATGCCGCCGCCAACGCACATGGTCACCATGCCGTAGCGCGCGTTCCGCCGCTGCATCTCGCGGATAATGCTCGCCGTCAGCTTGGCGCCGGTGCAGCCCAGCGGATGGCCCAGCGCCACCGCGCCGCCATTCACGTTCACTTTGTTCAGGTCGAGCCCGGCCACCTTGATCACGGAAAGCGACTGCGTGGCGAACGCCTCGTTCAGCTCAATCACATCAATTTTGTCGAGCGCCAGTCCCGCCAGCTTCAACGCCTTGGGAATCGCAAACACCGGGCCCACGCCCATCTCCTCCGGCGGGCAGCCGGCCGTGGCGAACGCCACAAACCGCGCCAATGGCTTCGCGCCAATCGCCTTCGCGCGTTCCGCGCTCATCACGATGCTGGCCGCAGCACCGTCGCTCATCTGCGAGCTGTTGCCCGCGGTGATCGTGCCCTTCGCGTGGAACGCCGCCTTTAGCTTCCCCAGCGCCTCGAGCGACGTGTCCGCCCGCGGGCCTTCGTCGGTGTCAAACGTGTACGCTGACGTCTTCGCCTTGCCGTTTTCCACCGCGGCTATCTTCACTTCCACCGGCACGACTTCGTCCTTGAATTTGCCGGCCGCAATCGCCGCCAGCGCGTTCTGATGGCTGCGGTAGCTGAACTGGTCGGCCGCTTCGCGCGTGATGCCGTACTTCTTCGCGAGGTTTTCCGCGGTCAGACCCATGCCCAGGTAGCTGTCCGGATAGTGGTCCATCAGCCAGGGGTTGGGAGAAATCTTGTAGCCGCCCATGGGGATCATGGTCATGGATTCGGTTCCGCCCGCGACAATTACATCTCCGTGGCCCACCATGATCCACTCCGCGGCGATGGCGATCGCCTGCAGCCCCGACGAGCAAAACCGGTTGATGGTCATTGCCGACGATTCCACCGGCAATCCCGCGCGCAGCGCCGCAATCCGCGCCACGTTCATGCCTTGCTCGCCTTCGGGCATTGCGCAGCCCAGGATGACGTCTTCAATCTCTTTCGGGTCGAGCCCCGGCACGCGCTCCATCGCCGCCTTGATGGCTAGCGCCGCCAGGTCGTCCGGACGCATCGTCCGCAGCGCGCCCTTGTACGCTTTGCCTACCGCCGTCCGCACTGAACTTACAATCACCGCTTCCCGCATAGGTCACCTTCCCGAATGATCGCGCGTCCTGTAGCGGCGGTTTTATGCCGCCGCCCAAGCCTCAGCGAGATAAACCCGCCTCTTTCTGCTCGGCTATTTGATGACACGTGCGGAGAAAAAGCAACCATGTAGGAAGGCGCGTGGCTGGGGGCGACCGGCGTGTCACCGGCGCGTAGGACGGCCTGGGGCAAAAAAACGGGGGCTGCATCACGCAGCCCCCGCGAAAAATGTTACCGTGTTCGAATTACTTGCGGACTCGGCGCCGCACGAGCCCGGCCAGGCCCAGCAGGCCGGTCCCGAACAGTGCCAGCGTTCCCGGTTCCGGCACGGGCGTTGTCGGCGGCGTGTCCACGACCGCGGCGCTCGATTGCGGCGTGCTCTCCAGCACCAGCGTGCGCCCGGCATTCGTGGCCCACGGATAGAATACCGTGCCCATCGGGAAGCCGTTGAAGTTGTTCAAGCCGAACGTGAATTGCGAGGAGGTCGGGAACGTCACATTGCCCAGGTTCGCCAGGTACACGTTGTAGCCCATTGTGTTCGGCTGCAGGATCGTGGTGCCCGTCAGGAACGCGCTCAGTGGCGCCGGCGGTCCGCCACCGGCCAGCGGAATATTCAGATAGTTTTGGAATAGCTTCCCGCTGTTCCACACCGTGCTCGAGAACAAGGCCGCGTTCACAGACGTGCTGCCGAAGTTCACGGTGAAATTCAGCCCGGCGGCGCTCGGCGTCTGGCTCGGCACAAAGATGCCCATCACTAGGTTGGGGAACGACGGCGTGCTGCCGCCCGTATGCGTGATCCCCAGCGTCGGGTTCGAGGAACCTGTGGGGATCATCCCCAGCGTCGAACTCGAAAGAATCAGGCAGCCAGTCTGCGTCGGGATGCACAGGTGAAACACGCCCGGCGGGTTCTGCGGCGGCGGGTTGTTGCCGTTTCCATGGCCATTCCCACTGCCACTGCCCTGGTTGTTGGAGTTCCCGTTGCCCTGGTTTCCGGAATTGCCATTGCCCTGGCCATTGCCGTTTCCTTGAGAGTTCCCGCTCGCGTTACCGTGGCCATTGTTCTGGCCCGAATTTCCGTTGTTGCTGTTCCCGCCGCCGGCAAAGGCTGTGCCGGTGGCCGCCCAAAAGGCCAAGGCCAAGAGCACGGCGCCCCATTGAATTCGCCTGAACCAGTTCGTTTTACCCACGCTGATCTCCGATCATGCCGACGGTGCTCAAAAGGCCCAAGGTAATGTTCGCAATCTAGGTCATTCTTGACGGGGCCTATGTGCGCCACAATGGTACGGGTGCGCCTGCCGAGATAGCTGGAAAGTACTAGTGCCCCGCAATTCGCACGGAGAAAGCGACTTGGACCATGGGCACCTTCCTGCCACGGGTGCAGCGATACCGGCAAATGTAGGGCACTCAATGGGCCATTCGCTAGGCACCGCCTATGTTTCTCATATGTTGTGGATAATAAACAGTTTGAGTTAGACCTGGTTGTCTGATGTCGTGCTTGAACGTGGCAATGCGTACCAAAATTCTTGCACACAATAGCCATTGATTGTCCCAAAGGTCTTACAATCCTATTATTCCTAACCCATCAAGAAGAAAAGAATTACCCTGAGCCTGCGCTCCGGATTTTGCCCTAGGCAAGGGTAAAGGAGGAAACCAATAATCGGATGGCCGGACGTTGCTGCGCGAAAGAAGGCTATCCTGACGTTGCGGGAAACAACATATATGCGGGAAAAGTGACGGGGCCGGCATTCAGACCGGCCCCGGAGGAATTTCCTAAGGTCGGGCGCGATATTTCTCGTAGAGCTGGCGGTGCTTGTTGTCGGTCGAGGTGAGCTGGCCCTTGATGAAGAGATAGCGCACCTCGGTCTGGATCTCGAGCGGGTCGCCGTTGGTCACGATCAAATTGGCGATCTTGCCCTGCTCGAGAGTGCCGAGTTCCTTGTCCACGCCGAAGATCTGCGCCGGATTGATGGTCACTGCCCTTAGCGCATCGTCATGCGAGAGGCCGTAGCTCACCGCGTGACCCGCCTCATACGGCAGTGTGCGCGCGAACTCGGTGTCAAACGTCGCGAAGGCAATCTTCACGCCCGCAGCGGCCAGTTCGCCCGGCCCCGAGTACGGCTTGTCGTATGGCTCGTCCTCATTCGCCGGCAGCGCCTGCGTGCGCTTGAGGATCACTGGAATGCTTTTTTGCTTCAGCAGGTCTTTCACCTTCCACGCTTCGCGGCCTCCGGCGAGGATCATCTTCAGTTTCTGCTTTTCGCAGAACTCGACGGCGTTCTTGATGTCGCGGTCATCGTTGGTCATCACGAGCACGGGCATCTCGCCCTTCACCACCGGTGCCAGCGCTTCGAGTTTTTCGTCCCGCGAGAAGTTGTCCTTCGACCCCTTCTCCGCGGCCTGCGCGTAGTGCCGCGCGCGCTCCAGCCAGTTCTCCATCTCCGCCACTTTCTTTTCGTAGTCTTGCTTGGCCTCACTGAACGGACGCCGCCGCACCTGGAACGTGGCGAAGTCGAACGTCGGCCGGGTCGAGAGCGACGGCCAGTTCAGCACCATCGCTGCCGATTTCTTCCCGAGCAGGTCGTCAATCACCCAACCGGCCAAGTGGATCAGCGAGGCCTGGCCGCTGATCACGCCGCCGCCGGGCGCGCTGACGGTGTGTGTGATGCCGCTCGCGCGTACCACCGGGATGTGCTCGCTTTCCACGTGCACCGCCACCGCTGCTGCCACCTGCGGGTTGTAGTCGCCCAGCTCGTTCGTGTCCACCGTGCCGGGCTCGCCGCTGCCCACTTCCACCAGCCCCACTTCGGTCACCGCGTTGAAGAGTCCCGGATAGACCTCGAGGCCCTTCGCGTTGATCACCTGCGCGCCCGAAGGCACGCTCACGTTGGCGCCCACCGCCGCGATTTTCCCGTCCTTGATCACGATCGTGCCGTTCGCAATCGGCGGCCCGGCCAGCGTGTAAATCTTCGCTCCGGTGATCGCGTAGCTCTTGCCACTCTGCGCCATCGCCGCGGGTGCGAGGAGCACCAGCGCCACGAACAGCGTCAGAAGCGTCAGCGCGTTCACGCCTTTGTTTTCTCCGTGCATTTTCTGTGTCCTCTGCGCCTCTGCGGTGAGCTCTTGCAATCGGGTTCTCATCGCGCACCTCCCGCGGCGTTCATCGGAGGCTTCTTCGCCTCGGCCGGCTTCTTCTCCGGCGCCTTGCCCGCGGCGCCGGGAGGCCGTCCCGGCCCGCTTTCTTTCTTCGCCGGCTCGGCCGGCTTCTTCTCCTTCTCCAGCAGCGCCTTTTTCTCCTTCGCGATTTCGGCGCGCTGCTCGATGTCCTTCTTGCGGTCGAAATAGACGGCGCCGTCAATCAGCGACTTTTGCGCCACGGCATAGACGCTGAGCGGGTGCTTGTCCCAGATCACCAGGTCGGCGTCCTTGCCTGCCTCGATCGAGCCCACGCGCTTGTCGATGCCGAGCTGGATAGCCGGGTTGATGGTGACGAGCTTCAGCGCTTCCGTTGCGGTGAGCCCGCCGTACTTCATTGTCTTCGCCGCTTCCTGATTCAGGTGGCGCGCTTCCTCGGCGCTGTCCGAATTGATGGAGACCACCACGCCGTACTTGGTCATGATCGCCGCGTTGTAGGGGATCGCGTCGTAGGCTTCGTTCTTGTACGCCCACCAGTCGGAGAACGTCGAGCCGCCCACGCCGTGCATGGCCATTTCCTTGGCGATCTTGTAGCCCTCCAGCACGTGCTGGAACGTCCGCACCTTGAAGCCAAACCCCTCGGCGAGCAGCAGCAGTTGTCGCAGCTCGTCGGCGCGGTAGCCGTGCGAGTGGACGTAGCGCTTGCCCTCGAGGACCTCCACCAGCGGCTCGAGCTTCAGGTTGCGCCGCGGCGGGATCGCGCTTTTCTCTCCGGCGGCCACGCGCTTGTTGTACGCGTCCCAGCTCTTCTTGTACTCGCGCGCTTCGATGAACGCCTGGCGGATCACGTCCATTACGCCCATGCGTGTGTTCGGGTAGCGCTGTGGGAATCCGGCGGGCGGCCGGAAGTTCGAGCGCTTCGGATTTTCGCCCAGCGCAAACTTGATGCCCGGAGGCGCGCCTTCGAAGAGCAATTCCTTCGCGCCCTTCCCCCAGCGATGTTTGATCACCGCGTTCAACCCGCCAATCGGATTGGCGCTGCCGTGCAGCACGTTCGAAGTTGTCGTGCCGCCCGCCAGCTCGCGATAGATGTCGATGTCGGTGGGGTCGAGCACGTCGGCCACGGCCACCATCGAGCTCACCGCCACGCTGCCCTCGTTTACGCTGCCCTCGATGGCGATGTGCGAGTGGCAGTCGATCAGCCCCGGCGTGACGTACATTCCCGAGGCGTCAATCACCGTCGCCCCCGCTGGCGTCTTGATGTTTTTCCCGACCTCGGCAATCTTGCCGTCGCGGATCAGGATCGAGCCTTTCTCAATCGTGCCCTTTGTCACCGTCAGGATCGTGCCGTTCTGGATCACGGTGACGCTACTCGATTGTGCGCCCGCCGGTGCCGGCAACAACGCCGCCACCAGCGCGAGCGCAAGAACTCCGCGCAAGGTTTTGTCCTGCATTGTGTTTCCTCTGTGTCTCTGTGCCTCTGTGGCGGATGTGGTTTTCATCGGCGCACCTCCTCGGCTTCGCTCTGGCCGCTGCCGGGTTTCGTGCCGGTGAGCTCAAAGGTTTGGCCGAACGCGCTGGCCGTGCCCTTGAGCGTGTTGCCCTCGACCGTGCCGCTCATGGTGACGTCGCCTGGGCCCTGGCCGATGTCCAGCGGAAAAGTGAACGTGAACTGGTTGCTGGTCACCGAGCCCTTGGTGATGGTGGACGTGCCGAACGTCGTCGTGATGGTGCCGCTTAGCGTGCCGTCGACGGCCTGCGTCAGGTCGGCGGTGGCTGGCTGGTCTCCGTCCGGCGTCACCACGTTCAGGCTCCACTTGCCCGCCATTTTTACCGGCGGCGCCGCGCCCGCCCCTCCGGGCGGCGGGGCCTGCTCCTTCACGTCGAACTTCCGGCCGTCCACGAAGACGTACTTCACGCGCATCTTGTCGCCGAAGAGGTCGCCATCGGTCACGACGAGGTTGGCGATCTTGCCCGCCTCGATGGAGCCCAGCCGGTCGGCTACGCCGAGAATTTCCGCCGCGCCCAGCGTGAACGCGCGCAGCGCCGACTCCGCCTTCAAGCCGGCGTCAATCGCCTTCTTGGCATTTTTCAAGATGTCCTTCGGGTTGGCGATGCCGTCGGAGTAGAACGCGAACTTCACGCCGGCCTTTTCCAGCGCCGCCGGCGTCGAAGGCGCTTTGTCGCGGAAGCGCAGCGTGCGCAGCGGCTCTTCGGCGTCCGGGTCGGCGTCCTTGTCCTTCTCCGGCCACTTCAGGCTCACCAGCACGGGCACCTTCTTCGCCGCGATCGCGCTCGCGGCGGCGGGCTCGTAACCCTGCTGCGCGCCGTAAAGCACCATGTTCGTTTTGAGCTGCTCGTTCAGCTCGAGCGCACGCACGATCTGCGTGGGAGTCGTCGCCGGGAACAGCACCGGACGGTTCGCGCGCAGCGCGCCGTTCAGCACGCGCGTGGCGCGGTCGTAGTCCAGCCGCTCCACGCCCTTCGGGCTCACGTTGTAGATTTCCTCCACGGCGCGCGCCTGCGCCGCATCCAGGAAAATCTGCTTGATGTACGCAATCACGCCGAAGAGCGAGCCCGGAAAACCAAAAAATCCGCCCGGCTGTTGCAGCGTGATGTGCAGCGTCGCCGGCGTCTTCACCACCATTTCGCCCGGCCGCTCGCCCGCCAGATCAATCACCGCGCCCTGCCCGGGGAAAATTCCTGTCTTCGGCGCGCAGAGCACGGTCGTGAAACCGGCGTTGCGCCACTGCTCGATGCGCCGCTCGGCGGGCTGCAATTCGTCAGCGGCGGCGCGCCACGGCGTCGTCCCCGGACGGTCCTCCGGCCCCATGGACGGCCGCTGTTGCTGCTGCGCCGCCTGCTGCATTGCGGCAGCAGGACCGCCCGCGCCCGGCGGCCCCGGAGGCGCCGCCGGCAAGCCCACGTCGGTCATGGCATCAATCAGTCCCGGATAAACGGTCAATCCCTTGCCGTCAATCACCCACGCTTCCGGCGGAATCTTCGCGTCCGCGCCGACGGCGGCGATCAGCCCGTGGGCCACGACCACGGTGCCGTTCTCGATTACCCCGCCGCTCACCGTGACGATCTTCGCGCCCTGAATCGCAAAGTACGGCGGCTCGATCCCGCGCGCCTGCGCCCGAGCCACCGGCACGCCCAGCGGCCCCACCGCCATCGCCGCAATCAACGCCGCTGCCACGATTCCACTCCACGCCCTGCGCACACTCCGATGCACCATGCTCCACTCCTTCAACAGCTTGCTGTTCAGTTTTCTCTGAAACCTGACCCCTGTCCTTCGACCCCCGACTACTGACAACTGAAGACTGACAACTTCCCAGCAGACGCGCGAATCTATCCGCTGGTTTCCACAGTGTCAAGACGGTAGCGCAGCCACTCTTGCTTGTCCTGAACGAAGTGAAGGGGCTGCGCGTGTTGGCCGGATGGTGCGCAGGCAGGAGTGCCTGCGCTACTAGTTCCGCAGCGGTTTTCCGGTTTTCAGTGTGTGGGAAATGCGTTCGACGGTTTTGCGTTCGCCGCACAGGGAAACGAACGCCTCGCGCTCCAAATCCAGCACGTACTGTTCGCTGACGGTTTGTGCCGCCGTGAGCGCGCCGCCGGCGAGCACCCACGCGAGTTTCGTCGCCACTTTCGCGTCGTACTCGCTGGCAAACTCTCCGCGCACGAGCATGTGAATCGCGAGCTTCGCCGCAGCGAGGAATTGTTCGCCGAGCACGCGCACCTCCGCCGGCGCCGCCGGGCGGTAGCCCGCGCGGATGAGTCCCAGCGCCGTCTGCTTCGCGTCGCCGACCAGCCGCTCGCGGTTCATCGCGATCGGGTCGGTCGGCCGCAGGTAGCCCAGGCCGCGCGCTTCGTCCGCGCTCATGGACACTTTCGCCATCGCAATATTTTCGAACACCGGTTTCAGCGCGTGAAAGAGATCGAGGTCTTTTTCCGGAGATGCCGGGCTAAAGCCCGGCGCTACACCGGCGGCTTCGTTGGCGCGCACGAGCATTTCTTTCGTGCCACCGCCGGCGGGGATCAACCCGACGCCCGCCTCGACAAGTCCCATGTACAGCTCCGCCGCGGCGTGGACGCGCGTAGCGTGAATCGAAATCTCGCAGCCGCCGCCGAGCGCCATGCCCTGCGGCGCGGCGACCACCGGCTTCGGTGCGTACTTGAGCGCCATGTTCGCGTTCTGAAATGCGCGCACCATCATGTGGATGTCGTCCCACTCCTGTTCCTGCACGGCCATCATCACCAGCATCAGGTTCGCGCCGACGGAAAAATTCGCCGCCTGGTTGGCGATCACCATCGCGTCGAAGTCCGTCTGCAGCCGCTCGAGGCCCTTGCGCATCATCATGATGGTGTCCGCGCCGATCGCGTTCATCTTCGACGTGAACTCGCAGCACACCACGCCGTCGCCCAGATCAACCAGGTTCGCGCCCGGGTTCTTCTCCACCACTTTGCCGCGATCCCTTTCCGCCTTCAGAATGATGACGCCTTCCGGCTCCTCAACCGGCAGATAGACGCAGGCCGGAAAATCGAAATAGACCCGCGTGCAATCCGGATTGCCCGCGTTGAGCACTCCGTAGAACGACTTCTTGCCCGGCTTGAGCGCTTCGGTGACGATCGGCGGCAGCGCCCGGCCTTCGCCATCGAGCTTCCTCGCCACCGCCTCCACGCCCACCGCGTCCCAAATCTCAAACGGTCCCAGCTCCCACGCGAAACCCCACTTCATCGCGCGGTCCACTTCCACGATGCGGTCAGCGATTTCCGGGATGCGCCACGCCGCGTAGAGACACATCTCCGAAATCGCGCCCCACAAGAACTGCGCCGCCTTGTCTTTGCCTGCCAGCAGCGCCTTCAGGCGGTCGCGCGTGTCTTCGATCTGCTTGCCGGCTTCGAGCGAGCCGAACTTCGCCTTCTGCCGCGCGCGGTACTCCATCGTCTTCCAGTCGAGCGTGAGGATCTCTTTCTCGCCCTCGCCTTTGACCTTCTTGTAGAACCCACCGCCGCTTTTTTCGCCCAGCCAGCCGCGCTTCAGCATCTCCTCGATCAGCGCCGGCGCCTGGTAACGCTCGCGCATTTCGTCGTCCACGGCGTTTTCGTAGATGTTGCGCACCACGTGCGCCAGCACGTCCAGCCCGACGATGTCCGCCGTGCGGAACGTCGCCGACTTCGGCCAGCCCACCGCCGGCCCGGTGCAGGCGTCAATCTCCTCGATGCTCATGTCGAGTTCCTGCATTAGCCGCAGCACGTTCAGCATCGAGAATGTGCCGATGCGGTTGGCGATGAAGTTCGGCGTGTCCTTGGCCACCACCACGCCCTTGCCCAGCCGCCGGTCGCAGAAATTTCCCAGGACTTCCATCACTTCCGATTTCGTCTTCGGCCCGGCAATCAGCTCCACCAGCTTCATGTACCGCGGCGGGTTGAAGAAGTGCGTGCCCGCCCAGTGCGCCTGAAAATCTTCGCTCCGCCCTTCGGCGATGGTGTGGATGGGCAGGCCGCTGGTGTTCGTTGTGACGATCGTCCCTGGCTTGCGGACTTTCTCCACGCGCCCGAAGAGCGAGCGCTTGATGTCCAGCCGCTCCGCCACCGCCTCGATGATCCAATCGGCCTCGCCGCACCACCCCAGGTGGTCCTCGAAGTTGCCGGTGGTGATGAGCTTCGCGCCCTCCGCGTGGAAAAACGCCGCCGGCCGCGACTTCTTCGCCGCCTCGAGCCCGGCGTTGACGATACGGTTGCGCACTGCCGGGGATTCGAGCGTCAGCCCCTTCGCCGCTTCGTCTTTGGTCAGCTCCTTCGGCACGATATCGAGCAAGTAGCAAGGCACGCCGGCGCTGGCCAGATGCGCGGCAATCCGCGCGCCCATTGTTCCGGCGCCCAGCACAGCAACTTTTTCGATGCGTCGCATGGTTGTTCCCCTTGTAGCTCACGTCCCACCGCGATCCATCTCTGCGGGAGCGCGGTTGAGGTGAGGTTCCTGAATCAAATCGACGAATGTTCAGCCAGTGGCCTGTAAGGGCAGCTTGAGGCTGCTCTTGGCGGGCGCCAGTGCAGGTTACATTTCGCCCATTCCCCTGGTCAATCGAAAATGCGTAGGACAGGTGTCCACGCCTGCCCATTTCCGAACGGCAGTAGTTGTGCCGGACAGGTTTGGGGGTCTGTCCCAGAAAACCGGGGGTTGACCAACAGGCCATCTCCGTTTGACGCCGCGCGGGCATCCTTTCGTCGTGGTACAGTGTCCAATAGGTAGCCCAGCAGGAAGCGAGGCCCGTGATGGGCATGGTGAAAAACTGGCTGCACGGTATGGCCGAGGGGTTGCGCACGTTCACCCGCGGCGGAAAGCGCCCGGAAACCAGCCGCCGCCCGCGCATCGGCCTGGCGCTCGGCGGAGGCTTCGCCCGCGGCATCGCTCACATCGGCGTGCTCCGCGCGCTGATCGAAGCCAAAATCCCGATTGATTGCATCGTGGGAACCAGCGTTGGTGCGCTGATCGCCGCCGCCTACGCCACCGGCGTCCCGCTCGAAAAAATGCAGCGCCGCGCTGCCGCCACGCGCTTTGCCGACTTCGGCAAGTGGCGCCTCTCGCGCATGGGCTTTGCCTCCAACGAGCGCCTCGAGCGCTACCTCTACCAGATTTCGCTGTTCACCCGCTTCGAGCAGACGAAAGTCCCGCTGGCCATCGCCGCCACCGACCTCGGCAGCGGCGAAGCGGTCTATTTCACCGACGGCGAAATCGGCCCGGCGCTGCGCGCCTCTTGCGCTTACCCGGGGCTGTTCCTGCCGGTCGAGCACCAGGGCCGCATCCTGGTGGACGGTTTCCTGGCCGCGGCGGTGCCGGTGGACGCGCTGAAGCGCCTGGGCGCCGATTTTGTGATTGCCGTTTGGCTGGAATCCGCTGCGAAGGGCGAGCAACCCGATAACGTCGTGGAAGTGATCAGCCGGTCGTTCGCCATCATGCAGCGCAACGCCGACGACCGCTGGCGCCGCAGGGCCGACGTGGTGATCGAGCCTCAGGTAGCTCATTTCGCCTGGGACGACTTCCGTCAGACGCCACAACTCATCGCCGCCGGCGAAGCCGCCACCCGCGCCGCCGTGCCGCAGATCCGCGCCGCGCTCGCCCCGCTCGAGCGCCTCCCCGCCGCCCGCACGGTATACCCGTAGGGCAGGCTTTCGAGCCTGTCCGGAAACCATCGTTCCGTCTGAGCTGGACAGGCTGGAAAACCTGTCCTACGAAGCACCACGGATTTCCACTTTTACAGTTTTTTCGTTTCCTTTGCCGCGCTGGGTGAGCCACTCGCTCAACGCCGCGGCCAGGCGCTGCGGGTCCACCCGGAAACTGGCTTCCAGCGCGCCTTCGCCGGTGGGCAGCGTGTCATCGAATTCCGCCGACCCGGTAAAATTTCGCATGCAGAACGCGTCCAGCCACGCGAGCGGGCACGCCCGCCGTTCGCCCCCGACGATGACTTCCACCTGCAGTTTCCGCGCGTACATGCGCGAGAGTATAGCATCGCGGTTGTCGCTTACGTCCCGCCCCGCCCCGATGGTGTTTTTCCTGGAAAGCCTCAGGTCAGTCCGTCCCGGCTGGCCGCGACGCACGGGACCTGAGCTACAGGCACATCCGTCCTTGCGTACCTTGCATTTCTCCGGCACGCGGCTTAGACTTTTTCCAGCCGCCGCGCAAGCCCGCAATGGCGGCCCCGAGCCGCCCCGAGCTTCGCGGCCTACCCCGGTCCAGCCCCGTGACCGGGCAGTCCGCCCCGGACTCTACGACTGGAGGAATCGTGTCCACCCCCCTCGAACAATGGGTTGAACAGCAGGCCGCCCTCACGCGGCCCAGGAATATTCATTGGTGCGACGGTTCTGATGCCGAGATCGCGCGGCTCAACGAGCAGATGCTCCGCGACGGCACCTTCACCGCGCTCAACGAGAAATCCTATCCGAACTGCTATCTGCACCGCTCCAATCCCAACGACGTCGCCCGCACCGAGCACGTCACATTCATCTGCTCCCGTAACAAAGAAGACGCCGGCCCGACCAACAACTGGATGGCGCCCGCCGAAGCAAAAGCAAAAGTCGGCGCGCTCTTCATGGGCTCGATGGAAGGCCGCACGATGTACGTGGTGCCCTACATCATGGGCCCGGTCAGTTCGCCGATCAGCAAGGTCGGCGTGCAGCTCACCGATAGCGCCTACGTCGTGGCCAACATGCGCATCATGACGCGCATGGGCAAGGTCGCGCTCGACCGTCTCGGCAGCTCGCCCGACTTCGTTCCCGGCCTGCACGGGCTCGGCGACCTCAACCCCGACCGCCGCTTCATCTGTCATTTTCCCGAGGAAAAACTCATCTGGAGCTTCGGCTCCGGCTATGGCGGCAACGCACTGCTCGGCAAGAAGTGCTTCGCGCTGCGCATCGCCAGCGCCATGGCCCGCGAGCAGGGCTGGATGGCGGAGCACATGTTGATCCTCGGCCTCGAGGCGTCTTCCGGCAAGGTGACTTACCTGGCCGCCGCGTTTCCGTCCGCCTGCGGCAAGACCAACCTCGCCATGATGGTCTCCGCGCTCGAAGCCTCCGGCTACAGGGTCTGGACCGTTGGCGACGATATCGCCTGGATGCAGGTCGGCCCGGACGGCTGCCTGCGCGCCATCAATCCCGAGGCCGGCTTCTTTGGCGTCGCCCCCGGCACCGGCGCTTCGACCAATCCCAACGTGATGCAGGCGCTCAATAAGAACTCGATCTTCACCAACGTGGGTCTCACCGCCAGCCGCGAGCCGTGGTGGGAAGGTATCGAGATGCCCTCCGGCGACGGCATGCTCGACTGGCAGGGCCAGCCGTTCGACCCGAAGGTGCGCACCGCCGCGCATCCCAACTCGCGCTACACCGTACCCGCGCGCCAGGCGCCGTGCATCTCCAAGCGCTGGGAGGACCCCGCCGGCGTGCCCATTTCCGCGTTCATCTTCGGTGGCCGCCGCACGAAGACGGCGCCGCTCGTCTTCGAAGCGTTTGACTGGCAGCACGGCGTTTTTGTCGGCGCCACGATGGGCTCGGAGACCACCGCCGCCGCCACCGGCGCCGTGGGCGTGCTCCGCCGCGATCCGATGGCGATGTTGCCCTTCTGCGGCTACAACATGGCCGACTACTGGGCGCACTGGCTCGCGATGGGCCGCCGCGTCCCGCACCCGCCGAAAATTTTCCACGTGAACTGGTTCCGCAAGGGCTCGGACGGCAAATTCCTCTGGCCGGGCTTTGGCGAAAACGTCCGCGTGCTGAAGTGGATGCTCGAGCGCATCGAGGGGAAAGGCAAGGCCGTGGAAACGCCGATCGGCTTCGTGCCCGCGGCGGACGCGCTCACCCTCGACGGGCTGGACATCTCCCGCGGCGCGATGGAAGCGCTGCAGCGCGTCGATCCCGCCGACTACGCCGCTGAGCTCGACGACACCAACGCTTTCTTCCATAAGTTCGGAGCGAAACTGCCCGCCGAACTGCGCGCCGAACAGGAAAAACTCAGCGAGCGCCTCCAGCGCGTCACGGTCGCGCAGAAGTAGCGGCGGCTTTATGCCGCCATTCGTAAACAAGCGGCATTGCGCCGCCGTTTGCAGATTGGCGGCACTTCAGGGGTCGGTTTTCTTCCGGAGGTTCGGGACCGGCCCCTTCGTCATTTCGGGACGTCCGCCAGAACCGCCTTTCCGCGCCAACCCACTCAAGTTCCGTTGTGAAACTGCCGATCACCGTAGTGGAGTTTCTTATAGAGGTTTCTAATGAGCCAGCCAACTTTCGCTCCGCCTGCCGCTGCACGCCCCTCGCCGAAGAGTCGCTCTCTTCTGGTGGACCCTGCGCTGCAGTTCCGCGCCACCGTGCCGGTAGCCGTGGTGCTGGGAGTTTTCTCTCTGCTGCTGGTCGGCTACGTGCTCCTCCCGCTCCACAAGGAGGTGAACGGCGAACCCGATCCGCACGTGCAGGCGCTCATGGGCGGCCAGCTTGCCGCCGTACAGCTCCGCATCATGATTGCTGCGGTGGTGGCCACCTTCTGGGCGGCTCTGTTTGCGGTGCTACAGTCAGCCAGCTACGCCCGGCCGCTGCTGCGCCTGCGGAGTGCCCTGAGCGATCTCGCGAACGGCGTGCCGGCCGCGTTCGAAACGCACCGCGGCGAACGCTTCCAGGAATTCGGACTCCTTGTCAGCCAGCTCAATCAGAAGATGGACCGCATCGGCCGCCGCAACCGCGACCTATTGCTCAGCGTTCACGGCCCGCTGAAGTACCTCTCCGGGCGGCTGACCAAGGAGGACGTGCCCCAGGCGGAAGTGCAGGCCGTTCTGAAGGAAGTGGTCACGCTGCTGAACAAGTCGCCGATCATCTCGCCTTCGGCAGCGAAGGAAGAAGGCCATGCGCGCGCCAACTGATCGCTGCGCGCCGGCGCCGGGTTTCAGCGTTCTCGAACTGCTGATCACGGTGGCCATTATTCTGACGCTCGTCGCTCTGGCCACTCCCCACTTCCTCGCCGCGCAGCGCAGCGCCTACGACACCTCCGCGGCCGCCTTCCTCCGCACTTTGCACAGCGCGGAAGAGACCTACCGCGTGAGCAGCAAGCAGTACACCAGCCAGTTTTCCGGCCTCGGACTTTTCGGCAACAACCGCCGGGCACGCCTCGGCGACGGTCCACTCGCGCCCGTGGCGATGATTCTGATCGCGCCCGTGCCGCGCATCCTGGCGCTGCAGGCGGCCGCTTCCAGCCCCGGTGGTTGCACCGACGCCGCGCCGGGCACGTGCGATGTCCTCATCTCCAACGGCTACATCTTCACGCTCACCAGCACCAGCATCGAGCGCTGGTCCTGTGTCGCCGAGCCGGTGATGGATCGCACCACGTCACGCTTCTACTACACTGACAACACCGGCGTCATCCGCGCCGCCCGCGGCCGCTACGCCGACGAGAACAGCCCGCCCCTCCCGTAGCAAGTTGCTGCAAAACTCCCCGAGCTGTCATTCCGAGTGAAGCGAGAGATCTGCTTTCTTTGCAATGCATTCCGCCATTTTCATGGTTCGTAGGGTGACGCTTCGCGTCACGCCAGACTGCTCTTGTCACTTGCATGAAAGAACTGCAAGCGGATCCCTCGTACGTCCCGAAAATGCAGCGGCGGACTCGGAACGACACCGGAAAGCGCAGATGCTGCCGCTACAGAATCTCAGCAATCTCGGCGTCAATCGTCACGTGCGTGCAGGAAAATCCGTTGATCTGGTAGGTTTCCAAACTCCGGTCCGCCGCCTGCTGACCGCTGACGGCTGACGGCTGACGGCTGGCATCTTCTCTCCTGGCGCTGGTCACTGGTCGCTGGTCGCTGAAATGAAAGTACCGGCTGATGTGGTAGTCCTCGTCGAGCACGCCGAACCGCCGCTCCGTCTCCTCGCGCGAGTACCCGAACGCCGTGAGCGCCACGGCCTGGCCGTACCCACCGCCCAGCTCCAAGTATTGTTCGACCGCCTCGCGCAAGTTCATGGATTTTGTGGGACAGGCTTTCAGCCTGTCCGGCAATCAATTCTCCCTGCCAACTAGGGGACAGGCTACAAGCCTGTTCTACCTCAAATCCACACGTACGCGCCGGTTTCGCCGTACGGTGCATTCACATAAAAGAGGTTGGCCTCGGCGATGCTCGCTAGCTGGCGGCACAACGCCGCCGCGCCATGCCGCGCGCACAACCGGCGCCCGGCCGCATGGCCGATGGAGCCAAAGTCGTCCAGGCTGGCCACGTCCGTTCGCGAGAGCCACAGCCACGTTGCGCGCCGCGCGCAGCCGTCGTGTTCGCACTGGCCGCTCATCGCGTTCAGGCGCGTCTCGATGGCGCTGCTGACTTCCGGCTGCAGCCCGGCCGGCTCGAAGTCTTCCGCGGCAATGAAGAAAAACTGCGTGAAGTGCTCCGCGTCCGGCTCGAACGCCACCACGCGTCCCGCATACGCGGCCAGCTCCGGCTCGAGCAGTCCGAGCAGGCACGTGCGGCACACCGACACCTCCGGCCGCGCCGGCTTCGAGCGCGCTCTGCCCCTGCCGCGAAGATAGATCGTATCCGGAGAGTACGTGGCCATCCACGCGAACTCGGTCTCCAGGTGCTGGCATTCCGCCGGCGTGCCCGTCAGTCGCGCCCACCAGTTGCGCGACCTCGCGCGAAACGCCAGCCCGGGATACGCTTGTTCGAGCGCCATCTTCGCCACGCCCCGATTCTACTTCAAATGGGCGCCGGCCAATTGCCTCCGCGCCCGCTTCCCTATAGAATAGATCTTCCGCAGCGGGCACTTCGCTGTTCGCGTCCCCTGGAGAAAAATGACCGCACCGACCGTCTGGTATTTTGCCTACGGCAGCAACATGAGCCGCGCCACGATGCAGCAGCGCGCCGGCCATCTCCTCGACGCCCAACCCGGGCGCTTGGACAACTACACGCTCGTCTTCAACAAGAAAGTCCGCGGTGGCTCCGCCGAGGCCAACATTCAGCCTGCCCGCGGTGAGACGGTCCATGGCGTGCTCTACCGGATCACTGAGAGTGCGCTGCGCATCCTCGACCGCTCGACCGGCGTCCCCGATCACTACCGCCGCATCCAGATCAGCGTTTCCGACACCGCCGGCAACCCGGTCTCCGCCCAGGTCTATATCGCCTCGAAAGTAGGGAAGGGCTTGCGTCCAGCGGCCCATTACCTGCAAACTCTCCTGCAGGGCGCCGGAGAGAACGGCTTGCCCGCGGACTACATCGCCGGGATCAAGGCCGCCGCCGGCGCGTAGGGACCGCCGATCTCGATTTTGTCCTATGACTTCGGAACCAAGTTTCGCCCGCGCCGCGCGGACGAACGAAAAGAGAGGCAATCCTATGGCCACCACCGCAATTCCCGCGACCATCACCAAAGGCGGCAGCTTCCTCCTTGAACCCTGCCGGCCTGAGGACGTCTTTACTCCCGCCGACCTGCAAGACGACCAGAAGCTGATCGGGCAGACCGCCGAAGAGTTCGTCACTCACGAGGTTCTGCCTCACGCACACGATCTCGAAGAGAAAAAAGAAGGCTTGATGGCCTCGCTTCTCAAGAAAGCGGGCGAGCTCGGTTTGCTCGGCCCGGTGGTGCCGGAACAATACGGCGGCGCGGGCCTGGACAAGGTCGCCACCACCGTGCTGGCGGAAAAACTCTCCGGCTACGGCTCGTTTGCCACGTCGCACGGAGGTCACGCGGGCATCGGCACCGTGCCGCTGGTGTATTTCGGCAACGAGGAACAGAAAAAGAAATACTTGCCGCGCATCGCCAGCGGCGAACTGCTCTCTTGTTATTGCCTCTCCGAGCCGCAAGCCGGTTCCGACGCGCAGAACCTGCTTACCACCGCCGTCCTTTCTCCTGACGGCAAGCACTGGGTCCTGAACGGCCAGAAGATGTGGATCACCAACGGCGGCTTCGCTGATGTTTACATCGTCTTTGCCAAGGTGGACGGCGACAAAGTCTCCAGCTTCATCGTCGAGCGCAACTTCCCCGGCTTCAAGGTCGGCGGCGAGGAAAAGAAGATGGGCATCAAGGGCAGTTCCACCGTGCCGATCTTCTTCGACAACTGCCCTGTGCCCGCGGAAAACCTGCTCGGCGAAATCGGCGCAGGCTTCAAGATCGCTCTGAACACGCTCAATTCCGGACGATTCACTCTGGGCACCTACTGCATGGGCGGCGCGAAACTCACGCTCGCCGTGTCCGCCAAATACGCGAACGAGCGCAAGGCCTTCGGCCACTCCATTGCCGATTTCGGCCTGATCCAGCAGAAGCTTGCCGAGATGGCGATCCAGACTTACGCCGTCGAGTCCATGATCTACCGTTCTGCCGGCATGATCGATGTCGCCATGACCGCCGCCGCGGCCGGCAGCGACAAGATCAAGCAAGCCATGGCCGTGCTCGAGGAGTACGCCATCGAAAGCTCCATCAGCAAAATCTACGGCAGCGAGACGCTCGATTTCGTCGTGGACGAAGCCGTGCAGATCTACGGTGGCTACGGCTTCCACGAGGAGTATCCCGTCGCCCGCGCCTACCGCGACTCTCGCGTCAACCGGATCTTCGAGGGCACCAACGAGATCAACCGTCTGCTCATCATTGACATGCTCATGAAGCGCGCCATGAAAGGCATCCTGCCGCTCATCCCCGCGGCGATGAAGATCGCCGGCGACCTGATGGCCCCGCCTTCCTTCGAGGAGCCTTCCACCGCGCCCTTCGCCGAAGAGGAGCGCGCCGTCGAGAATGCCAAAAAGGCATTTCTGATGGCCGCGGGCTCCGCCGTCCAGAAGCACCAGCAGAAGCTCGCCGACCACCAGGAAGTGATCGGCGCGCTTTCCAATACGGTGATGGAAATCTACGCCATGGAAAGCTGCCTGCGCCGCGCGCAGAAGTCGGCCGCGGCCCGCGGTGAAGAATCCGCCGGCGTCATGGTGGACGCGGCGCGCGCTTTCATCTATGACGCCATGGACCGTGTCGAGAAGGAAGCCCGCACCGCCGTCGCCGCCGTCGCCGAAGGCGACATGCTGCGCATCCAGCTTGCCGCGCTCAAGCGCTTCACCAAGCGCGAAGCGGTGGACACCATCGCCATGCGCCGCCGCGTTGCCGCCGCCGTGCTCGCCGCCGAGCGTTACCCCTTCGAGGGCCGCTAGCCGCGGTGCGCTTTATCTGCAGGAGCAGAACTTGCCGATGAGATTCCATCAAAAGACGTGTGTGTGCGCGTTCGTCGCTTCCGCGCTGTGGATCGCGGTTCCGGCTGCCGCCCAGGAGAAGGCCCCGCCGGCGGCCCGCCAGGTCAACGTGGAAGAACGCCGGCAGGTCTCGGACATCGTGAATGTCACGAGCGCAACTCAGAAGGTTCAATTGTTGACTGCGTTTCTCGCTGCTCACCCCGCCAGCGTGGTGCGCGCGCGCCTGCTCACCCACGTCGGCGTTGCCATCACCCGCGAGCCGGACGCGGCGGTTTGCGTGACGCTGGCGGAAAAATTCCTCGCCCTGATGTCCACTGATCAGGAACGCAACGTCGCCGGCGCCATTCTCGCCGAGGCCTATCTCAAGGCCAATCGCGTGGATGACGCCTTCCAGACCATTGCCGTTATCAGAGATGACGAGGCGCTCGATCTCCGGCTCCTTGTCCGCTTGACCACCGCCGGCGCTGACGAAGCCCGCCAGCGCAATCTGGAGCACCTCGCCGCGAGTCGCAAGTACGGAGACCTGGCCATCCGCGCGATGGAAGCTGACCGCCGGCCCGCCGGCATGGATTCCGCCATGTGGACTGAGTACAAGGGAAAGACTCTTCCTTCCCTCTATCAATCGCTCGGAATGCTTTCGCTGCACGGCGGGGCGGCTGCCGAAGCCCAAACGTATCTCAAAAAGGCGGTCGAGCTGGCTCCGGATGATCCGCTGAACTACATCTTTCTGGGCGCGGCCGCGAACGAGGAATACATGGCGGCAACGCAACAGTTAAAGCAAGTGCCGCCCGGCGCCGCGCGGGACGAACTTTGGGGAAGAACAACCATGCTGCTCGACCAGGTGATTGACGCCTACGCGCACGCCGTCGCGCTCTCGGCCGGCAGCTCGCAGGAAGAAGCCATCCGCGCGCAGGTTTGGCCGGATCTCGAAAACTACTACAAGTTCCGCCACAAGGGATCGCTCGAAGGCTTGCAGGCGCTCATTGCCACGTACAAGAAACAATAAGTCCGCGCCGGGCGGCGGGCCGCCGATTGGCTGGATCCGGGCGCTCGCCGCACCTTATTTGCGCAGCTACCGCGCCCGCGTCGCGCGCACGGGCAGCCTGCGCGGCTGCTGGTTCGAAGCGCCGCGTTCGCGCGCTGGCACGCGCCGCGGCTTCTTCGTCGGCTACCTCGTCTCGGCGGCGGACTTCGCTTTCCTCCAGCCGCAGCCTCCCGAGTGCATTGTCTTCGCCTTCGTCGCGCCTGTTGGTGGCTCGCCGCACCGCCGGCTTGTTCGCGCCCCGGAAAGCCTGTTGCGGAAAACCTTTGCTTACATCCGTTGGCTCACGCACCGCCTGCCACGCTTCGTCTTCTTTGAAGATCGGCTGCCCGCCATGGTCCGCCATCTTTCCATGCGCGAGTGGCCCGCGGAGAAATACGAGCACCTTTCCCGCAATTTCTTCATTGAGACCTGCGCCTGGCTGGTGCGCAGCGGCCTCACGCGGAAATTCTTGACGGAATCCGCCGCCGCGCCACGCGTCTCACGGCGCCAGCGCGCGGCCCGCGCAAAACCGCCGCGACGTATCAAGCATTCCTGAGCGCCTGCCGATGTGCCCTGCAGGACAGGCTTCCGACGCCGCGGGAGCCTGTCCTGCTCGTTAGCGATTCGCCGCACCTGGCGCGATCGCCCGGCGCAAATTCCGGAAAGTCACGTTAGAGTGGATGGTGGGAGGCCGCGTGAAAACCAACAAGCTTTTTGTCCCGTTTCTTCTCTTCACCATCGTCGCTCTTGCCGGACTGTGCTTTTACCAGCAACGCATCATCGCCCAGCAGAGTTTTGAAATCCGTTGGCTCATGGCCAACGGCCGCCACTAATCCGCTTTTTTCTTCCTCTTCTCGAATCGGATTTTGCCGCGCGCTCAGTAAAACGCCATTCCGCCGTCCACATTCACCGCCTGCCCGGTAATCGCGCTCGCTTCGCTGGACACCAGGAACACCGCCGCGGCGGCAATCTCTTCCGCCGTCTGCCCGCGCCCCTGCAGCACTGTGTTGGCGAAGTCCTCCACCTGTTTCTTCGGGTCCATGCCCATCCGCCGCGAAAGTTCCAGCCCCAATTCCTTCGACATGTTTGTTTCAAACACCGGCCCGGGGCAGATTGCGTTCACGCGCACGCCCTTCCGCGCCGCCTCTGCCGCCAGGCAGCGCGTCAACCCCAGCAGCCCCGCCTTGGACGCCGCGTACGGCGCCTCCCACGCAAACGCCGCCTTGGCCGCAAGGCTCGAGATGTTCAGGATCGTTCCCGACCCGCGCGCGTACATCTCCGGCAGCACCAGCCGCGCCAGCAGGAACGCCGCGCGCAGGTTGATGGCCAGCGCCTCGTCCCATTCCGCGGCTGTAATTTCTTCCGCTGGCTTCACCGGGCCGAAGATGCCGGCGTTGTTCACCAGAATGTCGATGCGGTCAAACTTTTCCCGCGTCGCCGCCACGATGCGCGCGCAGTCGTCTTCGCGCGCGATGTCCGCGGCCACTGCCGCCGCGCGTCCTCCGGCGCTGCGAATCTCCCCGGCCACCGCCTCGATCTCTCCCGCCGTCCGCGCTGTCACCACCACCGCCGCGCCTTCCTTAGCAAACCGCTGCGCAATGGCGCGCCCAATCCCCCGGCCGCCGCCGGTTATGATGCTCACTTGTCCTTCGAGTAGCATGAGTTTCCCCCTGGTGCTGTCTTCCCGCCTGCGAATCTGCCAGCCTACCATCCCGCCGCAGCCAAACATAGCCGGTCTCCCGCGCGATGGCGTAGCGCTGGCAGAGCTCGGTCATCGATCGTTCGCCCCTTTCGTACTCAAAGACGAAACGCAGCTTCTCTTCCATCACACTGCTCGCTTTCCATGGCATGCGCTCTTTTCTACCACGCGCCTGCCACCCGGCTACACAGTGTCAGGAATGCTCCCGGTCCATTCTGTCAGGGATGCGCCCGGTCTATACCGTGGGAGAAGATACCCCCCTCCCCCCACCTGAAATGCGCAAGTGTTCATTGCAAAAGACTTGAGACCGATTTAGGGCGTAAGGGCAATAATATAGTTGACGAATCATGGTCACTCGCGCACAATACAACGAGAAGGATGCGTGGCTTCCGCGTGAGCTGTCATTTCTGGCGGGCTTGCCGGAGGCACGGCGGAGGATTAGGCCACTTTTGACAGTTCAGGCATATGTTGACGAGAGCGGCGGTTCGGGACAGGGCGCCGTCCTGGTTTTTGCGGGATTTATTGGCGAGGCGCAAGAATGGGCGCGCTTTTCCAGTGGCTGGAGCACATGTCTTGGTGGGGGCAAGGGAATCGCTTACCTCAGAATGCATGATGCTGCGCACCTCACAGGCGAATTTACGGGGTGGCAGAAAAAGGAAAGAGATGAGAAGTTGCGGAGCTTGGCGCGGACATTGAACGCATACCGCGTTCGGTCTATTCATTTCGCAATTGACCTTCCCGCATTTCAGAATGGCATGGCGGAACACTGGGCAAGGCCCCACAAAAATCCCTATTTTCTCGGATATCTTCTGATGCTTGCAGGTGTCTGTGTTGACGCCCAAGATTGGGGTTACAAAGAACAAGTCGAAATTATTTTTGACGAACACGTAATCTTCAGCCAGAGGGTAAAACTCTGGTATCCGCTCTTTAAGGAAATGTGGGATGGATATGATCCAGAGCTTGCAGCTTTGTATCCAAGCGAGCCCCTGTTCCGGGACGACAAAACGTTTCCGCCGCTCCAAGCTGCCGACCTGATGGCATGGCTGCTCCGAAAATCCTACGCGGGGGAGGGGGACAATGACTTCGCACGAATCATCATGCCGGAATTAACGAATATCCCGAATTCGCATTGCTCGGACTTCGTCCGCAAGGAAAGAATGGATAGGCTTACGAAAATGGGATATGAATTTGAGGAACGCATCACTCCTGAGCAGATTGCGAGATGGCGCAAGCATCTCGGACTTGATGAGTAGGGGCAGGGCCACATGAAATCAAAAGCGCGAGAATTCGAGAATTTTAGCCACGCAATGCGGCAATTACTGAGCGTCCCACATGCCGAGGTCAAGGCCAAGCTGGACGCCGAAAAAGCGGCCAAAAAGCGGAAGAAATCTAGGAAATCTTCCGCTTCGGGCCGCGCTTGAAATGTCCAGGTTTAAGCAGGCGTCGTTGCCGGCTTGCCCGTGACCTCGGAATAGGTGAGGCGCTTGCCGAAGATGTGAGCGAGGACATACTCGAATCGAAAACCATCATGGGGCAATTCGCGGAAGTTGTAGCGGAACACTTGTTCGTCCAGATACCGGAACAAGTGAAATGCCTCGACGCTAATGTAGGTTCCTTTCAGCCCCCGCTTCAAAATGCTCCAGAAGTTTTCCAGTCCGTTTGTGTGCACTCGCCCATCCACGTACTTTTCCGCGTGGTCAATGGTCGCGTGCTCGAATCCTTGCCGACGCAAGCCGTTGTAGGAAAGCAGCGCATCGGTATAGACGGTGCTTTTCTTGTCCACGTTCTTGTGAATCTGGGGTTCGACGTGAGCGCGGCGGCAATTCGGAATGACGGCAGCGCGAATCTGTCCGCCGCGTTCGAGGATGCCGATAACCGGAGTCTTGTCTTTGCTGCCAGTCTCAGTAATCCGGCGCTTGCGCTTTTCCTCGTGCATGAATCGCGCGGCCCCGCCGATGAAACTTTCATCCACTTCGACTTCCTTCCCGCGTCCGCCGAGCTTCAAGAGCGAATGGTTCTGCATGGCAAGGCGAATCCGATGCAGCATGAACCACGCGGACTTCTGAGTGATGCCGAGAGCGCGGGCCACTTCGTAGGAGCTAACTCCATTCTTGCAGTTCGATACCATCCAGATCGCGGTCAGCCACTTGTCCAGCGGCAGCGCCGAATCCTCAAAGATAGTCCCGACCTTCACACTGAATTGCCGATGATGGTGGACGCTCTTGCATTGCCACTTTTTCTGATTGGCGAGAAAGCGCGCGTCCTTGCGTCCACAGGCGGGGCAGGTGACTCCATCCGGCCAGCGCATCTTGGCAACGAGCTGGATGCAGTTATCGGGATTCGAGAAGTAGATGATGGCTTGCTGGAGTGTTCTGGGCTTCTTCACGGCTTGGTTCCTCATGCTCAAACTGTACCAGAACGGGTTTGATTTGTCAAGTATATTGTTGCCGGCGTAAGTGTTCATGATAAAGGGGTTAAAGTGTGGAAGTGTAGAAATGTTGAAGCGTACCCCCCCCACCCCCGGTGTTTTTGTATGTGTTGCCAACAAAGGGCTTGCGAGTGCATTTCTTGTAAGTGTTGCCTCCAAAGGACTTTAAGTCCAATGAATTTGGAAATGAAAACCAATGAAAACGTAAGTGTTGACTCGAAAGGGCTTGCGGGATGGCGGCTCATAAGTGTTGACTCCACGCGGGTTAGCAATGTTCCTCGCTGATCCCTGACACCCGCTGCCTGAGCCCTGTCCATCAGCTTAGCTTCTCGTGAGCACGCATCGCAGGAATATAGCTTATAGTCAATGGCGAGTCAAGGGGAAAGAGCAGGGAGCAGGGAGCAGGGAGCAGGGAGCAGGGATTGAGACACAAGGGGAGAGTCAAGAAAAGGAAGAAAGCGTCCTCAGAGAATTGTGCGCAGCCCCTTCAGAAAAGATCGTGACAGCGTCCAATCCCACCCTTCGCGCCAGCCCGACGCGAAGGGTGGGGAACCCGCAAACCCAACGTGGTCAACCCAGGGCATTCGTGCTGGTACTCATTTATGAAGTTCCGCAGTGGTATGCTCTGGTCGTGCCTAGCCGCCAAGAAAAATCAGACGGAAAAGGCGGGCCACCCGTCCGTTTTGCTGGGCGAACGGCAGCCTAGCCAGGGGGTCATTTCATTTGGGGAGCTGATCTAAGCTCCCAACATGACGCCCGCGTGATAACTTCCGGATCGCCGACTACCCAGGATTTGGCCGTTCGCCGGGCGGGTAGGCCTGAACTCCCATTAAGTGAAATGGCCTGTTTCCGCGAACTGGCCACGAGAGCCATTTTTCCGAGCTTCCATCCACAACGAGAAGTGAAACATTCGGGCCCCGGTTATCGTATGCATCTTTGACGTCAACGACACTGTGACGATGTCGGAAGTGCAGCACATTGTGTGTGTGCCGTGAGTTGGGGTCTGGTCGGCCTGCTCCTTATGGCAATGCAATGAAGACGAAGAACGCCCGATACTTTCGCACTTCCTGAGAAAAAATCTGTGTCAGGACGAGATGAAATGACAATCAGCACCATCGACGAATCACAACGCAAGGCTGCAAGAGTCGTGGGACTTACGTATCTACTTGCCATTCCACCCGCACTGTTTGCCGGGGTCTATGTCTCCAGCCAACTCATCGTCTACAACAATGCCGCGGAGACCGCTCGCAATATCATGGCGCACGAACGCCTTTTTCGTCTGGGCATCGCCAGCGATCTGATTGCCTTCGCGGTTGATGTCGTACTGATCGCTGCTCTTTACGCAGTGCTCAAGCCGATAAACCGGAACCTTGCCCTGCTCGCGGCCTTTTGGAGGCTGATAGAGACGGCACTTTTTGTTGTTGTTACGCTCAACGACTTTGACGTACTGCGCGTCTTGAGCGGTGCTGATTACTTGCGAGTATTTGATGCAGATCGATTGCAAGCGTTGGCGAGGCTATCGATTGGCGCGTGTAGTGCACCCTTCTAATTTAGACAGTCAGGGCCTCGTTTTTTAGTACACCTGTGAAAGCCAAGAAGGCCTCCCGTGGGGTGCGGTTTGCCACCCCGCGATGCGGCCGGTCGTGATTGTACTCCCCGATCCAACGAG
>JACQDE010000010.1 GCA_016201285.1 Acidobacteriota bacterium | reverse complement strand
GTGTTGGCCACGAAAAACATCGGGTTCTGCAAATCCGTATTTCCGCGCACGAAGTTTCTCCTCGACGATGGATTTCGCCCACTCACGCCGGGCATCTGAGCTTCGTGCATACTAGAGTGCATTCACAATTCCAAACAGGGAGTTTTTCAGCGCCCTGCTAGGGGCTAGGCATCAGGGAGTCACCACGGCGGTACGGAGACACCGAGAAGAACATAACTCGAAAAACGAAGTGGGATCCTCCGTCCCAGCAGAAATCATCGACACTCACAATGACGATTCTCCACCCCGGCGGTGCGGACAGGCCTGGAAGCCTGTTCGACATCAAATGCGCATCGGCATGATCACGTAGCGATACTGGTAGGCCTCATCGCCGAGCGGGCGGAGCTGCCCGGCGGACTGCTCGTCCTTGAGCTCGAGGCTGATGGGGCCTTCCGCGGCAGCGCCGAGAAAATCGAGCAGGTACTGCGCGTTGAAGCCGATGGAAATTTCGGGGCCTTTCCATTCCATCTCGATGGTCTCTTTGGCCTCGCCGTACTCCGGGCTGGAGGAGGAGATTTCCACGCCGTCCTTGGAGAGCGCCATTTTCACGGCGTGCGAGCGCTGGTCAGCGAGCTGTGCGACGCGCCGCACGGCGTCGTTCAACTCGTTGCGGTCGAGCGTGATTTTCTTGTCGTTCTCGCGCGGCAGCACCGCCTCGTAGTTGGGGAACTGCCCCGTGAGCAGCCGCGAAATCAGCAGCCGCCCGCCGAACTGGAAGTACAGATTCGTGTCGTCGCGGGCGAAATCCACCTGAGCGTCTTCGCCGGCTTCTGCGGCGAGCCGCTGCACTTCCATCATGGCTTTGCGCGGCACGAGCACGCGGACCTCGGCGTTGAGCCCGTCGAATTTGTGCGCGGTCTCGACGAGCGCCAGGCGGTGGCCGTCGGTGGCCACCATCACCGCGCTTTCCGGCTTGAGCACCAGCAGCGCGCCGTTGAGCGTGTAGCGCGACTCTTCGGTGGAAATAGCGAACGCCGTGCGCGCAATCATCGCCGACAAAATTTTCGCGGGGATTTTCACCAGCGGGTGCGGGGCCGGCGCGAGCTGCGGGAAATTGTCGCGGGCCATGCCGACCATCTTGTATTTCTTGCGGTCGCTGATGATCTCCACCCAATGGTTGTCCAGTAGCTTGAACTTGATTTCAGAATCCGGCAGCAGGCGGACGAGCTCGAGCAATTTTTTCGCAGGGATGGTGCCGGCGCCTTCTTTTTTGATTTTCGCGTCGCAGGCGGTGCAGATGCTGATCTCGAGGTCGGTGGCGGTGATGGTCAGGCGGCTGCCCTTGGCCTCGCAGAGGAGGTTGGAGAGGATGGGGATGGTGGTCTTGCGCTCGACCACGCCCTGCGTGAGATTGAGTTCCGCCAGAAGATCAAATTTCTTGACGCTGAAGTCCATCGTGTCGTGTCCTTGCCTACCGCGTTCCGGATGACTGCGAAGAAGGGCGAACAGGCTACAAGCCTGTTCTACTCAAGCGCTACTTTACTTCACTTCGCTGGGACAATAAAGACCGGAGTCGTAGTTGGCGCTGTGGAAAGCGAGGAAATCTGCCGCCTGTGTGCTCCGTGCCCGAAAGCACCGTTTCCTCAGGTCTGCTACGCCTAGAAGCAATTCCTTTCTTAGGTACATATAAAGACCGTAGTAGCCGTAGGCGCTGTGCATATTGCGGATTTCCCCGGAAGGCGCAAGCACGGCAGCAATTAGCGGCCGCGGGCGCCTGTGCAAAGAAAGAGCGCCCCGTGCATCGCCGCGTACCGCCGGCATCCTGCCGGCGCATTCCGCACAGCCTCCACAGCCCGGCCACATCTTTCGCACAGGGATTTCCTTCGTTCCCCCACGTTGTGCTGGCCCCTTGGAGTGCGGTGTCCCGAAACCTCGGGATGACACCGCTTTCTCACAACGGCGGCGTCCGGCGCGCCCGCTCTGGACACGGCTTCCGCAGCGCAGCCAACAGGCCGCTCGCCTCACCACGCACCACTCGCCACCATTCCTCTCACGCCGCCCTACGCAGACGAAGCTTCCCGCGGAGGATCTCCCGTATTGCAGCGAGCCTTTTCTGGAGCTGCTCCTTGCTGATCCCCCGCGCCTTGCACAACTCGCGAAGAAACGCTTCCGCCCCGCCGGTTCCTTTCCATCGGTTACACGTCCGGCAGCACGCCACCACGTTTTTCTCTTCCGGGCTGCCTCCGCGTGCCAGGGGCACGACGTGGTCGAACCAGATCTTTCCTTCCACCAACCGCTGCTGGCAATAGAAGCACCGCCCGCGTTCTCGCCGCAGGATGGCCGCGCGCAGCACGCGGTTCTTGCTGACCCGCACCGTGTCCCGCTGCAAGCGCTCCCAATCCCGCACACGAATCTCCCGGATCACCTCTTCGGGAAGGAACACCTCGATCGCCTGCGCGTGTCGGTAGGGACGCACCTGCACGCACCCCTTCCGCGCCAGCCGGAACAGGTGCCACCGCGCCGCGGCGTAGCCTAGGCCGACGCCGCGCGCCAGAGCGGCCATGCCCACCACCACCCCGCGCCGCCCTTCCAGCCGCGTGTGCCGCACCAAGTAGCTGTACACCGACCGCTCCCCCGGCTTCATCCCCAGCAGCGGCGCCAAATAATCCTCAAACTCCTTCCAGATTTGTCCCGCCTTCTTCAACTCTCCCATGGGGCCCCCTTGTCATCCTGCTTGCCCTGAGCGCAAGCGAAGGGAGCGGAGCGAAGGATCTCGCCGTCTCTTCGGTGGACTCTTCTCTGTCACTCTGCCACGCTGTAACTCTTCAACTCTCGCCGTCAATTCACCCATCGCGGTCCGCCCTTCGTACCGCCGGCATCTTGCCGGCGCTTCTGGGACTTGTGACCCTTCGACCCTTCAACATTTCGACTCTTCGACTTTCTTTCCTGCTCCAGTTGTTCCATAAACCCGAGAAGCTTCAATTGCAGCCTGCACAGCCGCCCGATCGCGTACGCCTCGCGGGGCTCGATGCGCCCGTCCAGAATACCTTCCATCGTCTCGACTAGCGTCCGCTGGATTTCCTCTCTTGTGCCACCAATTGGCGGCAGCAGCCTTTCCCGCGTGCCCGGCACGTCCCTTGTAGCGCCAGCCTTCAGGCTGGCATCCTTCCGCAGCGGGCCCGCGCCCGCCGCTGCCGTGTTTGCTTTCCGACTCCCATGGCGACTAGCCCCTAGCCCCCGGTTCCTAATCCCTCTCTTCCTCATTTCCTCTCCCTTCTCGGCCCTCGCCACGCGACACCCACCACGCGCCACGGGTTTGGTGGATATTAGCTTCTGGTAGGAACGGACGACACAATAATAGCTAATCGCAAATTGCCTGTCAAGAAGTTTTCGTATCGAAAGCACCAATGGCGCCCCGGGAAGCAGCTTCCTCCGCGGAGGCGCCATCAACACCCCCGCACCTAGCAGGAAAGGACGCGCTTGCGGAAGCGCGCACACTTTAGTCTGAGGACAAATGAGCGGTTGGCGTGTAGCTTTCTTGCGTGTTTGGAACCGAGCTACGGAAGTTGCGAGAAACAAGAGGGCTCACCCAAGAGGAACTCGCCGAACGGGCGGGGGTGCACCGCACCTATGTGAGCCTTCTCGAGCGAAACAAGAAATCTCCTACACTAGATGTTCTCTTCCGTGTCTGCAGGGCTCTGCGGATTGCGCCCTCCAAAATGATCGCCCGCGTTGAGGCTCGCGATGAGAATCGTTGAGACCATCGACGTTATCTCCGCAGGATCTTTTTTCCGGTCACACCAGTGGAAGGCAGCGTGCCGACAGGTTAAAGTTGCCGTCGGGTTCACCGACTGGCCCCACGGGACGGGCAGATTCACAATCCGGCCAGAGAAGCACGGCAACGGCGTCATGCCGATCAAGATTCCATGCATCAGAAAGCTCAAGGAAGTTGGGTGGCGAACCGAAGAGCTTCCCAAGCTCCCCGCAGGCGTGCTGACCACAGGAGACCTGGACGCATTGCAGGCGACACCAAGCGGAAATATTGGCTTTGAGTGGGAAACGGGAAACATTTCGTCCAGCCACAGGGCGATCAACAAACTGGTGCTCACGCTTCACCGCGGAGGGATTCTAGGCGGATTCTTAGTGGTGCCCAGCGCGGCACTCTACCGCTACCTCACGGATCGGGTAGGAAACATCGTCGAATTGCGTCCCTATTTTCCTCTTTGGCGAGCGATGCCCGTGAAGAACGGCTGTCTTCGAATCATCGTTGTGGAGCACGACGAAACGTCCAAGACTGTCAGGCGAATACCAAAGGGTACAGATGGGCGGGCAAGGCGATAGTCAGCGTGCGGCAAACTCTTCCACATAGTCGTCAGACTTGTGGGGAACGACGTCTCCGCTATTTAGACGCTCGACGATAGCGTCGCAACTTCCGATCTCGATCCCAATCCAATGGCGGCCTAGGCGTTCGCAGACATCAAAAGTGGTCCCGCTCCCACCGAAGGGATCCAGCACAATGTCGCCAGGACGGGTCGAGATTTGGACCACCCTGTTTAGGAGTTTCGTGGACAGCTGATTCGCTTGCCGCCGGTCACTCTTGAACTTGCGATGGCGAACCGGCGGAATGTCATCCCAAACATCAGTCAGATTTACGCCCTTTGGATTCATTGCGTCCCGATGTCCGCCGTAGTCTTTGAGCTCCCTGGCACAATGGCGACAGGTCTTGATCGGGGTGCGAATGTTCCGAAACGTTTTCGGTTTTCCCTTCGAGAAATACAGAAGACTATAATGCGCAGGATAAAGACGACCAGGAATGGGCAAGCCAAGTTTTATGCTGACCGCAATCCAATCTCGGAATTTAAGACCGCGCTGGAGAGCGTATTGTCCTAGGGAAATATTCCAACGGGGGAGATTGTAGAGAAAAAAAGACCCGCCGGGCTTGAGAATCCTGATGCACTCGCGTATCCAGTGCTCACACCACTCCAGATACTTGGCCTCAGATTTCCGGTCGTTTATGTTGGCACCGTAGGACTTCCCGAGGTTGAAAGGCGGATCGGCAAAGACAGTGTCGACTCTCTCGTCCTTGATGAGAGGAAGAACAGTCAAACAATCTTCGTTGTACAGCACCCCCAAGCCCGTAGTGAGAACTGGACGCATCGCGGATGCGCCGGTTCGAAAAATACCCGCTGGACTCCATGCGGAATCAAACGTGAGACGAGTCTGCACAAAGGAATGATTGCAGACTAAAGTATTCGTGTCAAGGGGCTTCGCGAGGAAAAGGGTCGGCGGGCGCTACAAAGGCAAGAGGAACCGCAGGAAAACTACTTGGTGGAGACCTCGATGATTTCTTCGCCGACAGGTGGAGGGACGGGCCCCTCGGCTGCGCTCGGGACAAGCTCGCCGTGTTTTTCGAGGCTGGCGAGGTAGCGCTCGATGGCGTCGCGGATGTTGGCAAGAGCCTCCGCGCGCGTCGCGCCCTGAGAGATGCACCCGGGCAGATTGGGGCATTCGACGACGAACATGCCGTCTTCGTCCTGCGCGATCCGCACGCGAAAACGAAGCTTCAACGGGCCCTCCGGTGATTAAGGGTACTACGCGGGAGGGCGCAGCCCTTCGGCTTCGCTCAGGGCAAGCAAGCAGCGCCCCTACAACTAACTGAAAGAGGCTGGCTCCCTCGAAGTTCCTCGGGACCAGCAGAAGCCAGTCCCACAGAATTATCGGAAGGCGGCGAGAAGGCGGGAGAGGCACAGGCTACAAGCCTGTGCTACGCGATTATCCAAACGCATCCAGCAGGCGATTCAGGGTGCGGTTGAGTTCCTTGTCGTGCTGACGCTGGGACTCGATCTTGTTGACGGAGTGCAGGACGGTGGTGTGGTGCTTGCCGCCGAACTGGCGGCCGATCTCGGGGAGCGACGCGGAGGTGAGCTGCTTGACGAGGTACATGGCGATCTGGCGCGGGAAGGCGATGGCCTTGGAGTTGGAGCGCTGCTTGAGGTCGGGTCCGCGCAGGCCGAAGTGCTCGCCGACTTTTTTCTGGATGAGCTCGATGGTGACTTTCTTTTCCTGGGTGTCAATCAGGCTGCGCAGGGCCTGCTGGGCGGTGGCGAGGTTGGTCTCGGCGCCGGTGAGCGAGGCGTAGGCAAAGAAGCGCGTGAGGGCGCCCTCGAGCTCGCGGACGTTGGAACGGATGGAGCGGGCGATGAACTCGGCGACCTCGTCGGGGAGCTTGACGCGCTCGATATCGGCCTTCTTCTGGAGGATGGCAATCTTGGTCTCGAGGTCGGGAGGCTGGATATCAGCGATGAGGCCCCACTCGAAGCGGGAGCGCAGGCGCTCCTCGATGGAGGAGATCTCCTTGGGCGGACAGTCCGAGGAGACGACGATTTGCTTCTGCTGGTCGTAAAGGGCGTTGAAGGTGTGGAAAAACTCCTCCTGGGTGCGCTCCTTGCCGGCGATGAACTGGATGTCATCCACCAGCAGAATGTCCACGGTGCGGAAGCGGTCGCGGAGAGAAGTCATGCGGTCAAAGCGAAGCGAGTTGATGACTTCGTTGGTGAACTTTTCGGCGCTGATGTAGGTGAGGCGCATGGCCGGGTTGCGCTTCTTGACGAGGTGGCCGATGGCCTGCATCAGATGCGTCTTGCCCATGCCCACGCCGCCGTAGAGGAAGAGCGGGTTGTAGGCTTTGGAGGGCTGCTCGCCGACGGCAAGCGACGCGGCGTGCGCGAACTGGTTGGAGCCGCCGACGACGAAGGTGTCAAAGGTGTAGCGCGGGTTGAGCTGGTGGTCCACCGAGTCGAAATCGAGGCGCGCCTGCAGGGCCGCGGCCGTCGGCGGCGGCGCCGGAGCGGGCTCGGGCTCAGCGCAGACGAATTCGACGCGGGTCTGCTGCATGCCAACCTCGGTGAGGACGGCGTGGATGAGCTCGCCATAGGTTTCCGAAAGGCGCTTGCGGAACATGCGCGTGGGAACGCGCACAATCAGCTTGCCGTTCTCCACGCCTTCCTGGCGGGTGGGACGGAACCACGTGGCGAAGCTGTGCGGGTTAACCCGCCGCTCCATGTGCTGAAGGATTTTGTCCCAGGCAGTCATCAGCGTTCTCCGTGCGCCCAGCGAAAAAAACACGAAACCAAAATTTCCACACGCGTGGAAATAATGTGGAAAAACAGCCCCGCCGGGTGGGGTGCTTTTCTACCGCAGATGTGGGTATGGCCGCTGTGGAAATTCCCGCCTACCCCCGCAGCGCGCTCCTCGCAGCGACCCAGGAAGCTCCGGCTCCGCAACAACCCTCACTGACCGAGAGAACCGGAACGAGTGCGGGATTCTGCACGATTGCACCGCACGCGGCAAGCGAAAACTGGACGAAGGCACACACCGACATGCACAGGAGATTCACCGGTTTTCCTCAGGGCGAAGGACGTGCGGCGAATGGGGAATTTGGGAATACGAGTGACGAGTAATGACTGGCGAGAGGCGCAAAAGGAGACACGAATGCGGCGGGTGAACCCGGCGCTAAGGCTTGGATTTGTCGGGGCGGGGGAATTCGTAGATGCCGAGGGGATCGCAGGCGAGGAGGAGGCGGCCGGGCTCGACGAGAATGGCGACGGGCTCGAGGCGCGCGCCTTCGGCGGAGAAGGTGCGATAGCTGCCGCGGCGGTTGCCCTCGCGGTCGAGATGGAGCAGGACGTTGCCCAGGGCCAGCCAGAACTCCTGCGTCTCCGGGTCCACGCCGAGGGCGGTGATGACGGGATTCATCCGCGGCGCGCCGCCCTTTTCGTCCTGGCGCTTGATCTCGCGGCGGACGGCCTGGGCGGCGGGCATGACATCGAGCGAGGTGATGCTAATTTCGAGCGAAGCAAAGCCGAAGCGGTCGTACTTTCGGGCGGTGGGCTCGGGAAGAAAGGTGAAGGCGTAGTAGAGCGCGCCGGAAGGGTCGGAGCTGACACGGCCGATGTTGAGGAAGCGATTGAGGTCGCGGCGGGAAGCGAGATCAACGAGGTCGCCGAACTCGCGGGCGAGGCGGCCGTCTTTGTCGAAGACGGTGACGAGCCGCAGGGTCCCGACGCTTCGGGACGAGGCGAAGGCGGAGGTCGTGACGGCGACATCGCCTTCGGCCAGCGCGGCGACGGAACTCGGCGCGGGCGTCGAGATGGTCTGCACCAGGTTGCCGGCGGCGTCAAAGAATTTGAGAGCGTTGGCGGCGCGGTCGGCAATGACCAGGCGGCCGTCGGACATGATGTCGAAGTCACTGGGGTATTGAAGGGCGGTGGCCCCGCGGCTCTCCTCGGGACGAGCCGCAGTCTTCGCGCCGGACGGAGAAGCGCCCTGCGGCGCAGCGGTGGGCGGAATGGTACCGATGCGTTGGCCGTCGAGGTTGTACACGGCGACACCAGCAGAGCCGGAAGAAAGGATCAGGTAGCGGCGGGCAGCGGCGTCGCGCTTGAGGGCGACGAGGCCGGGACCCATCTCCGGGAAAACACGCCTGGTAGCGATGAGCTCGATTTCGGCCTGGTCGGAGGCCAGCCCGGCGAGACCCAGTAGAGACACAAGAATGGCGCAGCATACGCTTCGGATCATGGCAACCGATTATATAGGAAGGCGGGGCAAGGCGAAGGGTTGCTGCGGGAAAGGTAGAAATCAGAAGGCGGAAAGAGAAAGGAGCCGGCCCTTCGCTTCGCTCCCTTCGTCTTTGCTCAGGCCGCTGGTTGGTAGAGGTATTTCTGGAACCCTGAGAAGAGCATACCAATCACTTCGGGTCTGCCTAAGTCCGCTACGGCGTCGGCGATGGAGTCGTGGTATCTGAGGCGGAGGAGTGGGGTCAATTTCTCTTGGTCGAGTTCTTCCACGCCGACGCTGATGTAATGCTGAAGGACGAAATCGAGGAAGACCTGCTGCTTGGCGTTGAAGCGGGTGTGGATGTGGACCTTCGCATTCGCAGCGCGAACCTCCCGCGTGACCGGCGGCAATGCGTAGGCGACATGGGCGAGCACGTCGAAGAGATCGCTTTTTTCCGCGTCGATGATCTTCTGCATCTCTGCAAGTTGCGCCGCTCCGAAACCTTTCTCGGCGAGTCCTTGCAGGAGCTTCTTGCGTGTGCCGGGGTCGCTCCAGATGGCGCGGAGTTCGGCTTCATTCTGGAAGAACTCCGGCAGCTTGCCGAAGAGCATTTCCATGAACTGTTGCGCGGAAATGGGCGTGCCGTCGGGATGCCAAAAGGTCGTGCACATCATGTGCTGGATGGTGCGCGCCTTGCCGTCAGCGAGTTTCACTTTAATCTTTTGACGACTCGGCCCTGGTCCGGGCCCCGGCGGAACCGGAGGGCCGGGCGGCGGTGGCACCGGGGGAAGTGGCTTCGGTTCAGGCTCGATGGGCTCGCCATCCCACTCGGGATCGCTGAAGTGATGATGCGCCTTCACAAAGTCGTAGATTGTGAAGTAATCCTTCCCGTCGTATAGGCGCGTGCCGCGACCGATGATTTGCTTGAACTCAATGATGGTGTTGATCGGGCGCATCAACACGATGTTGCGGATATTGCGCGCGTCCACGCCAGTGGCGAGCTTTTGCGAAGTGGTCAGAATAGTGGGGATGGTCTTCTCGTTGTCCTGGAAAGCACGAAGGTGTTGCTCGCCAAGCTCACCGTCGTTGGCGGTGACCCGCTGACAGTAGTTCGGGTCTTTGCTGGTCTTCATCTGGTTGATGAGGTCGCGCACGGCCAGCGCGTGATCCTGCGTGGCACAGAAGACGAGCGTCTTCTCGTTCTGGTCCATCTGGTCCATGAACAGCTTCACCCGGTGCGCCTCGCGTTCCTTGATCTCGATGATCTTGTTGAAGTCGGTTTCCGTATACAGTTTCCCGGTCTCAATCTCGCCCTCGATGAGCTTGTCGTCGGGCGTGTAGACATACTCATCGAGGGTCGTAGAGATCTGCTTCACCTTGAACGGCGTGAGGAAACCGTCGTTGATGCCCTCTTTGAGGGAGTAGATGTAGACCGGGTCGCCGAAATAGGCGTAGGTGTCCACGTTGTCTTTGCGCTTGGGCGTGGCGGTGAGGCCGAGTTGTACGGCGGGCGCAAAATAATCCATGATGCCTCGCCAGTTGCTCTCGTCGTTCGCGCCCCCGCGATGGCACTCGTCAATGACGATAAAATCGAAGAAGTCCGGCGAATACTCGCCGAAATAGGGCGACGGCTGGCCGTCCTTCGGCGGGCCACTCATAAACGTCTGGAAGATCGTGAAGAACAGACTGCCATTCTTCGGCACCTTGCCCTTCTTGCGGATGTCCTCCGGGGCGATCCGCACCATTGCGTCTTCAGGAAAAGAGGAGAAAGCGTTGTAAGCCTGGTCGGCAAGAATGTTGCGGTCCGCGAGGAAGAGGATGCGCGGGCGGCGCGACGGTTCGCGGGTTAAATTCCAGCGGCTGTGGAAGAGCTTCCATGCGACCTGAAATGCAATGAAGGTCTTGCCTGTTCCAGTGGCGAGCGTGAGCAGGATGCGCGGCTGCTCGTCTGCGATGGCCTGCATCACCCGCTCGACGGCGATGTCCTGATAGTAGCGGCTGGGATGCGAGCCGCCCTTGTCTTCGAACGGAATGGCGGCGAAGCGGTCGCGCCATGCGTTCACTTCGGCGAAGGTTTTATTCCAAAGTTCTTCCGGCGCCGGATAGTGTTCCACGACGCCTTCTTTGCCCTCCTGCATGTCGATGCCGTAAATCTCCCGGCCGTTGGTGGAATAGGTGTAACGGATGGCGAGCTTTTCGGCGTAGTTCTTGGCCTGCGCCACGCCTTCGGTGAGCGATTCATCCCAGGCCTTGGCTTCAATTACGGCGAGCTTGATGTTGCGATACTCCAGCACGTAATCGGCCGTGAGTGGTTTGCCGCGCCGCCCGAGGCCTTCGATGCGGCCGGGCGCAATCGGATACTTGCGCCGGATGCGGCTGCCCTCGACGACGCCCCAGCCCGCCGCTTGCAAGGCGGGATCAATGTGCTCGGCTCTGGTTTCGGCTTCGTTCATGGTTTCCTGCCGGGAGCGCCATTCTCCTGAATGGCGTTTTGCCACCCGCCAATCGGGAGATTGGCGTTCCCGAAATACGCACTACTCCAACGCCAACTCTCGGGCGTGGCAGCGAAGCCCGCCTTCACCGGATTCAAGTGGATATACTCAACCGCTTGCTCGAGGTGTCTCTGGTCACGGATATACCGGTCCCAATACTCCCGGTGCCAGACAGGAGCGCAAGGCGCCTCGCCGCTATCCCGCCGGTCATCGCAAATCTTGCGGGCGGTGAACTTCTTCCACGAAGCCACGATCTTCGCGACGGTCCATCCATTGATTGGTTGGAAAAGGACATGCACGTGATTCGGCATTACGACCCAAGCCAGCAGCCGGTAACGCTCTGAATCAAAAGCCAGCAACGATCCCTGCACCATGTCGGCGATGCCTGGCTTGCGCAGAACGCATGAGCCGTGACCCGCGTCGATCCACGCGTCCACCCGCTTGCGGCGTTCGACATCCCGCTTCTCGGCGGGGAGAGTTTTCAACTCGGCTTCTAATCGCAGCAGTACCGTTTGCGGAAGGCTGTCCGCCAGATGAAAGGTCACATGCTGCGTCACCTCGGAACTTTCAAAGTGCGGCAGATATCCACGGCTGTGCCACCCGGGAGCGCCATTCTCCTGAATGGCGTTGGGTTGGCCGCCAATCGGGAGATTGGCGTTCCCGACGACCTTCCCGGGATTGTTCTTAGAGTTGTCCACTGAATGCCTGGTGCAACAGGGATTTTTTCAACTCTTCCAGCGCGGCGATCTTTTTTTCGGCGTTGGCTTTGGCAATGCCATCGAATGCTTCCTCGAGGGTCCGCACAATTCGCGTCTGTTCTGCGGGCGGCGGGAATGAAATAAGCTGGGCCTTTACCTCGCCATCGTTAACCGCGGGATAACTAGCACCCTTCTGAAGTGCCTCCATAGTTCCACTGAATCCGTCAGTGAAAAGCCAGTAGAAAAGGTATTTATAATTAAGGGTTGGCTTAGGCCGAAGAACAAAAAACCCAGTACTGCACACCTGTTGATCAAGTTCAGCAGGAACCACCGCGATGCGTCGCAAGGTCGGACGAACTGTGGCAAACAAGACGTCATTTTGCCTAACCAGTCGCCGTGCTCGACTTGGCGCGTCTTTTCCTTTCAATCTCTGTGTTTCTCTAATTTCAAAGGTCTCGTTCGATACGCTCGATACGTCGATGTAGTCAAATTCGCGTTCCGGAGACTGAAGCGGATTGACCGTCTCAGTCTTTTGTAGGACCTCCGCAAACGATTTTGTCTGCCATCCTTGGTTTTTCATAGCAGCTCCCTGATGGTTTGCATCAACTCTGCGCTCTTTGCGTCGAGTGCGGCGATTTCGTCCATGATTTTCTGCGGGGTGCGGTGCTTGACTTCCTCGCCGCCGTTGGGATTCTTCACGGAAAGGTCGAAGGTTTTCTTGTCGATGCTCTTGACGTCCACGCTCCAGCTCTTGGGCGAGTTGGCGAAGGTTTTTTGAAGCTTCACGAACTCGGCAAGGTCATCGTCGTTGAGCGGGTTGGTCTTGCCGAGGTTGCGGCCGGGGTCGAGCTGGTAGAACCAGACTTTGCGCGTGGGCGCGCCTTTCTCGAAGAAGAGCACCACTGTCTTGACGCCCGCACCCTGGAACGTGCCGCCGGGGCAGTCGAGCACGGTGTGCAGGTTGCAGCTTTCCAGCAGAAGCTTGCGCAGACTCACGGAGGCGTTGTCGGTGTTGGAGAGGAAAGTGTTCTTGATAACCACGCCGCCGCGCCCTCCGGCCTTGAGGATTTTGATGAAGTGCTGGAGGAACAGGAAGGCGGTTTCGCCGGTGCGGATGGGGAAGTTCTGCTGCACTTCCTTGCGCTCCTTGCCACCGAAGGGCGGATTGGCCATCACTACGTCGTAGCGATCTTTTTCCTGAATGTCGGCGAGGTTTTCCGTAAGTGTGTTGGTGTGGATGATGTTGGGCGCGTCGATGCCGTGCAGGATCATGTTCATGATGGCGATGACATAGGCGAGGGACTTCTTTTCCTTGCCGTAGAAGGTGCGGGTTTGGAGCGTGGTGAGGTCCTTGGTGGTGAGCCTGGGAACGCCATTCTCCTGAATGGCGTTCCGCCGGCCGCCAATCTGGAGATTGGCGTTCCCGGATTTCAGGTAATCGAACGATTCGCAGAGGAAGCCTGCCGAGCCGACCGCGCCGTCGTAGATGCGCTCGCCGATGCGGGGCTGCACGACCTGCACGATGGCGCGAATGAGCGGGCGAGGGGTGTAATACTCGCCGCCGTTGCGCCCGGCGTTGCCCATGTTCTTGATCTTGGCTTCGTAGAGGTGCGAGAGCTCGTGCTTCTCGGTCTGGGAGCGGAAGCGCAGCTCGTCGATGTGGTCGATGATATCGCGCAGGTTGTAGCCGCCGGAGATCTTGTTCTTAATCTCGCCGAAGATTTCCCCGATCTTGTATTCGATGGTGTTCGAGCCGCTGGCCTTTTCCTTGAACTTGTGCAGGTAGGGGAAGAGCTTCTGATTGACGAAGTCGCGGAGGTCGTCGCCGGTCATCGCGGCGTTGTGGTCGAGCTTGCCGTCTTTGCCTTTGGGCGCAGCCCAGCTTTCCAAGCGGTAGGGTTTGTCGAGGATGTAGGTGTACTTCTTTCCGTCCAGCGCGGCTTCGTCGGCGCGGTCCTGCTCCAGCCCGTCGAGGTATTTCAGGAAGAGGAGCCACGAGGTTTGCTCCGTGTAGTCAAGCTCCGTGGTGCAACCAGCCTCTTTCCAGAGGACGTCGTCAATGTTTTTGAAAGCCTGTTCAAACATTTCCTAAACCTTTTAGATGTTCAGCCTCGTATTGAGAGAGTCTACATCACAAAGATCCCCCACCAACCGCGCTGTGTCGCGGCCCGCAGGTCCGTCCCGACGCGAGGCGCCGGGACGCAGAACGCGCGGAAGCCCGGCGCTACAGGGGTGCTACACGTCCTCGAGTTGATCTTCCTCCATGCCGAAGAAGTGGCCGAGTTCGTGGAGAACGGTGAGGCGAACTTCTTCGCGGATGATTTCGTCGAGGCTGGGGCCGTGGGAGTCGTCCGCGGCGGCGTCGGCGGCGAAGGCTTCGATATTTTTCTGGTAGAGGAGGACGCGGGCGGGCTCGGGAGGCATATCCCAAAGAGCGCGGCTGGTGCGCGGCACGCCGATGAATTCGCCCATGAGCAGGTCTTCATCATCGGCGACGTCTTCGGGCGGGCCCTGGGCGGCGGGAAGATCCTCGACGAGGACGGCGACGTTGTCGAGCAGAGAACGATATTTCGGCGGGAGAGAAGCGAGAGCGTCGGCGACGAGCTGGTCGAATTGTTTGCGAGTCATGGGCGGAGACCGCGAACAGTGGCCAGTGTAAGCCAGAAAGGGAAAGGTAAAAAGTTAAAGGGTTGAAGAGTGGGAAAGCGGCAGAGTGCAAGAGTGGCAGAGTGACAGAGGAGCAGAGTGGAAGGAGATTGAGCCATTCGCTGGTAAGGCACCAGCGGAAAAGATGAGTGATTGGGCGATTGGTGATTGAAAAGATTCACCAGCGGGAGTGGAAGCCTGTCCTACAAGCGCCGGAGAAGCGCACAGGCTATCCCGAGGTGTCGGGAGCCTGTGCTACGGAATCATTCGCGATACCAGACGAGCGAGGCGATTTTCCAGGCGCCTTCTTTTTTGACGAGGGAGAAGAAGGCGCGGCCCTTGCGGGCGACTTTGCCGTTGTGAAAGAGGGTCCAGGTGGTGGCGTAGTGCGCGGCGTTGCCGTAGACCTCGATGCGCACGTCTTCGAAGATTTCGTGCTGCTCGTCGAGGGTTTTCGCTTCCTCGGCGATGGAGCGGGCGAGGTCGGCAACAGGAAAGACGGCGACCTTGCCGTCGCCCGTGGTGCGCACGCAGACCGCTTCGGGGAGAAACATTTTTTCCTGCCACTCGTCCATTTTCTTGGCGGCGTGGAGCTTGAGGAATTCGGCGAAGAGGGCGCGGATTTCGGTCATGGCGCCGGTCTGAGCGGGGGCCTGAGGAAGAGTGGCAGAGTGAAAGAGTGGCAGAGTATCAGAGTGCGAGCGCTGCGGCGCGGCAGGCGCAGCCCTTCGGCTTCGCGCCCTTCGATATTTCTCAGGGCAAGCAGGACAAGCAAGCAGCGCCCTTACAGCGGGGGCCGGCGGGACCCTTCGGCTCCGCTCAGGGCGAGCGCCGGCGGTACGAAAGGCGACGGCGGAGGCCTGGAAAGAGGAAGAGAGATCCTTCGCTTCGCTCAGGATGACAAGGCTGTTGATTTGGGTGCCGGACAGGCTGAAGGCCTGTCCGGCAAAAACGGGCGAGCTGCCGCTCGCCCCTACAAGCGGAAAAGCAGAAGGAATCGGCAAGATTGTTCGGCTGCGCTCACCACGGGTGCCGGCGCTACGGGAGGGCGCGGCGAGGGAAAGCAAAGGCGGATGAAACCAAACGAGAGCGAGGGCCGTCACTAGTAACGCTCGCGGGGGCGTGCCGAACGGTCGGTGGGTCATAAAGCGTCTCCGTACCTTCTATCATCTTGAGGGAAGCGAGATCCTTCGCTTCGCTCTCCTCGCATTCGCTTCCCTCGCTTCCCTCGCTTCGCTCGGGACAAGCGGGGCAAGCAGGATGACAGAGGAGGGTGGATTTCAGCGGGAATGTACCACGACCGGGCGGCCGCGCGCACCGTTGCATTTTGCACGGGGCGGGGCTAGCATCCCGGCCCGCCGGCGGGACACGGAGTCAGCAGTCCGCAATCCTAATTCAGCGAGGTCGAACATGAAGCACATCCTTTCCAGAGCCGTGAAGAATGCCGCCCTCCCGATTCCATCGGGACAGGTTCCGGGCGGCGCTACATTTCGTTTGTGGATTCTTCCCTTGCTTGCGCTGAGCCTTTGCGTTGCGGCGGGTAATCTGGCGGCGCAGGCGCAGAAGAAAAAACCAGCGGCGAAAGAGCAGCCCGCGGCCGCCGCGCAAGCAGCGCCGTCCCGAAGCGCCGGGACGGATTATGGCGCCATCCTCAATACGCTCAAGTTCCGCGAAATCGGCCCGGCGATCATGGGCGGGCGCATTGATGACTTCGCGGTGGTGGAGTCGGACCCGCGGATCATCTACGTGTGCACGGCGTCGGGCGGCGTGCTGAAAACGACCAATGCGGGGACGACGTGGGAGCCGATCTTCGACAACCAGGAGGTGTCCACGTGCGGGGACATCGCGATTGCGCCGGCGGACCCGGCGATTCTGTATCTGGGGACGGGCGAGTCGAACAACCGTCAGAGCTCGTCGTGGGGCAACGGCGTGTACAAGTCGCTGGACGCGGGGAAGACGTGGACAAACGTGGGGCTGAAAGAAACGCACCACATCGGGCGCGTGGTGGTGCATCCGGCGAACCCGAACGTGGCGTACGTGGCGGCGGCGGGACGCCTGTGGGGGCCGAGCAAAGACCGCGGCGTCTATAAGACCACGGACGGCGGGAAGACGTGGCAACTCGCGCTCTTCGTCAACGAAGACACGGGCGTGAACGACATCGCCATGGACCCGCAAAGCCCGGACACGCTCTACGCGGCCGCCTACCAGCGGCGGCGGACGGTGTTCGGCTTCAACGGGAGCGGGCCGCACAGCGCGATCTACAAGACGACGGACGGCGGAGCGACATGGAAGAAGCTGACGAAGGGACTGGCGTACGAGAACGGCGGGGAGACCGGGCGCATCGGCATTGATATCTACCGGAAGAACACGAACATCGTCTATGCGCTGATCGAGCACGGCAAGGGCGGCATCTACCGGAGCGAGGACAAGGGCGAGACGTGGACGAAGATGTCGGACACGAACCCGCGGCCGATGTACTACAGCCAGCCGCGGATTGATCCCAACAACGACCTGCGCATCTGGCTGATGGGCGCGCCGCTGTACTTCTCCGAGGACGGCGGAAAGACGTTTGTGCAGACGCGCGGCGGGCGCATCCACGGCGACTACCACGCGTTCTGGATCGACCCGGCGAACTCCGAGCACATGCTGGCGGGGACCGACGGCGGCATCCACCAGACCTACGATGGCGGGAAGTCGTGGGACTTCGTGAACACGATCCCGCTGGGGCAGTTCTACGAGATCGGCGTGGACATGCAGAAGCCGTATCGGGTGTGCGGCGGGTTGCAGGACAACGGGTCGTGGTGCGCGCCGAGCTCGACGCTGTACACGCGCGGAGTGTCGAACGACGAGTGGGTGAACGTGGCCGGCGGCGACGGGTACTACGCACAGATCGATCCCACCGACGCGAACATCGTGTACGCGGAGTCGCAGGACGGCAACATCAACCGGCGGAACCTGGCGACCTCGGAGTCCGTCTCCATCCGGCCGCGCGAGAAGGAAGGCGAGGAACGGTACCGGTTCCAGTGGAATTCGCCAATCGTCATCTCCAGGCACAATGCGAAGACCGTCTATTACGGCGGGAACTTCGTGTTCAAGTCCGCCGACCGCGGGGACACGTGGACGAAGGCCAGCCCGGACCTGACCAACAACGAGGACCGCAACAAGAAAGAAATCATGGGCAAGGCGCCGGACAAGGACACGATGTCGCGGCACGACGGCGTGCAGCAGTGGCCGTGCATCACGACGATCAGCGAGTCCTCGTGGAACGCCAGCGTGCTCTGGGCGGGTACCGACGACGGCAACCTGCAAGTGACCAAGGACGGCGGGACGACGTGGAAGAACGTAGCGGAGAAAGTGCCGGGCTTGCCCAAGGGAACGTATGTGAGCCGGGTGGTGGCGTCGAGCCACGCTGAAGGCACGGCCTACGCGACCTTTGACGGGCACCGCAACAACGATTTCGGAATCTACGTGTACATGACCACGGATTTCGGCGAGACGTGGACGTCCATCGCCGGGAACCTGCCGAACAACAGCGGCACCGTGCACGTGATCCGGGAACACCACAAGAACCCCGAGCTGCTGTTCGCCGGGACCGAGTACGGCGCGTATGCGAGCTTCGACCGCGGGGTGTCCTGGACGCGGATCAAGATGAACCTGCCGACCGTGCCGGTGGACGACATCGTGGTCCACCCGCGGGACAACGACCTGATCTTCGGCACGCACGGGCGGTCGATCTGGATCCTGGACGACATCACGCCGCTCGAGCAACTGAACGACAAGGTGGCGGCCGAGGACTTTCATCTGTTCGACGTGCGCCCGGCGACCTCCTGGCGGCAGTGGGGCCACAAGGCGTCCACCGGGGCCAAATACTTCGTCGCGCCGAACGCGCCGAACGCGGCGATCATCCAGTACTACCTGAAGAACGAAATCAAGGATGAGCCGCCGGCGGCTGGCGCGCAGGCGCAGCCGGCGCAACCGACGGGTCCCGGCGGGCAGCAGATGCCGCCGGAAATCGCGGCGCAGTTCGGCATCACCGTGGGGCCGCAGCAGCGCACCACGCAAAAGGTGAAGATCACCATCCTCGACGGCGAAGGGAACACGGTGCGCGAATTGAACGGCACGGGGCAGCCCGGCATCAACCGCGTCACGTGGGACCTGCGCTACCGCTCGCCGATTCCTCCGGCGCCTCCGGGCACGAGCGGGCCGGGTGGGGGATTTGGCGGTGGCGGCTTCGGCGGATTGGCCGGCGTCGGTTCGCGCGTCGATCCCGGCACGTACACCATCAAGATGAAGGTGGGCGATCTGCCGGAGCAAACCAGGAAGATTGTCGTCGAGGAAGATCTGCGCATCTCCATCACCGCTGAAGACCGCGCCAAGCGGCGGAAGGCCATCAACGACCTCGCGCCGCTGGTGACCCAGGGCGTGATGGCGCAGCGCGACATCCAGCAGCTCCGCCAGAACCTGACCAGCACGCTGGAAAGCTGGAAGCGTCCGGGCGGGACCCGCGTGCCGGAAAATGTGCAGAAGGCCGCCGACGAACTGCTGAAGAAGATTGACGACGTCTATCCCTTCTTCGGCACGTTGCCGTCGGAAACGCCGTCGCTGGGCAATGCCGGCCCGCCAACGGTGGAGCGGCCGACGCCGGTTACGCAGCGGCTCACGCAGCTCGCGGGGGCGATCGAGTCCATGACGCAGGCGCCCAGCGCGCGGCAACTCGAGGACATCGGCGTGTACGGCGCAATCGTCCGCGAGAAGGCGGGCATCGTGATGAAGCTGGTGAGCGAAGACCTCGCCAGCCTGAACAAGCTGATGCGCGACGCCAGCCTGCCGTACATCAATGTGCCGACGGGCGGAGGGGGCGGAGGCGGCCGCCGCAGCCCGGAGGGCGAGAACAATTAACAATTGACGGCAAACAAGCCGGCAGGAACGTGGGGGCGTCCCTATGCATCGGGACGCCCCCGCAGTTGTTTTCGGGCGAAGGCGGAAGAACTTCAAATTTGAAATTCGAAAGGGAGAAAACAAGAAGACTTCACCACAGAGACGCCCAGAGAAGAGGAGAGATCCTTCGCTTCGCTCCCCCGGGCTGCGCTCCCTTCGATTTCCCTCAGGACAGGCGGCGCACACAGGACGACAAGCAAGCGACACAGCCGGGAGTACTTTGGTACCAAGAAAATTGGTACGCCCCACCCATAGACCGGTGCGGCGGGGCGAGCGATAGTCAGGGTGTTGAAGGAACGCAGCGCGCCGCAGGCGAAGCCGATGATTGTAGCGATCTGTATCTTCCTCTGCGTGGCCGCCCTGGTGATGAGTTTGACGGGACGGCCGGATTCGTCGCGCTGAGTTCGAAGTTAGTCTGAACCTCCACCACCCCCATGCCCCCGAGCGGCCGGCACCCCCACCGGCCGCTCACCTCCTTTAAAAGAGTTTCAGAGTGACAAAGTTGCAGAGGGAGCCTGCGGCCCGGTAAATCCCGAAGCCTCAGGAGCCAGCGCTACGGGCGACGCCGCGCAGTGGGTGCCGGACAGGCTGGAAAGCCTGTCCCACAAAACCGGCTAGCGGGGCCGGAGGCGCGGGCGATAGGCGCCGAGGGAGCGCGGGCGCATACGCATGCGCGGCGCGAGCGGCGGCGGCACATTGCGCAAGGGAGCGCCGCAGTTGCTGCACTGCGAGATGTGGTCTTCGGTGACGCGGAGCCAGTGGCCGCGGGCGTCACAGTCCGGATTGATGCACTGAACGGTCCAGCCCGGCAGGTATTGCATCGTCTCCCCCAGACCTTTCGCGGAGAACCGCGGGCCGAAGATCTCGCGCATGAGCCCCCAAACAGCGGTCCTGACCGGAAAAGTTGGGCGGATTCTGGCCTACAGTGGGCTGGGGTGTCAAGGAAAAAGGCACAATATGTAGTGGCGGACTGGAAACAGGGAAATCAGAAATCAGAAGGCAGAAATCAGAAAGAAGGACGAGGACGGAGAAATTGAGGAGATAGAGAAAGAGGAATTGAGGAAGGAGGAAAGCGGAAGGATGACAAGAAGTACGGGGCGGAGAGAAAGGAGAATACAATGAGCGGGCGCGGGAAAACCCAGTCCCGAGTCCCGATGCTTCGGGATCGGGATGGGAAGACGCGCAAAAATTCAGCGAGGAGGCAACGATGAGTCCATTTCGCAAAGATGATGACGAAGGGGGACACGTGATTGACATGGGACAGATGGGGCGCAGCGCGATGGGCCGGATGGGGACCATCATCGGCGTGATTGCGCTGGTCGTGCTGCTGTTCTGGTCGGTGGTGACGGTGCCGTCGGGACACGTGGCGGTGCTGACGGTGTTCGGAGAAGTGACCGGGCAGGTGCTGGGAGAAGGGATCCACTTGATCAATCCGCTGGCGGCGGCGCACGAGATGAGCGTACGCACGCAGGAGTTCAAGGAAACGGCCAGCGTACCGTCCAGTGAAGGCCTGATGATGACGCTGGACACGTCGCTGCTGTTGCGGCTGAACGCGAAGCGCGCGGCCGATGTGTTCCAGAAAATCGGTTTGGACTACACCACGGTGGTCGTCGAGCCCATGCTCCGTTCTGCGATCCGCGACATCACCGCAAAGCATTCCGCCAACGCCCTGTACACGGGCGGGCGCGAGGAAGTGCAGCAGAAAATCCAGGAGATGCTCTTCAAGGAGCTGGGTGACCGCGGCATCTTCGTGGAGAACGTCCTGCTGCGAGATGTCCAACTGCCGGCGATGCTGAAGACGTCCATTGAACAAAAGCAGCAAGCCGAGCAGGAATCGCTGCGCATGAGCTTCATCCTGCAAAAAGAAAAGCAGGAAGCAGAGCGGAAAAAGATCGAGGCGCAGGGCATCTCCGACTTCCAGCGCATCGTGGCGGCGGGGATCTCGCAGCAACTGCTGGAATGGAAGGGGATCGAAGCGACGGAGAAACTGGCGTCGAGCAGCAACACGAAAGTCGTGGTGATCGGGTCGGGAAAGAGCGGGCTGCCGCTGATCCTGGGAGGGAACTGAACGGGCGCCGCATGGCGGCTCGAGATGGAAAGTGCAGCGACACGAATGACGGTGTAGAATCTACGCCAACGTCCGGCGGCGAGCGCTGTGAATCCGTGCGCCACGAGAAAATCCTGCCCGCACGGACAGGGAGCCCATGAAGCTTTCAGTGATCGTTCCTGTTTATAACGAGCGGCCGTACATCGACGAGATCCTGCGGCGGGTCCAGAAGGCGTACACGCCGAAGGAAATCATCGTGGTGGAAGACCAATCCACGGACGGCACGCGGGAATATCTGCAGGATCTGGCGGGGCGCATCGCCGCCGGCGAGCACACCGCGCCGAGCCGGGACGGCAAAGAGCCGCTCCCTCTGGACGAGATACGCATTCTTTTTCAAGAGCGGAACCAGGGCAAGGGCGCCGCACTGCGACGTGGATTCGCGGAGGCCACCGGGGAGATCGTGCTGATCCAGGACGCCGACCTGGAATACGATCCGCGGGACTACCCCAAGCTGCTGGAGCCGATCCTGGACGGGCGGGCGGACGTGGTGTACGGGTCGCGCTTTCTGGGGGGGCCGCAGCGCGTGCTCTACTTCTACCATTATGTGGGCAACACGATGCTCACCCTGCTCTCGAACTGCTTCACCAACCTGAAGCTCTCCGACATGGAGACGGGCTACAAGGTTTTCCGCCGGGAAGTGCTCTCCGAAATTCACATCCGCTCGAACCGCTTCGGGTTCGAGCCGGAGATTACCGCCAAGATCGCCAAGAAAAAGTGGCGCATCTACGAGGTGCCTATCTCCTACGCCGGGCGCACCTACGAGGAAGGCAAGAAGATCACCTGGCGGGACGGCCTCAAAGCGATTCTGACGATCATTCGCTTCCGGTTCATGGACTAGGCGCGCCACGTGCCGAAGCAAACCGGCAAACCACAGCCACCGTGCGCGGCCGGCTCCGGCCGAACCCAACGTGAGGGAATGCGATGAACAGCTTCCGCTGGAAGAACGCTCTCCAATTGGACGCCGAAGCTCGAAAGGATGTGCGCATCGCGGTGGTGTTCGCGGCGATCGCCATCGCCTTCTACCTGCCCGGAATCAACTGGGGGCTGCCCGCCGGGGACCGGGCGGGGATGATCCGGCCGTGGGGCGTGGATGAACTCGGGCCGATGGGGCCGCTGGCGGAAACGTACAACGTTCTGACGCGAGCCGAGCTGGGCAACCCGCAGTATCCGATGTTCCATTACTTCGTCATCGTGACGTTCTATGCGCCGTACCTGTTGTACGTGCTGCTGACGGGAGGGTTCGTGCATCCGTCGGGCGCGTATCCCTTCGGGTTTGCCGATCCGGTGACGGCGATCCAGACGCTGACGAGGATCGCGCGAGGAGTCTCGGTGCTGGCGGGAGCGGGGACGGTGGTGCTGGCGTATTTCGTGGGGAAATCGCTGTGGGACCGGATGACGGGCTGCGTGGCGGCGACGCTGGTGATGGCGAGCTATTCCATGTCGTATTACTCGCGCATGAGCAACACCGACGTGCCGGCGATGTTCTGGATGGGCGTTGTGCTGTTGCTGCTGGTGACCACATTCCGGGAAGGGCTGACGCGGAGGCGGGCCGTCGGGCTGGGGATCTTCGCGGCGCTGGCGATTGCCACGAAGGACCAGAATGTAGGAGTGCTGTTGTTTTATGTGCCGGCGATTGTGTGGGCGCACTTGCGGCAGCCCGCGAAAGAAGGCGCGGCGACGCTGGGTGCGCGGCTCGCGCCGCTGCTCGTCGGCGGAGTGGTCAGCGGGGCGCTTTACGCTGTGGCCAGCGGGCTGCTGCTGTGGCCGGCAAAGTTTTTCTCGCACCTGCACTTCATCCGCTACGGTTCGATGAAGCTGCGCTCGTACTTTCATTACGACCTGACGCTGAATGGGCTGGCCGGCCTTTTCCAGGAGCTGGGGACGTACCTGGTGGAGTCCACCGGCTGGCTGGCGCTGCTGGCGGCGCTGATCGGGATGGCGCTGTGCTGGCGAAGGGAGAGATGGAAACTACTGCTGCTGTTGGAGATCCCCTCCCTGTTGCTGATCGTGGTGCTGCCGGTGCGCTATCTGGCGATTCGTTTCCTGATTCCGTGGGTGTTTCTGCTGGCCTGCTTCGCGGCGCGGGGGTTCGTGGCCGGGCTGCGTTCGGAGCGGCGAGTGATTCGAGTGGCCGCGGCGGTGGCGCTGGTGGCGGCCTGCGCGGGACTGGTGGCGCGGGATGCGGACGTGGTGTACCTGTTCTGGAACGATCCGCGGTACGCGGCCGCGGAATGGCTGCAGCGCAATGTGCCGCCCGGGAGCCGGATCGAATGTTTTATCAATCTGAACAATCACCCCGCGGAGAACTTGATGCCGCGGCTGCCGCGGGGCGTCACACTGGAGAGTATCAAGAGCCTGCCGCAAGCCCGGTGGGTGATGACGTCCGATCCGAACGACTTTGACTATCGCTTCTTCGCGGCGCCGCGCATCTACAACGGGATGCTCGACGGAAGCCTGGGGTATGAGCCCGTGGCCAGCTTCAGGACCCGCTCACTGTTCGAGCACCCGTCGCTCGAACTGCAGATCAATCCGCGGATCCGCGTCTTCGCACGGCGCGAAGGCCGCGCGCCGTCCGGGCAGGCGGCGGAAAGTAAAGACGATGGAAACCGCCGATGAACGCAGATCCATACAGATAGGGAAAAACAGAAATCAGGAAAAAGAGATCCTTCGCTGCGTCCCGGCAAGCCGGGATTCCGCTCCCCGTGGCGTTCGCTTCCCTCGCTTCGCTCGGGACAAGCGGGGCAAGCAGGATGACAACCGGGCGCAGGGAAAGATTTTCCGATGACGAGTGCGGCCCCCAATCCGAGTGTAACAGTGGGCGTGGTGGCGCTGTGCGGACCGCGGCACATCGAGCGGTGCCTGCGCGCGCTCGAAGCGCAGAGCGAGGCGCCGGCGTTTGACGTAGTCGTCGCGCACAATGCGGCGCTCGCGGGCGTGTCCGCGCTGGGCGAGCGGTTTCCGGCGGCGCGGTTTGTGTGCCGCGAGGGTTTTCAGACGCCAATTGATCTGGCGGCGCTGGCGGCGAGCAAGGCCGCGGGGGAAATCCTGCTGCTGACGGAAGACCACTGCGTGCCGGAGCCGGAGTGGGTGCGGCGGTTGAGCGCGGCGCTCGAGCCGGGACGCGCAGCGGTGGGCGGCGGGATCGAGACGGACGCGAAGACGGCAACGTCGTGGGCGTTCTACTTTGTGGATTTTTTCCGGTACCTCGAGCCCGTGCCGGCGGGCGAGGCCGTTTCCGTGTCGGTGTGCAACGTGGCGTACCGGCGCGCGGAGTTGGAAGGGATTCGCGAGTGCTGGGAGCGCGGGTTTCACGAAACGGAAGTGCACGAGCAATTGCGGCAGCGGTTTGGAGCGCTCTGGCTGGTGGCGGGCGCGGCGGTAAAGATGCGGCGGGAGGTGCGGTTCGGCGACGCGGTGCGCGAGCGGTACGACCTGGGGCGGCTGTTTGCGGCGAAGCGCGCGGGATTTTCGGGCCGCGGGCGGAGAGTGTTCTACCTGCTGTTTTCGCCGGGGCTGCCGGTGCTGCTGCTGGGACGCATGGCGGGCAAAGCGTTGCGCCGCGCGGACACGGCGGGGAAATTCTTGCAGGCGCTCGCAGCGCTCGTGGCGCTGGTGGTGGCGTGGTCGTGGGGCGAATTTCTCGGCTATCTGACGGGACGCGCGCCGGCGGCGGTGCGGTTTGCGGAAGAGATCGAAACCGCCGAGGAACACCGATGAATGCAGATGGACGAAGAACCAAAACATTAACGCAGAGGACGCAGAGAGGCACAGAGCACGCAGAGAAAACAAATCGGAACCACAGGAAAAGTTAGAGAGTGAACAGATTAAAGCATTGGAGAGCGGAGAGGGAGAACGGAGGCGGGGCAATGAAACGAGCGCATTGGAGGGCAGGCGGATGCAGGTGAGGCGGGGATGAATTTCAAGGGCGTGGAATTGTGCTGCCCGCACTGCCGGGGAGAACTGGAGCGCGCGGCTGAAAATCAGTTCGCGTGCCGCGGGTGCGCGCGGAAGTTTCCGATCCTGGCGGGCATTCCGGACCTGCGGACATTCACCGACACGTACCTGACGCTCGAAGAGGACTATGAGCGGGTGCGGAAACTTGAGCAGAAATTCGGGGAAGTGAATTTCGAAGGGATGGTGGACTACTACTTCAGCCTGAGCACGGTGGTGCCGCCGCATCACAAGCGGGCGTACACGCGCGGGCTGCTGGCGGGCGTGGCGCGGACGCGGGCGTGGCTCAAGTCCTGGGAGGCAGCGGGAAACAGCGCGGCGGGCGGGCGGTTGCTCGAGATCGGGTGCGGGACGGCGCCGCTGCTGGCGGCGGCGGAAAACTATCCGGTGCGAGCGGGCGTGGACATCGCGCTGCGGTGGCTGGTGGTGGGCAAGCGGCGTCTGGCGGACGCCGGGCTCGACCTGCCGCTGGTGTGCGCGTGCGCGGAGGCGCTGCCGTTCCGCGAAGAGCAGTTCGACCGCGTGGTGAGCGACTCGACGCTCGAGCTGCTGGCGGACCAGCGGCGCGCGCTCGAGGAGGCGCAGCGGGTGCTCGTGCCGGGCGGGCGGATCTTCATCGCTACGCCAAACCGGTTTTCGCTGGGGCCGGACCCGCAGACGAAAATCCTGGCGGGAACGTGGCTGCCGCAGAAGTGGACCAACGCAATCATGCTGCGGCAGGGAGGACTCGCGCCGTTCCGGCGCCTGTTGAGCAAAAGGGCGCTCGGAAAACTGCTGCGCGAGGCGGGGTTTGCGGACGTAAAGATTTACCTGCCGACGTTTCCGAAGGAACAGAGCGCGCTGTTCTCCGGGACAATGAGGGCGGTGGTGGCGCTCTATCATTTGTTTTTGAGATTACCGGTGGCGCGGCAGTTGATGACGCTGTTCGGGCCGGTGTTTCAGGCGGTCGGAATGAAACCGCCGATGAACACAGATAGACACGGATAAAGAGTTCAAAGGTTGAAGAGTGGCAGAGAGGCAGAGAGATTCTTCGCTGCGTCCCGATGGGAGCAATCGGGACTCCGTTCAGGATGACAAGATGAGAGGGCGGCCTGAAGGACGACCGTACAGGGGTGTGGAAAAGGGTTGCAGGAATGTGGAAAAGGAAGAGCGATGTGAACGGGGAGGGTAACCGGCGAGGGACGTGAAGGGGGCATTGCGCTTGTGTTTTCAGGAGGTTCGGGCCTAGAGTATTTGGAGCAGCAATTGCAGCTTCATAGGCATCGCGCACAAGGATGAGTGTCGGACATTTGCACAGGGGAAGAGGAAGAGTTAAGGGTGTTGGGTGCAGGGCGCATAAAAACCATTGGAAAGGTTGAAAGTTGGAAGGTTAGAAAGTTGAAGAGTGGCAGAGTAGCAGAGTGAGAGAGTGAAGAGAGATCCTTCGAGCCGATGGAAAACATCGACTCTCAGGATGACAGCGGACAACCAGTGGGAGAGGAACAGGAAAAGCAGGCATGAATCTGGCGGAACGAATCGCGCGGCATGCGCGGCTGACGTGGAAAGCGTCCGGGCTGGGGCAGCTCGAGACGCCGCCGTTCCTGATCCTGTTCATCAACTCGATCTGCAACCTGAAGTGCGACCACTGCTTCTACTGGCGGAACCTGAATCAGCGGAACGACCTGTCGCTGGACGAGATCAAGGCGCTGGCGCGGGACCTAGGGCCGTTCGAGAACCTCAACCTGTCGGGCGGGGAGCCGTTCCTGCGGAAAGAGTTCGCGGAGATCTGCCGGTTCTTCATCACCAACAACGGCGTGAAAGAAATCTACGTGCCGACGAACGGCTGGTACACGGACAAGACCATCGCGGCGCTGGAGTCGATTTTTGAGGAGAACAGCCTGCGGTATTTCGTGTGCGAACTCTCGATTGACGGCATGCCGGAGTACCACGACAAATTCCGCGGGGCGCAGAATTCGTTCAAGAAGCTGATCGAGACCTACGACCGGCTGGTGGAATTGCAGAAACGGGAGCCGCGGCTGCGCATCCATTCCATCTCCACGGCGACGAACCAGAACATCGACCAGATCAAGCAGCTTACGACGTACCTCTACGAGCGCTGCCCGGCGATGGACCACCACAACCTGGCGATCATCCGCGGGGACCGCAAAGACCCGTCGCTGCTGACGCCGGACCTGGGCGAGTACGGAAAACTCTATGACTACATCCGGCGGCTGTGGGCGCCGCGGGAGGCGGAGCGGTACGGGTCGATGGTGGAGCCGATGCTGCAGTGGGCCAAGCTGCGGACGCTTGAAGAAAAGAAGCAAGTGGTGCCGTGCAAAGCGGGTGTGATCAGCGCGGTGGTGTATGCGAACGGCGACGTGAGCGTGTGCGAGATGCACAAGCCGCTGGGGAATCTGCGGGAGCAAACGTTCCGCAAGCTCTGGTTTTCGCCGGAAGCGCAGGAGCTACGCCGGCACATCGCGGCGAAGGAGTGCTGGTGCACAACGGAGGTGTTTTTGTGGTCGAGCATCACCTACCAGCCAGCACAACTGGCGAAAGCGATGCTCGGCGCGAAAGTGTGGCAGTCGCCGGCGCCGCTCGGCGCGGACGAACTGCTGAAAATTTTGCCGGAAAATGTAACGTTGGATACGCAGCCACTGCCGATTTTGCAAGGCACGCACGAGCACGAGTGAGAGGAAGTAGCGAGTGGTGAGAAGGAAAACCCAGTTGAACCGCCGATGAACGCCGGGCAACTCAGATAGAGAAATCGGCCCAGAGGCGACCTACCTGCAAGACAAGCCAAAACAGAAAATCTGAAAAGAGAGATCCTTCGTCCAGATACAAACCATCGGGACTCAGGATGACAGATTAAGAACGGCGGGCGCACGCGAGGAATAAAGCGGGGCGCGGCGCGGGCCGGAGTTGTGGCGCCGGACTAATTCCGCGAAGCGGACAACTCGGCCGAGAAGACGGCTTCGAAGCGGCGCTTTTCGTCCTTGTCGTGAACGAGGACCACGGGCACGACGCGAAGCGGACGGCGGCAGTTGCGGCAGGAAGACATCTCCCCCTGCAAGTCCTGAATGAAGCCATCAGTGAAGCGATAGTCGGCGCGAGCACGCCGCGCGGCCTTGTTGCCGGAAGTGCCGCAGTGCGGGCAGGTGTACTCGAGGCGATCGTCCTGCGGATCGCGGTCGAGCGCGGCCCAGCCGGTGTAGCGCACGCCGACGGTTTCTGTGGAACGGTGCGACATGAAGACAGTTACCCCTAACCAGAGAATCTATCCGGGATATCTGATGCGCGAGGCGGGCACAAGGTTGCGGGAAAGTCTATATTTTTGGAGAGATTTTAAACTAAAGAAAGTAAACAAGTTAATGTGTTAAGGGGGGGGCGAAGGGCAGAGCGGCAGGGCAGAAAGGACAGCCAGGATTTCAAATTACAGCTTTCAGAGAGAGATTCTTCGCCGTGCGCTGGGGCGGGTTCAGCGCAGGAACCTCGCGCGACAAACGGAGCCAGCAAGATGGTTCGGTTTTCCTTCTCTTGGTTGCGCTCCCGGTGGTTCTGCTCAGGGCAGGCGGGACAAGCGCCGGCGCTACGAAAGCTTCGCCCGCAGAAAAAAAGCATCAAAGCGGCGGAAGGAACTTCGGAGGAGAAGCGGTGTCCAACAAAGTGAGGCTGCGCAACCCTCAGAACCCAACCGGCGGCGGCGCGGAGGTTGATCCTCTGGAAGGCGAACACGGCCACCGACGCCGCCGCAAATTTTTCAGCTGGTAGCCAACCGGGCGGGCACACAGGCCCGCCCCTACGAAAAACGCACGCGAATGAGTTGAGGTGGAGGTGTGTGCGCAGGGAATGAAGTGGCTCGAGGCGAGAAAGACGAGACTCGAAAATCGAAAATCGGGAAAAGCAAAGACAAGACATTAACGCAGAGGCACAGAGGGCGCGGAGGAGCGCAGAGAAAAGGAAAGAGAAACAGTGAGAGAAACAGGAGGGGCGAGGATGAGCGGGGAAAATATTTTGAAGGGATGCCTGGTGGAGAGCGATCCAGCAGCGATTGCGCGCGCGCGACAAGCGAAACGGCGCGCGCTGATCATTGCGATCGTGCTGCAAGTGCTGCTGGTGGGATTGCTGGTGCTGGCGCCGCTGCTGGGAGCGATGGAGAAATTACCGAACACCATCTCTTTTGTCTTCTGCCCGAGGCCGCCGTACCGGGGCACGCCGCGGGGTGCGAGCAGGCCGAAGAGCGAGAAGCCACCGCAAGGAAAAAAGAGGCTGCCGATCACCAAGAATCCAGTGCTCGTCCAGCCGGACCGGATTCCGCCAACGGTGGCGGAAGTGAAAGATCCGCCGGAAGTTTTCGCGGCACAGGCCGAGCCGGGCGGCGAGCGCGGGGGCAAGGGAGATCCGGACGGACTCATTGACCTGTTTGATCCGAACGCAAGGCCCCCCGCGCCCCCGAAGCCGCCCGAGTCGTCGGCGCCGAAACCGAAGGGCCCGGTTCTTGTGCTGCCAACCGTGCAAGAGGCGCGGTTGGTGCATCGCGTCGATCCGATGTATCCGCCGCTGCCGCGAAGTACAGGCATCGAGGGCAAGGTGGTGTTGCGAGCGGTGATCTCGCGAGACGGCACGATTCAGTCGCTCGAGGTGTTGAGCGGGCATGTCCTTTTCGTCACCGCCGCTCGGGAGGCGATCGCACAATGGCGTTACCAGCCGACGCTGCTGCACGGGGAGCCGGTGGAGGTGGAGACGGTGATTACGGTGGTGTTTACGCTGAAAAGATAAGTTAGAAGGTTTGAAAGTTGAAAGGGTTGAAGAACGACAGCGAGGAAAAGGAAAAACAATCGTAGATTCAGAATCGGGATTTCGGGAAAGAAAAAATAAATTCAGAATGAAAATTTTAGAGGAGGTGTTCACCGCAGTGCTGGGCGATGGCGGCGCGGGCGGTGTCGCGGAGGCGGACGATTTCCTGGAACTCGGGGACGCCGGGGTTGGGATAAAGGGACGGAAGAATGGTGACGGTGACGCTCCCGGGCCGGGGGAGGAGGGTTTCGTCGCGGTAGATGTTGCGGACGCCGCGGAGAGCGATGGGGCAAACGGGACGGCCGGTGGCGACGGCGGCCTTGAAGGCGCCGAGCTGAAAGGGACGAACGCCGTCGCGGGGCGTGAACGTGCCTTCGGGAAAGATGAGGAGCGAGACACCTTCGCGGAGAGAAGTTTCCAAGGCGGTGGCCTGTGCGAGGCGCTGATTGCGGTCCTCGCGGGTGAAGCGGAAGTCATCGCGGACACGGAGGAAGGTGCCGATAAACGGCCAGGAGAGAACTTCGATCTTGGAGACGAAACGATAAGGGATCTTGCAGATGGCCAGAAAAAGCACAATGTCGAAAAAGCTGGTGTGGTTGCTGACAAAGACGCAGGGCAGATCTTTTTCCATGTACTCGCGGCCGTGGATGGTGATGGGAATGCCCATCAGGCGGAAAAAAATGCGCGAGCCGATCTGCGTGATGCGGCAGGCGGATTCGCGTGACGGCGCGAAATAGGCGCCGAGCCAGGTGGGCAGGATGAACACGGCGAAGGCGAAGACGGAATAAATTCCGTAGAAAAATTCCAAGACGCGGCGCAGCGTGCTGCGCGCGGCGCGCACGCCGCCACGAGCGGCCAGACGCGCGACCTGTAACCATGCGGGCGGATGTCCGGCGCCGAGCTTTCCTTCCAGGAAGAGACGGCGGGTCTCGCTGTGGCGGAGCTTGCCGCTGGAAGTCTTGGGGATGGCGCCGGCGGGGACGAGCTCAACGACGTCGGGAGGCATGCCAATGGCGCCGGCGACGTCCTGGGTGAGCCGGGCCTCGATGGCGGCGCTGGCGGGCGTGCCGATGATCCGGGACTCGCGCGTCTCGGCAACGATGATGAGGCGCTCGGTGCCGGCCTGTTCGTCGGCGACGCCGAAGGCGGCGACGCAGCCGCGACGAATGCCTTCGACACCGCCGGCGACCTCTTCGACTTCGTGGGGAACAATATTGCGGCCGGCCTTGATGATGATGTCCTTGACGCGGCCGGTGATGTAGAACTCGCCGGCGGCGCGATAGGCGCGGTCGCCGGTGTCCACCCAGCCGTCGCCCTTCTGGATTTCGCGGGTGGCTTCGGGATTGCGGAAATAGCCGCGGGTGGCGGAAGGGCCGCGAAACCAGAGAGAGCCTTCCACGCGGTCGGGCACGTCGTTGCCGTCGGCGTCCGCGAGGCGGATTTCATGACGCGGGACGGCGCGGCCGACGGAGACGAACTCGAGAGGGGTATCGTCATCGGGCGCAGCGGGAACGGCGCGGCCTTCGCACTCGAAGAGTTTCCGGTCAATGCGGTCCACGGCGGGGCCGCGGCCAAGCGGAGGAACGGTGGCGGCGAGCGTGGCCTCGGCGAGGCCGTACACGGGCATGAGCGCTTCGGGGCGGAAGCCGCAGCGGGCGAAGCGCTCGACGAAACGGTCGAGCGTGCGCGGGTGGACGGGCTCGGCGCCATTCAGCAGGCAGCGCCAGGAGCTGAGGTCGAGGCCCTCGATATCGCGGTCGGCGATTTTGCGGACGCAAAGCTCGAAGGCGAAATTCGGGGCAGCGGCGATGGTGGCGCGGTGCTGATGCACGGCCCAGAGCCAGCGCTCCGGCCGCGTGAGGAACGCGAGCGGCGACATCACAGCGAGCGGAAGGCCCATCGAGAACGGCAGCAGCCAGGAGCCGATGAGGCCCATGTCGTGATAGAGCGGGAGCCAGCTCACGGCGACATCGGACGTGTCGATTTCGAGAGCGTCCACGATGGCGCGGATGTTGGCGAGCAAGTTCGCGTGGGTGAGCATGACGCCCTTGGGCTCGCCAGTGCTGCCGGAGGTGTACTGAAGGAAGGCGAGATCGCTGGGCCGGGCGTGATGCGCCTCGAACGAGGCGGAACCGTCGGACGTTTCGGCCAGCTTCGCGGCGCTGAGCACGCCCTTGAGCGTGGGGACGTGCGGCTGCAACATGCGCGCCACCGCTTCGGCCTGGCGGAAAGAGATCAGGAACTTCGCCTGGGCGCTGCGCAGAATGGCGGCCTGGCGCGCGGCGTATTCCTCGATGCGGTCAGCGCGCATGGGCGGATAGATGGGCACGGCCACGCCGCCGGCGAGGATCACGCCGAAGAAACTGGAGAAGAAATCGGCGGAAGTGGGCAGCATGAGCGCGACGGCCTCGCCGGGCTCGAGACCCCGCGTGCGCAGGCCGCGGGCGATGGAGCTGGAGCGCTGGAACAGCTCGCCGAAGGTGATGGCGCGGGTGGCGCCGTCGTCCTCGCGGAGGAACAGATGCTGGCGGTGGGCGTCGGAGCGGCCGCGGTGGAGGCAAACTTCGGTGAGCGTCTCGGCGCGGTCGAGCAGGCGCTCCTTGAGCGCAGTGGCCGGAGCGGCGGGCATCGGGGCGCGCGCGGCGGCGGAGAAGGCTTCCGGGGCAGAGGCGTCGCAGGAAGTGACGGCGTTGAGGAGATCCCCCAGCGTCTCGGCTTCGGCGGCGACGCGGTCGGAGAGCGTGATGTGGAAGGCGGTGGCGATGCGGAGCACGAGCTCCACACGCTCCAGGCTCCCCAGGCCGAGATCGCGCTCGAGGTGCGCCCCGGGCTTGACCTCCTCGGGCAGGCGATGGCTGCCGAGCTCAACCAGGAGGTCGACGACGATGCGGGAGACCTGCTCCTGAACAACGATGTGGTCGAGCTGTGTTCCCGGGGTTGCCATGGTACGAGCCTGAAGCAAGCCGGCGAGAGCGGTTTGAAGACGCGCCTCTACGCACGCCCTGCGAGGCCGGCGCCTCCTGACGATTAGAAAAGGCTACCACTGACCGCAGGCGAAGTCGAGGGAAGAGCCGGAAGGGTAGTGGTGTCATTTGCTCTTGAGGGCTGGTGGCGGCCTAGCCAGAGTGGACCGCCAATAGGTCACTTCTTTTGCCTCTTAGCGTCTACTTCGACTACCAGCGGTAGACGGTGCTGATAAGTCTTCGCAAAGGCCTTGGCGAAGTTCTCCTCAAACTCATCCTTGTCATCTGAAATCCGCATGATAGTGGTAACCGCGGCGAGCTGCCTGTCTAGGTGCGGATGGCCAGTATCAGCGGTTAAGAATTGAAAATGCTTGTGTCTCCTGTAACCTTTGAGCGTTATTGGATTTCGATTTCTTAGTTCTTCTAAGACTCCGGGGGGCAGCGGCTCATAGACGTACTTGTTGATTAGCTTTCCCACATAGGGAGTTCGCTTCGCGTGGCCGGGCTTATACTCCCATTTTTGCAGACGGTAAATCTGGCGAAAGAACTCATCGGGGAAAGTCTTAATCCAGGGTCTCAATTCTTCCACGATATACGCCTCTAGGATTCGACTCAGTTCATGCTTGGCGCGTTCATCTTGATAGCCAGTCGCCTCATCTACGAGGGCGATGATTCCCACTCGCGCCAGTCCACGCATCAACAGATCACAAGTGCTCGCGATATGTTCCTGCCCCGGTAAGAGCGCCTTCGCATCTCTGGCTTTCAGGTAAACCTCACAAACCATAGGCAACAGCATCGCGTCATACCCAAAGCCCCTGCCACCCTTCACCGAACGAAAGAGTATGGGAGTAGTCGACTGCGCTAATTCATCAGAAATAAAGGACTTAATGTTATTTGCAGCCAAAAAAGGGGGGAGTCCGTCGACTAGCCTTAAGCTGCTACCAGTTCCGCCCTTAGCCCTAGGGGAACGTCCGATTGATTTCAGGAATGTCTCTTGCGTCAGCATTCTCTTCCCGGTTTCTAGGACGGCGCATTTGATTGATGTTCCCGCGATGATTAACTCGCCTTCATGTGTTGCCTTGGGAATTGCACTTCCCCATCGGGCCAATGCAGCTTCTCGCGCTATTTCGGCCCGTTTTTCGGGTTCAAGTGCCCTAGCCCGTGCTCGTCCGCCTTTTGCGGCAATGCTTTCGTCTACCATAACTCCTCCTGCTTGCAAGGTACTCTCCTAGCAAGCATTCGTCAATAGAAAAGTGTAGTACTAGATGAAATCAGTACTTTACATGCTTGCTTGCAAGCACTAGGATAAGTGGCGAAACAAAAGGCCCCGCCTCAGCGTGAACTGAGAGCGGGGCCAAATCCAGCAAAGCGGGGTAAGCCACTATGCCGAACACTAAAGCGATTATCGGCTTGCACCGCGAGAAAGGCAAGCCGAAATGAATGTCCTACCGATGGAGAAACAGATTCAGATAATCAGCGCACTTGTTGAGGGCAATTCCGTTCGCGCCACGGCCCGTATGATTGGCGTAGAGCACAAGACTGTCATGCGCGTCCTGTTGCGTGTAGGCCAGAAATGCGAACGGCTGTTGAATGAAAAGATGCGCTCCCTGCCCTGTCGCATTATCCAGTGTGATGAAATCTGGACTTTTGTGGGGAAAAAGGAAAAGCGCGTGAATGGCAAAGACAATCCGAATGAAGTGGGCGATCAATACGTCTTTGTTGCGATGGATTCAGAGACAAAGCTAATCCCCTGTTTCCGCATTGGAAAGCGCAACGCGGGGAATACTTGGTATTTCATGCAGGACCTTGAGGCGCGGCTGGCACACCGCGTACAACTCACCACAGACGGTTTCCGGCCCTATGTGGACGCGGTAGAGGATGCATTCGGGGCGAACGTGGATTATGCGATGTTGGTCAAGACATACAGCGGAGATGAAGATTCGCGGGAACGCTACAGCCCTTCCGACATTGTGAGTGCTGTCCCAATACCAGTCACAGGCAATCCGAAACCGTCGCTCATTTCAACGTCGCACATTGAACGGCAAAACCTCACAATTCGGATGCAGCTACGGCGCTTTATGCGATTGACAAATGCCTTCTCAAAAAAACTGGTTAATTTGAAGGCGGCGATTGCTATTCATTTCGCTTGGTATAATTTTTGCCGTGTTCATTTGTCTTTGCGAGTAACTCCAGCAATGGCAGCAGGTTTAGTGCAGACGGTCTGGAATATTAACGATCTTCTGGTTGAGCGGGTCTAGGTAGTGGGTATAGGCGGTGCTCTTGGTCCAACCAGACTACATAAAATACATCATCGACAAGAATGCCGTGAACACGCCAGAGGTATCTCCATGCTTCATCTGGCCTGACGGCAAATTGCCAGCCGTCATTAGACCCAAGCTGTTCAGCGTCAATCGCTGCAATGTTTTGGAATCCTGCTGGCTCAGACGTTTGGTCAAAGTCGATAATGTGGCGGCGTTCTTCGTTATTTTGGTCGCTGAAATCACCAACCGTTCCGCCACTAAAGCGACTGAGCTGTTGCATGAGGCGTATGAAATAATCTACGCAGCATTCAGATGGTTGGAACTTAGGATTATTGAAATCGAGGTGCTTGAATGAAAAACGCAACGGCTGATCATCCGTTGCGCGTAGTGCAGCTGGTATGGCCTTGTTATGCTTTACCATTCAGGCGCGAAGCATAAAATCTTTGCATAGATTCCTTGCTGATGACGGCGTGAGAAGATTCATCTGGAGCAATTCCTTGTCTTGCCTGTCGCCACGGGTCTTCCGAGTGCGTTAGCCTCTCCAAATCATAGCCGCTTAAATGTCCATATGCTCTCCACACCTCTTCTAGATGAGCTTCAATATTGCTCCGCAACGTGGAAGGATCACCTTTTGAAATGGACGCCCATTTATAGTCCCTGTAAAATCTGAAAACCTGCGGCACGACGGGACCGTGGACCCATGCCTCGATCTCATCGTTGAAAAGAGGTTTCTTGAAGAGAGCTAAGTGCCAGGCTTGAGAGTAATAAAGAAGTTTTTGGAGTTTTAGGTTGCTGACAGGGCTTGCCTTTTCATGCGCGAGGTTAATGAGCCGTGCAGCAACATTCGCTGCCGTACTTATTCCCATATAACCTCCAAAGCCAAACTTCCTTCTAATATTGGACCAGTATTGTATCATCCGTGTCAAGTGTTCTAGCATTTAGATTCCAAAACTAAGATTTTGGTTGGAAATTGGGAAAAGTGAATTTTGAAATGACACCACTACCGCCGGAAGGATGCCGGCGCTATCGGTGCGAGGCCAGCCCGGACGCGACGAGATCGCCGGGCGCCTACAAAGAACGTGCAAGAAAAATGGGCGAGGGCGTTCGGACAAAGAGGGGTGTCTTGGAGAGTGGAAACCGGAGAAGGCAGGAGGAGTTTATGCGCATCAGGAGTTCATGGATGGGAGCGGCGGCGTGCGTTGTCACGCTGGCCGCCGGGCTGTGGTTGTTCGCGGGAGAGGTGATCCCGGCGTGCGGGTGCGGGCCGGTGGTTGGGCCCGGAGGCGGAGTCTCAGGGGATGGCGGACAGGCTGGAAAGCCTGTCCCACAGGACTGGAGGGTGCTCGAGGGCGTGAGCTACGAGAACCTGACCGTTTTTCCGGTGGTAACACGGGCGGAAGCGAACACGAACGGGTTTGCGACACTCGATGAAGCGCTGGCGTCGGGCGAAGCCATTGTGAGCGAGTCGGGCGGAGAGATCATCCGGAGGTCGCGCGACGGTCGGCCGGTGCAGTACTCGGGCGGGCCACAGGTGAACCGGCTGGTGCTGATCAATCGCGGGAAGCGGCCGCTGGTGCTGCTGGCGGGCGAAGTGGTCACCGGCGGCAAACAAGACCGCGTGATCGCCAAAGACCGCATCGTGCCGCCGGGCGCGGTGCCCTTGCCGCTGGACGTGTTCTGCGTGGAACACGGGCGGTGGACGGGCGCGTCGATGCAGTTTTCGGCGTCGAAATTCATTGTACACCCGAGCGTGCGGGAAAGAGCCGCAGTCGAGCAGAAGCAGGACGGAGTGTGGGCCGCGGTGCGCAGCGGGACGACCAGCACGACTGTCTCCGGTGGAGGCGCAGGCGGCGGGATTGCGCCAAGAGCAGCGGCACCGGAACTCTCGCGGGAAACACTCAACACGGTGATCGTCGAATCCGCGCGGTCGGAATCGTACGCCAAGGTGTACCACGGGTCGCGCGTGGGCAAGTCCGTGGACGCGTTTGCCGAAGAAATCTCGCGGCGCTTTGAGAAAGCGACTTCCGGGCTGAAGGGCGAGCGCGTGATCGGCGTGGTGGTGGCATACGGCGGCGAGGTGGCGTGGAGCGACGCGTTCGCGTCCGAACCGCTTTTCCGGGTGTACTGGCCGAAGCTGCTAAAGAGCTACGTGGTGGAGGCGCTGGCGCGGCCGCGCACGCAGGAGCGGGCGACGATCGAGGAGGCGCGGGAGTTCCTCGAACCGCTGCGCGGGCGCGTGAACGAAGAAAGCGAGCCGGGCGTGTACCGGTGGCGGCAGACCTCACAGGGCCGCTATGCCGAAATCGAGCTGGAGTCGCTGGCGCAGCGGACGATGATGCTGCACTGGGTGAAGATTCAGAAAACCAGCTAACAGAAACAGAAAATAGAAAATGGAAAAGAGGCCGCCCATCTAAGTTGGCAGCCTCTTTTCTATTTTCCCTTTTCTGTTTTCGCCTTGCGTCCATTAGCAACGCACGCTGCCGCCGCAGGTCGCATCTATTTCGCGGAGGCGCGGGCCGCCAGCCGCTGCCGGATGGAGTCGAGGATGGGCCAGTGCACACGTCCCTCCTTATCGTAGATGCGGACGATGAGTTCGGCTTCACGGTCGGAAGCGGAGAACAGGGGCTGGCCGGAAGAAGTTTTCAGCGGAAAGATCACCCAAAAACGATCGTAGTCGTAGTTGCGACGGAGGACGCCGGCGAGAGCAGCGACGTCGCGGAGCCTGGGCGAGTTGACGCCGGAGACGGTGCGGGCCGCATCTGTCGTGCCCGCTGGCTGAAGAAACGCCACCCAATCGGAGGGAATCACGCCGGAGCCCTCGCGCGGGTCGATCTCCACCATGATGACGGTGTCGCCGGCGGCTTCGGCGGCGGCGACGAGCGCGCGCGTTTGGTCCACGGAGAGGCGCTGGCGAAGCTGCTCGAGCCGCGCGGCGGCGCGGATAACTTGCGGAGTGAGCCAGGTGGCGGCAAGCTTGTAGTTGTAGGAGCGCTCGGTCTTGAGCAGGCGCGTATCCCAGATGCCTCCCACACGGCCTTTGACGTACATTTCCTTACCGATGGACTCGGCCTGTGAGGCGCTCCAGTTGAGATAGTCGTCGGGCGCACCCTGGGCGAGCAACGCTGCGGCAGCACAAGCCAACAAAACGGACAAGCCCCAGACGCGAGCGCGGTGGCGGCGTGGAGTCATGGCACTTTTCTACTTCGCCGGGCGGCGGGTGATGCAGACGACTTCGGGGCCGCCGAAGGCGGTCTGGGCGACGGTGACGCCGACAAAAGAAAAGCCCTGCTCACCGGCCTCGAGAAGTTCCTTCTGCATGGTGGAAGTTTTCTTGGTGGCGAGTAGGCGGTACTCCCAGCGGCCGGCGGAAACGTCGGTATCGCGCTCGAGGATCACGACCACTTCTTGGCCGCCGAACGCGGTCTGGAAGACGGTCTGACCCTTGTACTCGAAGCCTTCATCACCAGCCTGCTGCATCTCCTTCTGCATGGTGGAGGTTCTGTTGGTGGCGAGCAGCAGGTATTTGTAGTGCCCCTTGGCGGGGGCGTCCTTCGGCTTGGCAAAGATGGTGACCACTTCGTTGCCGCCGAACGCCGTCTGGCCACCCATGACGCCCTGGAAACGGAAGCCGGCGTCGGCGGCCTGGTTCATTTCTTTCTGCATGGTCGAGGTCTTGTTGGTGGCGAGCAGGCGATAGTCCCAGGCGCCGGCGGCGGCCGGCGCGGACTGCGCAACGGCATCGGGAACAACAAGCCCGGCGGCCAGCAAGAAAGTGAAAGCAAACCACAGGTTTCTGCGCAGCATGGAGACTCCTCGGACAGATTTGGTATCAGGGGCGGAGTATAGGACGCGGAAAGAGAAGAGAAAAGAAAAAAGAAAGGAACCACAGATGAACACAGCGCAGCTCAGCCGCAACCAAAATAAAGGATAACGCAGAGTACGCAGAGGCACGCAGAGAAGAAAGGACCAATTGAATTTTGTCCCGCAGGTGCGGGAAGAAACTCCGGGCTAGTAGTACAGATCAACACGGATTGAGGCAAGAGGACAGAAAACGGGAATCTCAAGAACGGGCACTTTGCTTTTACTGATCTCATTGCCTTTCGGATTTCTCTCTTCTCTGCGTTAAGTCTTGCTGGTTTCGGGCCCGATGAACTTCACCGGACCACCGGAGTCCGTACACCGGACTGTGGTTCCAACAGGTTTGCGCCAGAGGCGGACGCGGGCGGGGTCGGGGCAGACCGCGAGGATGTCGGCTACGGTGCGTTTCAGGAGCGGGTGGCGGAGCGCAGGAGCAATCTCCGCGAGCGGCACGAGCACGAAGCGGCGCGCGGTCAGGCGCGGGTGAGGGATTTCGAGATCGGCGGTGCGGATGACGCTGGAACCGTAAAGAAGAATATCAATGTCCATCGCGCGCGGGCCCTTGCGCACGATTTTTTTGCCGCCGATGTTTTTTGTGATTTCGCGCAGGGCGTGAAGAAGCTGGCGAGGCATCAGAGCGGTTTCCGCTTCAAGGCAGCAGTTGAGAAACCACTGCTGCGTAGGCAGATCCACGGGCTCGGTGGCGTAGAACGAGGATTGCTTCGTGACGCGGATGCCGGCAGAGGCCAGCGCGTCAATCGCGGCGGTGAGGTGGGCGGCGCGGTCGCCTAAGTTCGACCCTAACGACAGATAAATTGTCTTCGTGGCGGGCATGAAGGAAAGATTCTATCCACAGATTACGCAGATTACGCAGAGAAAAATCACAAAACAGAAATTAGAAAATAGAAAAGAGGAAGAGAAAGCTTGATTACGGTCTATTTTCTATTTTCCATTTTCTATTTTCGCTTTTGTTCTGCGTAATCTGTGAAATCTGCGGATTAGAAAAGCGGATGCTGCGGGCGGGTGTCGGGGATGCCCATGTGGGAGTAGGCGAGCGGGGTGGCGACGCGGCCGCGGGGAGTGCGATCGAGCAGGCCCATCTGCATGAGGTACGGCTCGCAGAGTTCTTCGATGGCGTCTTCGTCCTCGCTGAGCGAGGCGGAGAGCGTGTTGAGGCCGACGGGGCCGCCGCTGTATTTCTGAATAATGGTGAGCAGAAGCTGGCGGTCGAGGTCGTCGAGGCCGTGGTCGTCCACGCCCAGCATCTGCAGCGCTTCGCGGGCCACGTTGAGCCAGATTTTTCCGTCGGCTTTCACCTGCGCGTAATCGCGGACGCGGCGCAGCAAGCGGTTGGCGACGCGCGGCGTCCCGCGGCTGCGGCGGGCGATTTCCTGCGCGCCTTCGTCGTCAATCGGAATATTGAGAATTTTTGCCGAGCGGCGAACGATTTCGTGCAGATCAGCAGCGGTATAGAAATCGAGGCGATGCACGATGCCGAAGCGCGAGCGCAGTGGCGCGGTGATCAATCCGGCGCGGGTGGTGGCGCCGACGAGCGTGAACTTGTTGAGCTTATAAGCGTGGATGCGCGCGCCGGGGCCCTGGCCGATGACCAGATCAATGCGGTAGTCCTCCATTGCTGGATAGAGAATTTCCTCGATGCTGGGCAGCAAGCGGTGAATTTCGTCGAGGAAAAAAACTTCGCGCGGTTCGAGCGAGGTGAGCACGGCGGTGAGATCGCCCTTGCGCTCGAGCAGCGGGCCGGAACTGGTCTTGATGACCACGCCGAGCTCGTTGGCGAGAATCTGCGCGAGTGTGGTCTTGCCGAGGCCCGGCGGGCCGAAGAACAGGACGTGGTCGAGCGCATCGCCGCGGGAACGCGCGGCCTGGATGGCGATTTCGAGATTCTCCTTGAGCCGGGACTGGCCGATGAAGTCGGCGAGCTTCTGCGGGCGGACGGAGGCATCGATATCCCGCTCTGCGGGATCGAACGCCTGGCCGGAAACGATGCGATGGGGAGGAACCGTCATTTTTCAGGGCGCCACAGAAGCACACAGTATAGACGAAAACAAAGAGAAGAAAGCACAGATGAAAGCGGACAAAACAGGTTAAAGAGACAAAAAGCAAAACATTAACGCAGAGGACACGGAGCGGCACAGAGATCGCGGAGAAAGACGGAGAAGAGAGAAAGAGAGAAAGAGAGGAAGAGAGATCCTTCGCTGCGCTCAGGATGACAGCACCGGGGCGCAGCAATCCCGATCCCGAGGCTTCGGGATTCGGGAGCACGCCTACAAAACGCAAGGAGCCGACGGGATGCGGGCGTTACAGCACAGTGAAGAGACCGAGGCAGCGCTCGGAGGCGGTGAGAGAGGCGCACATGGCGTCGATGCGGCGGTACTCGGCTTCGTGCTCGGTGCAGAAAGATTGGTAGGCGTCGAAGGAATTCCAGTGGTCGAGCGTCATATAGCGGCCGGGCGTATCGGCGTCGCGAAGGAGCACCGTGCCGTGATACGCGGCGGCCTTGCGGAAAAAAATGACCCACGTGCCGGAGGAATCGTAGTGGCGCTCGAATTCGGCCACGTGTTCGGACAGGACTGAATATTCCCAGAGGATGGCGATCAAGAAAAGCTCCAATCAGCCACGGAGGCACAGAGTCACAGAGAAACTCGAAATTCGGAACTCGGCAAACAAGCCGATCGTTGACAGTCGGTAGTTGATAGCCTCACCTGCGGCGGCCAGCGGCGCAAAAGAAAGGCGGGAGCTTCGCTCCCGCACTCCAAGGTCACGCCGTCCCGGCGTGACGCGGGCGAGCTGCCGCTCGCCCCTACGAAAACAGTGCCCGCCTGTCCGATTTCTGGACTCCGGTGGAGTCCATCGGACTCCTGAAACCGGAGAAGGCGGCCGCTACGACGAGCGCGAGGCGGGGCGGCTGAGAGTTTGCAGCGAGGCGCGGAGAAGCGCCTCGAAGGAAGTGCCGCTCCCGAAGCCTCGGGACTGGGCCTCCTCGGCGGCTTTTTCCGCGGTGCGGCGCTCGTAGCCGAGATTGAGCAGGGCGGAGACAACGTCGGCGGCGAGCCCGCCGCGGGCGGCCGGCCTTTCCTCCACAGGCCCGGCAGCTTCCATCTGCGCGAGTTTGTCGCGCAACTCGAGGACGATGCGCTCGGCGGTTTTCTTGCCGACGCCGGGAATGCGCGTGAGCGCGAGGAGGTCGCCGGCGCGGATGGCGGGGATCAAGTCGTCCACGCTCATGCCGGAAAGAATTTTCAAGGCCAGCGACGGGCCGACACCGGAGGCAGAAATCAGCAGCTCGAAGAAATGCTTTTCGCGGGCGGTGAGAAAGCCGTAGAGAAGCAGAGCGTCGTCGCGGACGTGGGTGTGGATGAGCAACGCGACTTCGTCTTTGAGTTCGCCGAGCGCGTAAAACGTCGAGAGCGGGATCTGCACCTGGTAGCCCACGCCGGCCACGTCCAGCAGGACCTGGTTGGGGCGCTTGTCAATGAGAGTGCCGCGAAGATGGCCGATCATCGGCAGCGATTATTCAGGAGCGGGGAGCGGGTGTCAACGCAGGGAAATGACGAAATGAGGAACGGGGAAAAAGATTTCACCACAGAGGCACAAACGACAGAGAGAAGCGCAGAAAAAGAAAGGACAAGAGAGATCCTTCGCTTCGCGCAGGATGACAGCGTCGTCTGGGTCAGCGGAGGGCGGCAGGCGCGGGGGCGGCGAGGGAGATGCCGCCGTCGAGATAGGCGCGGGCGATGCGGGTGACGAAGCGATAAACGGCGTCTTCTTTGGGCGCGAGCGGGCCGGGGCGGTAGCCGCGGGAAGAGACGCCGCGATGGACGGACTCGATCGCTTTCCAGTCCTGAAGATTGGTCAGGTCCCAGAATTCGAAGGCGTAATCGGGCGAGAAGTTTTCTTTTTCGAAGGCTTCGGGCGGGAAGAGCCACTGGCATTCAATCCTGGTGCGGCCGGGCTCGACCGGCTCGATGCGATGTGTGAGGACGTAGTCGGGATGGAGGCTGATGAAGATGTTGGGGAGCACGGCGTAATACTCGAGCTTGCGGCGCTGCTCGGTGGAAAGGCCGGGGAGCATCGCGCCGTTGCTCGCGCCGTTCATGGACATGGTGACAGCGTGCTCGGCGAGAGACATGCTGCCGCCGATCCAGGCGCCAGAGCGGTCGATGTTGACGCCGCTATCGGGCGGGCTGACGCGGCAGAGTTGCGGGTGGATCGTGGGGCAATGGTAGCACTCGTGATAGTTCTCGTGGATGAGCTTCCAGTTGGTGGCGACGTCGTAGGTTTTCTCGGCGCCCAGGCGGAGGCGCTCGGGCGCGTAGGGGGCCACAATTTCTTCGAGGTCGCCGACCCAGTCAGCGAGCGGCGGGGCGTCGCCGGAAGCGTTGACGAAAACCCAGCCGTGCCACAGCTCGACGCGGGCCGGCGGCAGGCCGAAGACGGCGGGGTCGAAGCCGGGGAGGTCGCTGGCGCGCGGCGCGACCTTGAGCGAGCCGTCGAGGTTGTAGGTCCAGCCGTGATAGGCGCAGCGGAGATGGCGCGAGCTGGTGCACTGTCCGGGTTCGATGAGCTCGTGGGCGCGATGCGAACAGACGTTGTAGAAGCCGCGGAGGGTTCCCACATCGTCGCGGCCGAGAATGATACCGTCGTCGCCGATGCGGATGGCGCGGTAGTCGCCGGGCTGGGCGAGATCGTCGGCGCGGCCCACGCAGACCCATGCGGATTCGTAGAGATGGCGCAGCTCCCAGTTCAGCACGGCCTTCGAGGTGTAAGCCTCCTGAGGCAGATTGCGGCTGAAACCAAAGGGAGCGACCGAGCGTTCGAGCGCAGCGCGGTCCAACGGCGCCGGGGAAGCCATCTGAGTTCGCATGTGTGCCAAATCATAACGGAGAAAGTTAAAAAGTTAAAGGGTTGAAGGGTTAAAGAGTGGCAGTGTTTCAGAGTGACAGGGTTGCAGAGAAAAAACAGAAAATAGAAATTAGAAAAGAGGAAATTGGAAATAGGCCGAAAACCTCAATGCGAAACCCTATTTTCTATTTTCGATTCTCTATCTGCGAAATCTGCGTAGTCTGCGGACTTATTTCTTGCCGTGGAGGTCGATGGCGTCGATGATGCCGATGACGGCGGTGTCGATGGGGGAGTTGGGGCGGCCGACGGCGGTCATGGCGCCCCAGCCCTCGGTGGCGAGGAGCACGCGGTCGCCCACGCCGGCTTGCACCGCGTCGAGCGCAAGGATGGCGTCGCCGCGGTCGGAGCCGTCGAGGTTGAGCGGCTGCACGACAAGGATTTTGCGGCCCTCGTGGGAGGGCGATTTTTGTGTGGCGACGACGTCGCCGATGACGCGAGCAATCAGCATAGTGACAACGAAAACCGAAAAGCGATAATCGAAAACCGGGTCATTTCATTCCCTCTGCGGGTACGTTAATCGAATCCACAATGCCGACGATGGTGGCTTCGGTAGGAATTTCGTTGGGCGCAAAGGGATAGCTGGCTTCGCGGCCCTTGCACCAGTAGATGGTTTCGCCGGCGCCGGCGCCGACGGAGTCCACGGCCACCAGCGGCTTGCCTTTGTCTTTGCCGTAGCGGTTGATGGGCTGGACGAGCAGGAGCTTCTTCCCTTCCAGCGAAGGGTTTTTTACGGTGCAGACGACGGTGCCGATGATGCGCCCGAGTTGCATTGCTAAAGCAGTTCGACGAAGGGGAGCGGCAGATTCCGGTTTTTTAGGCTGGCAAGCACCCCTTCGATCGCATCGCGAATATTAGCAAGCGCTGCTTCGCGAGTTTCACCCTGCGAATGGCAGCCGGGAAGTGCTGGACAGCTAACGATATACCCCCCGGCTTCGAGATCCGGCTCAAGAAGTACGCGATATTTCATCATCTGATTTTCCTGCAAAGACGTCCCGACTTCTATTTCTTTCTCGCCGCGGCTAATTCGGGTTCGCGCTGGGAATCGAGCTTGACGGTGTCCACGATGCCGACGATGGCCGCGTCCACCGGGCGGTCCTTGCACTCGGCGGCCATGCGCGCGGAGCTGCCGGAAACGATGAGCACGGTCTCGCCGGCGCCCGCGCCGACGGTGTCTACGGCAATGAGGTAGCCGGCTTCGTCGGCGCCTTCCGGCGAAATGGGCTTCACGATGAGAAGTTTCTTGCCCTCCAGGCGCGGGTCTTTCCGCGTGGAAACGACGGTGCCGACGATGCGGGCGAGAATCATGTCAGAAAATAGAAAAGAGGCAGCGAATTGGGCGCCCGGTTCATGGAGCAAGAAGTCCGAAAAGCGAAAACTGTAAGAGAGATGCTTCGTCCCAAAAGAAACCACCGGGACTCAGCATGACGGCCGCAAAGCCCAGGCGGCGGGCCGTAACAGCGGATTTCTCGTCCCGATGAAAAACATCGGGACTGGAATGACAAGCGTACTTCAGGGGCTGAAGCCCCTTCGTGGCGAGTCGGCGTACGGCGGGGTTGAAACCCCGCCCTACAAGGCGTCCGCGAAATTACTTCGCGGAGGCGGCCATCGACTTGCCGATGGGCAGCACGTCCTCGAGCGACTGGTGCGGCCGCGGGATCACGTGGACGGCGATGAGCTCGCCGACGCGGCGCGCGGCAGCGGCACCGGCGTCGGTGGCGGCCTTGACGGCAGCAACGTCGCCGCGGACCATGGCGGTGACGTAGCCGGACCCGATTTTTTCCCAGCCGACCAGCGTGACCTTGGCGGCCTTGACCATGGCGTCGGAGGCCTCGATCATGGCCACGAAACCGCGCGTCTCGATCATTCCCAGTGCTTCACCCATTCGTTTCCTCCACGAACCACTAAAACTCGAAAACCGAACAGCGCAAGAGAGATGCTTGGTCTCGATCCAAACCATCGGGACTCAGCATGACAACCAGAGAACCCAGAACCGAAAACCGGCGCCGGGGTAACCCCGGCGCTACGTCAGCGATGCGAGCGGTCGCGGCGGACAGCGTCTTCGATCAGCGCCTCGAGCTCATCGCGCGAAAGCGTGACGCGATCCGCAGACGGGGTGTCCGCAGTGACCGGGCACGCCGGGCCGACCTGGGCCGCGGTGGCCAGGCCATAGCGGGCCCGTGCCGCGAGCAATTTTTCCACATCCTCGCTGGAAAGCAAGACCTGTTTACCGAGAAGCTCGGTGACCAGGGAAACGCGGGCGAAATGCTCGGTGGTCTCCATGCGGAACCAGGCGGTGAGCAAATCGGGGCCGTAGGTGACCACGCCGTGGTTGGCCATGAGAATGGCGTCGTAGCTGGGGACCAGCGGCTCGAGCGCCTCGGTGAGCTCGGGCGTGCCCGGCGTGCCGTATTTCGCCACCGGGATGCAGCCGAGCGAGAGCACCACTTCGCTGACCAGCGCTTTGTTGAGCGCGATGCCGGCGGCGGCGTAGCCGGTGGCCCCCGGCGGATGCGCGTGGCAGACAGAGTGAACGTCCGGGCGGCGTTTGTAGATGAGCAGGTGCATGGCCAGCTCGGAGCTGGCATTGCGCCGGCCGGAGAGCTTTTTGCCGTCCATGTCGGTGATAACCAAGTCATCGGGGGTCATCATGCCCTTGCTGATGGCGGTGGGCGAGGTGAGCACGCGCTTGGGGTCGAGGCGCACGGAGATGTTGCCGTCGGTGGCGGCCACGTAGCCGCGGGCGTGCACCCAGCGGCCGACGGTGCAGATGTCGCGGCGGTGCTCGTCTTCGGACTTCAGCGCGCCGGGCGTGATGGAGTCGGGCAACATGCGTCAGAGACCAGCGGATCGCAAGCAGCGACAGTTTACAGGCAAGAGCCGATTGCCGGAAGTCGAAAAGTCGAACGAAAGGATTATTCGAAACAGAGGCACCGGAATAGGAGGGCAAGCACACAAAAGAAGGGCTGGTCTAAAGACGGGCGCTCGAGCGTTTCAGGGGCGGGCAGTGAAAGTCTTACTCCAGGTCTGTTTCCGAAAGGCCAGCCAGTTTGAGGAGGTGCTTAAGCAAGCCAATCTTCAGGGGTTTGTTTCCGTGGATGGGAATGGAAAGGCGGACGTTACTACCTGATGTGCCGTAGATGTGATGGCTGCCGTGAATGCGGAGGAGGTTCCAGCCATGCTGTTCAGCGATTCTGGCGAGTTCCCTGCCAGAAATCGATTTCATACAACGATTTCCAGCACACGGTCATTGGCTCTGGACGTCGATTGCTGGATATCAACAGAGAGGCACCCTTCGACCGCCTCGTACAGATTTTGAAGAAGTTCCTCAAACGTTTCGCCCTGCGTAGCACAGCCGGGGATGGCGGGTACCTCAGCCCAGTAGCCGCCTTCTTCCGCTTGGTGGACCACGACCTTGATCTTCATAACGGTGATTGCCTCTGCCGGAGATTCTACCGCACAAGCGGGAAGTAAAGAACAAAAGCGGGAGCGAAGACGCGCCTCTACGAAAATGCCCGCCTAAAGGCGGGTGTCAGGCGTAGATGCCGCGCATTTTGAGGGCGGTGGCCACGCGGTCGATGGCGAGCATGTAGGCGGCGATGCGGTTCTGGACGCTGTGCTCGCCGGCGTAACGGACCACGTAGTTGAAGCTGCGGTCCATGACGTCCTGCAAGCGCTCGTTGACCTCGTTCTCGCGCCAGAAGAAGCCCATGCGGTCCTGCACCCACTCGAAATAGCTCACGGTGACGCCGCCGGCGTTGGCGAGGATGTCCGGGATGACGAAGACACCATTCTTCTCGAGGATGTCGTCAGCGAGAGCGGTGGTGGGGCCGTTGGCGGCCTCGCAGAGGATTTTCGCTTGGACCAGATGGGCGTTCTTACTGGTGATCTGGTTCTCCGTGGCCGCGGGAAGAAGGATGTCGCAGGGCTGGAAGAGGACATCAGTAGAGGACATTTTCGTGCCGCCCTGGGGGAATTCCGGCAGAGGCTTGCGCTGGACGTGGACCCAATCCATGAGCTTGGTGGCGTCGAGGCCGTTTTCGTTGTAGAGCGCGCCGTGGATGTCCGCGACGCCGACGACTTTGTAGCCAGCTTCGTGCATCAGGCGCGCGGCCCAGGAGCCGACGTTGCCGAAGCCCTGCACGATGACGCGGCAGCCTTCCTTCTTCATTTTGAGGTGTTCGAGGGCCTTGTCGCAGACCATCATGCAGCCGCGGCCGGTGGCCTGCTTGCGCCCGCGGGAGCCGCCGATGTCGAAGGGCTTGCCGGTGACCACGGCGGTGGTGGTGTGGCGCATGTGCATGGAGTAGGTGTCCATCACCCAGGCCATGGTCTGCTCGTTGGTGCCGATGTCGGGGGCTGGGACGTCGCGCTCGGGTCCGAACCAGTCAATCAGCTCGGCGGTGTAGCGGCGGGTGATGCGCTCGAGTTCGCCGCGGGAGAGCTTTGCGGGGTCGCAGATGACGCCGCCCTTGGCACCGCCAAAGGGGATGTCCACCACAGCGCACTTCCAGGTCATCCACGCGGCGAGCGCGCGGACTTCGTCGAGGGTGACGCCGGGGTCGAAGCGGATGCCGCCCTTGCACGGGCCGCGGACGATGGAATGGTGCACGCGGTAGCCGATGAAGACTTCCAAGCGGCCGTCGTCCATGCCCACCGGAATGTACACGGTAATTTCCTTGTTGGGATGCTGAAGATACTTGTAGAGGCCGGGCTCGAGACTCAGCTTCTGCGCGGCAAGCTCGAAACGCGCGGCGGCGGATTCGTAGACGTTCAACTCGTTCTTGACGGTGGCCATGGCGTCCTCTCTTGCCCGGTATGATGGCGAATGGATGCAGCCGGAACGCGCGATATCGGAAAGCTTTCCAGCGGCGGCGCATAAGTATATGGAGAGCGGCGGCAGGGCGCAAGGATGCGTCCTGAATCCGCTAACGGAAGATATGAACTGAAGTGTCGCAGCCTCCTTCCTAAGACCTGAAGAGAACCTAAAGGACACTTACGTTGTACATGGAGAAATGGCGCGCCCTAGGGGACGATTTCAGAACTCTGGTACGTGCACCCTCGGAGTGGACCAGCTTGGGGCAGGTTAGGCTTGAGCTCCCTTACGGATGCGTCTCCCACGAAGCACGAGCCAAATGATGAGCCAAAGCAGGAAACTGTCGCTGATTCCCACGACGATCTCGTACAAACCGAGTTGGATCTTTTTGCTGAGGTCGAAAACGTGGGGCCAGATCGTGCGAAACAATACAGCGGACACCGCACTGCAAACAAATAGCCTGAACATCACCTTTTCTGCTCTGGACGGAGCACTTGACAATGCCGTCTGCGCTGTTAGTCTTTCAGAAGCGGTCCGGCGGGCTGCCTCGAATTCGCCTTTCAGGCTCCTGCTCTCTAGCTCAGCGCCGAGGGCCGCTTGTGCAGGTTCTGTTAGAGTTTGCCACTGTGACGCCAGCCGGAGTAGGTCATCATCGCCCATTCGAGAGTAAGTCTGTTGGTAATTCAGCATGTTTTTCGCTCTGCTACACTTGCTGCGCGCTAGGCGCAACTAGCTACGCCTTCACCAAGCTAGATTCGGTCAAAGACGGTCACGTCGAACTTTCGCCAAGCCACGAAACAATCGTGGCTGAGTTCGCGCTTGAGTCTAAGGCTATCGCCAAAGGTCCACTCCTTGGAGAGCAGCGTTTGCTCTATTTTGTGAAGTCGAGCCCGGGTAGCTTCTTTGGCGGTTGCGTCTTGAATTTCCGCAACTTTCCCGCTCGCCATTAGAAGCGGATCCCACACCACCTGATTCCTTGTCGGACCAACTGTGGTTGAGTATGCAATCACGATGTACTTCAGGGGGGCCGGACTTTCATTTTCGCAGTACTTTTGGATTGCTTTTTCAATGAAGAGTGCCATCTTTGCGTTCTGTCGTTTGGAATGCCAGACAAAGGCCAAGATTGCGAACAATAGCAGCGCGATTATCGCGAAAACTGTCATGCCTTGTGACACCAAAATGTTTTTCCGGAGGAATCCATCACGCCCAGCTTTCCTAATTGATAGAGGTAGATGAGAACCTTTTCGGAATTCAATGCCACTTGGCGCAGCTTCTCCTGATTACGCTTGTAAAAAATCCGGTTCGCCAAAAAGGGAGCGGCGAAAAAAGCTGCTAAACCTGCGGATAGAGTACTGCCCATTATCACTGCCCCGATGAAAATGAGCACACTGAGCACTAGCAGGGTGCTGAAGAACGGGTGATTTTTTCGATGCGGGTGCCATTGCGAGTCAACGTGAGTCTGCACGGAGCGGCTTTTGGTTCCGGTGGTATCCGTGTTTTATTCTTGCGCACGGCTGAGTTCCTTCCCTGTTCGC
>JACQDE010000015.1 GCA_016201285.1 Acidobacteriota bacterium | reverse complement strand
GTCATCGATTTGAAGTGTGAGTAAAGCACAAGAATCATGCCCACGAGGGACAGGAGGCCGAGAAGGCCGATCTTGCGTGTCGCCGCCTGCTGGCTTTCGAACTGACCGCCGTACGTGACGAAGTATCCCGTCGGAAGGGCAATCTGACTTCCGATCTTGCGCTGCAGATCGGCGATGACGCTGCCCAAGTCCCGGCCGGCGACATTACAGGAAACGACGATCCGGCGTTGCGCATTCTCGCGAGCGATCATGTTCGGCCCTTTGGATTCCAGCACCGTGGCCAGATTCTCCAGGGGCACTTTGACTCCGGAGGGCGTATCGATGAGCGAGTGACGGATCGCATCCAGATCCGAGCGGCTGTCATCGGAGAAACGCACGAGGACATCGTATGTTCGCTGACCCTCCAACACTTGGGAAACGACTTTCCCGTTCAGGGCAGTCTCGAGGAATTCGGTCAACGCGCCCGCCTGAACACCGTACTTGAGCGCCTTGTCACGATCCACCTGGATTTTCACCTGGGGAATCAAGACTTGCTTTTCAATCTGCAAGTCAACGATTCCCGGTATGGTTTTCATGATTGATTCGATGTCCGTCGCTTTCGTGCGCAGGGTCGCCAGATCGACTCCGAAGAGCTTGACGGCGATCTGCGCCCTCACACCGGAGAGCAGGTGATCGAGCCGATGCGAGATCGGTTGACCGATGTTCACGACTACTCCCGGTATCTGAACGAGCTTGTCGCGCACATCGGCGAGCACTTCTTCATGCTTGCGCTTCGAGGGTTTGAAATCAACGTCGATCTCGCTGTAGTGCACTCCCTCGGCATGCTCATCGAGTTCGGCCCGGCCAGTCCGGCGTCCGACGACCGAGACTTCGGGTACCGTGAGCAAGAGATTCTCAGCCAGCGTCCCGAGGCGATTGGATTCCGAAAGTGACGTTCCCGGTGAAGCGAGCACGTTTATCGTGGCGGTCCCCTCGTTGAACGGTGGAAGGAATTCCCGTCCCAGGAAAGTCACGCCCCCAATCGCGACGAGCACCAGGATGGCAGCCACCGCCATGACCTTGAGCGGGTGGGCCAGTGTGATCCCGAGCTGCCGGCGGTCAATCTTCTTCAACCAGCGCACGAGGAAGCCCTCTTTACGCTCGATGAGTCTGCCTTTGGGCAGCAGGTAGTAGCACAAAGCCGGCGTGACGGTCAGTGAGACAAGCAGGGAGGCGAGAATGGAAACGATATACGCGAGGCCAAGCGGCGCAAACAGGCGGCCTTCGATGCCCGACAACGAGAACAGAGGGATGAACACGAGAATTACAAGGATCGTCGCAAAGACAATGGAGTTTCGAACTTCTCGAGACGCGTTGTAAATCACTTGGAGGGCCGGGAGAGGGGCGGTGAGCCGCCTGTTCTCTCGCAATCGGCGAAAAACATTCTCAACGTCAACGATTGCATCGTCGACCAATTCACCGATTGCGACGGCCAGGCCGCCCAGGGTCATGGTGTTGATCGACAGCCCCGCGAGGTGAAAGAACAGAGCGGTGATCGCGAATGACAGCGGGATCGCCGTCAGCGTGATCGCGGTCGTGCGAAAATTCAGCAGGAAGACAAATAAGACCAGCGTGACAAAGATTGATCCATCCCGGAGGGCGTCCTCGACATTGCGAATGGCGGTTTGGATGAAGTTGGATTGCTTGAAAAGCTGAACGACAGCAACATCGGGCGGCAAACCGGCTTTCAGTTGGTCGATTGCTTTTTCAATTTCACGCGTCAGTTGGACTGTATTGGATCCCGGTTGTTTGTAGATCGACAGAATGACACCGGGCTTTCCGTTGATGCTCGCGTCGCCCCGTTTTACCCGGCCGCCGACTTGCGCGCTCGCGACTTCCTTGAGGGGAATGGGAGTCCCGTTGCGATAGGCGACGACCGTGTTACCCAAGTCCTCCTCAGAAGAAGTCCGCCCGAGATTCCGGATGAGATACTCCTGGCTCTTGCTTTCCAGATATCCACCGGTGGTGTTTCCCTGGAATGAAGAGGCCGCCTTTTCCACTTCCTCCAGGGTGACTCCGTAGTTCCAGAGACGACGCGGCCTGGCCAATACCTGATACTGTTTGACCACACCGCCGATCGGGGTGACCTGAGACACGCCGCGAACGGTGAGGAAGCGGGGACGCAACACCCAATCAGCGAGGGTACGTAGCTCCATGGGGCTTGTTTTGTCCTCTTTGCTGACCAGTCCGAGCAACATGATTTCTCCCATGATCGAGGAGATGGGAGCCATAATCGGCGTTATGCCCTTGGGCAGCTGTTCTTTGGCCAGCTGGAGCCGCTCGGCGACAAGCTGACGGTCCAGATAGATGTCGGAGCCCCAGGCGAATTCGACATAGATGACCGACAGACCGATCCCCGAAGTCGAGCGCACGCGCTCGACACCCGTGGCGCCGTTCATCGATGTTTCCAACGGCAGCGTCACCAGCGCTTCCACCTCTTCGGGCGCCAGGCCGGGCGATTCCGTTATCACGGTTATGGTCGCTTTGTTCAGATCCGGCAGAACATCGACGGGCGCGTTGACAATCGTAACAACGCCAAGAATGAGGACGATCAAGAACGCGCAAAGCGTCAACATCCGGTGTGTCAGGGCGAATCGAAGGATCGCGTTAATCACCGGGACCGTCCTTCCGCCGTGCGGTGCGGGATATTGAGCAGTTCGTAGGCGCCGGTGGTGACCACGCGCTCCCCCTCGACCAATGGTCCTTCGACGGCCACCCAATCACCGTAGTAGCCGAGAATTTTGAGCGGCCGCATCTCGAAGATCTCCGGCTGAATGTGCACGAAAACGACTTTCGTGCCCTCCCAATCCATTATGGAACCGGTCGGGACGACCAGCGCGTCCGTCCGACTCTCCGATGCGATGTGGACATCCACGAGCATCCCGGGCCGCAGAGTCATTTTGGGGTTCGCAACCTCGTAAATCGCTTTCAGTGTTCGGGTGGCGGGGTCGACGATGTTGTCGAAGTTGACAAACCGCGTGGGGAACGATTCGCCAGGATACATGTCTACCATCAGCGTCGCCGCCGGCCTCAGTTCAAGATGGATCAGGTCATTCTCAAACAGGTTGGCTTCGACCCAGACCTTGGTGAAGTCGTAAATGGTGAACAGCTCGTGTGACGGATCCACCTGTTCGCCGGGCACTGCGTGGACCGCGCTGACAATCCCGCTGATGGGAGCGCGGATCACGAACTGATCCAGGACCTGCAAGACGGCGATCGGCTGGCCTTTCATTACCCGGTCACCCTGGCTGGGGTAGGGGGCATCTTTCATCGCGGTCAGCATTCCGGATTGAGGGGGGTACACCTGTACCTGGCTCGTTGGGGGCGCGACAACGCGTCCGAGCGCAGCAATCTGCCGGCTCACGGCCTGGTTTTTGGCTGGGACCGTTCTGACACCGAGCAAGAACTGAGAACCTTTCGGCATATAGCCCGGGGTGCCTGCCGAAACGGGGGCACTTGCAGCGTCCCCGTGATACAACAGACCAAGCACGAGCAACGAGACACCCGCGGTGCTCATCGAACGTTTCGCGCCCTTTCGACCACGAGCGAAAATGACAACTGCGGCGATCAGGAGAGCGATGCTTCCTGCCCCGATAAAAGGCCACACGCTGCGGCTCTCCACCTTCGGCGACGTGGTCTGGTCAGCGCCGACCTTAATCCCCTTCACTTCGATCAAGTCTGAATTGTCCGCCGACGTGATATCAAACAGCAGGTCGTAATCCCCGGCTTTGGGGAATGTTACAGAGAGGTTGTACAGACCGGGATCCCTTTCAGCGGTGGCCGAAGCCGCCACGTTGTCCAAGCCGCTTATGCTTGGTTCTATTGTGGCGCCGGCGACCGGCGCATTGGTTTCATAATCAGACAGGTATATGGCGAGACTTGTTTCCTTTCCTGGTTCTATGACGCCATAATACTCGACAACGATTTCAAAGTTGTCGCTCCGGGCTGAAGCCACACGCCGACTTGATGCCGGCTGCGTCGGGGTTCCGGCATCCCCGTGATCTTCGCCGCCATGCGCATGCAACACGCCGGTTGTCAAGAGGCCGAAAACTGCGATTTCCGCCAGACGACAGACCATGATCGCCGGCCAGTCTCTCAATGTTCGTCCTCGAGCCGATCGATGATCGGTCAATCGTTTCATCAGTCTCCTCCGTGGCGGATTCGATTCCAATCAATTCCGACGGCGCGCTCACACTCTTTTTGGGCCAGTACGTACGCGCTGTAGGCGTCCAGCAGATTGAGCCGTGTGCCGAGAAGTCGATCCTTCTGGGGCAAGTAGTCCGCGACCGTCAGACGCCCCTGTGCGTAAGCGTTCTGCAGCGACTGGAACAGTGAATCGGACTCAGGTAACACCCCCTGAAGAAGCGCAACCGACATTTCGGAAAACTTGAGCACTCTGACGGCGCTGCGGGCCTCATTGCGAATCTGGCTTTCGGCGCTCTGTTGTGCGGCCGTGTTCACTTCCACCTGGCTGCGAGATCGGGCGATTTCGGAACGACGTTTGTCGATCAAAGGCAGAGGCACGCTGAATTTGATCCCGAACAGGTGGTCGGTGTCTTTCAGGCCATGACCGCCGGAGCCAAATCCGATGAAGTTGTTCGACCCGAACACGGATCGTTGGCGGGAGTAGTACGCGCCGAGCCGGAGGTTCGGGATCCGTTCGCCGTATGCCAGACCAAGCTCAGCGGACGTGAGCCGTTGCCGCAGTCTGCTCTCCTGCAATTCCGGCCTATGAGCGACCGCCAACGCGACGATACTATCCTCGCTGAGAGACAAAACTTCATAAGGAACTTCACCCACTGCTTCAAGGGCGCTGTCTGTCGTCCCGCCGATCAACCACATCAACTGCGTCTGCGCCTCGGCGAGCGCTGCTCGCGTTCTGTGGACGCTGGTCCTGGAAGAAGCCCGATCGAGATCGAGGAAAGTCAACTCGGACTTGGGGAGAAAACCGCCGGTGACGCGGACTGCGGCGGTGTCTCTGAGCGCCGACGCAAGACTGTCCACGTGGTCCACGAAGGACAGTCTCTGTTGCGCCAGAAGCACCGAGTAGAATACGGCTCTGACGTTCCGCCTCAGGGTTTCCTCAGCAACAGCAAGCTCCAAACGGGCCAGCTCAATGTGAGCGTCGGCAATCGACGTGCGATGGCCCCGCTGACCTCCGAGCTCGATTTCCTGGCTGAGTCCAAGTTGTAGGGTACCTTCCCCGGTGTTGGCTGTCAACAGATCCGAAACGGCGTCGACTTCCAGTTCGGGATTTGACGATGACCACAGGTGAGCCTTCAGTCGCTCTGCCTCCACGGTCTTGACCGCCAACCGCTTCACCTGAAGTTCCTTATTATTGGTCAGCGCCTCCCGCACTGCTTGCTCGAGGGTTATCTGGGATGCGAACAACGCTGATCCGGGAACCAGCGTGGGCGCCGATGCTGCCGTATCGTCTGGCGACGCCGTCGACTCACCGGTTCCATTCTCATCCAAAGCGCTTGACTGACTGTGGAGCTGTGGACTGGCCCCATTATGTTCCGGTCTGGCCAAAGCGACTCCCGCCCCGCTGAAGGCGCCTGACAACGCCGCCGACAGCAGAAGCACAAAGAGCGTCGTGGGCGCGGAATTCACCGACTCACTTCCTTTGAATTCTCATTGCAGGATCCGCAGCCGCAGCTCGGATTGGCAGTGTCACCAACGACCCCTGCTCTGCGAAGCAACTGCCTCAAGAGAAGAGTGGCAGCAAGGACGACAACTGCGATGATCACGACTGTCTGCATGGTTCCTCCCCGCGAGCCCTCTGGCCCGCGCGTTTGCGACTTCTGTCACCGATTGCGATCACGACACAGCATCTCCGGCCGTTCGGCCGAGACGCCAAGCCGTGCTCGACCTGCAGGCACACGGAGACCAATCGGTCTCTGTGCCGGCAGCATCAGCAGAAGACAGTTATGGGAGGAGCCCGCTTCGCCCTGATCTGGGCGAAGTCGCAAATTGGAGGACTTTGATCCTGGCTGAAAAATCCTGGAGACGACCAGATCAGACTGATTTGCCGGGTTTCGGTTTCGGGGAAATTTGCGAGGAGAAAACCCTGGAACTGGAATGATCGTGCGACGGCAACATCTGTCGCCGGCAATCCCTCCTGCGCGCCGATGCGACCGCAACAGCATTCATCGGATGACTTCCGTTGTTCAGGACGGGAATGGTTATCGGCCGCCGCGCTTGCCGACTCATGTTCGCCGCAACAGTCAGGGATACCACCGGCCAGGGCGCCCTCGCTGCGGTCGTCCGATCCATGCTGCGCCATGAACGGACAGTTGCCAACTGCACAACCAAGCTTGCACAGTGACGCAGGCAGGGTTACCAATGGCAACCAAGTCGCCAAAACGGCGATGACAACATGGTGCGCTATGGCTTTCATCCGGACATTCAACACAGATTAAGTAGGGTTAGTTCCGGCTTTGGGCAACTGCTAAATGCCCACCGACTGACGTCGGAGGTGCCCCGCCTCCAAGTCTCAGTGTGAGAGATGGTTACGGCGTCGATATGTCGCGAGTCCGGCTTACAGCACCTGTTTCACGATCTTCGTCACACGGTCGTTCGTAAACGTCAGCCGGTAGATCGTCCGGCGCACCACGGCCCGGGCCGACCGCCCCTCGGTGGCGGCGCCGCTGCCCACGGTGCGTTCGTAGGTCCAGGTCTCCGTGCCCGTCAGCTTGGGATCGGGCACGACTTCCCGCGGCTCGCCCCACAGACCGCGCACATCCGCCTTGCTCATACCCGTCTTGGGTTCTTTCTCATCCGAACGCGCTTCGGATGTCTGTGATGTCGCCGAATCGTGCCGACGGGACACGGACGAACAACCATTCAGCAACACAGCCGCGATCAAAGCCGGCATCGCAACCCAGAACCATCGTCTTGCCATAGTCCACCTCCTCAGGGATGACAGCCACATATAATTTCATGGAACCTACCAGCTATTGGCCAGTAAAAACGCACCATCGCCGGTCTTCCGGCGGATCGATGAAGCGATGAACATTGCACATATCCCATTGGCTGGCAGAGCGTTAGGCGGAAATAGAAATCGCTGAAGGGCAATGCCCAGGACAAAAAGCGCTTGATTTTCTCTCATAGTCCAGTACTATCACACATCCCGAATCGACCTTCGCCGCATCGCCGGCTCCGCCCCGATAGCCACCCATCCCTCAGGGACCCACTCCGGTGATCGAAGTCAAAAACCTCACCAAGAACTACGGCCCAACGAAGGCGGTGGATGATGTGAGTTTCACCATCCCCACGGGCGAAGTCATGGGGTTTCTCGGCCCCAATGGCGCCGGGAAGACGACGACCATGAAGATCATCACCTGCTTCATGCCGCCGACCGATGGCCAGGTGCTGGTGGATGGCCATGATGCGGCCGATGAATCCCTGTCGGTGCGTCGCAAGATCGGGTACCTGCCGGAAAACAACCCGCTCTATTCTGACATGAACGTCCTGGACTATCTGACCTTCATTCAGCGCCTGCGTAGCATCCCCAAGTCGGAACACGCCCAGCGCAACCGCCGCATGGTCGACATGTGCGGGTTGGGAGAGGTCGTCCGCAAGGACATCGGCGAACTGTCCAAGGGATACCGCCAACGTGTCGGGCTGGCGCAGGCGATGGTCCACGATCCCGAGATCCTGATCTTGGACGAGCCGACGGTCGGTCTCGACCCCAATCAGATCGCCGAAATCCGCGATCTGATCAAGGAATTGGGGCGCGCCAAGACATTGGTCCTGTGCACGCACATTCTTTCCGAAGTGGAGCAGACCTGCAACCGGGTGTTGATCATCAACCGCGGGAAGATCGTCGCCGACGGCACGCCCAACTCATTGCGGGCGGCGGCGCGTGGACAGGATCGCATCTTTGTCGAAGTCAAAGGGCCGTCCAACGAAATTCGCGCCGCGCTGGAGTCGTTGCCTGGAGCGGCAAGGGTGGCAACGCCCGATGGTTCCGGCGTTGGCGACGGTCGATTTATCATCGAAACGGCCGCCGGGCATGATCTGCGCGAGCAGGTGTTTACGCTGATCCGTGACCGGCATTGGATTCTTTTGGAAATCCGGCGCGAGGCCGTGCGCCTGGAGGACGTCTTCCGGCAGCTGACGAGTTCGTCATGATGCCGGGAGCCCGAATGCGTTCGTAGGGGCGGCCCTGTGCGGCCGCCCGCGAAAGACAAGATCAAACATGCTGGCCAACACTTGGACATTCACGCAACGCGAGTTGAAGAGTTATTTCAATTCGCCGGTGGCGTATGTCATCCTGACCTTGTTCCTCTTGATCTCGGGGTGGTTTTTCACGGCGGGGCTGTTTCTGGTCAATCAGGCCGATCTGCGCGATGTCATCGCCATCATCATCCCTCTCATCTTCCTCTTTTTCGTCCCGGCGATCACGATGCGTCTGATTGCCGAGGAGAAGAAAAGCGGGACGTTGGAACTGTTGGTGACGATGCCGGTGCGCGACGTGGAGATCGTGCTGGGCAAATATCTGGCTGCGCTCGGGCTTCTCGCATCGGCCTTGCTTCTGACCTTCGCGTATCCTCTGACCCTGTCCATTCTGGGCGATCCCGACCGCGGCGCCCTGATCGGCGGATATTTTGGTCTGGTGTTGATGGGGGGGAGTTACCTCGCGATCGGCATGTTTACATCCGGGCTGACGCACAACCAGATCGTTGCCTTCATCACCGGGTTTGTGCTGATCTTTGCCTTCTTCATGCTTGACAAGGTGCTGGTTTTCTTTCCCGGGCCGGTGGCCTCCGTGTTGGAATACCTGTCGGTGAGTTATCACTTCGAGAACATTGCCCGTGGCGTTCTGGACACGCGGGACTTGATCTACTATGGCTCTCTGATCACCGTGTTTTTGGTTCTGGCGGTGCGAACTTTGGAATCGCGCAAGTGGCGTTGAGCGTGACGGCGGGATAAACGGCGATGGCGTTGGGGAAAAATCTGCGCAAGGGCCTGGGATCGCTCACCGCGGTGCCGCTTCTGATCGCCATTGTGATCGCGGTCAATCTGATCGGGTTGTTCATCTTCACCCGGTTCGATCTGACCCAGGCGCACCTGTACTCGCTGTCGCCGGCGTCGCGCCATCTCGCCGAATCGCTCGATGACCCGATTGTGGTCAAGTTGTATTTCTCCGAGGACCTGCCGGCGCCCTATAACGCCAACGCCCGCTATCTGAAGGACCAACTGTACGAATATCGCGCCTATTCGGGCGGGAAGTTGCACTTTGAGTTCATCGATCCGACCAAGACGGACCGCGAAAAGGAAGCCCAGGGATTGGGCATCCCGCCGATGCAGGTGCAGTCCTATGAAAAGGACAAGGTCGAACTGAAGAAAGTCTACATGGGCGTGGCCTTCCTCTACGCCGACAAGCACGAGATCATCCCGGTCGTCCAATCGACCAGCAACCTCGAATATGAAATCTCCAGCGCCATCCGCAAGATCACGGCCCGCACGGTGCCCGTCGTCGGATTTCTCTCCGGGCACGGCGAACCAGCACTGTCAGACCAGATGCAGACAGTCTCGCAGTCGCTGCAGCAGCTATACGACACCCGCGCCGTGTCGATTCGTCCGGGACGTCTGATTGACAGCACGATCAGCACACTTCTGATCATTGGCCCGGCCGATTCGATCAAGGCTTGGGACCAGTACGCCATCGACCAGTTCCTCATGCACGGGGGGAAGCTGGGCGTCTTCTACGACCCGGTGTCGACTGATTTGCAGAAACAGGAGGCCACCGATCGCCACACCAACTGGCCGGGATTCCTGGCGCATTACGGCATCCGGGTGACCTCCGGTCTGGTGCTTGATACCCGGTGCGCCAAGATCGGTGTCACCCAGACGCAGGGATTCATCCGCTTCCAGAACGTCGTCGAGTATCCTTTCATGCCGGAAGTGCACCGCTTTAACAAGGACGTTCTGATCGGCAAAGATCTGGAGCAGGTCGATTTTCCCTTCGTCAGTCCGCTCGACACAACGCTCGCCGACTCCGTGGGCGCGGCATTCCATCCCATCTGCTGGTCTTCGGAACATACCGGTCTGCGGCGGATGCCCTACTACATCAGCCCGATGCAGCCCTTCGAGAAGGCCTCCTTTGACCGCAAAGGGCAGGTCCTGGCCGGCGTCATTCAGGGGGCTTTCACCTCGGCCTTTACGCAGGGGCCGCCGGCCGATTCCGGCGTGAATACGGCGACGTTGCCGCCCACGCTGTCGAAGATCGAAGACAGCCGGATCGTCGTGATCGGCGACGCCGATTTTTGTTCCGATCAGGGAGTCCGGAGCGGGTCAAATCTCGAATTCTTCATGAATATCGTCGACTGGCTCTCGCAAGAGGAGGGACTGATCACGATCCGTTCCCGCGACGTCACCACGCGCCCTCTGGTGGAGGTCTCGGATGGGACCAAGCAACTGATCAAGTATGCCAATGTCTTCGGGCCGCCCTTCCTGGTAATCGTGTTTGGCGTCTGGCGCTGGCAGAGCCGTCGCCGCCGCAAACTCGGATAAGCGGTTTCCTGATCGGATTCGGATCATGAGCGAACGACCGATGAAACGCAGCACAGCCATACTCATCGTCCTGGTTGTTATTCTCTGGGGAGCGTGGTTTTTCTACTCCCGCTCCGAGCATCGCGACCTCTCGGTGACGGAACGGCGCGAATTCTTCCATGCCGACTCTCTGACCACCGATTCGATCGCCATCCGGGCCGCCACTTGGACACATCTGGTGCGCCGCGGCGCCGACTGGGTGGTTGTGTTCCCCGACTGGTCATATCAATCGGATCCACGGATCATCTCCGAGATTTTCCGAACCACCAACGAAATGGTGCTGGAGAACATGATCGCCACGCGTAGCGACCGGCACCGCACCTTCGAGGTGGATACCGTCAAAGGCACCATCATGCAGTTTTTCTCCCACGGGCAGCCCCAAGCCCAATTCGTCATGGGCAAGCAGGGTTCCGATTTCAATCACACCTACATCCGACGCTTGGGCTCCGACTCCGTGTACCTGGCGCGCGGCGATTTCCAACGGGTATTCCGCCGTCCGCCGTCGGATTGGGTTTCGAAGGTGATCTTCGATGCCGATTCTGCCCATCTGAGCGAAGTGCAATGGATCACTCCCGACGGCGAGACCAAGATCACCCGCGCCCCGGACCGTTCCTGGCTGGTCTGGAAATCGGGCGCCACAGAGGGAACTGCGGCGAACGATTCGATTCTCAATATCAAGCTCAAGAACCTCTGTCCGCTCCGCACCGATGCCTACGCCCCCGAGGGGAACGCCGTCGTCGCCGATCTCGACCATCCCGGGTTGCAACTCATCATGACTCTCGACGATGGCCGTGCCGACACTCTTCTCTGGAATCCGATCGCCGAAAAGGACGACCGCACCTATGCCTTCCATCCCGGACGGCCCAAGCCGCTCTTCGTTCTCTTCAAGGGATCGTACGACCGGCTCAACGGCCGCTACGAGGACCTCATCAAGTCCGACAACCCCAAGCCGCCGTCATGATCGTCGGCTTGGGGATCGATCAGATCGAAATCGCCCGCGTGGCGCGCGTCTGGCGCCGCTTTGGCGACCGTTTCGGACGGCGCGTCTACACGCAGGCGGAATGGGACTACAGTCTGTCGCGTCCCCAGCCCGCGGAATCCCTGGCTGGGCGCTTTGCCGCTAAGGAAGCGGCGATGAAAGCCCTGGGAAGGGGATGGCCGGGCGGCATCGGGTTTCGCGACATCGAAGTCACGCGCGAACGCTCTGGCAAACCCGGATTGCGCTTCGCCAATTCCGCCGCCCGTCGCGCCGACACAATCGGCTACGGCCGCGCCGCCCTGAGCATGTCCCACGACCGGACCTTCGCCTCCGCCACGGTGCTTTTGGAAAAGGGCTGATGGCCGCAGCGTTCGCGTACCCATAGGCAGCCCGTTCTTTGGGAGGGCGAAGCTCCCGCTGAGCCGTGGTGGTGGGCGCAACAAAGACGGCTCGGCAGGAGACTCACCCTCCCGAGATCGCCCCAAGGGCTGACCGGCGCACAACGAACGAGTGACGACAGTGTGTCAATGCGGCTTCCCCCGCGTTCGCTTGCGCGGCGGCGGAGTTTTCTTGGGGGCGGGCTTGTCGTAGATCGCAATGGTCGTACATCAGATCGGCCAGTTCGTGGAGTTTCTCGGCGGAGTTGTGGCAGAAGTACTGCGCCAGACGCAAGGTCACCTGCAGCGCCGTGTCCCGCGTCGACGGCATGATCCGCTCCAGGGTCCAATTCAACTCGTCGCGCGCCGCCGCTGCGCGGATCGCGCCGATCGGATCAGTCGGCACAATTGGCTCGGCGAGCCGGGGTAAAGAGTCCGTCTGCGCCAGACGATCGCGCAGCGCCCGCAAGGTGAGAGGGTAGGGCTCCAGACCGGTTGCCGGGTCGCCGCGCACCGAGCGGGAAATCCGACGCAGGACGTCGTAGTCCCGTTGACGCACCTCAAGCGTCGTCGAAACATGGACGCTCGTGCCTGAAACGATCCAGACGGACCCGGTGGCGGGGTCATCCCCGCCCATCATCAAGCGCCCTTGACGCTCTGATTCCAAAATGACCTCGGTCCCCTTGGACCCAACCACCAGCCACCACGGATCGGGTTCGCGCCGGTCATACCCATAGATAATCGGCGCGCTCGTGACGTTGCAGACAATCGGGTTACCGGCAATGAGCGCATTGACCAGCGAGTCCGCCATCTCACGCGGTTGCTTCAAGTCCAGCGGCGTGATCTCACGAAAGGCAAGACCGCAGGCCGTCAATTGCGAGGCGATGTCCTGACGCTGGCTGCGCGGATTGGCTGCTTCATCGGCAAAGACAACCGGCCAGGCCAATGGCGAACTGCTTGCGGATCGGGCCGCCGCCGCTTCGTAGGCGACATGAAAGTACCGGCACACTCGGGCCACGGAGAGCGATGCCGGACTTCCCGCGTCGGAGGTCGGGACCGGATCCTCGAGCAGCGACTCCCATCCCGGCAGTTGATAGAAACGCGGCGGGGAAGAGGCCGCCGGGTCGTATGACCCGGAGACCGGCCCGGCCAATGCGATGCTACTCGAAGCCAACCCAAAGACAAGACCTGCTGCTGCACCGTGGCGCCACGATCGCGGCATGAGAACACGACGCGAGCGCCATGCGGCTACGTGGCCTTTGCTCGCGCTCACGGTGCCTAAGAGAGTCTAACAGAAAGACCCTCAACGCCATCCACCAGAGAAATGTGCCCGCCACCCTTCCTCGGGCGGCGGAGCGTTACGCGAGGGCGGGTGACGCGCACAATCTCGTTTCGTTGATTGCCCACCTTTATTTTGTCAGAGGGCCCGAGAGTCCAGCCGGGAGGGTTAGAGAGAAACAGTCAGTCGCTGAATGATCTCGATTCCCTTGAGGTCTATCTTGCCGAACCCCATGGTGCCGTCGCTGGAGCCGTGCCAGACACGTGCGCCGAAGGTTGCCT
>JACQDE010000013.1 GCA_016201285.1 Acidobacteriota bacterium | reverse complement strand
GGCCTTGTTCACCTGGTAGGGGATTTCGGTGATGACGATGTTTTCGCGGTCCTTGCCGACTTCTTCGATGGCCGCCTTGGCGCGCATGGTGAAGCTGCCGCGGCCGGTTTTGTAGGCCTGCTCGATGCCTTCGCGGCCGGAAATGTAGCCGGCCGTGGGGAAGTCCGGGCCGGGCACCAGCTTCATGATTTCCTTCAGCGTGGCGTCCGGCTTTTCGATCATGGTGATGGTGGCGTTGATGATTTCGCCGAGGTTGTGTGGAGGAATGTTGGTGGCCATGCCCACGGCGATGCCGCTGGCGCCGTTGACGAGGAGGTTGGGAACGCGCGTGGGCAGGACGGTGGGCTCGGTGGTCGTTTCGTCGAAGTTGGGAACGTGATCGACGGTTTCTTTCTCGATGTCGGCGAGCATTTCCTCGGCAATTTTCGCCAAGCGCGCTTCGGTGTACCGCATGGCCGCGGGCATGTCGCCGTCCACGGAGCCGAAGTTGCCCTGGCCGTCCACCAGCGGATAGCGCATGTTGAAGTCCTGCGCCAGGCGGACCAGGGCGTCGTAAACGGGCGAGTCGCCGTGCGGATGGAATTTGCCGAGGACTTCGCCGACGATCTTGGCGCACTTGCGATAAGGCTTGGTGGAAGTGAGGCCGAGCTCGTACATGCCGAACAGAATGCGGCGATGGACGGGCTTGAGGCCGTCGCGCACATCGGGCAGCGCGCGGCCGATGATCACGCTCATGGCGTAATCGAGATACGACCGGCGCATCTCCGTCTCAATGTCCACGGGAATCATCCGGGATGGTGTCTGTTCGTCAGGCATGTGTCGCTACGCTCCTCGGAAACCGAAAATCAATCCCGGATCTCGGGAAGAAAAACGAATTGCGGTCCGCCAGCCACGGCGCTTGCTTCTACTTCCCCACTTCCAGTAGCATCGCGGTATGATCTACCGCTTTAGCGCGCTCATCACCAAGGAAGAGGAGTGGTACGTCGCGCGCTGTCCCGAACTCGGCGTCACCTCACAGGGAAAGGACGTCGAATCGGCTCGCGCCAACCTCCGCGAGGCCATCGAGCTGTACCTGGAAACGTGGGGCCCTTCTCTCGCTAGCCACTAGTCACTCGCCACTTCTTCGTGCCGCCCATTCCAGCACGTACGCTTTCACGGTTTCGAACGCCGCGGCGTTATTCGAGAAACGCTGCGGGCCGAACACTTCTTCGAGTCGCTTCAAAAACGCATCCCGCTCCGCGTCGCCAGCAAACTCCACAGCAACGCCTCGGTCGTTATCCGGCGCCGCGGTGCACGCGGCGGAAAAGTCCGAGCACGACAGGCCGCGCAATCCCGGTTCGGTTTTCCACCGCAACTGATAGATCATGCGCTTTTGTAGGACAGGCTTTTAGCCTGTCCAGCAACCAGCGAACCATTGCATCCTGACCGTTCGGGCGCGACAACGGGCACGATGTATCTCGCCCCTACAAAACCAAACCGTCGGCGTGCCGCCCCGCGTTGGGTGCCGGACAGGCTGAAAGCCTGTCCTACAAAACCGCCGCGTCGTGCGCTACAACTAAATATCCAAGTTCACCACGTCGAGCGCGTTTTCCTCGATGAATTTGCGGCGTTCTTCGACGTTTTCGCCCATCAGTGTGGTGAAAATATCTTCGGCGGCGACGGCGTCTTCCAGGCGCACCTTCAGCAGCGTGCGCGTCTCCGCATTCATGGTGGTGTCCCAGAGCTGCTCGGGGTTCATTTCGCCGAGGCCCTTGAAGCGCGTGACGCTGAATTCTTTTTTGGCGTCTTCCAGCACAAACGCGAGGACGTCGCCGGCGGTGGGCTTTTCCGTCTTCGTGCCGTTGCGGGTGACCACAAACGGCGGCTTGTCGAATTCGGCGAGCTGCTTGTGCAGCGCGCGGAGACGCTTGTACTCGGCGGTGGAGGCGAGCGCCCAGTTGATTTTGCGCTCGGCCTTGCCGGCGGTGGAGACGACCAGCTCGTAGAGGCTGTGCTCCTCGTCAAACTCGATCCTGGTGTCCAGCTTCAGCTTTTCCTTCTCGATGTCCTTCTGCAATTGCGCGACGCCTTTCTTTTCGCCGAAGTCGGTTTTCTTTTCCAGGTCGCTTTCGGCGAGCACGCGCACGAGCTCGGCGTTGCCGAGGCGGCGCATGAGCTTGGCGGCGACCTGCTGCAATTCCTGCACGTTGAGCAGGAAGGTGGTGAGCTGGCCGCCCTGCAGCTCGATGCCTTTGGCTTTGACGACGTGGTCTTCGGTGGCGCGCTTCATGAGTTCGCGGGCGAACTCGCGCTCGTCGCGGATGTAGCGGTCGGTCTTGCCGCGCTTGATGCGGAAGAGCGGTGGCTGGGCGATGTAGATATGTTCCTTTTCGATCAGCTCGCGCATGTGACGGAAGAAAAAAGTGAGCAGGAGGGTGCGGATATGACTGCCGTCCACGTCGGCGTCGGTCATGAGAATGACTTTGTGATAGCGGAGCTTGCCGGCGTCGAAATCATCCTTGCCGATGCCGGTGCCGAGCGCGGTGATGATGGCGCGGATTTCTTCGTGGCCGAGCATCTTGTCGTAGCGGGCCTTTTCGACATTGAGGATTTTGCCCTTGAGCGGAAGGATGGCCTGGTATTTGCGGTCGCGGCCCTGCTTGGCGGAGCCGCCGGCGGATTCGCCCTCGACGAGGAAGACTTCGCAGCGGGCAGGATCGCGCTCCTGGCAATCGGAGAGTTTTCCGGGCAGGCCGGAAGAATCCAGCGCGGACTTGCGGCGGGTGAGCTCGCGGGCCTTGCGCGCGGCTTCGCGAGCGCGGGCGGCGTCAATGCATTTGGCGACGATACGGCGGGCGACGGTGGAGTGTTTGTCGAAATATTCGCCGAGCTTTTCATTGACGAACTGCTCGACCGCGCCCTTGATGTCGCTGTTGAGCTTACCCTTGGTCTGGCCTTCGAACTGGGGCTGGGAGAGCTTGACACTGACGACGGCGACGAGGCCTTCGCGGACGTCGTCGCCGGTGATGGAGACTTCGTCCTTCTGCTCCTTCAGCATGTTCGAGGAACTCGCGAAGTAGTTGATCGTGCGCGTCAGCGCCGAGCGGAAGCCGGAAAGGTGCGTACCGCCGTCCACGGTGTTGATGGTGTTGGCGAAGGCGAAGATGTTTTCGGCGTAGCCGTCGTTGTACTGGAGGGAAACCTCCATCTCCACGCTTTCTTTTTCGCCTTCCATGTAGATGGGCGAATCGTGGAGCGTGGACTTGCCGCGGTTGAGGTGCTTGACGAACTCGGCGATGCCGCCGGTGAAGCGGAACTCGGTCTTTTTGTCGGTGCGCTCGTCGGTGAGGAGGATCTTCAGGCCCTTATTGAGGAAGGCCAGCTCGCGGAGGCGCTGGGCGAGCGTGTCGAAGGAATAGTTCACGGCGTCGAAGATTTTGGGGTCGGGATGGAAGGTGACCTTGGTGCCGGTGCGGCGCGTCTTGCCGGTGGCCTTGAGCTTGGTGGTGGGGACGCCGCACTCGTAGGACTGCTCGTACACCTGGCCGTCGCGACAGATTTCGAGGTCGAGCCAGTCGGCAAGCGCGTTGACGACGGAGACGCCGACGCCGTGGAGCCCGCCGGAAACTTTGTAGGTGTCGCTATCGAACTTGCCGCCGGCGTGGAGCACGGTCATGACCACTTCGGCGGCGGGCTTTTTCTCGGTGGCGTGCATGTCCACGGGGATGCCGCGGCCGTTGTCGGTGACGGTGACGCTGCAGTCCTCGTGGACGATGACTTCGATCTCGTCGCAGAAGCCGGCGAGGGCCTCGTCCACGGAGTTGTCCACGACCTCCCAGACCAGATGGTGCAAGCCCATCTCGCCGGTGGAGCCGATGTACATGGCGGGGCGCTTGCGGACGGCTTCGATGCCGCCGAGGACTTTGATGGACGTGGCGTCGTACTTGTGTCCCTGCTTGACGGTTTCTTTCTCACCCATGATGCGCGCGTCTCCTGGACGGAACAGTGCAGTTCGGTGCATCGCTCGCCACGGCGAGCCGGCGTGGAGAAGGCTTTTCGGTAGAGCAGACTGAGATGTGCACTCGTTTTACCCTGTGTCCCGATGGGGTTCATCGGGATCGAAGGGTCCTTTTGCTTCATCCCCCCGGCAACGAGCCGGGGCGGCGAAGGCTGCGTTCGTTCGCGGTGGGGCTGCTTCCAACTGCTGGAAGGCGGGCAGTTGCGCTCCCATCCTGTCCGCACATCGCGGCCGCGGCGGGAGCTTCTTCGGCAGCCTCGCACCCGATCGTAGTGCCTATCGGGAGGAACTCGAGGCCCAACTACGAAGCCATATTCTAGCCCAACAGAGGGTGAATTCTCAAGGGGAAAGCAGGGGCGTGGCGCCCAGATAAGTGTAATGGATTGTGTTTGTTACGGCGCGGCTTGGGGGTGACCTCCTTGGCTGTGGGCAGGGGCCGCGCGGGGCGGGAATATTTCATCGCTTTTAGATAATTCATCTTTGCATGGATATAGCTTTCCAGGCAGAAGAAGACGTTCAAGAATCAAAGGGATAAAGAGTCAAAGAGTGAAAAAGCAAAACAGCAACACAGAAGTCGTCAGTGCGGCGCGCGTCCAATGCAAATTTGTGAGGATCACCTTCGACCGTTTCAAATGAAACAACGCTAATGAAACGCGCGGAGGGTGGGGAGTTCAGGGAGCGGGCTTCGGAGGCGGTGCAGGGCGGGAGGCGAGGGTTTTTTCCCGGGTGAGTTGTTCCCAGTTGTGCTCGGCGATCAGGCGCTGAATTTGGGCGATGCGCTCGTTGGGCGCGGGGTGGGAACGGAAATAGCCGGTGAGCGTGCCGAGGGTCACGCGCAGAACTTCCGCCTGCGGCGAGCCGGCGCGCGGAGACTCGCCGCGGTCGAGGGCGGCGAATTTTTCGAACAGACCCACGGCGCCGAGCGGCGAATAGGAGGCGCGGACGGCCAGCTCGGTGCCGACACGGTCGGCTTCGAGCTCCTGCGTTTTGGAATAGCCGGCCTGGAAGATGGTGAGGGGCAAATTGGCGAGGGCGCCGACGACGCCAAGATTGAGCTTGCGGAGGCGAGCTTCCACCTGAAAGCGCTCAGCGCAGTGAAAGCGATCGACGTGGGCGATCTCGTGGCCCAGCACAGCGGCGAGCTGATCTTCGGTGTCCATCATGGCGATGAGGCCGGCGCCGATGAAAATGTGTCCGCCGGGAAGCGCGAAGGCGTTGGCCAGGCGGAGGTCGGGAATGTAGTGGAAGGTGTAGGGCAGCTTGCGATGCGCACGGACGGCAATCTGCTGTCCGACGCGCTCGACTATGGCGGCAACCTCGGCGTCCTGTGGTTGCGCTCCGGAAAAGCCGCGGGTGTCGTAACCAGCCAGTTCGTTGCCAATGGCGATTTCTTCTTCGTTGGAGAGGCGCGTAAGGCCGAAGGGAAGGCGGCCGAGCTCGCGCTCGGTGTCGGCTAGGAAATACAGCACAGCGCGGGTGTCTACCGGTGCATGGGCTTTGCGCACCTCGCTCCAAGCCAGTGCAGCGGCCACCAGCAGGACGACACACCCGAAAGCGAGCCAGCGTTTCATCTGCTTCACAAGTAGCGGCGCAGCTTTTCCTTGAAGCGGGTGTAGAGGTACGACACCAGCAGCAGGGCAGCACCGAGAATGATGAATGTGAGATAGCGGTCGCCCGGGGTGAGTTCCCAAGCGTCCACGAAAACGATTTTGCCGACGCACAGCAACAGCAACGCGAGACCGGAGAGGCGGTAGCTGCGCTCGCCGGCCCACAGCGCGACGAGAAATACGAGCACGCCTTCCACGCCCCAGGAGACGGTGAGCAACCCGCGGCGGACTTCAAGCACGAGCAACACGGTAATCAACGCGAGCGGGAGAAAGAACAGCGCCTGCTCCGGGCGCCGCAACAGGCCGGCCCAGAAGCGCGCCCAGGGGCCTTCCTTTCGCGGTTCGGCGGAGGGCGCGCGCAGGCGGAAGGCGAACGGCAGCGAACAAAACAGCAACGCCGCAGCCGTGCCGACGGTGAGCACGGGGCGCTGCCATTCGCCCGGCGGGTAATACTGCGGCAGCATGAAATTGTGGAAGGCGGTGCGAAAGGCTACCGCCACGCAGAGCAGCAAACCCTGGTGAAGGTAAATGGTCTGCTTCGACTGTGCGGCCATGGCGAAAAGGATCACGACCAGCGCAGCCCAGCCGGCCACCACCCAGTCGGGGGAAAGCTCGAACCGCATCAGCGCCGCGACGGTGATGGCGCCGAAGTAGTTGAAGAGCCCGGCGGCGTCGCGCTTGCGCTCGATGGCGAAGCCGTCTTTGGGGCCATTCCGCAAGCGGGCGTAGACGTAGTAGTACGCAAAGGCGAGTGGGAGAACAGAGAAAAGGCGCGGGCTCAGTTCGCCGGGTGCGGATTCGGCGTTGAGGTTGGCGATGAACAGGCGCACGAAGCTCGCAGCGAACAGCGCGTAGGCCTGGAGCCGCAATGAAGTTGAGAGGCGCGCAAAGCCCAACTCGAAGAGCACCAGTCCGAACAGTGCCCAGCCGAGGGCGACGCTGGTGGGCTGCGCCTCGTACCAGATGAGCACGGCGACGAGCAGAGAACCGGCCCAGGTGTAGGCGTGCGCAGCCGAAATATATCCGGTGCGCTCGGTCTTCGGCTCCGTCGCCCAGCGCGAGGCGAGATAGAGCAGTGTCGCCACCATCGAGACCGTGATCAGCCGCAGCGTGAGGCCGAGATAGGGCTGGGTGATACTGAAATTGCCGGCAATCGCCCGCAGGAATGCGGCGGCGGCCAGAATGTGCGCCTGCAAGGGGAGTTCTGCGCGGCTCAGGCCGCGTCCGACGACGAACAACACCACAGCGAACGCCGCCCAAAACACGGGTATCCACGGGGAAGGCAATTCCGTCCAGGCCAGCAAGGCGACCAGAATCGAGCCCGCCCAGGTGTAGGCGGCCGAAACGAAACGCGTGCCCTCCATTCTGGGGTCCGTGGCCCAACGCGAGGCCACATAGAACAGCACCGCCACCATCGTCACCGTGATCAGCCGGAGCGTCAGACCGAGATAGTTTTCAGTGGCGCCGAAATTATTGGCGAGCGCCCAGGCGAACGCGGCGACAAACAGGAACATAGACTGGAAAGGAAGTTCCTGCCGCTTCAGGCCGCGGCCCGCCACGACCAGCAACAGTCCAAACGTGGCCCAGGCGACCGGGGTCCAGACTGCCGGCAATTCCGTCCAGGCCAGCAAGGCGATGAGCAAAGCACCCGCCGAGGTGTAAGCGGCCGGGAGCTGCCAGAGGCGTTCCAGTTCGCGCAACCCGCTCCACAGCGAAGAGAGGTAGAAAAGCCCCGCGATGAGCGTAAGGGTGATCAGCCGCAGCGTGACGCCGTGCCAGTCTTGAATCGCTTCCAGATTTACCATCACCGCGCGAGCCAGGGCGGCCAACGCCACCAGGTGCGCCTGCCAGCGGAAGTCGTTACGGTCGAGCCAGCGTCCGACGAGCAGCAGCGCGAGCGCAAAGGCGGCCCAAGCGACCGCGGTCCACGCCCAGGGCAGCTCTTTCCAAGCGAGCAGCGCAACGAGAAGACTCCCTGCGCAGGTGTAGAGCGCAGAGAGGTCGTTCTCCTCGCCGGCAAACTGCAGGCTGGCCCAGCGCGCTGAGGCGTAAAACAGCACGGCGACGAGCATGAGTGTCGCCAGGCGCAGCGAGATGCCGTGCCAGTCACTGCCCGCGTCAAGGTTCACCGCAAGCGCCCGGACCAGAGCCGCCAACGCGACGAGATGCGCCTGCCAGCGCAGGTCGTTGCGGTCGAGCCAGCGGCCGATGAGCAGCAGCGCGAGCGCGAAGGCGGCCCAGGCGACGGCGGGCCACGCCCAGGGCAATTCCTTCCAGGCCAGCAGCGCGACGAGAAAACTGCCCGCCCAGGTGTACAGCGTGGAAATGGAGCGCTCGGCGTCAATGAACGGCAAGCGCGCCCAGCGCGCACTGGCATAGAGCAGCGCAGCGACGAGCCCCAGCGTCAGCAGGCGCACAGAAACGCCATGTAGCGAGGCAGTCGTTTCGAGATTATGCGTGACGCCCCAGACAAACGCCGCCACGCCGAAGAAATGCGCCTGGATGGAAAGGTGTTCGAGCGCGAGGCGGCTGCCGGCGATGGCCAGCAGCAGCGCGAGCACGCCCCAGGCCACGCACAGCCAGGCGCCGGGCCAGGCCAGCCACGCGCCGACGAACGCCAGCGCGGCCGCAACGTACGAAAACGCGACGAGATAGCCGCGCTCCAGATCGGTGGAGAAGAGTTCGCGGTGGCGCCGACCGATGCCGTGGGCGTTCGCGTAGAAGACCAGCATGGCGGCGCCGAAAAGAATTGCGAGGCGGAACTCCGGGGCCGCCGCGCCGGTGGCGAGGAACGTCTCGAAGCGTGGCCAGGCATCCACGGCGAGCAGGTGCCCGGCGGTGAGCAGCGCGGCGAGCGCGCCAAGATTTCGGAAAACGATTTCGCGGGTGAGCACGCCGACAATGAAGAGCGCTTCGGCTTCGGCGAGCCACACCACGGAGAGCCCGCTGCCGGAGGCTTCGTACAACGGCGCGGCGACGAGCATCGCGGCGCCCATCGTGGTGAGCACGATGAAAGGCATGCGGCGGCGGCGCGGCCGTGGCAATTGCCCGAGCGTCAATTCCGCAGCGCCGAGCCCAAGCAGCACCCAGAAAGCGAGGTTGGTCTGCACGGCCTGGTAGTGGAGAAGAGCGAGCAGCAGGCCGGTGTTGAGCAGGGCAGCGACGGCGGAAGTGGCTTCGGCGCGGTCGTCTTCGGGCTGGCGCAGCAGGTAGGAGACACGGAAAGCGGCCCAGTAAAAGACGAGCAGCGCGGCGCTGGGGAAAAATTCCGGGAAGGGCTGCTTGTTCCCGATCATCGGCTCGATGATGGGCCGCAGCCAGAAGTAGTGGTTCAAGTAGGAGGCCAGCAGGCCGAAGATCTCCAGTTCGAACCAGCGGCGGCGAAGCGTGACGGCGACAAGACCCGCGGCCAGCAGCGCGCCGGAGGCGAGGCTGTAGGCCGTTTCGTGGTCGAGAGCGGAACCCGAAAAGTGGCGGAGGCCGACCGTGGAAAAGCCGAGAAAGAAGGCCAGGCCGGTGACGAGCTGCGAATCGTAGCGCAGAGTGTGGCCGACCATGGCCGCGGCGACCACCAGCAGCAGCGTGAGGGCGAGCGAGCGCGAATCCAGCACGCGCGCGGCCTCGATGAAGTACATGGCGAAGGTGGTGAAATAGACGAGCGACCAGCCGCCGCCGATGGCGGTGCGCGCGAGCACGCGGTAGCGCGGCGCAGTTTTTTCGAAGAAGACGCCGCCGCTGAGCATGGCAAAACTGACGGCATAGCCGAGGACCACTTTCCAGAAGTTGGACAGCGTGGGCAGCTTGTACATCAGCCAGAAGGCCACGCCGAGCACGAGGATGGTGATGCCAATCTTGTTCAGCCAGTTGGTGCCTAACTTTTCTTCGAAGTCGAAGGAGAACTTTTTCGGGGCGGGAGCGGCCGGCGCAGGAGCAGTCGCCCTTGGGGCAATTGGCGGTGTGGAGGGCCGCACAGGCGGCACCGGTGGATGCGAAGCCGCGGGCTGTGTCACAGGTGCCGATGGGACTTTCTGCGGCGGCGGGACGGCCGAAGGCGGGGGAACCGCAGATGGTGGAGGAACAGCGGACGGCGGCGGAACGGCCGAAGACAGCGGGACCGCAGACGGTGGAGGAACAGCGGACGGCGGCGGGACCACAGATGCTGGGGCAACAACGGAAGGCGGCGGGACCTTCGGCGCTTCGAGCGTGCGGCGTTCGGGAACCACCTGCCAGGCGGTGGGCGGATGGGCCGGAGGAGGTGGAGGAGCGGGCGGATGAACTTCCGGCGACGCAGTCACAGCGAACGAGGGTTGCGTTGGATGCTGAACTGGCGGCGTGGCGGCGTGGGCTGCGGCTGGAATAGGCGCAGGCGCAGGCGCGGCAAAGGCCGGAGGAGCGTGCGCCTGAAGCGCCTTGAGCTGGTGGCGATGTTCCTTCAGCTCATCGTTGGCGTCGGCGAGGCGGGATTCGAATTGTTCCAAACGCTCGCGTGTTTCCCGCGCCTTTTCGCGAAGGCGCTGTTGGGCCACGATTAGCGCGACCAGCGTGACGAAAACCAGAAATTCAAACATCGAGGGCTCAGTCGTGAACAGTCCTGACGCGTTCTTCGACCGGGAAGGGGCCGACCAACTGGGGCGGATTCTACTCTGAAGACCGCCGGAAAACACCAGATTTATTGGCGGATTCGTTAGCAGCAGCGGGAGATGGTGGAATAGCGGCGGTGGAGAGAGTCGAGGAAGAATTCCTCGCGGGACATGATGCGCGGGCACGGACGGATGTGCGTGTCTGTGCCGGAAGAGCGCACACATCGGAGCGGCCCTGCGGTGGCGCGGTCCGCGCAGCGCAGATAGTTCTCATACGCCGCGTCGCCGAGAACCTGGCGGAGCCACCACCAGAGGAATTTGAGATTTGAAATTTGAGATTTGAAACTCATCAGTCTCCTTCGGCCCAGCGGGTGGCGACGTAGGGCGCTTCCTGCAGCGCAGGCTTCTTGCGGCCGCTGAGGATGCGGAACCACTCACCGAGCGCTTCGAAGAGCAGCACCAGCACCATGGCGGCGAGCACGGCGGTGACTGCGGCGTCGAGCTTGTTGTTGAAGATGAGGCGCTCGGTGGCGGCGATGCGGCCGGGCGGAATCGCGCCGGCGGCGAGCTTTCCGGCAAAGTCGTTCGCGGCGGCGAGGAATCCGATGCGCGGGTTGGGATGGAAAATCTTCTGGTAGCTGGCAGTCATGGTGACGGTGACGAGCCAGACGGCGGGCACGAGCGTCACCCAGAGCCAGCGCAGGCGGCCCATCTTGATCAGGATCGTGGTGGCGACGACGAGCGCGACGGTAGCCAGCAACTGGTTGGAGATGCCGAAGAGCGGCCAGAGCGAGTTGATGCCGCCAAGCGGGTCCTGCACGCCTTGATAGAGAAAGTAGCCCCAGGCGCCGACAATCAGCGCGCTGGTGAAGAGGATGCTCGGATACCAGCTCGTGCGCGCCAGCGGCTTCCACACGTGCCCGAGCAGCTCCTGCACCATGAAGCGGCCGACGCGCGTGCCGGCGTCGAGCACAGTGAGGATGAAGAGCGCTTCGAACATGATGGCGAAGTGATACCAGATGCCGAGCAGGCGGGTCCCGCCGATCCAATAGGAAAAAATCTGTGCCATGCCTACGGCCAGCGAGGGCGCGCCGCCGGTGCGGTTGAGCAGCGTTTTCTCGCCGACCTGCTGGGCGAGCGCGGTCATGGTGGCGGCGTCCACGGGAAAGCCCCAGGAAGAAATCGTCGCGGCGGCGGCTTCGGCGGTGGAGCCGACGATGCCGGCGGGGCTGTTGATGGCGAAATAGACGCCCGGGGAGAGCGCGCAGGCGGCGACCATGGCCATGATGCCGACGAAAGACTCCAACAGCATCGAGCCGTAGCCAACGAGCCGCGCGTGGCCTTCACGGGTGAGGAGTTTGGGCGTGGTGCCCGAGGAAATCAGCGAGTGGAAGCCGCTGACGGCGCCACAGGCGATGGTGATGAAGCAGAACGGGAAAATCTTTCCGGCGAAGACGGGGCCGGTGCCGTCCACGAAGCGCGTGAGCGCGGGCATGTGAATCGTGGGGCGCACGAGCAGGATGCCGGCGGCGAGAGCGAACATCACGCCAATCTTGATGAAGGCGGAAAGATAATCGCGCGGAGCCAGCAGCAACCACACCGGCAGGGCCGAAGCGGCATAGCCGTACACGATGATCGCGATGGCCAGGGCCGTGCCGGAGAGCGTGAACACCCGAGACCACTCCGGCGAGGCGGCCACCCACTGCCCGGCGATGACGGCGAAAAGCACCAGCGCGAAGCCGATGAGCGAAGCCTCCAGCACGCGGCCCGGGCGCCAGAAACGCATGTACAGGCCCATCAGCATGGCGATGGGAATGGTCAGCGCGAGGGTGAACGTGCCCCAGGGGGAATCCTTGAGCGCGTTGACCACGACAAGGCCGACGACGGCGAGCAGGATGATCATGATGGCCAGCACGGCGAACAGCGCGATCATGCCGCCGCGCGTGTTCACTTCCTCGCGGGCCATTTGTCCGAGCGATTTGCCGTTGCGGCGGATGGAACAGAAAAGGATGACGAAGTCCTGCACGCAGCCGCCGAGCACGGCGCCGGCGAGCAGCCAGAGCGTCCCGGGCAGGTAGCCGAACTGCGCGGCGAGCGTGGGACCGACGAGCGGGCCGGGGCCAGCAATCGCGGCGAAATGGTGGCCCATGACCACCCACTTGTTGGTGGGGACGAAGTCGCGGCCGTCTTCGAGGCGCTCGGAGGGCGTGGCGCGGGTGTTATCCAGCGCGAGCACGCGGGCGGAGATAAAGGCGGAATAAAAGCGGTAGCCGAGGAGATAGATGCAAGCGGCGGCGAGGATGAACCAGATGCCGTTGATGGGTTCGTTGCGCTCGAGAGCGATGACGGCGAGCGCGGCGGCGCCGGTGAGGGAGATGGCGGTCCAGATGAGTGCGGGGCGAAGGTTCTTCATCCGAGTTGGGCCTCAGTGTTCAGCCGTCAGCTTTCAGCGTTCAGCAGGACAATAGAGCGCGAAATTTTCGGGAATCGTACCCTGAAAAGCGGAGGCGGCGCGAGAGGAAATGCGAACAGCGAAAGAATAACGCAGAGGCACAGAGTACGCAGAGGAACGCAGAGGGGAAAAGAGAAAGAAGGAATTTTCACCCCGACATAGCCGGGTCGAAGGAACCGGCCCTGCGGGCCGGTGAGCCTCACCCGCCACGGCGGACTCGGAAGAACGGCGCGGAGCAAGTTCCGCACGAGAGGCAGTGCGTCCCGACGAGTCGGGACGCACTCCAAGGCGGCGACGCTCAGCAGTCGCCGCGGTTGAGTGGGTGCAGGACAGGCCCCTCGCTTGGCTCGGGACAAGCTGGAAAACCTGTCCTACGGGAGAATCAGGTGATTTTCTTGAGGGCCTTTTCGCAGTCGGCGCGGAGTTTTTTGGAGCGCGTTTCGAGGTCCTTATCGGGCCGGGCCGCGAGGAGCTTGTCGAGGGCGTCGAGGTTGCCCTGCACCACCTCGAACGTGGTGCGAAGGTAGCGCGGGTCGTCGAGGGCCTTGGCGTCGAAGATTTCGCCCAGCTTGTAGAAGGCGGCGGTGAGCTCGAGCAAATAGACGCGCGAGTCGAGTTGCACGGCGCCCTTCTCGAAGACGGCGTGGCCCTTGTGGACGTCGTCGCCGGCGCCGGCGAGCGCGGCCATCACGCGGGCCAGATGATTGCGCGAGGTTTCCAGCTCGGCGCGGTAGCGGTCCGACTCCTGCACGGCCATGCCGTGGCGGATTTTTTCGAGCGCGGCGTGCTCGGCGCCGCTGAAGTCGGGAAACTTGATGTTCAGCGGCATGGGAGCGTCGGAGAGCTTAGCGCGCTGGGCCAGGACGGCCTCCATGGCGTTCATCAGGCGCACGCGGGAGATGCCGAAATAATCGGAGCGCATGCGCGTGAAGGCGCCGGACTGGTTGCGCGCGGCGGGCTGCTTGACGCCCACGCCGTAGGCCTGGGCCATTTCGCGGCTGCCCTGGGCCATGGACGTCAGCAGAGCGATGCGGATGACGACGGCTTCCTTGCCGTCGGGCTCGTCCGGAGCGGCCTTGATGGTCTTGTCGAGGTTTTTCAGGGCCGCTTCGTAGTCGAGCGTGGCGAGATTTTCCTTGGCGGCGGTGAACGGCAGAGCGGCCGGCTTGGACGGCTCACCGGAACAAGCCAGCACGAACAGGCATACGAGAAGCACGAGAGCCGATTTGCGCAGATCCATGGCTAATCCTCCAGTGAAAAGCGATTCGCTTTCAGGAGGTCCCAATCGTTCGGGACGAACGGGCGCGGGCACCCACTTCTGAGGCGGATGTTATGCCGCAGGAGAGCGGGAGTCAATGGGAGAAGATTGGGAACTGCGGATGAACATCGAAAGACAAAACATCAACGCGGCGTACACCGAATTCACGGAGAATTGTGGAGAGCAGCAATTACAGTGCGGTGACGGTGATGAAGACGACTTGCGGCTGGGAGGCGGGGGCGTCCGGGTGGACGACGAGCAAGCCGTTGATTTGCGTCTGGCGGCCGCGCTGGGGATTAATGTTGTTCAGCAGATTCACATGCGTGAGCGGGCGGCGCGACAGAAAGCCGAGCACCGGGATGTCGCGGGGGTCCGGAGGCTCGCCAACTTGTTTCAGGGGAATGAGCGCGGCCACGTCGGAGGCGGCGTCAAGATGGGCGGCGGCGGTCACGGTGCGACCCAGCGCCAAGTGCCACGTACTTTCCAGCACGACGATGCTGGCCCGCGACCCGCTTTCCAACGCGATTTCCGGAGCGGGCTGAACGCTCCACGCGACGCGAGCGCTTTCCGGAATCTGCGCGACCAGCGTCACGCCGGCTCTTGCGTTCAGCTGGGCGAGTTGCGCGTGCGCCGGCAGCGTTGCTGCGGCGAGCAGCCACACCAGGCCAACTGACCGGATAAGCCTTCGACTTGGTGAAACTGCCGACACCGCTGGGTGTGCCTCGCGGGGATTCTATCGGCATTCGGGGTGCCATCATAAGTATTTTTGATCTTGTTGAAGGGGAGGGCCTTAGCGGGAGTATTGGTACGTCCGGTACTGTCCCGCTTTGCACATTTGTGCCAGAGCCGAACACTTGCTTGGGGTTGCGTTCCTCGCTGACGGGCGGGGCCACGTTCTTCAGCCGCTTCAAAACGACCTCGTACATTTCGGCCATTTCTTCGCGCGCGGCCTTCACAGTCTTGGGCGCGCTGACCACCTGATAGTTCCCCGGCAGAATAAACTGGTCGAGCGCGACGGAAAGCTCACATTCCTTCTGCTTCTTGCGGCGGAGGAAGAACGAGCCTTGCGAATCGCTGAAGACGAGCTCGCCGTCGATTTTCACGGCGGCACCGCGGACGGGCTGGCCGCCCTCTTCCAGGACGCGGCCGCGCACGACGTAGCTGTAAATCGCGCCGCTGGCGGGAGCGCTGCCGCGGCCGTAGGAGACGCCGCGGTAGGCGAAGCCGGTGGCGTAGACGGTGAAGCGGACCTTGCCGAGCGGGGTGACGTCGCTTGCGCCGTTGACCTCGATGCCGTTCCACAGCCGCAGCCGCGCGCTGGCGGCGATGACCTGCTTGAACTGCGAGCGGCCGGAGGTGTTGAACGGAAGAAAAATGGTCTGGTATTCCACGCCGGCGCTGAGGCGGTTGGAGAGGAAATTCCCGCCGAAGGAGACGTAGGTCTGGCCGTTGCCGGTGGTGACGACCTGGGAGAGCGAGATGCGCGGAGTGATGTGCTCGCGCAGAGTGCCCACGACGGTGTGGAACGCCGGGCCGAGGGAGGGCGTGCTGCGCAGGTAGTCCACGCCGGTCTCGACGCGGTTCCACCAGTTGCGACGGCCGCCGATGGTGAGGCCCTTCGAGCGGCCGGACTGCGTGGTGGAATCGAAGAGCGAGCCGTGGAACTGGAAGCCGCGCAGGGTGGTCCAGGCGCTGTAACTGTTGACGGAGGCGCGCTCGGTGGAGACGCCGGAGTGGAGCGGCGCGAGATAATTCTGGCGGCTCACTGTGAACTGGAGGTTCCGCAGCGGCTTGAGGGCGATGCGGATGTTTTCGCGGTCGGTCTCGGTGGAGATGGGCGCCTCGACGCGAATACGGCGGAAGGCGTCGCCGGCGCGGGAGTAGCTGGCCTGGACCTCGATCCAGTCCTTGTCCAGATCAAAGCTGCCGGCCCAGTAGCGCTGGTTATTGCCGATGCCGCCGGTGACGGCGAGTTTGATGCGTTCGCTGGGCGCCCACTCGAGGGACTGGAGCGAAGTCTGGCGGGCGGCCAGGACGTTGCGCGAGAAGAAGCGGAGTGACGGCGTGAGCTTGCGCTCGTAGAAGATGAGCGCGGTCTTGCGATCGGCCTCGGCGAGATTCAGAAAGGGCGTGGTGAAGCCCAGGGAGGTGGCGCCGCCGTAAATGAAGATGGAGTCGCGGCCGTTCTTCCAGGAGGCGCTGACGCCGCGGCCGAGGAAATAGTATGAATGATTGAAAATGTCCGTGGGCAGTGTGAAAGAGATGGCCTGGTCGCCGGCGCCCCAGAGGACGTTGCGCCAGGAGGCGGCGAAGTAAATGCCGTAGCGGGGTTTACCGTTGAGCAGGCCGAAGCCGACGCGACCGGTGTATTTGTCGCCGCGGATCTCGACCGAGCCGCCGTGGCCGCCGAACAGCGTCGAGCTGCCGCCCTGCATCTTGAACGCCTGCCCCTGAGCGGCGGCGGGCGGCGCCAGCGCGGCCAGGCACACGGCCAGCGCGAAAGCCACCACAGCGATGCGCAGCGGGCCGCGGGCAGTGCCTTCCGAGTTGGCGCAGCAAAGCTTCACGGCGTTTGAGGCGCGGGGCGGAGCGGCGACTCCACCTTGAACTTCTCGAACTTCAGCGTGATGCGCTGCGGCGTGCCGGCCTCTTCCCAGTCGAGTTTGAGGATGCGGCGCTGGCCGGGAAAGAGCGGAAAGCCGGCAAAGTCCTTTTTGCCGGCGGTGGAGGCGATCTCCACTTCCTGTACGCGGATGAATTCAGGGCCGCGGTTTTCGATTTCGGCTTCAATCTGCTTCCTGCCCGATTCGGCGCGGTGGAGCACGACGGCGTCGCGGGGGAGCGGCTGTTTGGTGAGCAGATAGACGGTGTGGGGCAGCTCGAGGACGAGCTTGATGCCGGTAGGCGTCTGCGGTCCGGTGACGGTGGCGTAGATGGTGAACCAGGCGGGCAGGCGCGCGGACTGGGCCTTGTAGAAAACGGTGTAGGTCTGCTGGGGCCCGACGCGAAAACTCGTCTCGGAGAGCTCGACACGGATTTCGGGGTCGAGCGGGCGCAAGGTGAGCTGGCCCTCGGTGTCCACGCTGAAGCTGCGCGGTTCGAGGATGACGGCCAGCGGCACAAACGAGTCGTTATAGAGCTGGAAGCTGCCGCGGGCCTTTTCGCGGTATTCGACGATGACCGGCGAAATAGTTTGCGCGGCGGCGGAAGCGGCCAGCAAAAGCAGCCCCGCGGCAACGACGGTAAAGATCCTTCTCACGTTCCCCTCCCCCCAAGGAGCGCGCGGGTCAGATGGCCCGCGCTTGAATGTTCAAGACTCCCGTGTACGTCCCCGGTGACAGCAGGAGCCCGGTGGTATCAATCTGCAAGTTCAGCGTGTCGCTGCGCTGGCCGACGCGGTTGTTGTTCCGGATGCGCTGCCGGAAGATCCGCAGGCTGCGAGCGGCACCGAACGGGCTGTTCTGCGTGAAAGCGGTAAACGCACCGCCGTTCACGCTGCCGCGCACACGCGCCGACGGGATATTGCTGGCGCCGTTGGAAAGCGCGGACCCGGCGGCGCTGAAATAGGCCCACAGCGTGACGTTGTTCGTGCCCTGCTGCAAGCTCCAGGCCGTGGTGATCAGCAACGGCGTGCTGCCCGTGGACACGCCGCCCGCGGGCGCTAGCGTGAAGTTCACCGTGCCGGGAGTCACCACCACAGCCAGCCGCGGATTGATCACGGCCCGCAAGTTGACCGCGGCGGGGGCGCTCGACACCTGCGCCCGCGCGGCCGGAACGGCCACGTGGGCCAGCGTCAACACGAGAAGTATCCAAAAAATTCGATCGATTCGCATAGGTGATTCGCAGGTGCGTACCGCGAAAGTAACGCCGGTACCGCATGGAACAAGGGATGCCCCCACCCCTAGAGAACGATCCGTGCCTTGCTGCTGCATCAACCGGAAAGCGACCCGCCCCCGCGGGTGTTGCTTTCTGTCGTCGGTCTGGGCGCGGGCGGCAGTGGCTCGATCCTGCACGCCCATTCGTGGCTCGAATCCGTTCACCCCACCTCACCGGGGCCTACCGGACCGGCCCAACTGCCCCCGCGCTCCATACGCGACGCACGAGTGACCCTCAGATCCCGCGATGCGGGATTAAAGGGCCTGGGCCTGGATATTGAGCGTCCCGGTGTAGGCTCCCGCCGGAAGGCTCAAGCCAGTGGTGTCAATGCGCAGCGCGACCGAATCGCTGCGGTTGGAGTTCCAGTTGGCGGCGCTGATGCCCTGATTGAACACCTGGATGCTTTCGGTGCCGAACGGGCCCGCGCCGCCGGTGAAGGCGCCATAAGCGCCGGCGTTGACGCTGCCGCTCACTTTCGAGGTCGGGATGTTGTTCCCGCTGCCATCGCTCAAGGCGTTGACACTCGAGAAGTAGGCGTAGAGCTTGACGCTGGTGCGGGTGGGCGCCAGCACCCAAGCGGTGCTAATGGAGACGGCCGAGTTGCCGTTGGACACGCCAGCGGCCGCCAGGGTGAAGGACACCGTGCCGGGGCCAGCCGTGACGGTCAGAGACTCCGCCAAGGTGGCGTTCAGGGCAACGGTAGCCTGGTTCGAGTTAAGTTGAGCCTGCGACGCCGGTGCCATGGCCAGTGCCAGAGCCAGGACCCCCAGGATCATCCAGGCCTTGTGAATCGCTTTCATGACTCCTCCAATCGAGTGTTAAGTTTGGTCGTCCGTGGCACGGTGCCGGGCGCTGCGGATTCAGTGCCGTCCTCGTGCGCGTCGAGATTTGTACAAGAAACTTGAGTGGAGTGGTACTAGAACCTGCTAAACCCTTGTCCTATACCCTATTGCCGCTTTCGCGTAGTACTTTTTGAAGTATTCGCTTTTTATTCGTAGTACTAGAACTAGAAAATAAGAGGCGTCTAATCCGGGTGCAAAACAGAGCGAATACGGAGCCGGCTCGCGGAAAAGTGGAATCGCCATTCGATGCGGCGGGCCTGTAGAATGTGTTGGAATCACAGTCCGGTGTACGGACTCCGGTGGAGTCCACCGGACTCCCAAAACCGGAGATGAACACAGATAAACACAGATGGAGAGAAACGATGGGTTGGCGGGTGCGGACTGTTTTTGTTCTGATTTGTGTTTGCCAGTTCTGGTGTGCGGGAGAATTGGCGGCGCAGGGGAGCGATACGGCGGCGGGCGAGTTTGTGGCGCGGGTGTACACCAACGCGCGCGGGGAGACGATGCCCTACCGGCTGTTCGTGCCGGCGAAGTACGACAAGACGAAGAAATACCCGCTGGTGCTGTGGCTGCACGGGGCCAACGGGCGCGGCACAGACAATCTGAAGCCGATCAGCGGCGGGAACGCGCTCGGCGCGGGCATCTGGACGCGTCCTGAAAACCAGGAAAAATATCCGGCGTTCGTGCTGGCGCCGCAGGCCCCGGAGGCCGCGCTGTGGGCCAACCGCGGCGGAAAAGAGATCACGCAGTCATTGCGGCTGGCGCTGGAGATTCTGGACGCAGTGCGGGCGGAGTTCAGCATTGACGCGGCGCGGCTGTACGCGACCGGGCAATCCATGGGCGGCGGAGGCGTGTGGGACCTGCTGCAGCGGAGGCCGGAGCTGTTCGCGGCGGCGGTACCGCTGTGCGGGCCGGCGGACGTGAACACGGCGCCGCAGATCGCGCACATTCCGGTGTGGGTGTTCCACGGCGAGGCGGACGCGACGGTGCCGGTGGCGGCGTCGCGGCGGATGGTGGAAGCGCTGCGCGCCGCGGGCGGCCAGCCGCGCTACACCGAGTACCCCGGCGTGGGACACATGGTCTGGGAGAAGGCGTTTCAGGAGCCGGAACTGGTGTCGTGGGTGTTTGCGCAGAAGAGAGAGGTCAGGAAGCAGGGAAGTACGGAGGTAAGGAAGTAAGGATCAGTGGCAGCCGCAGCCGCCGGGCCTATTGCAGGAAGGGCCGGAGGAAGAAGAGAAGGAATCGCTGGCAGAGGCGGTGGAGGATGAGGAGCCGTTGCCCGCGGTGCTAAAGGTGGAGAATTGCAGGGTGGATTTCCTGCTGCCGCACTTCGGGCAGGCAATGGGCGAGCCGTTGGACATCACAAGTTTTTCGTAGCGGGAATGGCAGTCGTTACAGAGGTATTCGTAAATGGGCATGGCGGTATTTCCTCCACCGTAGCGCCCGCCTTAAGGCGGGCATTCAGTCTTCTTAAGAATGCCGGCCTGAAGGCCGTCGCTACAAGAGTGAAATTATAGCGTAAAAAGCGCTGCGCCCGATCCCGCGATTGCGGCATCGGGCGCAGGCACAACTGCGGAGGTGAAGCCGATCAAGGGCGGTCTGAAGGCCGGCCCTACAGAGAGATCCTTCGGGCCGATCAAAGGCATCGGCCCTCAGAATGACAGCCAAGAACAGCGAGTCGCCCGCGACGTGTGCCCACCAAGAGCACAGGCTACAAGCCTGTGCTACGCGTCGCGTCAGTCGCCGGAGACGAGAGCGGCCTTAGACTTGTCGGCGGCGGCTGGCGCCGCTGTCGAGTGGCCATTGCCGCCGTTGCCGGGAGACGCGAGCGAGCCGACACCAGCAATCTGCACGACGGGGGCCTGGGGCTTCTTGAGCACCATCTCTTCATAAATGCGGCGGACTTCAGCGGCCTGCACGTTGGCGCGGCGCCGCATGCGGTCTTCTTCGGCGGCGGTCATGGGGATGTCGTGCTCCTTGGAGCGCACGCGCGCGGCATCCGCGGCGTCAATCTTGAGGGAGTGCTCGTAGCTGTCGAGGTCCACCGAGCGGCCCTTGGCGTAGATCTCGTGCTTGCCGTGCTCCTTGTACCACTGGGCGACGGTCGCGTTCTTATACATGTTCTCGATGATCTGGCGCCAGCCGATGCCGGTGTTGTAGGCGCAGAAGGAGATTTCACCTTCCTGCGTGGCGTAAGGAATGATGCACTGCTCGGTGCGGCGGAAGTCGTAGTTGAACAGGTCCTGGAACCACATGCCGGCGATGAAGAGGAAGTTCCAGGGATCCTGGCGGCGGCGCATGGCATCTTCGAGGTTGCGGTCCGGGCCGACGCCCCCGTATCCCTTCTTCTTGGCGGTGCCGGAGAGCGCGAAGGTCTTGTCGAACTTCTTGAAGAGGTCCACCAGCGCAAGGCTCTTGGGCGCTTCGAAGGGTTTGTAGTTCTTGAGCAGCGCCAGGGCCATCATGAAATTGGAGAAATTCCCGGTGCGGGCCGCGTCGGTGATCGCGCGGGTGTCCTTCATGAGCTGCGGAATATTCAGGAAGCGCGGAACCGGGGCCCACTCTTTCGTTTCCTTGTTGATCATCAGGGCGGTGCCGACGCCGCAGTTCGGGTGGCAGCCGCAGGAGAGCTGGCCCCACTGGGCGTTGGGCCCGTGGACCATGTCCGCGAAGTCGGAGAAGGTACCCATGGCAGACAGCGGGAACCAGTGCTGGATGGGGTCCACCTTGCCGATCTGCTGGCTGACGTCCTTGGCCATGTGGGAGAGGGTGTAGCGCTGCTTGTGACGGCGCTCGTCGGAGACTTCCTCATCGCGGCCGGTGAAGGAAACCGGCTGGAAGCTGACGAAGGAGATTTTCTTCGGGTTTTCCATCGCGAACTTGACGATGGGGCCCACCTGGTCGTTGTTCACGTTGTTGACCAGGGTGGTGACCAGCACGATTTCCACGCCGGAGCTGTGCAGGTTCTCGATGGCGCGGAGCTTGACGTCGAACAGGTTGCCCACCTGGCGGTGGGAGTTGGCGTCGTTGCCGATGCCGTCGAACTGGAGATAGACGTAACGCAGCCCGGCATCAAAGGCCTGGCGGCAGAATTCTTTGGACTTGGCGAACTCGATGCCGTTGGTGGCGGACTGCACGGAGTTGTAGCCGACCTTGCGCGAATAGCGAATGGCGTCGAGGAAGCGCGGATGCATGGTGGGCTCGCCGCCGGAGAACTGCACGGACATCTGGCGGCGCGGCTTGATGGTGATGGCGTTGTCGAGCACTTCCATGATCTCGTCCCAGGAAAGCTCGTGGACGTAGCCGACCTGGTTGGCGTCCATAAAGCAGGGGTCGCACATCATGTTGCAGCGGTTGGTGAGGTCCACGGTGAGGACGGCGCCGCGGCCGTGGCGCACGGTGGAGGAGCCGTGGCGGTGGAGCGTCTCGTCGTTGTGCGCGGGGATGTCGCGGCCGGGGAACTGGGCTTCGACCCAGGCGAGGAACTTGGAGTCCACGGCCATCATGTCTTCGTAGTGGCCGTGCCTGGGGCAATCCTTGAGCATCCAGACCTGGCCGTCGCGCTCGATGATCTGCGCCTTGATTTCGCCGACCTTCGCTCCGATGAGATCTTTGAGGTCTTTCGAGCCGTTGAAGATCGATTCGCGGGCTTCCTTGACGCACTGGGGGCAGAGGGAGTCGGTGGTGCGGGGGAAACCGAGCGTAGGCTTGGTCTTCTCCCAGGATTTCAGGATGGGCTTGTCCGACCACTTCGGAGTGAATGAAGGGTTGGGCTTGATGCGGCCGTTGAAGAATTGGACGGTGTTGAAGGTGAGAGCGGCGAGCTTGGTCACCGCGGCATCCACATACTTCAGCGCCCGCGTAGCAGCAGCGGTCCTGGGCATCGTAGTGTCTCCTCAGCGTCAGAGTGGGGAATCTGTCGGTGCTGCAACCAGCCCAATCGCCCCCCGGCGAAGGCCGGAAAAACATAAGACCGATACAAGTACACTTCCGCCTAAGTAATTCCAGCCGTGGAGTTTGCCCCCAGTAAGGATGGGCGTCGAGGCGAATTGGCCCAAAGGGGGAAAATGAGGGCCGAACGGCAGCATCGCGCAGCCAGTGGGGAGCCTCGATAAGGAGCAGAACTGCCGAGATTGCATTGGCTTGGCCGCAGATGGGGAACCAGCAGCCAGAGCGGCGGCAGCAAGCCCGAGGGCGTTCTCCTACAGGATGAGTGAAAGAGCATAGGGCACAATTGCGTCCGCGAGTGGCGGAGATTATTCGTTCAAGGCGGGGCGGAGGAGAGCGACGGCGAAATGGGCGAGGTGCGCGGCGCCCTCGTCGAGCTGGAGCCAGCGCACGGCACAGTGCTCTTGCAAATATTTCGCCACTTTGGATTCGCTAATGTCGAGGTGCTCGGCAAGGCGCCCGCGGATGGACTCGCCGCGCTCGCGGCCGCGCTGGCCTTGCACAAGGATGCGCAGGGCGACGCGCAGCGTGGCGCAGGCCTCGATGTAATAGTAGGTGGTGAGGTCGGAATCGGAGAGCAGCAGCACGCCCGGGCCGGCTGGCGCGGTGTCGTATTCATCGGTGCCGTGCGGCGGGGCGGCGATCAGGCGACGCAACTGCGATTCGAGCTTAGCCGAGCGCGAAGCCAGCGCGGGATCGCCCGCCTTAGCGCGGCCGGCCAGGGCCGCTTCGATGGAAATGGGACCAGGCTCGGCTTCGGGCGGGGGCGCGTGCTCGCGGCGGGGCTCCGGGCGCGAAGCTTCTTCACGCGGGCGCGGCGCTGGCGGCGGCGCTGCTCCCACAGGCGGCGCGGTTCCCCCGGCGCCTTTTCCCCGGCGGCGGCCACGGCCACCGCGGCGTCCGCGGCGCCCGCGCTTGCCTTCGGGCGCGCCCGGTGATGCAGGAGCTTCGGCGCGAGCGGGACGTTCCGAACGGGGCGCGCCGCTGGGAATCTCCGGCTCGGCTTCAGCAAAAATCACGTGAGCGAAAGCAAGCTGCGATTCGCCTTCCCCGGCGGCAACAGCAGCCGGAATGTTCGGACCGGGTGCGGCGGGGGCTTCGGAAGGGGGCGTGGCGGATTCGGCCGGCCGGGTTTCCACAGGCGCGGCGGGCACGGGAGCGCCGAGGCGCACCAGCGCTTCTTCGGCTTTCTTCCTCCAGCCGATGCGGCGGAAACGCTCGAAGGCGACGGTGTAACACTTCACCGCGTCTTCGCTCGCCCCGGCCTTTTCGTGGAGCCGAGCGAGCTCGAAGGCGACCATGGCGTCGCGGGTGCGCTCGAAGAGATCGGTCATTTTCACCAGCGCGTCGGGCGCGGAGCGGGCTTTGCGGATGCGTGCCTGAATCTGTCGCCAATCAACCATGGCGAAGCATTGTAACAGCCAGAGACGAATGCGGGAAGCAAAGGGAGAAGTTTTTGAACCGCCGATGCGTTGACTCCCGGAGGGAATGGGTTTACCTTTCAGCACAGTCTCGGGCCCTCAAATTCTTCTAAGGAAGAGGTACCCAGCCCATGAAAAAGTTTCTACTCAAGCTCTTGAGCCTTTTAGTGGCCATCCAGTTGAGCCTAGGAGCCCCGGCTGCTGTGTCACAGTCAGCACCTCAAACTCCGCCGCAGGCGCAAGCGGTGGCCACTCAATCCGCCACGCGGATGGTTTTGGAGGACGGCACTCCCGTCAAGCTGCCGTATCGCGCCATCTAAAATGTAACCGAAGGGAGCAACATCGCGCCATTTAAGATGTAACCCAACCAAAACGCGTTTTGGAGGAGGACAGGTTGGGGAACCACGGGCGATGGGAGTATCTGCGGGCGATTTATGGGCG
>JACQDE010000014.1 GCA_016201285.1 Acidobacteriota bacterium | reverse complement strand
GAATAGAAATTAAAAATGAAAAAATGAAAATGAAAAAATGGCCGGTGCCCTCATTGGTGATTTCAAATTTCTGGCCTTCGTTTTCAATCCTCCAGTAACCAGGATTATGCCTTTTACAAATAACAGTGAAGCCGGGAGCGCAATTTGACCGGAGCGCGGACGGTCCCCGTCCGCAGCACGCGACGCATGTCACAACGGCTTTGAATTTTTCAACCAACGCGAAGTAAGAACGAAGTAGGGAAATTTCTTACAATGGAAGCGATGTTTTCCCAATTGTTCGCTGATGCGATTGATTGATACTGCTTCTCATCAACTGGATTATGCCTTTGACAAACAACAGTGAAGGTGGGAGCGCGGACGGTCCCAGTCCGCAGCACGCGGCGCATGTCACAACGGCTCTGAATTTTTCAATATGCTGGCATGGTGGGCCGCTGCCAGCTGGGACGGCTCGCACTCCGGTCGCTGCCACAAGCCTTGTTTGTCAAAGGCATAATCCCATGAACTTTACATTCATCCGGGCGTTCGGCAGATTTTTGAGTGAAAGGCACGCGCGAAAAAGGTTATGGCAATCACAATATTCCATTTAAAAAACTTTCGCGCTTCCGCAGTTCAAACAAAGACCGCCCGCCGGGGGTTTACGCTGATCGAGCTTTTAGTTGTCATCGCCATCATTGCCATTCTTGCCGGACTGCTCTTGCCGGCGTTGACCAGGGCCAAGCAAAAGGCGCAAGGGGTTTTCTGCATGAGCAACACCAAACAACTGATGGTGGCCGCGCTCATGTATGCAGGCGACTACAATGATCGCCTTCCGCCCAACGGAGACGACGATGACGATGGCATTTTTTGGGTTGCAGGTAATATGACCACACCGAGTGATGCCATCAACACCCTGTATTTAACCGATCCGCAGTATGCCATGCTGGCTCCTTATATTGGGCGATCAGTCGGCCTCTACAAGTGTCCGGGCGACAAAAGCACTGTCCAATTCGGTCGGGTCTCAGGCCCACGCCTCCGCAGCTATTCCATGAATGCCGCTGTCGGCACCCTCGCTGGATCGAACATTTCATGGTTGAATGGCAAGCCCGTCTGGGGTCCTTGGCTGAACGGCACAGGTAGTCACATGGCCAATCATCCCTGGCGAACCTACGGTAAACTGGCCGACATGACGGAGCCGAACCCTGCGGGACTCTTCGTTTTCGTGGATGAGGACCAGAACAGCACTGATTACGCGAGTTTTGACGTGTCTATGGCCGCACCCACCTCAATGGTTGACTGGCCTGCCACGTATCATAATTACGCAGCCGGTTTTGCCTTCGCCGACGGCCATGGCGAAATCCACAAGTGGAAGGACGCGCGCACCAGAAAGACAACGCCATACGTTATGGGCCGATCCAACGGCCTCACACACCAAGGCAGCAATCCCGACATCCTTTGGCTCCAACAGCGGACTTCGGCACGATATTAGCCCGACTTTCTCAACCGGAGAGCCGAACTGGTTTTTTCGAGGTCGAAGCGTGTCGCAAGTCGCACTGGGTCAACGGGCNNNTTTAACCCGACTTTCTCAACCGGAGAGCCGAACTGGTTTTTTCGAGGTCGAAGCGTGTCGCAAGTCGCACTGGGTCAACGGGCCGTCGGAGTGAAAAGCTTTGTAGTATAGACCCAGCCTCTTCTCCGCCGCCGGTTTCTGTGTAAGATCGGTGGCCGTCATGTTCTTGAAATGCAATCGGCGGCTCAAAGATGGCAAGGAGCATCGTTACTGGAGCATTGTCGAATCGCGCCGCTGTGCGGGCGGCCAGGTGGTGCAACGGCCCGTGCTCTATCTGGGCGAGATCAATGACAGCCAGCGTGAGAGTTGGTGCCGCACCCTCGAAGCGTTCGATCCGCAGCGCGACCGCACGTTGCCGCTGGCCATCTTTGCGGCGGACCGGCCCCTGCCCGAACACGCCGCCGGCTTCGGCGTGCAGGTGCATCTGGACCGGATGGAACTGCATCGGCCCCGCCAATGGGGCGCCTGCTGGCTGGCAACTCAACTCTACGAACAACTGGGGCTGGATGGCTTTTGGGCCGGGCGTCTGCCCGACAGTCGGGAAGGCACCTGCTGGCGCGACATCCTGCAAACCTTGGTGTGCTATCGGCTGATTGATCCGGGCAGCGAATGGCGGCTGCACCGGCTGTGGTTTGAACAGAGTGCGATGGGCGATTTGCTCGGCCGGGATTACGCGCTGGTGGAAAAAAACGCGCTCTATCGCACCCTGGACAAATTGCTCGAACATAAGCCGGCGCTCTTTTCGCATTTGCAGGAGCGCTGGCGGGATTTGTTCGGCGCGAAGTTCGACGTGTTGCTCTACGATCTGACCTCGACTTACTTCGAGAGCGTGCCGCCGGACAATGAGCAGGACAAACGCCGTTTCGGTTACAGCCGGGACCAGCGGCCCGACTGCGTGCAAGTGGTCATCGCGCTGATCGTCACGCCCGAAGGTTTTCCCCTCGCCTACGAAGTGATGCCCGGTAACACCGCCGACAAAACCACGCTCAAAGAGTTCCTGCAAAAGATCGAAACGCAATATGGCAAAGCCCAACGCATCTGGGTGATGGACCGGGGCATCCCCACCGAAGCAGTGCTCCAACAAATGCGGCAGAGCGACCCGCCGGTGTTCTATCTGGTCGGCACACCCAAAGGACGGTTGAGCCAACTGGAAGCGCAACTGCTCAAACTGGACTGGCAGGCCGTGCGTCCCGGCGTGGACGTAAAACTCCTGCCGCAGCCACAAGAACTTTACGTCCTGGCCCGCAGCCGCGACCGCGTGAACAAAGAACGCGCCATGCGCCAGCGCCAACTCACAGCGCTGTGCAAACGCCTGGCCCAACTGCGTCAGATGACCCTGACCCCGCGCCAACTCCTGCTCAAACTCGGCGAAGCCCGCGGCCGCTATCGCGCCGCCTGGCGCTTGTTGGATATGCAACTGCCCGCTTCGGAATCGCCAAAGGCGGCGACCTTTTCCTTCCGCTTGAACCGCGACAAACTGCGCGCGGTTCGCCGGCGCGAAGGCCGCTACCTTTTGCGCACCAACCTGTGCGGTCGCGACCCGGCCGAGCTGTGGCAATTTTACATCCGACTCACCGAGATCGAAGCCGCTTTCAAAAACCTCAAAGACGATCTGGCCTTGCGACCGATTTACCATCAGTTGGAACACCGGGTCCAAGCCCACCTCTTCGTCGCCTTCATCGCGTATTGTTTGCACGTCACTCTGCGCGCCCGGCTGCGACCCTTGGCCGGCGGACTGACCCCGCGCGCCGTGCTCGACAAATTTGCGGCTATGCAAATGCTCGACGTGCATTTTCCGACCACCGACGGACGCACGCTGATCCTCACTCGCTACACCCAACCGCAGACCGATCAGAACCTCCTGCTCGACCGGCTCGGGCTGACCTTGCCGGCGCAGCCACCCCCTCGCATCACCGCCGCCGGACAACGGTTGCGCTGAGATCATCAGGCGCCCGGCGGCCATAATGTAGTGGAGACCTTTTGGTGCCGCCCTCCGTTTTACAACACCTTACGAGTCATCGCCCCTCCGGTTGAGAAAGTCGGGCTAATGACGCCTTTCCTGCCGTATTTGCCACCGCGCGCATGGTTGCGCTCATGGAGATTGCCAGTGCCCGCCTTCTACAACCTTGCCTTGCCGGAGGCCAGCTTTCCGTCGGCGTCAGCATCGAAGTTACCCATACGGCTCCAACTCCTCCGGGCGCCACGGTCACAGCCACCGCCCGCTATCTGGGCCGCGACGGCAAGCTCTTTCGATTCGAGATCGTTGCCTCCGATGTCGGCGGCGAGATTGGACGCGCCAGTCACAAACGCGCAATTGTAGATGTCGCGCGCTTGCAGAACAGCGCCTCTCGCCGCGTCGCCGCTTCCACGGATTCCCACTGAACGAAACGCCATGCGCGAGCGAACCACCGCAACGCGCGCGCTTTTAGCCGGAACGATTCAGTAAAACGAACCCCTCACCCTGACCCTCTCCCCATCGGATGGGGAGAGGGAATACTCTGCCAGCGATGCTTGACGTTCACCATTCAGTGAGTTCAAGCAACGCCGAGAAATATTCTCTCTCTCCCCGTCGGACGGGGAGAGGGCTGGGGTGAGGGGCAACTTCAATTACATCGCTCCGGTTTAGCTTTGGACTTTAGACTTTGGACTTCACCCTTTAGACTTCGCGAATGTCTGAATACATCGCCGTCATCCTGCTCGGAATCATCGAAGGCATCACGGAGTTTATTCCCGTCTCGTCCACCGCGCACCTGCTGATCGCGGAACGTTGGATCGCAAAACACAGCGACCTGTTCAACATCGTCATCCAGTCCGGCGCGGTCATCGCCGTCATCCCGCTGTTTCACCGGCGCTTTCATCAATTTATTTTCCGGCTGAATGAGCCGACGACGCGGGATTATCTGCTGAAAATTTTCGTCGGATTCGCCATCACTGGAGTCGGCGGTTTAATTCTCGATAGATACAATTTCAAACTTCCGGATCCCAAAAACCTCAAAGAAATCATGCCCGTCGCCATCGCTATTTTTGTTGGCGGTGTTTTGTTCATTGCTGTCGAGCAATGGTTACGCAAACGTGAACCAAAAAGCTATGTCACATGGTCGGTGGCTTTTGCTGTCGGCATCGGCCAGCTCATCGCTGCCGCGTTTCCCGGAACTTCACGTTCAGGCGCAACAATTCTGCT
>JACQDE010000016.1 GCA_016201285.1 Acidobacteriota bacterium | reverse complement strand
GCGAACAGGGAAGGAACTCAGCCGTGCGCAAGAATAAAACACGGATACCACCGGAACCAAAAGCCGCTCCGTGCAGACTCACGTTGACTCGCAATGGCACCCGCATCGAAAAAATCACCCGTTCTTCAGCACCCTGTTAGTGGCGAGTGGCGAGAGAAGACGAAAGCCACAGAGTCACAGAGGAATTCGAAGAGAGATCCTTCACTTCGTCCCGATGTCCCGATCCCGAAGTTTCGGGATTCGGGACGGACTCCGTTCAGGATGACAAGAAGGGCGCGATCGCCCCAATCGGGGCTGAGGCAGAGTGCGCGCTGCGGTGTGGCGGCTATTACGGTAGTACTATTGCCCCACCTTTTGAGCGGGCGCAGACTTTGGAAATGGCGAAGTACTCTGCGCTGCTGGGCAGGCGAGTGCGCGTCCAGTATCGTGCCGGAGACGTGTACTTGCCGGCATCCGGCACGCTGGCGGCGGATTCGGGGAAATCCATTTTCCTCGAGGAGCGGTTTGAGAAGGACGGCAGCGTGAGAACCTTCCGCTGGGAAATTCCCTACCAGTGCATCGTGCGGGTCAAGGAAATCGGAGCGGACTCGTCCGCGCCGCCAAGCGAATGGGATGGCAAGGACGCTGACGGCGCTCCCCGCGAATCGCGTTTTCTGTCGTTCCGGCGGAAGCCGGAAACGGCGTGAGAAAAGCAGTGGCCGGAAACCAGTGGTCCGGGAAAACCTTCCGAAAGCCGTGGTGAATTTCCTCAGTTGAAAATTGTGCAGGGAAAGATATAGTGCGCGGGCGCAGGCGCGCGTGTGCGGGATGACGGGCAGGAGCGGAGGAAGAGGATGGCAATGAAGGTGGGATTCATCGGACTGGGATTGATCGGGAAGCCCATGGCGCGGAACGTGTTGAAGGCGGGGCACACGCTGGTGGTGTGGAACCGGACGCGGGACAAAGCGAGAGATCTGGTCGAAGAAGGCGCGACGGCGGCGGGGTCGCCGAGGGAAGTCGCGGAAAAATCGGAAGTGGTGCTGACGTGCGTGAGCGACCCGCCGGCGCTCGAGGAAGTGTTGTGGGGACCGAAGGGAGTGATGGAAGGGCTGAAGAAATCGAGCGTGCTGATTGATTCGAGCACCGTCTCGCCGGCGCTGGCGCGGCGGGCGGCGGCGGCGTGTGCCGAGCGCATGGCGGAGTTTCTCGACGCGCCGGTGACCGGCGGCACATGGGGCGCGGAAAAGGGCGAACTGGTGTTCATGGTCGGCGGGCGGAAGGACGTGCTGGAAAAAGTCCAGCCGGTGCTGGCGGCGATGGGGAAGCGGTTTTTCCATCCCGGGGGGCACGGCGCGGGACAAACGATCAAGCTGGCGATGAACTTGATCCTGGCGCTGCAAGTGGACGCGCTGGCGGAGGCGCTGGCGCTGGTGCAGGGCGCGGGACTCGAAGGCGAAAAGCTGATCGAAGTGCTGCAGGCAAGCATGGCGCGGGCGGCGGTGCTGGACGTGAAGGCGCCGATGATCCTCGCGGGCAGCTACGTGCCGAGCTTTCCGTTGCGATTGATGCACAAGGATCTGGGGCTGGCGCTCGAGCTGGCGAACCAGATTGGCGTGCCGCTGCCGGCCACGGCGGCGGCGCGGGAGATCTACAACGCGGTGAAAGGCGCGACGCGCGAGGACGTGGACTACGCGGCGGTGGCGAAGTTCTGGCAGAAATAGGAATGAGAAAAGCGAAAATAGAAAAGAGAAAATGGGAAATAGGGAAAAATCTGCGACTTGGCGCGGAGGCGCAGAAATCGCAGAGGAACGCGAAGAAAGAATTTGAGATTTGAAATTTAGATCTGAAATAGGAGGGCGCAACACCTCGGAAGTGACGCAAGCGCTGCGCGCCGGAGAGAGAAGGCGCCTCCGGCAGGGCGGTACGCGCTTCGCGCGGACGTTCATACCCGGGGCTGACGCCCCGGGCTAGGTTCTTTCGCCCCTTCGGGGCTTTGCAGACGAGGCTGGCGAATTGGGTGCAGGACAGGCTAGAAAGCCTGTCCTACGATTACGGTTTGGCGGAGGGTGGGAAGAAGCACATGGGCAGGTCGCGCGAAGTGCGGAGGCCGGCGGGGGCGGCGAGAATCGCGGGGATGCAGTTGACGACGACGGAAGCGGTGGCCACATCGCCGTGGGTGCCGCCCGGGACGGTGAGCTTGATGTCCGGGTTGCCGGCCAGTTCGACGGTGTCGGAAGATTCGGGCGCGCCGACGTACATCTGCAATTCCATGTAGATTTTCTCGACGCCGTTCGCAAAGCCGCGGGCGATCTGGTGAACGCCGGCGGCCTGGCCGGGAGCGACTTCCAGAAATTCTGTTTTGACGGGCGCGTGGGCGACGACGGGCTGGATGGTTTCGGTGATGTCGTCCACGGCAAAGCCGAGGCCGTCAGCGACCATGGCGATCGATTCCGGCAGGCCGTGGTGCTTGATGACACCGGCGGCGACCTGGGCGCCAAACTCCTCGACGGTCATGCCGGCGCCGATTTTTTTCTGGAGCGGGAGGCGGCGGTTGCTGGCGTCCACGATGCGGATGGCGCGGGCGGAATCCACGCGCTGGGAAACGGCGGCCAGGGTGAGCACGAGCTTGTCCATGACGAAGCCGGGGTTCACGCCGGTGCCGACGAGGGCCACGCCCCAGTCCTTCGCTTCGGCGTCGAGCCGGGCGGAAATTTGCGGATGCTTGCGGAAGGGATAGGCAAGCTCCTCGCAGGTGGAGACGACGCAGGAGCCGGCCTCGATGCACTCCATCAACTGGTCCACGACGTTGGGGAGATACGACGAGGTGGTGTGGATCACCACGTCAGCCTTCTGGCCGAGGATTTTGCCGGCGTCGCCGGAAACGATGACGCCCCAGGGGGCGTCGGGCGCACCGACCACTTCGCCGAGGTCCTTGCCGGCCTTGGCGGGGTCTTTGTCGATGGCGCCGATGATTTCGAGCGCCTTTTTTTCGCGCATCAGGCGGACGATACCGGCGCCGATGGGACCGACACCGTACTGGACGACACGGATATTCTTTTTCACGTGAGGCTCCGAACGTTTGCGTGGCTGGCCTGTTTCCCGGGACCGCGGCGGCCACAGAATCCGCGCGGCCGGCCCACCACCAAGGCGCGTGGGAACAGAAGAGGCGGCGTTCCCGCCGGCGCCGTCGCGAAGTCTCGGGACGGCGCCAACGTTTGAATATCACATAGTCGGAGGGGAATGTTCAACAAGAAGAATGTGGAACCACAGATGAACACAGATAAGAGAGCGGAGAAGCGAAAATAGAAAAGAGAAAATAGAAAATGGGGAAAACGGAAGGACAAAAGACTTAACGCAGAGGCGCAGAGAGCGCGGAGGAGCGCAGAGGAAGAGAAGAAATGAGGGATTCCTCGTTTCGCTCAGAATGACGACGGAGCGGGTGGCACCCCGGCAGCAGGTTGCGCGGGGCGGCGGAGCAGGCCAGAATGCTGCATCCGAATCACCCGCGAGGAATCTGAGACGCAGAGACGCCGGGGTGTGCGGAAGGACTTCGGGAGGCGGAGATGGGTGCGCAAAGATTGAGCGAGGAGCAGATTACGGAAGGGCTGAAGAAAGTGCCGGGGTGGAGCATCGAGAAAGGAATGCTGCACCGCGAGTTTGTGTTTAAGGATTTTTGCGCGGCGTTCGGGTTCATGACGCAAGTGGCGCTGGCGGCGGAGGCGATGAACCATCACCCGGACTGGTCGAACGGGTGGAACAAGGTGACGATCAACCTGATGACGCACAGCGCGGGAGGAATCACAGACCGGGATTTCAAGCTGGCGGAGAGGATTCAGGAGTTGTCCGGAGCGTGAGATGTGAGCAGTGGCGAGAGGCGAGCAATACATTGGACGATTGGAGGATGGAGCGTTAAGGGGCGACACCTGGGAACCATGAAGATGGGTTGACGTCCGATAGAAAAAGCAGATGCCTCTGGAAAAAGCAGATCCCTCGTCCCGATCGAAGACATCGGGACTCGGGATGACCAATGCGTTGGGATGACAGAGGCACCGGGATGACAGAGGCCCCAGGAAGGCGCCATTTACGGGGCCGTTCCACTGTTGAGGGCGAAGGCACAGGGCGCGGAATCCCTCCGGTGAGCGGCAATCCGATCCAGAAGAGTTCATTTTTGTGCTGAGCAGTTCGCCGCAAATCTGGCAGGATAGTTGCCGGGATTGGGCGCGACAGCAGAGCGTTCGATCAAAAGGATGCTGATGGTTCAAGACGGACCGATGGGAAGCGCAGGCGGAGTGGCGCCGGGGAAGGCCGCGGCCGCGACGGGGAGCGAATCTCTCTGGCCCTGGCGGGATGCGGAGCCGGAGCGGCGCGCACCGTGGGCCGTGCTGGCGGGGTTGATGGCGCTGGCGGCGGCGCTGCGGGCAATCGCGCTCAACCAGCAATTGTGGTACGACGAGATCACCACGCTGCTGGATTTTGTGCGCACGCCGCTGGGGCACATCCTGACCACCTACACTTCGCAGAACCAGCACATGCTCTACTCGGTGCTGGCGCGGATGGCGGTGGTGCTGTTCGGGGACTATCCGTGGACGCTGCGGCTGCCGGCGGCGGCGTTCGGCGTGGCGGCGGTGCCGGCGCTGTACTACTGCGCGCGGTTGCTGACGACGCGGCGCGAAGCGCTGCTGGCGTGCGTGCTGCTGACGGTGAGCTATCACCACGTCTGGTTTTCGCAGAACGCGCGGGGCTATACGGGGCTGGCGTTTTTCACGCTGGTGACGACGTATTTTTTCATTCGCGGGGCGCGTGGAGCAGAAGGGGCGGGGCTTCCCGACAGAAAGCGTCGGGACGCAGAAAGCGCGAAGCCCGGCGCTGCTGACGGGCGAGCTGCCGCTCGCCCCTACGGCAATTGGGTGTGGTATGCGGTGGCGCTGGCGCTGGGGATGTACACGCACCTGACGATGGGCTTTGTCGCCGCGGGGCATGGGCTGGTCTATGTGTGGCTGGTGGCGGCGCCCTTCGGCTTCGCTTCCCTCGGCTTCGCTCGGGACAGGCGGGGCAAGCGAGCGCGGGAAGCGAGGCGGTTGCCGGGAAACGCGTTTGCGCCGCTGGCGGGATTCGTGCTGGCGGGAGTGATTACGGCGGCGCTGTATGCGCCGGTGGTGGGAGATTTGGCGCGGCGCACGCTTGGGAAGGAAGTGAACGTCGGAGCGGTGAGCGAGGCGGTGCGGGCGGAGTGGAAAAACCCGCTGTGGCTGGTGGTGGAGACAGTGCGCGGACTGGGAGCGGGATCGGCGGTGGCGGGGTTTGCGGCGGTGACGCTCGGCGGGCTGATTGTGCTGGCCGGGCTGTGGAGTTTTTTGCAGCAGAATCGGTACGCCGTGGGGCTGATGGTGGCGCCGGGGCTGGTGACCGGCGCAGTGATGATGGCGCTCGGGCACAACCTGTGGCCGCGATTCTTTTTCTTTGGCATCGGGTTCGGGATGCTGCTGATTGTGCGCGGGGCGATGGTGTGGGCGGACGCGGCGGCGCGGATGATGAAACGCGAGGTGGCGACCGGGGTGAAGTGGGGCACGGCGACGGTCGCGATGCTATTGCTGGCGTCCTGCTTTCAATTGCGCGCGGCGTATCTCTACCCGAAGCAGGATTTTGCCGGGGCGATGACGTACGTGGACGCACACCAGCAGCCGGGAGATGTGGTGGTGCTGGTCGGGTTGACGACGATTCCGTACCAGCGTTACTACGGGCGGGACTGGCCGAGCGTCGAAACCCCCACGCAGCTTGCGGCGCGGCGCACGCCTGGACACGCGACGTGGGTGCTCTACACGATCCCGATCTATGTACAATCGCGGTATCCCGAGCTATGGAACATCCTGCGAAGCGAGTTCACCACGGTGAAGATATTTCGTGGCACGATGGGCGGGGGAGAAGTGTACGTTTGCAAGGCGGAAAAGCAGTGAAGAGGGTGTAGAAAAAAAATCAGAAATCAGAAAGCAGAAAGCAGAAGCACAAAGCAGGGAGCAGAAAAAGATTATTGGAACCACAGATGACAGGAACAAGAAACGCGAAAATAGAAAAGAGAAAACAGGGAAAACGGAAAGACAAAAGACTTAACGCAGAGACACAGAGATCGCAGAGGAAAAGCGAAAATAGAAAAGAGAAAATAGAAAATAGCAAAATCGAAACCCGAAAATCGGGAAAGGCAAAACATGAACGCAGAGACGCTCCGACATCCCGAAGCGTCGGGAGCGTCGGGGTAAACGCCGAGCGCAAAGGGGCGCAGGGAAGAGCGAAAAACGAGAAACGAAGAACGAGAGAGACCGATTGAATACAGGCATGAGCGGAGTTCATGACTGAAACGAACACACTGGCGAGCGAGAAGCACGCAGGCGGGGGAGCGCGCGAGATGCGCCCGGGCGTCACGGTCGTCGTGCCGGCGTACAACGAAGAAAAAGGCATCGGGCCGCAGATCGAGCGGCTGCGGCACGTCATGGAAGGGTGCGGGCGAGCGTTTGAAATTATTGTGGTGGACGACGGTTCGACCGACAACACCGCGGCGGAAGCGGGGAAACATGCGGTACGGCTGATCCAGCAAGGACGCAACCGGGGGTACGGCGCGTCGCTGAAGGCGGGCATCGCCGCGGCGGAGAACGACTGGATCGTGATCATTGACGCGGACGGAACGTATCCGGCGGAGATGATCCCGGCGCTGCTCGAGTGCGGCGACGAGTACGACATGGTGGTGGGCGCGCGCGTGGGCGAGGACGTGAACATCCCGTGGCAGCGGCGTCCGGCGAAATGGATCCTGGCGAAGCTGGCGAGCTACCTGGCCGAGCAGGAAATCCCGGACATGAACTCCGGGCTGCGGCTGCTGAAGCGCCCCCTAGTGGACAAGTTCGAGCACCTGCTGCCGAGCGGGTTTTCCTTTACGACGACGATCACGCTGGCGCTGCTGTGCAACGAATACCAGGTGCAATACGTGCCCATCAGCTACGCGAAGCGCGTGGGGAGCTCGAAGATCCGGCCGGGACACGCGTATCAATTCCTGCTGTTGATCCTGCGCACGGTGATGTACTTCAATCCGCTGCGCATCTTCCTGCCGCTCGGGCTGGTGTTTTTCCTGTACGGGGTGGCCAAGCTGATTTACGACATCTACAGGCAGAATGTATCGGAAAGCGCGATCCTCGGCGTCCTGAGCGCCTTTTTGCTGTGGGGTGTCGGACTGCTGGGCGACCAGATCTCGCGCTTCGGAATGTTCATACGGTCGAAATGAAGAAGAAGGGATTGCCACAGAGACACAGAGAAAGACGAAAATAGAAGAGAGAAGGACGAACCCCCTCGCAGGCAGAAGGAAAGCGCCGCAGGCCGCATGACGAAAACAGACACCCAACAGCATCCGTGGCGAGGGTTTGCGCTGCGCGTGGGCGGCAGCGCGGTGGTCCTGGCGCTGCTGTTCCGCTTCCTGCCGCTGGGGCAGCTTTGGGAGCGAATGCGGCACGTATCGCCGGCGGAATGGCTGTTGGTGCTCGCGGGGTACATGGGGGCGCACTTCATCGGCGTGACGAAGTGGCGGCTGATGGTGAACCTGGCGGGGGCGGAACTGAGCTGGATGCAGGCGGCGCGGTGCTATTTCGCGGGACTCTTCGGGAACATGTTCCTGCCGTCGCTGGTGGGCGGGGACGTGATCCGCGCGGGGCTGGGGCTGAAGCTGGGGCGGAGCCGGGCGGGGGTGCTGCTGGGGAGTTTTCTGGACCGGCTGCTGGACGTCGCGGCGATGGCCCTGGTGGCCGGCGCGGGCGCGCTGCTGGTGCCGCAGGCGCTGGACGAGCGCAGCCGGCGGATTTTCTGGTTTGTGGCGGCGGGGCTGGCGCTGGCCGGAGCAGGGGCGATGGTGATGCTCTGGCTGCTGGCGCGGCGGGGCGTGCCGTTCAAGGTGCGGCGGAAACTGGTGAAGCTGCGGCGGGCGGGGCGCTCGATGGCGCGGCGGCCGCAGTACGTGCTGCTGGCGGTGAGCTTCGGGCTGACGATGCAGGTGACGTTCATCACCATGATGGCGGTGCTGAGCGCGGCCTGCGGGCTGCACCTCGAGTACCGGCTGTGGCTGTTTGCGTATCCGCTGGCAAAACTTTCGGCGCTGACCCCGGCGACGCTGGGCGGGATCGGCGTGCGGGAGGCGGCGCTGGGCGCGCTGCTCAAGCCGTTCGGGGTGACGTTTGCGGCTGCGGTGGCGGTCGGGCTGGTGTGGGAGACCATTGTGGCGGCGGGCGGACTGCTGGGCGGAGGGATTGCGCTGGCGGCGGGACGCGGCGCGAGCCCGACGAACACGGCGACGGAAATGACCCCTGGAGTTGGAACCACAGATGAACCGAGATAAACACAGATGAAGGACGAAACTCAACATGCGGAGCTCGCAACTCGGGACGACTGATCACAGAGAGCAGGATCAAACGCAGAGGCGCGGAGTACGCCCCGACATCCCGAAGCGCCGGGTTAACTTCGGAACGCAGAGAAAGAATTTGAAAATTGGAAATTTAAGATTTGAAATGCGCGAGGAATGACGGCGCGGGGCAAACACTACTGACGGGATGTTCAAAGGCCAGTTGAATTCCACGAAACCAAACGGGATGGAAAGAGAAGCGGTAAAGAAACAAGTTGCGGCGGGAGAGGCGCTGCTGGAGAAGGTGCTGCGGCGGGCGGCGGACGCGCGCGTGCACTTTTCGCCCGAGAATCGGCCGCACGTGGTGGTGCTGGGCGCGGGGCCGGCGGGACTTGGAGCGGCGTATCAACTGGCGCGGCAGGGCGTGGCGCGCGTGACGGTGCTGGACCAGGCGGAGATCGTCGGCGGCAACGCGGCCAGCTTCGAGTGGGAAGGGTTTCGCGCCGATTACGGCAGCCACCGGCTGCATCCGGCGTGCGACCCGCTGATCCTGCGCGACCTGCGGGCGCTGCTGGGAGAAGATTTGCTGGACCGGCCGCGGCACGGGCGCATCCGGCTGGGCGAGCGCTGGCTGCATTTTCCGCTGAAGCCGGTGGACCTGGCGCTGCACGCGCCGAAAAGTTTTGCGTTCGGCGTGGGCATGGACTTGGTGCGGAAAATGCTGCCGAAGCCGGCGCCCGCGGAAGAGACGTTTGCGACGGTGCTGGAGCGCGGCCTGGGGCCGACGATCTGCCGCGAGTTCTATTTTCCGTACGCGGTGAAGCTGTGGGGCCTCGAGCCGGAGGAGCTGGCGGTGACACAGGCGCAGCGGCGGGTTTCGGGGAACTCGATCGGGAAAATTCTCCGCAAAGTGGCGGGCATGGCGCCGGGCTTGAAGAAGCCGGGCACGGGGAGATTTTTCTATCCGCGGCACGGGTACGGGCAGATTTCGACGGCGCTCCACGAAGCGGCGCGGAAGCAGGGCGCGGAATTTCTGCTCGGGGCGCGGGTGACGGCCATCGAGCTCGAGGAGCAGCGCGTCATCGGCGTGCGCTACACGCGGGGCGGCGAGGAGCAAGTGATCCGGCCGGACTGGGTGTGGACAACGCTGCCGATCAGCCCGTTTGTGCGCGGGATGCAGCCGGCGCCGCCGGCGGAGGTGCTGGAAGCCACGTCGTGCCTGGGCTTCCGGGGGATGATCCTGATCTACATCGTGCTGGAGCAGGACCAGTTCACCGAGTATGACGCGCATTATTTTCCGGAGCGCGAGCTGCCGATCTCGAGATTGTCGGAGCCGAAAAATTACAGCCTGGCGACGGAGCCGCGCGGGCAGACACTGCTGTGCGCGGAGCTGCCGTGCGATCCCGGCGAAGCGCTCTGGGAAAAGAGCGACGCGGAGCTGGGACAACTGCTGGTGGAGTGGCTGGGGCAGGCGGGGCTGCCGGTGAGGTCGCGGCTGTTGAAGGCCACGACGCGGAAACTGCGGCAGGCGTATCCGGTTTATCGCCGTGGCTATGAAAAACATTTTGGAGTCATGGACGAGTGGCTGAGCGGGTTGCAGGGCCTGGTCCATTACGGGCGGCAGGCGCTGTTTGCGCACGACAACACCCACCACGCGCTGTACATGGCGTATGCTGCGGTGGACTGTTTCGCGCCCGACGGGACGTTTGACGAAGAGCGGTGGACGATGTACCGCCGAATTTTCGAGACGCACGTCGTGGAGGACTGATCCCGTTTTCATTCTGCCCGGAGCAAGGAAATGACGCTGAACCGATTCGTCTATAAGACGCACAAATGGCTGGCGGCGGGCGTGGGCTTGCTGACGCTGCTGTGGTTTGCGAGCGGCATCGTCATGGTGCTGCCGAAAAACATGCTTGGCGGGCCGGCGGCCGACCCGGCGGGGAATTCCGCCGGGCCGGACTACAAGGGAATCGTGATGACGATCCCGCAGGCGATTACGGCGGCGGAGGCGGCGGCCGGTGGAAATATGGTGACGACCAGCGTGGACCTGCGGCGCATCGAAGGACGGCTCTACTATCAGATCTCCACGGCGAAATCGGGCACGCACCTGATTGACGCGCAGTCCGGCGCGCGGCTGGAGATCACGGAAGAATACGCCAAGCAGATGGCCGCGCGGCTGGCCGGCGGGCGCGGGCCGGCGCAGGAGTCCGGGCTGGTGCGGAGGTACGGCATCGAGTATCCGTACGGGCCGCTGCCGGCGTACCGCGTGGCGTTTGACGATCCCGCGGCGACGATTGTCTATGTCAGCCCGAACACGGGTGAGATGCTGTCGAGCGACCGCAAGGGGCGTATCCGCGCGTTTATCATGGGCACGCACACGTTTGAGTTCCTGAAGCCGCTGCTGGCGAAGCGCGGGACGCGGATCGCGCTGATCTTTTCTTCCTTCGTGGGTCTGGTGATGACCGTGTTCGGGAGCTGGATTCTGTGGATTCAATTCCAGAACTGGCGGGCGCGGCGCGCGGGCCGGGCGGAGGCGGCGTAACCATGGCCATGGCGGCTCAGGTTGCGAATGCAGCGGGCACGCGCGCGGAATTTTCGGGGATGAGCGCGCGGGGAATCCAGGTGCGGCTGTTTCTGACGTGCTGGATCGTGTATGCGCTGCACTTTTCGCCGTTCGTCACGCGGGAAGCGTTTCTGATGATGAGCGTGGCGGAGCGCGGCACGGCGCGGGTGGACGAGTACGCGGGAATGCATTCGGACCTGGTGACGTTCCCGGGCCGCGGCACCTACATGACGAACAACCCCGGGGCGTCGCTGGCGGCGGCGGTGCTGTACTGGCTGGCGCAGCCGGTGATGAACCGCATCGCGCCGGTGCGTCCGCCGAAGCCGGGAGAGGCGGTCAGCGCACAAACGAAGGAGGAACGGGCCAACCGCGTGCGCTTCTACCGGCTGGCGCGCGAGCGCGGGCTGGACGTGCGGATGGGAGCGGCGGCATCGTTTGCGGCGGTGTTCTTCATGGCGCCACTGGCGGCGCTGAGCGCGGTGCTGATGTGGCGGCTGTTCGGGCATCTAGGTTTCACGAGCCGAATGTCGCTATGGCTGGCGCTGCTCTACGCGTTTGGCACGCCGGTGTTCCTGCGCGCGGGGACGCTGAGCCTGAACCTGCTGGTGGGGTTGCTGGGACTGGCGGCGTTTGCGCTGCTGTGGTGGCCGGCAGGGACGCGGCCGGAGTGGGAGAAGTGGCGGATCATCGGCGCGGGATTTCTGGGCGGGTACGCGGTGCTGACGGACTATTCGGGCGCGGTGAGCGCGGCGGCGCTGGGGCTTTATGCGTTTGCGTTGCAAGCGCGGAAAAGGAAATTGTGGCCGGGCTTCCGGTTTTCGCTGTGGTACCTGGCGGGGGCGGCGGCGCCGGTGGCGTTCCTGCTCTACTGGCAGTGGATCAGTTACGGCAACCCGTGGCTGCCGGCGCAGTTCCACATGCCCGTGGACACCTTTAAGGGTCTGTACGCCAGCGAGCACGGTGTGGGCTGGCCGCTGCCGGAAATCATGTGGGGACTGTGGTTCGACCCGATGTATGGTTTGCTGGTGTACGCGCCGGTGCTGGCGCTGGCCCTCTATCATGTTGTGCTGGTGTGGCGGCGGGAGAACCGCGTGCCGCTCGATGTGACGATGTTCTGCTGGGCGTTCACAGCGGCGCTGTGGCTGTTCCTTTCCTGCATTCACTACACGATCCGCTACCAGTGGATTGATGGCGTGCGGTACATCGTGCCGGTGGTGCCGTTCCTGTTCTTGCTGGCGGCGGACGTGCTGGCGCGGGCGCCGCGGGCGGTGGCGTGGAGCGTCGGCGTGCTGGCGGTGGTGGAGTCGTGGACACTGGCCATGGTGCGCGAGCACCCGATGGATTGCTTCCATCGCGTGTTTATGGAGGGACCCGAGCTGCCGTGGCTGACGATCCTGATCAAGACCGCGCCGCAGTACGCGCCGCAACTGGCGCAGGGCGCGTCGCCGTTCGGGCTGTTCCTTGTGACCGGAGTGGTGATCTGGGCGATTTGGCGGGCGCGGGCGCCGTGGGACAGCATGGAACCGCAGAGGAACGCGGATCAAAACAGATAAGAACGAAAATAGAAAACAGGAAAAGCGAAAAACGGAACACGAGACTCAAGAAGGGAATCTCCGCGGCGCGCGGTAGATGAGCGCTGAGCAGTTTGTTACGATGACAGCGATTCGGAGGCCAATGCAGCAATGAATGCACAACAGCCCCGCGCCGCATCCACGCTGACCGTGGACGTGGTGATCCCGGTCCTGAATGAAGCGCACGTCCTGGCAAAAAGCGTGGCGACGGTTCGGAAATTTCTGCAAGAAAATCTTCCGCACCGCTGGCGCGTGGTGATTGTGGACAACGGCTCGACCGACGGCACCGACAAAGTGGCCCAGGAACTCACCCGGGAATTCAACGACGTGGCGTTCGTGCGCCTGGATCAGCGGGGCCGCGGGCGGGCGCTGCACGTGGCGTGGATGCAAAGCCCGGCGGCGATTGTGAGCTACATGGACGTGGACCTCTCCACCGAACTGGCGGCGCTGCCGCGGGCGGTGAAGGCGCTGAGCGAGGAGGGCTACGACATCGCCATCGGGTCGCGGCTGATGCGCGAGTCGCGGACGAAGCGGTCGTTCAAGCGGGAATTCATTTCGCGCATGTACAACGTGTTTGTGAAGCTGGTGCTGTTCACGAAGTTCAGCGACGCGCAGTGCGGGTTCAAGGTGCTGACGCGGCAAGTGGTGGAACACATCGTGCCGCAGATCAAGGACCAGTCGTGGTTCTTCGACACGGAGATGCTGGTGCTGGCGGAGCGGCAGGGATACCGCATCAAGGACCTGCCGGTGAAATGGGACGAGGACGACGACAGCCGCGTGAAAATCATCAGCACCGCGTGGGAAGACATCAAGGGAGTGCTCCGGCTGCGGCGACTGCTGTGGAGCCGGGCGTTTGCAGAGGCGGCGGAGATACATAGGAAGAGGGCGCAGTTGTAGAAAGGGTGTAGGGGGTAGAAAAATCAGAAATCAGAAGTCAGAAATCAGAAAGCAGAAAGCAGAAAAGAGAGATCCTTCGCACCGCTCAGGGTGACAAAAGCTGAAGGTCAAAGCGGCGTCAAGCCGAAGTCCCGGGACGCCGCGCTCCAAAGCAGGCGACCTGCCGGTCGCCCCTACAAGAGGGAAGCGTCAGGTGAGTCCCGCAGTAAACGCGGGACGCTTCGGCGGCGGTCAGGATCAGCAAGCCCCGCCTCTTCCCGACAAAGAGCGCCGGGACGCAAAAAGCGCGAAAGAGGGGGGCTACAAGTGCGCGCAAGAAAAGCAAGGCCCGCGTCTGAGGAGGCGGGCTACAACTGCGCTCAGGACAAGCAAGCGGCGGCGCGGCAAAGCGGCGTCAAGCCGAAGTCCCGGGACGCCGCACTCCAAAAAGAGCTGGCGATCCCGAAGAGTCGGGAGCCGGCGCGCACTGTGGGTTAGGTGCCGGACAGGCTGAAGCCTGTCCTGCAAAGGCGGGTTAAGGACGGCTGCACAAATGGATTGGCGACGAATGCCCCAAAACACTTAGAGCCTGTTTCAAAACCCCATGTCGCCCCTTTAGAATCAATGGGTTAGATGGGTTTTGCTACAGCTTCTACAAAGTGGCCAAATTCTCATGGCCGGCGTCAAGCTATTCTTGCCGTTCTCTTTAGAAGGCGCGGGAGGCGACGCGGACGGCGTTGGCCATGAGAGAAAAAGTGATGTTCTTGGCGGGGAGGAAGGGGAACGTGGCGCCGTCCACGATGAAGAGATTGGGAAACTCGTGGCTCTGGCAGGTTTCCGACGTCGTATGGCGGCCTTTCGCGCGGGACATCGGCAACGTGCCGGCATAGTGCACGCTCGCGCCCATGGGGCGCACGTGCAGCATCCCTGGCGGCACAATGCAGCCGAGATGCAGCAGCGCGCGGCGGACGGTGCTGATGGCTGCACGCAGGCGATGGACTTCTCCGTTTTCCGGCGCGTAGTTGATGATGAGGCGCGAGTCCTTCGCGCCGGTTTCTTCAGCGAGTGAAACGAAATTTCCCTGGCGGCGGGTGTCGTGCAAATTCACGTTCACGATGCCGAGGGCGGCGTGCATATTGTGGACGAGGAAGGCGGCGGTGCGCAGGTCGCAGGGCAGGTTGGCGGCGATGGGATGGAGCATGGCCGTTTTCAGCGTGGTGATCTGGCCGTGGACGTAGCCTCGAGGGTCATCCGATTCGATGCCCATGCCGAGCTGATGATACTGATAGCTCTCCGGATTGCAGGGCTTACCGATCATGCGCAGATTGACGAAGGGCATCAGGATCTGGCGGTTGTCCATCAGGCCGCCGAGCGCGACGCGCTCGCCGGTGCTGCGAAAGATGGATTCGAGATAGATCTTTGTTGAGTTGAGAGCGCCGGCAGCGAGCGCGAAGCGGTCGGCGGAAAACGCCTGCGGCGCGCCGCCGGCGGCGGGTTCGGCGACGATGCTGATGACGCGCTGCGCGCCGTCGAACTCAAAGTGGGTGACGCGCAGGCCAGGCTGGTAGGTGAAATGGGGAAACGCCAGGCACTCGCGCAGCGTGATGGAGGGCGTGTAGAACGAATCGGTGGGGCAGCCCCACAGGCAGCGGCCGAGGTAGGAGCATTTCTTGCGGGCGCCGAGGTCGCGGCTGAGCGTGGCGATGCGCGTGCGGCCAAAGTAGCAGCGGAGGCGGCGGTTCAGCCATGCCTTGCGCTTTTCGTACTCGGACATGAGCAGCGCGGAGTGAACGTCGAGTTCAAGAGGTTCGAGCAGGTTTTCGTGCAGCGGGAAGAAGCGGGCGAGATCGTCCGGAGCGCCGATGACGCCGATGCGCGCGGCGACTTCAGCGTAGGCGCGCTCGAGCTCGGCGTAGTCGAAGGGGAAATCCGTGATCTCCGCCGCGTTGAAGGGATAACAGCCGCCGGTCCAGGCCTCGGCGATGCCGCCCTGCGCGAAGGAGAAAAACGGGGCGAAGCCGCGGGCGTCGAAGGTGAAGCCGCCGGGATGGCGCAAGACGTAATCCTTGCTCGGCGGAATGCCGTAAAACTCTTTCTCGGGGTTGGGAAGCACGACGCCTTCGAAGCGCTCGCCGAGGAAGTAGCGGACGGGGTCGGCGAGGTTTTCTTTCAGCGCGACGAAATTGTCACCGGGGTTCACGGCGGGCGGCTTGGAGTAGCCGACGTCGAGCATGGTGACGCGGTAGCCTTTTTGCAGCACCGAAAGCGCGAAGTGCACGGCGCTGGGGCCCGAGCCGACGATGACGACGGAGTCCATCGGTCAGTGACCTCTCCGCGCGGCGGGGGGCGATCCGCCGAGAACGAGGCGCAGCGGGAGAAACAGCACGCAGGCCAGCGCCAGGCGCAGCGCAAACAGAACTCCGCGGAAAACAATTTTCACAAACAGAACCGGCTGGCCGCTGCCGTCCACGGCATCGGAGAAGCCGTGCTGCGCGGAAGCGCTTTCCAGGATCGAGAAGAGCAGGATCAGTTTGCGGCGAAGCGAGGAATAGCGCGCGAACAGGCAGGCATAGCTGTCCGCGAGGCGCGCAAAGGACGGGCCGCGCGAGGCGAAGCTCAGCAGGACGCGGTCGAAGGCGGCGGGGGAGGAATATTCGGCGGAGCGCTCGTGGGCCTCGCAGTATTTTTCGAGGATGTAAGCACCCGGCGCGCGGCCGATCAAATAACGGCAGAAGACTTCGCATTCGCGGCGGAGGCGGGCGGCGTCAGCGGGCATCATGGGCGAGGGCTGCGGCGAGCATGGCGTCGAGAGATTGCAACTGCGACCGGCGTTCGTTCCAGAGCGGATTCGGGCGCGCCGTGCCGTCGAACCGGAAAGTGGCCATCTGCCCGACGGTGAGGGGCAGCAGCGGGTAGGCAACGACTTCGAGCAGCGTGAGCGCCGGAAGCAGCAGGGCCAGAGGGACGTGCAGCGTTTTCGCGTTGGAGCGGCGCAGCAGCAGATGAATCTTCCTCAGCAGTTCCTCAATCGGAATGACGTCAGGACCGCCGAACGCAAGAGTCTCTCCGGAGAAGAAATCGTTGTCAACGATGGCCGCGATGAAGCTGGCGAGGTCTGCAACGGCGATGGGTTGAACGGGCGCCGTGCCGTTGCCGAAGACAGGAATCACAGGCAGAGCGGCGAGCTTGGCGAGGCCCGCAAGCACCGGCGAGCCGGGGCCGAAAATCATCGTTGGCCGCACGATGGTGTAGCGCAAGCCGCTCGCGCGGACGATTTCTTCCGCCTGCGCCTTGGACTGGGCGTAGTAGTAGCGCGACTGGTTGGGAAAACCAGCGGCGATGGAGCTGACAAAAAGAAAATTGCGCGCGCCGGCCTGCTGGCATTGCTTGACGAGGCGGCGGGTGCCCTCGGCGTTGACGGCAAAATATTCCTTCGGCGGAAGTTTTCCGGTGGCGGCGGCAAGATGAATGACACAGTCGGCGCCAGCCAGGGCGGAGGCGTAAGCGGAGGTGTCCGCGAGGCCGCCGCGGAGCCATGCGACGCTGGCCGGGGCGGCGGACGGCGGCGCGGAGCGGGAGAGGCAATAAAGTTTTTCGTATTTGGCGGGATCGAGGCGCGAGAGCAAAGAGCGGCCGAGGAAACCGCTCGCGCCGGTGAGAAACACGCGGCGTCCGCGCGAGGCGGAGAGATTGTGCTGTGCATCCGCGGGCATGAGGTCGCGGCATTATACATCGGGGGATGGGACCGCAGGTGAGAGAGGGACAGTGAACATGGACACGAGAAGAGAGGAAGAACGAAAAAGGGGAAAAGATAACGCAGAGGCGCCCCGACAAAGAACGTCGGGGTAAACGCCGCGCGCAGAGAAAAGCAAAATCGATGGAATCACAAAGGTGCGCACTCCGTGCGAGCTTTTGACCCAGGGCTTGCGCCCTGGGCTACAAGACTTTCGCCCCTTCGGGGCTCAAATGCAAAGAGGCAACGGCAAAAGACGGAGAAGAAATTTGAAATTGGAAATTTGAGATTCGAAATGCGCGAGGAAAAGAGGCTCTTCGCCAACAGACGTCAAAGGAGTCGGCCCAGCAGGCCGATAAGCTCAGTGCTGAGACGAGGGATGACGAGGCGGGCCTGAAGGCTGCCCCTACAACCAGAGAGCGCCGGGACTCAGGATGACAGGAAGAGAAGTGAGTGGCGGACAGGCCTGGAGGCCCGTCCTACAAGAGCTAATTGGCGGAGCGGGCGTCGATGTTGTCGAGGGCAGCCGAGAGTTGCTGAGAATCGGTGATGGGCGGCTGGCACGAGGCGTTGACGCAGATGAGGGCCTGCGGGACATTGGCCCCGATGGAATCGGAGCGGGCGGGGAGATGCGGCAGAGTCTGCTGGAGAACAGGGGCCAGCGCGCCGGCGTCGATCTGCTCGGGAGTGACACGGAGGACGGCTTTGCCGAAACGGAAAACTCCCGAGGCAACGTCTTCGAGTTTTTTCGCGGCGGGGTCGCCGGCGGCGCCGGTGACGACAATCTGCATGGGATGGCGGGCGTGGAGCAGAGCGGCGAGGCCGAAGCTCGCGGCGAAGAGGCCGAACTGCGGCACGGCGCCGGCGAAGGTTTCCAGCGTTTGCGCGGCGCGCTCGCGGTAGAGGGCGTTGCCGGTATAGCTGTAGAGGCGGTCGAGCACGATGGCGGCGATGGAATTCGCGCCGGGCGTGGGTGAATCCTGCAAAGGCTTGCGGCGGACGTCGAGGCCGCCGAGCGGAGCGGCGTCGCGGGCGCGGTCGAAGAAGCCGCCCTTCTCTTCATCCCAGTATTTTTCCAGAGCCAAATTCATGGCGCGCTCGGCGCGGTCGAAATAGCGGCGGTCGAGCGTGGCCTCGTACGCATCGAGCAACGCCCCCACGGCGAAGACCTGGTCGTCAATCATGCCGTCGAGCCGGGGGCCGCCAAGGCGGTGCGCGAAGCCGTGCGCGTCGTTCCACGCTTCGGTGAGCAGTCGGTCCAGCGTCTTCAGGGCGAATTCGCGGCAGTCGTTTCTCTGCAGAACATGGGCAGCTTCGAGGTACGCCGAAACGAACATCGCGTTCCAGCCGGTGTAGAGCGTGGCGTCCACGAAGGGAGTGGGGCGGCCGGAGCGCGCGGCGAGGAGTTTGCCGCGGGCGGACGCGAGCAGCAGGCGGACGTCGGATTCCATCCTGCCGAGCTGCTTGGCGACTTCTTCGTTGGTGTGCGCAACCCACAGAACATTTTTCGCGGGATTGTGGTGCATCTCGCCCTGCGCCTGGACGTCGTAGTACAGCTCGATGGCGCGGGCTTCCTGCGGGGGGAGCGCGAAGTTCACTTCGTCCTGCGTCCAGGTGAAGTAGTCACCGTCGTCGTCGAGCGAGGCGTCGGCGTCCTGGCTGGTGTAGAAGCCGCCGCGCGCCTGGTCGCTGAGCACGGCGCTGACCCAGGCGATGATGCCTTCGGCGGTTTCGCGGAAGAGCGCGTCCTGCGTCACCTGCCAGGCGTGCAGATAATTTTTCAGCAGCTCGGAGTTGTCGTAGGACATTTTCTCGAAGTGCGGCACGAGCCAGCGCTCGTCCACGGAGTAACGGTGGAAGCCGCCGGCGAGCTGGTCATAGACGCCGCCGAGGGCCATTTGTTCGAGCGTGTTTTCGACGACGGTGCGCAGGTGCGGCTCACGAGTGGCCTGGTAGCGCTCGAGGAGCAGTTCGAGGGCGGCGGGATGCGGGAATTTTGGCGCGCGGCCGAAACCGCCGTTGCGCAGGTCGAACATGCGGACGATGGAGTCCACCATCTCGTCCACGAGGCGCGGGTCCACGCTGGCCTTTGCGTCGGCGAAGGTTTCGGCTTTGGCGACGGCGTCGGCGAGCGCGGCGGCGGATTGCTCGACCTTGTCACGCTGAGTGCGATAGGCGTCGGCGATGGTCCCCAAAATGCGGCGAAAGCCGGGGCGGCCCATGGCGTTGTCGGGCGGAAAATAAGTGCCGCCAAAAAATGGCTTGCCGCCGGGGGTGAGAAAGCCGGTGAGCGGCCAGCCGCCTTGTCCGGAAATGGCGGCGATGGCGGATTGATAGCGGGCGTCGACGTCGGGGCGCTCGTCGCGGTCCACTTTGACGGCGACGAAATCGCGGTTGATGATGGCGGCGATTTCGGGATTTTCGTAGCTCTCACGGTCAATGACGTGGCACCAGTGGCACCACACGGCGCCGATGTCGAGGAGGATGGGTTTGTCTTCCGCGCGGGCGCGAGCGAAGGCGGCGTCGCCCCATTCGTGCCAGTCGATGGGTTGATGTGCGGCGGAGCGGAGATAGGAGCTGGCGGAGGAGGCGAGGCGGTTGGGTTTGGATTCGGACAAGAGATTCCTTTCCGGGAGAAACGAAAATCGAAAATAGAAAAGAGAAAATAGGCCGGCCAGCAAAGGCCCCGCCTCTTCCCGACAAAGAGCGCCGGGACGCAAAAAGCGCGAAAGAGGTGGGCTACAGCGGGCGACCTGCCGGTCGCCCCTACAAGAGGAAAGCCTCAGGTGAGTCCCGCACAAAACGCGAGACTCTTCGGCTGCGCTCAGGATAAGCAAGCCCCGCCTCTTCCCGACAAAGAGCGCCGGGACGCAAAAAGCGCAAAGAGGCGGGCTACAGCGGGCGACCTGCCGGTCGCCCCTACCGCACTCCATAGCTACTGAATGGAGCTGGGGCCGTGGTCGTGCGGGTCGAGCGGCCTGCGGCCGGCAAAGCCCTCGTCCTGACGATGGTAAAAACGGATGCGGTCTTCGCCGAGTTTCCAGCAGTAATAGACTTCCTCGTCGTTGAGAATGGCGGGGAAATCGAGCAGGCCCGCGTCGAGGTCCTTCACCACGCAGCCGGTGGATTCGATGCGCTCGAGGGCGTCCTTGACGGAATCGGCGAGGCGGTCGTGCTCGAGGCGCAGCGTGACGGCGCTGCGGAAGGGCGGGATCGAGCCGCCGAGCAGTTGAATGCGGCTGGAGATGCCGGCAAGGGATTCGGCCAGATCGCTGAGCTTGCGGCGGCCTTCCATGGCTTCAATGAGGATTGGCTCGACCTCGAGGCGAGTGCGCTCGGCCTCGGTGAGAGTGAAGAGTTTCGGTTCGTCGCGATCGTCAGGCATAGAAAATTGAAAATGGGCCGGTCAGCAAAGGCCCCGCCTCTTCCCGACAAAGAGCGCCGGGACGCAAAAAGCGCAAAGAGGCGGGCTACAGCGGGCGACCTGCCGGTCGCCCCTACACAAGGCGCAACATGCGTTCGAGGGCCACGCGGGCCCATTTCTTCGTCTTCTCGTCCACCACAATCTGATTGACGACGCGGCCTTCGGCCAGGTTGTCCAGCGCCCAGAGCAGATGCTGCGGCGAGATGCGGAACATCGTGGTGCAGACGCAGACGTTGGGGTCGAGCGAATGAACCGCGCGGTCGGGCAGCTCCTTGCTCAGGCGATTCACCAGATGAATTTCCGTGCCCACCACCCACTGCGAGCCGGGCTCGGCAGCGCGAATGGTTTTAGCGATTTGCTCGGTGGAGCCGATCCTGTCGGCTTTCTGCACGACTTCGAAGCGGCATTCGGGATGTACGATCACCTTGACGCCGGGGATTTCGCGGCGCACGCGGTCCACGTGCTCGGGCAGGAAGCGCTGATGCACGGAGCAGTAGCCCTTCCAGAGGATCATCTTCGCGTTGCGGATCTGTTCGGGGGTGTTGCCGCCGAGCTCGCGGAAGGGATCCCAGACCACCATCTGTTCGAGCGGGATGCCCATGCGGAACGCGGTGTTGCGGCCGAGATGCTCGTCGGGGAGGAACAGCACGCGCTCGCCGTGCTCGAAGGCAAAGCGGATAACGGCGGCGGCGTTGGAGCTGGTGCAGACGGCGCCGCCGTGCTCGCCAGTAAAGCCCTTGATGGCGGCGGCGGAATTCATGTAGGTGACCGGGATCACCTTCAAATCGCCGACAGACTCGAGTTCCTCCCAGCACGATTCGACCTGGCCGATGTCGGCCATGTCCGCCATGGAGCAGCCGGCGTTGAGGTCGGGGAGAATGGTGGCCTGGCCGGGGCGGGAAAGAATGTCCGCAGACTCGGCCATGAAATGCACGCCGCAGAAGACGATGAATTTGGCGTCGGTGGCAGCGGCTTGCTGGGAAAGCTTGAGGGAGTCGCCGCGGAAGTCAGCGAACTTGACGACTTCGTCGCGCTGGTAGTGGTGGCCGAGGATGACGACGTTTTTGCCGAGGCGGGCGCGGGCGGCGGCGATGCGGTCGTCGAGGGTGTTGTCCGGGACGAGCAGGTAGCTGTCGAAATCGCAGCCGACACCCTTTTCGATTTCCGGGACGCGGATGGTTTCCGGCTGGTCGGATGGCGGCGCGGTTTTCGTGATGTCCACCAACGTTTTCATTTAAGCCCTTAGTCCTCGAACGGCACTCCAGATAATTATCGGCCTAAAAGGGAGCCAATTCCAGTCAATGGCGTTTCAATTGTTTCGCCCGAGGAATCGAATGAGAGATCCTTCGCTTCGCTCCCCTCGCTTGGGCTCGGGGCAAGCAGGATGACAAGCAAAATCATCAGCCGCCGATGAAGACCATGGTGCGGGAGGGCGGCACGAAATCGGGTTCGTTGATGCGATGACCTTCCTCCTTGTCGTTGACGACTTCGCGGATGTAGCCGGCAATGTCCTGGTCGGTGTGGCCGTTGCGGACCATATAGCGCAAATCGTGGTCGTCCTTGCTGAAAAGGCAGGTGCGCAGCTTGCCGTCGGCGGTGATACGGATGCGCGAACAGAAGCCGCAAAACGGCTGCGTGACCGAAGCAATCAAGCCGATCTGGCCGCGGCCGCCGGCGAAACGGAATTTGCGGGCGGTTTCACTGCGGTCGTGCGGGAGCGGCTCGAGCTTCCAGCGGGCCTCGATGCGGCGCTGGATTTCGGCGGCGGGGACGACGAGGTCGCGAGTCCAGTGGCGGTCGGCGTCGAGCGGCATGAACTCGATGAAGCGCATGATGAGGTCGCGCTCGCGGGCAAATTCAGCGAAGGCCTCGACTTCGTCGTCGTTCAGGCCGCGGACAAGCACGGCGTTGACCTTCACCGGGCGCAGCGCCGAGGCCTGCGCGCGGTCAATGCCGGCCATGACTTTGCTGAACGAATGCGTGCGCGTGATTTTTTCGAATTTGGCCGGGTCGAGCGAATCGAGGCTGATGTTGATGCGGTCCATGCCCGCGGCGACGAGGCGGTCGCAGTGGTCGGCGAGCAGGTGGCCGTTGGTGGTCATCGAAAGGTCGCGGACGCCGAGCGATTTCAAGCGGGCGATGAAGTCTTCGACGCCCGGGCGGACCAGCGGCTCGCCGCCGGTGATGCGGACTTTCTGGATGCCGAGGCCGAGGAGGATACGCGAGAGACGGTCAAGCTCGGGCCATGAAAGCAGCTCGTGGTCGGCCTTGTGATTTTCCGGGTCGGCGGAGCGGCAATAGACGCAACGGAAGTTGCACTTGTCGGTCACCGAGATGCGGAGGTCGGTGATGGGGCGGCCGAATTTGTCGGTTAAAGGCAAGTTACAGAGTTCCAGAGTTACAGAGTGTCAGAGAGATCCTTCGTCCCGACAGAAACCGTCGGGACTCAGGATGACAACCAAAAACAAGAACGCCCAAACCGTGGTTGGGTTCGGGCGACGCTCCCGCTCCCGAATTGTCGGGGCGACGGAGCTTCTCCTTTCCAAACACGGATTCGCCCGAAATGGGCTCACCGTAGCGGTTCGCCCTGTCGGGTTCACCGCAAGCGGGAGGTCCGGGCGTTTCCACCCGAACCCTCACCCGGACCGCTGGAAGCAGCGGGGCCGGCGACGGGATCGCCCCCGGGCCGTAGGTTGTCTCTCCGGTAGGCCCCGGGGGTCGGAGAATTCAATGCCTATCTTACGCCGGTGTGGGAGGCGGAGCAAGAGTGCGTATCGCGCCATCTAAAATGTAACCGAAGGGAGCAACATCGCGCCATTTAAGATGTAACCCAACCAAAACGCGTTTTGGAGGAGGACAGGTTGGGGAACCACGGGCGATGGGAGTATCTGCGGGCGATTTATGGGCGCT
>JACQDE010000083.1 GCA_016201285.1 Acidobacteriota bacterium | reverse complement strand
GCTCGTTGGATCGGGGAGTACAATCACGACCGGCCGCATCGCGGGGTGGCAAACCGCACCCCACGGGAGGCCTTCTTGGCTTTCACAGGTGTACTAAAAAACGAGGCCCTGACTGTCTAAATTAGAAGGGTGCACTACAGGTCTGTATCTAACCTACAGGAGGTTGGCAATGAGAGGGGCCCGGAAACTCAGTGTGGCCGGAGTTATCGCTTTTGCGTTGGCACTGATGGCGCCGCAGCCGGCCCGCGCCGATGGAGCTACCACGACGATTTCTGGCACCTTTGGAGTGAGTGGCGCAGGCCTGTGGGGATCCCAGAATTCAACACTTAACTTCCAGAATTTTTATGGTCCCTCCTGGAATACAGGGTTTACCTCTGGCCCTGGCGTGGGCTGTGGTTTCTTTGGATGCTTCGGCAGCCAGCTCAGCATGTCCACATCGGGTCAGCTGGGCGTTAACGTGGGGTTGTCCGCCACTGCCGGGGCGATGAGTGCAACTGTTCCCGCCAGCGTGGGTCTAGGATTCCCGACCATCGTCCCCCATGGGCAACAAGCGAACATTACGATCAATCCCGCGCAGTTCGGGCTTGGCGTCATGAACACAACTTCCCCTTCCTTGCAAGCGTACACGGATCTCGTCATACAAGCCCAGCTCAGTGCCAGCCTGCAAGTGTGTGCCTTCGGTTGCTTCATAAATGTGGGAGGACAGCTCGTCAACATAAATTCAGTGAACCAACTCGCTTCGTTTAATCGCAATGGAAACGGGCTCGTCCAGGTGGTCGGGATTTCCGCTCCGGTCATCGGCCAGCCCATTATTATTCCTGGTGTGTTGGGATCAGTTCTGGGTTCAGTTCAGGTCAACCTTCCCCAGGCAACCAGTGGGAGCGGCACCTCGGTTCTGAATTCCTCGGCTTCGACCAGCGTGCTTTCGCTTAGCGTAAATGCCACCAATCTTGCCGCCAGCTTTTTCCAAATACCTCCGTTAAGCGGCGTCCTGGGTTCCTGCCCCGATGGCTGCCTCAGCTATAACGTCCTCGACGCGACCGCCAACCTGAACATGCTCGTCAATCAAGTTTTTTCGCTCGCTCCCTCTGCCGCGTTGACCCTTTATGTCGCGCAAACCGGCCAGACGATTACGGTTCCACTGGGAACCAGTATATCCACGCTGGGGATTGCCTTCCCCCAGGGAGTGAACCAGCTCACTATTTTCCCTTCCTTGGCACTTACCGGCAACTTCAGCAATACGACGACCTTCGCTTTGAACCCGAACTTCTTTTTGTCCGGAGGGGCCGGCGGCTTTTGTCTTCTGTCGTTCTGCACTGGCTTCGGTCCGCTTTTCAGTGTCAATTTCAACTTGGGGACTTTTAACGTCTTTAGTCAGACGTTCACTTCCAACATCCCCCTGGGTGTCATTTCCGGCCAGCCCTTCACGATCGTTCAGCAGACCCCGGAACCAGCGACCGTGCTCCTGTTCAGCACTGGCCTGATCGTCTTGGGCTACCTGGCCCGCCGGCGCGGAACTCACGCGCGGCCGCGTTCCCTGTTCCTGCGCGAATCGGTCTGATGGCGCCGGTTCATTCGGAACTCCTGAACGTCAGGCAGAAGGATCGCGATGGGGGCCATCTCCCACTGAGGAGTACTCCCGTTTCCGCGCATTGAACCATCCGGCATGCACATCGGCAGGCGAGGGAGATTTTCAGACTCTGAAAAGCCTCGACCCGATCCCGGCACGGCGCTGTTTCTTACGTGTCCGTCCGCACAGGAAAGGTATATCCTAAGACCTCTTGAAATCACCCCGAATGGGGAGGCGCCGACCCAATGACCACCGGTTCTAGACTGAGAATCCTCTTAGTTTTTGTGCTCTTACTGAGCGGACTATCCTGCAGTAGGTTCCAGAGTGACGATATTCCCTCCTTCGGCAAAGACGAAAAGAGCGAGTCCGAATACTACGCGGTGCTTTTGACGAACGGGCAGGTTTATTTTGGAAAGCTCCACGATCTGGGCAGCTCCCATCCCGTCATCACAGATGTCTATTACGTGCAGACCACTGAAGACCCCATCACGAAGAGGCCTACCAGTGTCCTCGTGAAAAGAGGCGGTGAGTGGCATGCCCCCAGTCGCACCATCCTGAACGCGTCCCAAATACTTCTCATTGAACCGGTCGCGAAGAATTCCAAGGTGAGACAGCTCATCGAAGAGCAGCAGAAGGCCCAGGCGGCGCAACCGGGCACGCCGTGACAGCCCAGCCCTTCCGCGCCAGTTCCGCGGCGGTCAGGCGGGCCTGTTGCAGCATCGTGCCCATCGCGCCGTCGAGCACCAGAATGCGCGATTCGAGCGCACCGCGAAGTTCGCGTTGTCGTTCCGCTCGGTTCATGTGGAAAGCAGGCGCAGATTCGCTCTGCGTCTGACTAAATTTTAGCAGGCTACGGACCGCGGTTGTTGGGATGTCGGCTGGAAGTTCGAAAGCCTTACTGCGCTTTCCGGAGTTCCGTTAGCGCCGCGCCTCCGCCTTGCGGAAGCGCAGAATGTAGTTTTCCTGGAAAAACGGCGATTCGTGCACGGTGACGAACTCGAAGCCCGCGTCCACAAATTCTTTCGTAAACACTTCCTGCCCCGCGCGGACGTGCTCGAACATCCACGATGGCGATTTCCCTTGCAGGAGATGAAACTCCACCAGCACCACCTGCCCGCCCGGTCGCAGCGCTTTATACATCGAAGCCAGTATGGCCTTGGGATATTCGAAGTGATGATAAGTATCGCAGAGAAAAATGAGGTCCACGGAATTCGCCGGCAGTTCCGTGGACGTGTCGTTGTCCAGCACCGTCTGAATGTTTTTCAGGCCGTCCTGCGACGCGCGCCGCGCGATGTGCTCGAGCATTTTCTGATTGATGTCCACCGCGTACACGAGGCCGGAAACACCCACCATCTTCGCGAAGAGTTCGGTCATGAAGCCGGAGCCCGCGCCGATGTCCGCCACCGCCATGCCCGGTTTGGGGTCCACCAGCCGCGCCAGCGCCTCGCGCTCGTGGTAGATTTCGCGGCTTTCGGTTTCCAGGCTTTCGACCAGCGGCTTGATGTCCGGGTTGCGCCACCGGTCGTTGATCCCCGGCTTGACGCTTTTTTCCTGCGGCCCGGCAGCCTGCTGCGCGAACACAACACACGGCGCCGCGCAGAAAAAAGCTGCGAGCAACATCCCGGCGAACCATCGGCGGATCATCGAACGCATCGGCGACTCTCCTTTGGCGAGCGCTCAGAATAGCAGATTCCCTCACCCCGCGAAATTCTTCCCGCGTAAATCACAAACGCCGCGGGGTCTCGTCTTCCGGTACAATCGGCGGAGTTTTTTCGCGAAAGGAAGCAAGCGGATGAAGCCCCCGACGCCGGTGATGGTCCTTGAGCTGTTCCCCGAGATCCGCGCGGAGTTGCTCGCGCTGCTCTCGAGCCTCACCCCGGAGGAGTGGGCGCGGCCGACCTCCTGCGCGGGCTGGTGCGTAAAGGACATCGCGCAGCACCTGCTCGCTGGCGACATTGGGATTCTTTCGCGGCGGCGCGACGCTTTCACACCCCCCGGAAAACCGATCGAGAGTTGGAGCGACCTGGTGGCGCTCATCAACCGTTTGAATGAAACCTGGACGGCGGCCGCGCAGCGCATGAGCCCGCGCGTGCTCTGCGACCTGCTCGCGTGGACGGGGCCGCAGGTGGAGGAGTATTTCGCCTCGCTCGACCCGCACGCCAAGGGCGTGCCGGTGGACTGGGCGAGTGCGGAGCCAGCGCCGGTCTGGCTCGACCTGGCGCGTGAATACACCGAGCGCTGGCACCATCAGCAGCAGATCCGCGACGCGGTGGACCGGCCGGGACTCAAGCAGCGGCGCTTTTTCGCGCCGGTGCTGGAAGCGTTCGTCCACGCGCTGCCGCGCACGTACCGCGACGTCCCCGCCGCGGAAGGCACGATCGTGCAACTGACGATCACCGGTGCGGCCGGGAGCGATTGGTTCCTGATGCGCAAGGGCGCCGCATGGAATCTTTACGTCGAGGGCGCGCCGCCGGCCGCGGCGCGCGTGACGCTCGATGCGGAGGATGCCTGGCGGCTCTTCACCAAGGGGCTTCGTAAGGAAGACGCCCAGGCGCGCGCGGTGATAATGGGTGAGACGGCGCTTGCGGAGAAAATGCTGGACACGATCGCCATCATCGGGTGAGTGCCAGGCTACTTCGCCGCCCGCTGCACGGCGCGCGTTGGCGAGGACAGGTGCGAGCGGAGCAGGTTCAGCAGGGTGGTGGGGAGAAACGGTTTCTGGAGCACGGAGAATTTTAACTCCTTGCACATCTCCTGCTCGCCGGGCGGCAGCGGGACACCGCACATCACCACCTGCCGGAGCGCGTGGTTCCGGGCATGGAATTCCAGCGCCAGCTCGACACCGGTGCCGTCGGGTAGCATGTAGTCGAGCACAACGGCATTAAATTTCTTGCTCTCAAAGAGATCCCGCGCGGCATGCAAGGATTCGGCGGTTTCCACGTCCCACTGCGCATGGATCATGGCGCTCTTGAGAAAGTTGAGCAGGTCGCGGTTGTCGTCCACGATCAGCACCGAGGGATGCACGGGGATGGGGACTTCCTCGCCGGACACCACGCGGAGGCTCAGGCGTTCGCCGTCCGCATCCAGTTCGACGTTGACGCGCGCGCCGGCGTCCACCTGCCCCCCGGCAACGAGCGCGGCCAGCGGCTGCGTCAGGTGGCGATGGATGGTGCGTTTCAGCTCGCGGGCGCCGAATTCGGCGCTGGTGCCCTTGCGCAGCAGGAACTCACGGCTCTCCGGCGTCACCTCGATGCTGAAGCAGCGCGCGCCGAGCCGCGTGTTCACGTGGCTTTGCAGCTCGGTGATGTGCTGGTCGAGGATCTGCGAGAGCGATTCCGTCTCGAGCGGCAAGTAGGTGATGACGGCGTCAATGCGGTTGACGAACTCCGGGGCAAACTTTTTCTTCACCGCGTTCAGGGCGATGTTCTCGAGCCGGGTGGTGACATCGCCGCGCTCGCGGCTGACGCCGGCGCGAAAGCCGAACGACTCGCTGGTCTCCTTCATCATCTCGCGGGCGCCGAGGTTGCTGGTGAAGAAGAGGAGCGCGTTCTCGAAATTGACGGTGTTGCCGTCGCCGAGCTGCAGCGTGGCCTTGTCCATGATGCCCAGCAGGAGCTGCGTGAGCGAAGGAGCGGCCTTCTCGATTTCGTCGAACAGCACCAGCGAAAGCCCGCAGTACTCGCTGGTGACGGCGTCCAGCCTGGCCTGCGTCAGCACCGGCTGGGTCTCGCGGTGGCCCAGGTAGCCCGGCGGCGAGCCGATCAGCTTGGCCACTTCGTGCTCCATCTGGTAGCCGCCGCAGTCCACCTTCAGCACTTTCTTCTCGCTGCCGTGCAGGACGTCGGCGATGGCCTCCACCGTCTTGGTCTTGCCCGTGCCGGTCGGCCCCAGCAACAGGAAGACGCCCACGGGACGCCCCGCCGGGCTCAGGTCGGCCATGTACATCTGGATGTAGGGAACGATGGACTTCATGGCCGCCGGCTGGCCGACAACTTTCTGGGAGAGCAACACCAGCAGGTTTCGCAAAGCCTCAGGTTTGCCAGTCATGGACAAGTCCGCTCCCCGCAGACCCACCGAACCGATTTTCCTTCCCAGGCCTTTGACGTTAGAAGCTAAACATAGCCCAAAAGGGAGTCTATTTCAATGAATTCACGCCCGCCGAAGGGCGGCGGGACAATGTGCGACGCCAGCGTAGATTATGAATCATTGCCGGCCGCGAACGCCGGGGCGAGCAGCGTCTTCTGCTCCGCCTCGTGCGCCGCGGCCGAGCCGGTGGCGGGGCCAGCGCCAGCCGCGCGCTTTACCGGGCGAGTCACGCCCGGCGCAATCACGGAAAAGATGCTAGAATAAGGGTTCAACAGCGCTCATCCGAAAGTGGCCAATTCCTTGAGACAAAACATTCGCAACATCGCCATCATCGCGCACGTGGACCACGGCAAGACGACGCTCGTGGATTCGATGCTCCGCCAGAGCGGCACCTTCCGCGCCAACCAGGCCGTGGTGGACCGCGTCATGGACTCCAATGAGCTCGAACGCGAGCGCGGCATCACCATCCTGGCCAAGAACACTGCGCTCTTCTACGGCGACACCAAAATCAACATCGTGGATACGCCCGGCCACAGCGACTTCGGCGGCGAAGTCGAGCGCGCCCTGCGCATGGTGGACGGCGTGCTCCTGCTAGTGGACGCCAGCGAAGGCCCGCTCCCGCAGACGCGCTACGTTCTCCAGAAGGCGCTTCAGGCCAAGCTCCCGCCGGTTGTCGTGCTCAATAAAATTGACCGCAGCGACGCCCGCTGCCAGGCCGTGCTCAACGAGGTCTATGACCTTTTCATTGATCTCGACGCCACCGAAGACCAGATCGACTTCCCGGTGATTTACACCAACGCCAAAACCGGCGTGGCTCATCACGCCATCGGCGACAGCTCCATGGATCTGGCCCCGCTCTTCGATGCTATCGTCAAATCCATTCCGCCGCCGGCCGGCGACCCTGAAGGCGTTCTGCAAGCGCAGGTGACCAACCTTGACTACAGCGACTTCCTCGGCCGCATCGCCATCGCACGCGTTTTCAACGGCACCATCCGCAACGGCTCCGAAGTGGCCATCGCCAAGCTCGACGGCAGCCTCGTGCGCACGAAAATCACCAAGCTCTTCACCTTTCGCGGCCTGACCCGCGATGAGACCGAAGCCGTCGTCGCGGGCGATATCGCCGCCATCGCCGGCGTCGAAGGCATTCAGATTGGCGAAAGCCTCACCGACCCGGAACGCCCGGCGCCGCTCGAGCCGCTTACCATTGACGAGCCCACCATCACCATGGTCTTCACCGTGAACACCTCTCCCTTCGCCGGCCGCGAAGGGCAGTTTGTCACCTCGCGCGACCTCCGCGACCGTCTCCAGAAAGAGCTTCTCACCAACGTCTCCATCCGCGTCGAAGAGACCGGCGCCACCGATTCCTTCCGCGTGCTCGGCCGCGGCGAATTGCAGCTCGCCATCCTGATCGAAACGATGCGCCGCGAAGGCTACGAGATGATGGCCGGCAAGCCCACCATCGTCGTCCGCGAGGAAAACGGCCGCCGCATGGAGCCGCTCGAATTGCTCGTTATTGATATCCCCGAGTCCTTCACCGGCATTGTGATCGAGCTGGTCGGCAGCCGCCGCGCGGAAATGATCAAGATGGTGAACCACGGCACCGGCCGCGTGCGCATGGAGTTCCGTATCCCCTCGCGCGGGCTGATCGGCCTGCGCAGCCTGCTGCTCACCGATTCCCGCGGCACCGCTCTGGTCCATTCCCTCTTCGAGGGCTGGACCGAATACGCCGGCGAGATGGCTCTGCGGCCCACCGGTGTGCTCGTCGCCGACCGCGCCGGCGCCTCCACCGCCTACGCGCTGTGGAACCTCCAGGAGCGCGGCGAAATGTTCATCGGGCCGGTCGTCGCCGTGTACGAAGGAATGATCGTCGGCGAAAATGCCCGCGAAGACGACATGGATGTGAACATTACCAAGGAAAAGAAGCAGACCAATATGCGCGCTTCCGGCGCGGACGAGGCCATCCGCCTGATCCCCCACCGCGAATTGAACCTCGAGCAGGCGCTCGATTTCATCGCCGACGATGAGTGGGTTGAAGTCACGCCCAAATCCATCCGCCTGCGCAAGAAAGTCCTCGACCCCAAGAAACGCCCGCGGCGCTGGCAGGAAATCCGCGCCAGCCAGTCTCAGTAGCACAGGCTTCTAGCTTGTGCCCGCTTTCACCCTGCCCGGCACGCACTCATCCGAGCTGATGTTTCAAAATGTGAGAACTGGATTGTCTTTGATTTTCGTAGCGGGGCTGGCTTACTTCCCGCTGACTCAACGCCCGCTGCCCTATGGCGCCTATTCGCCGCGCGGCGGCCGCACATCCGGCATTTGCTTCGGCGGACCCGCTTAGAGGACGCGGGCGGGGCGTTCCGCGCGGAGGTGGCTGTTGCGCTCGGCGGCGTCGGCCAGGCGTACCGCATAGCGCACGATCATCTCCACGTCCATCGCGCGCACCGGGCCGTCCAGAAATTCAAACGCGCCCAGCCGCAGCGCTTCCAGATACTCGTACCAGTCCTGTTTCCGCGACGACACGACCACGGGCGCCTTCTCCGCGGTTCTCTTCACCGCGCGCAATACGTCCTGGTAGTTTCCGTCCGCGAGCTTTTCTTCGCAGAACACCAGCGACACCGGTTTCGCGGAAAGAATGGCTTGCGCTTCCTGCACCGAGGAAGAGATCGCTGGCTTCAAACCCATGCCGGAGAGCATCTGCGTGAGCTCGCGGCGATTCTCCGCGTCGGATGCGGCCACCAGAACTTCGAACTGCCCTGTCATAACGTCCTCCACCTGACAAATCCCAATGGGAAGACGGCCCATGCCCGAACTTCCTTGCGCGACACTCTGATACGGCTGCATTAAAATCCGGGTAAGACAGGATTAAAAGCTTCTGATTGTGCCTTCGCCGCGTATTCGTCACCCCCCCCCGGCAGGGCCGGTACCTGGCCGGGGAACATGGCTTTGCAGCCCTCGGAAGCGGAGTATCTTCGCCTGACGTTCGCCTTGATTTTCAAATCCGGCGGATCACACCGTGCAAGCCGGTGACATCCAAACGTTCAAAGATAGAGAAGAGGAGGTGTCCCTATGCGACGCCTGATTGGAACGCTGGCCTTGCTGGCGCTTTTTGCTTCGCTTTCGCTGGCACAACGCCCGGAGGAGACCGGACCGCGCCTCGAACCGGTGGAAATTGTCTCCACGGCGGAACTGTACTACCCGATCACCAGCGTGGCCTTCGGCACGGTTGTCCTGCAGGTGACGGTGGACTCGAGCGGCGCCATCGAGGACATCAAGGTCATCAAGGACATCAAATCGCTCACGCCGGAAGCAGTAAAGTGCGTGAAGCAGTGGAAATTCCGCCCGGCGCGTCTCGACGGCAAGCCGGTGCGCTCGACGATCGCCGTGGCCTTCACGTTCATCAACCCGTACCGGCCTTACCTGTGAGCCGCACGGCGCTTTCGCGCGCTGCCATTCCGCGCGAATCGCCGTCCGCGTCCAAGGGCGCGGAGCGAGGAATCTGCATATCCACTGCCTCCGGTCGCGCCCAGCCCGCGCCCCCCTGCCCAGCAAGGAATCCACAACCCCTGGCACTCGCACTCCAGATTTCATTTGACATCGCCCGCCAGCTCTCGTATAAATATGCAGTTGTCTGTATACTCTGGATCGCGCGGACACATGGGCGCACAAAAAAAGTTTCGGCAAGGACAGATCCTGAAAGTGATCGCCAGCGATGCCATCTCGAGCCAGGATGAATTGCGGCGCCGCCTGCACCACCTCGGCATGCGCGTCACCCAGGCCACGCTTTCCCGCGACCTGCAGGAGCTGCAACTGGTGAAAACGGCGTCCGGTTACAAGCCGCTCGCCGAGGAAGCCCCGCCGCTGGCGGCGCTCGAACGCGCCCTGCGCGAGTTCCTCACCGACCTGCGCCCGGCGCAAAACCTGCTCGTGCTGAAGACGCCGCCCGGCGGCGCCCAGCCCATCGCCCGCGCCCTCGACGTCGAACGCTGGAAAGAAATCTCCGGCACCATCGCCGGCGACGATACCGTCCTCATCATCACGCCTTCTTCCCGGAGTCGTCTCATCGTGCAGAAACGGATGGAGGAGATGATCCGATGAGCCCTCGCGCCCGGGTGGGTGTTGTCGGCGTGACCGGCTACGCGGGTTTCCAGCTCGCGAAGCTGCTCCTGCGGCATCCCCGCATCGAAAAGCCTACATTCTTCCTGCGCGATGGCGCGGCGAAATTCCGCTGCCTCACCGAGCTTTTCCCCGAGTTGCGCGGCTGGGGCGACGCGCCCTGCCAACCGTATTCGACGCAGGCGGTGAAGGAAAGCGGCGCGGAGTTTGTGTTTCTCTCCACGCCGCACGAAGCTTCGCTCGAGCTCGCGCCGGAACTGCTCGGCGCCGGCCTGCGCGTCGTGGATCTGAGCGGCGCCTTCCGCTTCCGCGATCCCGACACGTTTTCGTCCTGGTACAAGCTGCCCGCGCCGCCGCGCCCGCTGCTCGACGGCGCCGTCTACGGCCTGCCGGAGATGTACGCCGCTTCCCTGCCCGGCGCGCGCCTCGTCGCCAACCCCGGCTGCTATCCGACCTCCGTCATTCTCGGCCTGCGGCCTTTGATCGAAGCGGGCTGGATCGCCAAGGAGCGGGGCGTCGTCTGCGACTGCAAGTCCGGCACCACCGGCGCTGGCAAGGAGCCCAAGTGCGATACGCACTTCGTCGAAGTGAACGAAAACTTTCGTGCCTACGGGCTCTTCGCGCACCGCCACACGCCCGAAGTCACCGAGCATCTGGGCCTGGCGCACCGCGACGTCATTTTCTCCACGCACCTGCTGCCCGTCGCCCGCGGCATTCTCTCGACGATTTCTCTGTGGCTCGCCGCGCCGCGCTCCGCCGAACAAATCGAAGCGCTCTACCGCCAGTTTTATTTCGGCCGGCCGCTGGTGCGCATCTGGCCTGCCGGAAAGCTGCCGGAGCTACAGCACGTGGCGCACACGAATTTTTGCGACATCGGCTTCGCCCTCGATGCCCCGGGCGAGCGGCTGATTGTCGTCTCGTGCTTGGACAACCTGGGGAAAGGCGCCGCCGGTCAGGCGGTGCAGAACCTGAACGGGATGTTGGGGGCTCCGGAGGAAGCAGGGCTCATATGAGACTTGTCGTCAAGCTGGCCGGCGCGCTGCTGGATGATCCAGCCGCCGTCGAAAACATCGCGCAGCAGGTGGCGCAGCTCGCTCGGAACGGCCACGAGCTGCTGGTGGTCCACGGCGGCGGAAAGATCTTCACCGCCACGCTCGCGCGCATGGGCATCGAGAGCAGCTTCATCAACGGGCTGCGCGTCACCGACCGCGAAACGCGCGACGTCGGCGTGATGGTCTTCGCCGGGCTGCTCAACAAGCGCCTCTCCGCGGCCATCTCACGCCAGGGCGTGCCGGCGATCGGCCTCTCCGCTGCCGACGCGGAATGTTTCCAGGCCGAGCCGATGCAGGTGGGCGAAGTCACCGGCCGCCTCGGCTTCGTCGGCTATCTGAGCGGCGCCAACGTCACGTTTCTCGAATCGCTGTGGCGCGCGGGCGTGGTGCCCGTCGCCGCGTGCCTCGGCATGGGCGCCGATGGCGAGCTCTACAACATCAACGCCGACCACATGGCCGCCGCCTGTGCCGAATTTGTCCGCGCCGACCGGCTGATTTTCCTCACCGACGTGGCCGGCGTGCTCGACGGCGAAAAGGTGTTGCAGGCTCTCTCCTGCGAGGAAGTCGAAGCGCTGATCCGCCAGAACAAAGTCTCCGGCGGGATGGTCCTGAAGCTCGAGGCGTGCAAGCGGGCGCTTTCCGGCGGCGTGCGCCAGGTGCGCATCGTCGGCGGCGGCGTGCCCGACGGGCTGCTCCGCGCCGCCAACGGCACGAAGTTTCCCGGCACAAAGGTCACACGGCTCTTTCCGGGGAAGCGCACCGGGGCACCGCGCCGCCGCACCGCAGCGATCGAGGCCGCGCCGCAGGTGGTGAGTCGATGAGCGCCTCCGGCGCGCGCCGCGCCGCCGAGCGCTACCTGATGAACACCTACAAGCGGCCGCCGCTCGTCTTCACGCGCGGCAAGGGCTGCTACCTGTGGGATGACCGCGGCCGGCGCTACCTCGATTTTCTCGGCGGCATCGCCGTCAACGCGCTGGGCCACGCGCACCCGCGCTTGGTGCGCGTCGTGCGCCGCGAAGCCGCGCGCGCCATTCATCTCTCCAACCTGTTTCACAACCCCTACCAGGGGCCGCTCGCGGAAAAACTGGTGAAGTGGTCGAAGCTCGACCGCGTCTTCTTCACCAACAGCGGCACCGAAGCCATTGAAGGCGCGCTGAAGCTGGCGCGCATCTATGCGCGGAAGAAGACCGGCGCCGATGCGCCGCCGGTGAAGACCCGCGTGCTCGCGCTCGAGCACTCCTTCCACGGGCGCACCTTCGGCGCGCTGGCTATCACTGCCTCGGCGAAGTACCGCGAGCCGTATGAGCCGCTCATGCCCGGCGCGGAATTTGTGCGCTTCAACGACGTCGCCGACCTCGAAGCGAAGTTCGACGACACTGTCTGCGCCATCGTCCTGGAGCCGATCCAGGGCGAAGGCGGAGTTTTTCCCGTCAGTGAGGAATTCTATTCGCGCGCGCGACAGCTCTGCACGCAGCGCGACGCCGCGCTCATTGCCGACGAGATTCAGTGCGGGCTGGGCCGCACCGGCCGCTGCTTCGCTTACCAGAAATTCGGCGCGCTGCCGGATATCGTCGTCGTGGCCAAGCCGCTGGCCGGCGGGCTGCCGCTCGGCGCCATTCTGGCCAGCGAGAAGTTCGCCTCGGCATTCGCACCCGGCTTGCACGGCACCACGTTTGGCGGCGGGCCGCTGGTCTGCGCCGCCGCCCTCGAGTTCCTCACCACCGTCGAGCGCGAGAAGCTGCTGGTGAATGTCCGCGCGCGCGGCGAAGAGCTGCGCGCCGGGCTCGAGAAGCTGAAAGCAAAATTCGACTTCGTGAAGGAAGTCCGCGGCGAGGGACTCATCGTCGGCATGGAGTTGACCATCGAAGGCGCCGCCATCGCGCAGGAAGCGCTGAAGCGCGGCGTGATCATCAACTGCACGCACGAACGCACCCTGCGGTTCCTGCCGCCGTTCATCGTCACGTCGAAACACGTGAAGGAATTCCTGGCCGCGCTCGAAAGCGTGCTGGCCAGCGCCGCCCGAAAGATCAAAGCCGCTCCAGCGGCGCCGGCCCGGCCGGCCACCGCCGCGGCAGGAAGCGCGAGGTAAGCATGGCCACTTTGCCCGAAAACCTGGTGATGACTACAGACCTGCTGACCGGCACGGAATTCAACTCCGCGCGCGTGCGCGAGCTGTTCCAGCTCACCGCAGACATCAAGGCGCGTCCGGACCGCTACCGCGGCGCGCTGGGCGGCCGCTACCTGGCGCTGATTTTCGAAAAGCCGTCGCTGCGCACCCGCGTCACCTTCGAGGTCGGCATTCAGAGCATGGGTGGCGGCGCCATTTTTCTCGATCACATCGGCACGCGCCTCGGCCAGCGCGAGTCCATTCGCGACGTCGCCAAAAACCTCGAGCGCTGGGTGCAGGCCATCGTCGCCCGCGTTTTCGAGCAGAAGGCCCTCGAAGAGCTCGCCGCGCACGCCTCGATCCCGGTCATCAACGCGCTGAGCGACCTCTACCATCCCTGCCAGGCGTTCGCCGATTTCTTCACCCTCGAAGAGCGTTTCGGCAATTTGAAGGGGCTGACGCTTGCTTACGTCGGCGACGGCAACAACGTCTGCCACTCGCTGCTGCTTGCCGGCGCGCGCACCGGCGCAAACGTCCGTGTGGCCACGCCCGCGGGCTACGAGCCGAGCGCCGCCATCGTCGCCGAGGCGCGCCGCGCCGCCCGCGAGACCCGCGCGAAAATCGAAATCCTGCGCGCGCCCGAAGAAGCCGTCGCCGGCGCCCAGGCGGTTTACACCGACGTCTGGGCCAGCATGGGACAGGAAAAGGAAGCCGCCGCGCGCGAGAACATTTTCTTGCCGTATCAGGTGAACGAAGCGCTCATGGCGCAGGCCGCGCCGGACAGCGTTTTCCTGCACTGCCTGCCGGCGCACCGCGGAATGGAAGTCACCGACGCCGTCTTGGATGCGCCGCGCTCGATCGTGTACGACCAGGCGGAAAACCGCCTGCACGTGCAGAAAGCGATTTTGCTCACGTTACTCGGCTAGTGTAGCGGCGGGTTTATCCCGCCATCTGTGACGGCGTAAAGTGCCGGCATAAAGCTGCCGTTACATGCATGTAGCCCGCGTCTTTAGACGCGGGGCTTGTCAATGAAGGAGAACACGGTGCCCAAGAAAGCGGTTCTGGCCTATTCCGGCGGTCTCGATACCTCGATCATCATTCCCTGGCTGAAAGAGAAGTACGCCTGCGAAGTCGTCGCCATGATCGGCGACGTCGGCCAGCAGGAAGACCTCGACGCGGCCAGGCGCAAGGCCCTGGCCACCGGCGCCAGCGAAGCGTACATCGAAGACCTGCGCGAAGAGTTCATCACCGGCTACATCTGGCCCACGCTGCGCGCCGGCGCGGTGTACGAGCACAAGTATCTGCTCGGCACCTCATTCGCGCGCCCCATCATCGCCAAGGCCCAGGTTAAGGTCGCGCGCCAGACGGGCGCCGACGCTGTGGCGCACGGCTGCACCGGCAAGGGCAACGACCAGGTGCGCTTCGACGTCACCGTCAAGGCGCTCGCCCCCGACCTGAAGATCATCGCGCCGTGGCGCGAATGGTCCATCAGTTCCCGCGAGGAAGCCATCGCCTACGCCCACGCGCACAACATTCCCATCGAGCAGACCGAAGCCAACATCTACAGCCGCGACCGCAACATCTGGCACCTCTCGCACGAAGGCGGCGGGCTCGAAGACCCCAACAACGCGCCCGATGAGGCCATGTGGCAGTGGATTGTTTCGCCCGACCGCGCGCCGAGCGTGCCCGCGGAAGTCGAGATCGGCTTCGAGGCCGGCACGCCCGTGACGGTGAACGGCAAAGCGCTTGGCCCGGTCGAACTGATCAATAAACTGAACGACATCGCCGCGCCGCACGGCGTGGGCCGCATTGATCTGGTCGAAAACCGCCTGGTGGGCATCAAGTCGCGCGGCGCGTACGAGACGCCCGGCGGCACGCTGCTCGTCACCGCCCACCGCGAATTGGAAACGATTTGCCTCGACCGCGAGACCTCGCACTACCAGCAGATGCTTTCGCTGCGCTACGCCGAGCTGGTTTATTACGGCCTGTGGTTCACGCCGCTGCGCGCGTCGCTCGACGCGTTCTTCACTCAAGCGCAGAAGCGCGTCACCGGCGCCGTCGGGCTGAAGCTCTTCAAGGGCAACGTGACGATCACGAAACGCAGCTCGCCCTACTCGCTCTACCGCACCGATCTCGCCAGCTTCACCATGGGCCGCTACAACCCGCGCGACGCCGAGGGCTTCATCAACCTCTTCGCCCTGCCGGTGCTGGTGCCGGAAATGCGCGAAGGAGGCGGCACGAAGTGACCGACGCCGCCCAGGGCAAGATGTGGGGCGGGCGCTTCGAGCGCGCGCCGGAAGCGGGTTTCTACGAGTTCCAGCGCTCGTTTTCCTTTGACAAGCGCCTGCTGCCCTACGAGCTGGCCGTGGACCGTGCCTGGGCGCGCGCGCTCGCGGCCGCAAAGGTTCTCACCGCGGACGATCTCGCCAAACTCATCGCCGCAATCGATCAGATCGAGCAGCAGGCCAAGGCGGACCCGCAGTGGCTCGCCGCCTCGCCCGCCGAGGACGTGCACCACTTCGTCGAGTTGCAGCTCATCGAGCGGCTCGGCGCGCTCGGCGCGAAGCTCCACACCGGCCGCAGCCGCAACGAGCTGGTGGCCACCGATTTCCGGATGTTCGTGAAAGACGCGGCGCGGGAAATGCGCGGCGCCGTAGCCGCGCTGGTGGGGGCGCTGCTCGGCCGGGCCGAGCGCCACCTCGGCGTGCCCATGCCCGGCAACACGCACCTGCAGCACGCGCAGCCGATCCTGTGGTCGCACTACCTCCATTCGCATGCGGAGGCATTCCTGTGCGATGCCGCGCGCCTTGACACGGCGATGCAGTCAACCAACGAGTGCCCGATGGGCGCCGGCGCGCTCGCGGGCACCGCCTTCCCCATTGACCGCGCGGTGATCGCCCGCGAGCTGGGTTTTTCCGGCCTCACGCTCAACAGCCTGAACGCCACCAGCCACCGCGATTTCGCGCTCGATTATCTTTATGCGCTCTCCGTGCTGGCGTCGCACCTTTCGCGCCTCGCCGCGGACATGACGCTCTTCGCCACGCCGGAGTTCGGCTTCATCGTCCTGCCCGACGAATACTCCACCGGCAGCAGTCTGATGCCGCAGAAGAAAAATCCCGACTGCTGGGAGCTGATCCGCGGCAAAGCGGGAAGAATTGCGGGGGCGCTCTTTGCGCTGCTCAGCGCGCTGAAGGGTTTGCCCACCGGCTACCAGCGCGACCTCCAGGAGGACAAGGGAGGCCTCTTCGACGCGCACGACCAGGCGCTCGGCATGACGCGCATCGCCGCCGGCGCCATCGCCGCCACCGAGATCCGCGAGGAGCGGCTGCGCGAGGCGGCCTCTGACCCCGCATTGCTGGCGACAGAAGTGGCGGACTACCTCGTCGCGCGCGGCGTGCCCTTCCGCCAGGCGCACGAAATCGTCGGCGCCATCGTGCGCGAGGCGGAAAATCGCGGGCAGTCGTGGCTCACGTTTCCGCTGGCGAAGCTGAAGACGTTCTCTCCCGCGTTCGAAGAAGACTTGCACGTCTGGCTGACGGTCGAGTCTGCGCTGGCCCGGCGCAGCGTGCCCGGCGGCACCGCCCCGGAGACGGTGCGCGCGGCGCTGAAGAACTGCCGCGAGCGTTTGCGCAAACTGGAGGAGGCTCTGTGAGAGCGCGCCGCGCAAAACCCGCAGACGTGGTTGCCATCCACACGCTCGTGGCGAAATATGCCGCTCAGGGACTGCTGCTACCGCGCACCGAAGACGAAATCCGCGCGCACATCGGCCGCTTCCTGGTCCTGGCGGAAAAAGAATACATTTTCGGCTGCGTCGCGCTCGAGCCGTACGGCACGGAACTCGCGGAAATCCGCTCCGTCGCCGTGGACGACGCCACCCGCGGCCGCGGCCTCGGCGCGAAGCTGGTGCAGTTTGCGCTGGCGGAGGCGAAGCGCCGCGGTTTTGCGCGAGTCTTCGCCGTCACGCACGCCCCGGACTTTTTTCTCCGCCAGGGCTTCGCCGCCACTACGCGGCGCCTGCTGCCCGAAAAAATCGAGCGCGACTGCCGCGGCTGCTCGAAGCAGCGCTCCTGTCACCTCGCCGCCGTCGTCGCTGTTGTTCACCCCGAGCGCGCCGTGCTGCCGGTGCTCGCTTCCTCCGCCACCGCATGAGTACTCCCAGCCCTTCTCAAATTCCGCGCGGCTTCCGCTTCGCAGCCACGGCTTGCGGCCTCAAGAAAACCGGCGGGCTCGACCTCGCGCTGATCGCCAGCGATACGCCCGCCACCGCCGCGGCCGTCTTCACCACCAATCTCGTCCAGGCCGCGCCGGTAACAATCTCCCGCGAGCACATGCGCAAGGCCGCAAGCCACATGCGCGCCATCGTCGTCAACTCCGGCAACGCCAACTGCTGCACCGGCCGCGAGGGCATGGCCGCCACGTGCGCAACCGCGGCAAAGATTGCGCGTGAAATCGGCTGCCAGCCCGAAGAAGTGATTGTCTGCTCGACGGGTGTGATCGGCGTGCCCATGAAGGTCGAACGCATTCTTGCGGCGGCGCACGCGCTGGCCGCCTCGCGCGTTGCGCGTGCGGAAAAGTTTTGGGAAGTCACCCACGCCATCATGACCACGGACACGCGGCCCAAGTGGGCCGCGGCGGCGTGCTGCATCGGCGGAAAAACCGTGCGCGTGCTCGGCTGCGCCAAGGGCGCGGGGATGATTCACCCCAACATGGCCACGATGCTGGCGTTTCTCGTCACCGACGCGTCCATTTCGCCCAATCTGCTCCGTCGCGCGCTGCGAGAAGTCACGGCAAAAACCTTCAACGCCATCACTGTGGACGGCGACACCTCCACCAACGACACCCTCGCCGTTCTTGCCAATGGCGCCTCCGGCGCTGCCATGATCAGCGGGCTTGTGGGTCGGGGCTTCAGCCCCCACAAAAGCGGCAGGAATCGGAAAGGGGCTTCAGCCCCTGAAGCAGATTATCGGCGGTTCGTCTCCGCGTTGGAAAAAGTATGCCGCGAGCTGGCGCTGGCCATCGTCGCCGACGGTGAGGGCGCGCAGCGCGTCATCGAAATCGACGTCCGCGGCGCGCGCAGCGATCGCGATGCCGATCGCATTGCCCGCACCATCGCGCACTCGCCGCTGGTGAAGACCGCGCTCGCCGGCGCCGATCCCAACTGGGGGCGCATCCTCGCCGCCGCCGGCCGCGCCGGCGTGAAGTTCAACCCCGGCCGCGCGCGCATCTGGCTCGCCGGCATTCCCGTCTTCCGCGACGGCCGCCCGCTCGACTTCGACGAGCGCGCCGCCCACAACAAGCTTCTGGCCCCTTACATTAAGATCCTCTTTGAACTTGGCGGCCACGAATCACGAACCACGAATCACGCGGCACGCATCTATAGCTGCGACTTCACCGCCGAGTACGTCCGCATCAACGCTTCCTACCGCACGTGACGACTTATGAGACGAGTAACTAGACAGATTCAGATAGCACCCACTGCTCAAAAGGCTTCGGAATATGATGGACTCGCTTGTCGATTCGAGCCAAGAATTCCAGCCACCCACCGACCGAAGGACTTATCAGGTGCACGGTCTCAATAGCCTCATTACGACCAAGTTCTGTTCCTAATAGCAACCGAGCCGGATGGTCGGCAGGATTCAGACTGTAACCGATAACCCAGATTTCTGAGGCTGCTCGTAACGATTCTTGGGCCATTCTCCAAATGCTCAGAAGCGCCCTATTTCGGGAAATATCCTTCAAATACGTCGGAAGAATTAGTTTGCGACCGCTGTCCATGCCCGTGGTGTGTGGTGGAAACTCCCGAGGCGGCGGATTGCTACCAACGAAGAAATCTCGAGCGAATTCAATTTCTGTAACCCAATCTGTTTCTTCTTCTTGGACCCAGTTCACAGAACCGTGAAGCTTAAGAATCTTTATTATTGACCGGCCTGCTTCTTCTGTTGCGCGCGGCACTCGGAACCCATACCCATCCACATAACACCATTTGTTCGCGTTCCACAAAATAGTTTCATGCAACAAATCCCAATTGAACGAAATAATGATATCTCCCGCTCTGAGGAAGTTTGACCACGCATCCGAAATCTTTTTCACTCTCTGCTGGTCGACGTCAATCGGTAACGAACTCTCCTTTTCCCGCCATACCCGGCTATTGAGCTTGTACTGGTGCCATTGGAACCGGTCCGCTATTACCCGACTCATTTTCATCCGATCGACATCACACCAATCGCCCGTAAATATTCGGAGTTTCCCTACCGTTTTATAAATGTCGAGGTGTGTCAGCAGCGTTTCCAGATCCCACGATTTGCGAGTCACCCGCTGCAACTGCAGTTCCGCATGGTGCAATTTGTAGAACACTTCGGTTGCAATCTGCTGGGTCCTGGATTCTAGAATCGCTTCTGCCTTCAAAAAGGCCATTAGATCGATCGCAAGCGGATATCCGGCAAATCGCGAGGCCCCAGCACCCAAGATGAATACTCTCTTCGCTGTCGTTACGCTCATCATTCCCACTTCCACGCGTGGAACTGTTCGCGCAGTTTCGACTTGAGGAATTTGCCGACACTGGTGCGCGGGATGCTTTCGACGAACACCACCGCGTCGGGGATCTGCCACTTCGCAAATTTCTGTCCGAGAAATTCGCGCAGCTCTTCGTCGCTCGCCTTCGCGTCTTTCTTCAGCACGACGCACGCCAGCGGCCGCTCCTGCCATTTTGGGTGCGGCACGGCGATAACGGCGGCCTCCTGCACCGCCGGGTGGCTCATCAGCGCGTTTTCCAGGTCCACCGAGCTGATCCATTCGCCGCCGGACTTGATCAGGTCCTTCGAGCGGTCGGCGATTTTGATGTAGCCCTCCTCGTCAATCGTCACCACGTCCCCGGTGCGGAACCATCCGTCCGCCGTCCAACGCTCCTTTTCCTCGGGCTGGTTGTAGTAACTCTCCGCGATCCACGGCCCGCGCACTTGCAACTCGCCCAGCGTCTTTCCATCCCATGGAATCTCTCGCTCCATCGTCATCCCGCGCAGCTCGACGAACGGCAGCGGCAGTCCCTGTTTTGCGCGCAATTCGTATTTCTTGTCCTCGGGCCAATTCTCGAGCGTGCTCTTGATGTAGCTCGTTGTGCCCGCGGGAGTCATTTCCGTCATGCCCCAGGAGTGGATGATCTTTGGCCCGAGCTTGTCGAAGCGGCGGATCATGCCTTCGGGTGCGGCGGCGCCGCCGCAGGTCATGCGCAAGCCCGGAAAAAGTTTCCAGTGGCCAGGGTCTTTCTCGAGCGCCTCGAGGATGCCGAGCCACACGGTCGGCACGCCGGCGGCATACGTCACGCGCTCGCGCTCGAACAGCTCGAGCAGGCTTTCCGCATCGAGGTGCGGCCCGGGCAGCACCAGCTTGCCGCCGATCATCGCTGCGGCGAAGGGCAGGCCCCAGGCGTTGGCGTGGAACATCGGCACGACGGCGAGCAGCACGTCGCGCTGCGCCAACCCGAAACAGTCTGCCAGCGCGATGCAGAACGAGTGCAGCACCAGCGCGCGGTGCGAGTAAAGCACGCCCTTCGGCTTGCCGGTGGTGCCGGAGGTGTAGCACATCGCCGCGGCTTCGTTTTCGCCGAGCGCCGGGTAGGAAAACTCGCCGGTGGCCTGCGCCAGGAAGTCCTCGTAATTTTCGTAACCCGCGGGCACCGGCTTCCCGCTCTGGGGCACAACCACCACGCGCTCGATCTTCACGCGGTCGCGGAATTTCTCGTAGAGCGGCAGCAGCACGTCGTCCACGATTAGGAAGCGGTCCTCGGCGTGGTTGACGATGTAGGCCAGGTCGTCGGGATGCAACCGCAGGTTCAGCGTGTGCGCCACGCCGCCGGCCACTGGCACGCCGTAGTACGTCTCCAGGTGCGCGGAGTGGTTCCACATCAGCGTGGCCACGCGGTCGCCGCGCTTCATCCCGGCGCGCTGCAGGCATTCACCCAGCGCCCGCGCCCGGCGGTACACCTGCCCGTAGCTGCTGCGGTAGAGCGAGCGGTCCGGCCTCCGCGAAACAATCTCCACTGCGGAAAAATACTTTCCGGCGCGCTCGAGAATCGTCGTCACCGTCAGCGGAAAATCCATCATCGTGCCGAGCATTCTTCTTCCCCCGGGTGCCTTGGAAATGACCGCAAATCCTACCATCAATTAAGGAAAGGGGTCAGCGATTAGGGAGCAGGATGCAGAAGGAAGCCGAAGAGTCCTCTAGCAGCTTGTTGAAAAAGGCCGAACCTTGTCATTCCGAGCCCCGATGCTTCGGGACGAGGAATCTGTATTTTTCTTTGGGTTTTGGCGAAATGCAGATGCCTCGCTCCGCTCGGCATGACATCGAAATTGAGTTTTTCAACAAGCTGCTGGGTGTAATTCCTGCCCACCTATCACGCCCCGCTTGCAGCTCCTTTTGCTTTCTGCTTTCTGATTTCTGCTTCCTGCCCTCTCTCTCCCCTGATCCCCAATCCCTGTTCCCTGTCCCCCGCTTTCCCCATTGACTCCCGCGCCGGTTTGGGACACTATTCGCTCCAGAAGCTGAAGCGTCAGCCTTCACCCCGGCGTAGCCAAGCCAGATTCTGACTGCCCGCGGCCTTGGTTCTGCGTCTTCAGCCATATCCCGTGGGTTGCGCTAAGCAACGGGTCGAAGGAGCCTTGCCTTGAAGAAGCTTTATGTGGGGAATCTCCCGTTTCAATCCAGTGAAGAGCAGCTCTCCGCTTGGTTTGTGGAGGCGGGCTGCCACCCCGATGCGGTGACGTTTGTCCGCGACCGCTTTACCGGCCAGCCGCGCGGCTTCGGCTTCGTCGAGGTCACCAACGATGAAGAAGCTGATAAGGCCATCGCCAGCCTGAACGGCAAGGAGTTCATGGGCCGCACGCTCGTGGTCAACGAAGCCCGGCCTCCGCGCGAAGGCGGCGGCCCGGGTGGCGGGCGCGGGCCCGGCGGCGGGGGCGGCCGTGGACGCGGCGGCGGTGGTGGCGGCGGACGCGGCGGACGCGGCGGCGGTGGCGGTGGCGGCGGTCGCCGCGACTGGTAGCCGGTTCTTCCAGGCTTCCCTTTCCGTCTAGATCACTTTGAAAAAATAGGCTTCGCTTGAGGTGCGAGCGCAGTGAGAGAACTTCTCTGCGCGCCTGTAGGATTCAGGCAGGCTGTGTTCGCAGCGACTCGACCTGCTCGACACGCCCCGCGGCGTACCGGAAGCGTTCCGTCTGGACGCCCTCGACGCCGCGCCGCACCAGCGCCCGCACGTCGAGCGTGGCTTCCGCTTGATCGAGTTCCGCGGTCGTGGCGTGCAGCGCGGGCACCCTGGGCATGAAAACGGGGCAGCAGTCATGAAACGGCTCAGCGGAGATGTCGTGCGTGCCGATCCGCCGCGCGATTTCGAGAATTTCGAGTTTGTCGTCCCCGGCCAGCGGACGGAAAACGGGCATGCGCACGCAATCGCCCACGGCGACCATGTTCCTCAGCGTCTGCGAAGCCACCTGCCCCAGACTGTCGCCGGCGACGATGGCCAGCGCGTGATCGCGCCGCGCAAGCTGCTCGGCGATACGCAGCATCAGCCGCCGGTAAAGCAGCAGCCGGTAAGTCTCCGGCGCGTAGCGCACCACCTCGCGCTGGATCTCCTCGAACGGCACCAGAAAGAGTTTCGACGTGAACTGCCACGGCGTGAGCGTGCGCACCAGCTCGCGCGCCACGTGCACCGACGACTCGCCCGGCCGCGCCCCGCCGCCGTAGAAGTGCACGAACGACATATGCGCGCCGCGCTTCATCATCTTCCACGCGGCCACCGCGGAATCGAACCCGCCCGAAAGCAGGCACACCATGCGCCCGCCGGTGCTGGGCGGCAACCCGCCGGGTCCGGGGATGCGCCGCGCATAGACCAGCGCCGGCCCGGGCGGAATTTCGATGCGGCAGGTGAGCTCGGGATGGTTGAGGTTCACTCGGACCTCGCGCCCGGCGGCGCGCAGGTTTTCGAGCAAGTGCCGGCCGACAATCCTCTCGATTTCCGTGACGTTGTGCGGGAACGATTTGTCGCTGCGCTTGGCGCGCACGGCGAAGGAAGAAAACTTTTCCGGCTCAACTTCTTCCCACGCGGCGCGGCACAGCGCGTCCAGGTCGCGCTCGACGATGCGCGCCACGGCAAACGAAGAAATGCCGGAGACGCATCGCAGCCGCTCGATCGCTGCGGGGAGATGCGCTTCGTCGTCGAGTTCGATCAGCAGGCGGTCGCCGGGGCGGCCGATGCGCGCCAGGGAAAGGCCGTCGAGCGCGCGGCGCAACGCCAGCGAGAGTTTGGCGAGAAAGAAATCGCGGTTGCGGCCCTTAAGCCACAATTCGTGATAGTGCACGACGATGACCGGCTTGCTCACAGCAACATTTCCCGGAGGATTTGCGTCTCTTATGTAGCGCCCGGCTTGAGCCGGGCATCTTGGACTGCACCGCAGGCGCAAGCGGTTGCATCCAATTCTCGCAGTATAGCAGCCGCTCGGTGGCTTGTCTGCGCAGCCGGGTGGAAGCGCGACTTTCACGCGCGGCCGGGGTTGTACTAGTTCTAGAACTGCGCTAGAGTGCCGTTCACGCGGCCCTGCCCCGGGGGTCGCGGCGGGCCATCCCGAGGCTTCGGGACGGCATCGAATGTATGCGAGCGTTCAGGTCCCCCGCGCTGGCGGGAGGTGCCGATGTGGATTCGCAGTGATTGGCGGGAGTTTTTCCGCACTGCGGGCAGACGGTGGCATAGGTACCGTCCCCCGCGGCCGGTGGATCTCTCGGGCCGCGGGCGCGTTGTGCCCACCGAGGGCTTCAGCCTGCGAGAACTGGACGACGCCGGCATCAGCCTGGAACAGGCGCAGGTCTTCGGCCTGCCTGTGGACTGCGGGCGCGTGAGCGCCTACGGGCCCAACGTCTCCGCGCTGCGCGACTTCGTGCGCGCCGCGCGCGGGGCCAGTTAATCATCCGTCGCACCCTCTTGACGCAGTAAGCCATTCCTGTACACTCCACTTTCCGCCTGCTTTTGCCGATAGGGATTTTGATGGACGAGGTCGAGAGCCAACACGAACTGGAATTCCCGCACCGCGAGGCGGCCTTCTTCTACGGCCTGTTCCTGCGCGGCCATTCGCCGGAGAAGCTGCGGCGCGACATCGAGGTGCCGCCCGACGTCCTCGCGAAATGGCACCGCGAAGCCGAGCGCGAGCCGGAGCAGCGCGGCCGCTTCTTCCGCATCGTCGAGTTCCGGCGGCACGTGCTGGCGATCTTCGAGTCGCTCATCGGCCACGACGGCAAGAAACAACACTTGCAGTAGTTTTTAGTAGTCCGTTGTCAGTGATCAGGGGGCAGTTTTCAGTTTTGAGCTTTCGGTTTTCGCTCGTTCCTGTCTGATTCTGCGTTCGACCCTTCGTTCGCGCGTTGACAGTTCTGCGCTCACCGTTTACACTCGATTTGCTTGAGCCACCGCCGGTTTTTCCCGCTGGCTTCTTCCGCTCCCCGGTAGCTCAATGGTAGAGCATTCGGCTGTTAACCGAAGGGTTGCTAGTTCGAATCTAGCCCGGGGAGCCATTCCTTTTGCCCTGAATTCCATTCATCCTGGCGCGCCGGTTTGAAAAGTAATCGGGCCGCTTGATCAACTTCGACACTTGCGCCGTCGCGCCGCCGGGCGGACGTCTTCCTTGCCACGCCGCCGGGGCAGGGCTAGAATCCGCGCATTCGGAATCGGGACGCGAGTTCTCCGGGATTCGCGCCGACGCTTATGGGCGAGAACGAACCCACGACACCCCCTGCGATGCACGCGCCGGACGGGCGCGGCTTCTGGAGCCTGATTGTTACCCAGTTCCAGGTCGCCTTCAGCGACAATACGCTGAAAACCCTGATCAGTTTTCTCGTCCTGGGCTCCGCTTTGCCGCAGGCGAAACGCGACTTCCTCGTGGCCGCGGTGGCCGCGATCTTTTCCGTTACGTTCATTCTGTTCTCCATGACCGGCGGCTACCTGGCCGACCGGTTCAGCAAGCGTTCCGTCACCATCGCCGTCAAGGTATTTGAAATCGGCGTGATGCTGGTCGCGCTGGTGGGGCTGGCGTTCGGCCACCTGGGCGTGGGGATCGCGGCCGTGTTCCTGATGGGCGTGCACAGCGCGCTATTCGGCCCCTCGAAATACGGCCTGCTGCCGGAGTTGCTGCCGCAAAAGCGGCTCTCCTGGGGCAACGGCGTGCTCGAGCTCACTACGTTTGTCGCCATTATCGCAGGCACCGTGGCGGCCGGACTGATGGCCGAGGCATTCGCGGGTCGCCAGGTCTGGTCGGGGGGCATTCTGATTGCTCTCGCCGTTTTGGGATGGATGACCAGCCTGGGCATCGCGCGGGTGCCCGCAGCCGACCCGGGCAAGAAGCTGCGCGTTAATTTCGTCGCCGACTTCTTCGAGAAGATGCGGGAAGCGCGGCAGGACCGCGTGCTGTGGCTTGCCATCCTGGGCAACACGTACTTCTGGTTCCTCGGGGCGCTCCTGGTCCTCAACATCTTCGTGTACGGAAAAGATGTGCTGGGCAAGGGATCCCAGGAGACCAGTTACTTGCAGGCCGCGGTAGCCATCGGGATCGGACTGGGCAGCTTCGTAGCCGGCTATCTTTCCGCCAACAAAATCGAGCACGGCCTGATCCCGCTGGGCGCGTTGGGCATCAGCGCGGTGTGCACCGTACTGGGAACACAGGGATTTGGCCTGCGCATGGCGGCCGCGAACCTGGGCGTCCTCGGCTTTTTCGCCGGGTTCTTTGCCGTGCCCGTCAACGCGTTGATCCAGCATCGCCCGTCCCCGGACCGCAAAGGCGGCGTGATTGCCGCTTCCAACCTGATGTCCTTCGTCGGAATCTTTCTGGCCTCCGGCGTCTTTTTTGTGCTGAAGAACCTGTTGCGTCTCTCACCGATTCACATCTTCCTGTTCAGCGCGTTGCTTACGCTCTGTGCCACCGCCTACGTGCTGTGGCTGCTGCCGGAATCGCTGGTGCGGCTGGTGCTGCTGTTCATGACCAAATCGGTGTACCGCATCCGCGTCGAGGGCCGCGACAACATCCCCGAAAAGGGCGGCGCGTTGTTCGTCTCGAACCACCTCTCCTTCGTGGACGCGGCGCTGCTCACCGCCTCCACCGATCGCTTCATCCGCTTCATGATGTTCAAGGGCATCTACGACCACCCGGCTGTCTGGCCCTTCGCGAAGCTCATGCGCGCCATTCCTATTTCTTCACTGCTCCGCCCGCGGGAAATGATCAAGTCGCTGCGTGAGGCGAGCGAGGCCATCCAGAACGGGGAAGTGGTGTGCATCTTTGCCGAAGGCCAGATCACCCGCATCGGCCAGATGCTCCCCTTCCGCCGCGGCTTTGAGCGCATCATGAAGGACGTGGACGCGCCGATCGTTCCCGTGCACCTCGACGGCGTCTGGGGCAGCATCTTCAGCTTCGAAAGCCGGCGCTTCCTCTGGAAGATCCCGCGCGCGCTGCCCTACCCCACCACGGTCAGCTTCGGCCAGCCGATGCCGCCCACCGCCACGGCGATGGACGTGCGTCAGGCCGTCCAGGAACTCGCCAGTGAGGCGTTCCGGCACAAGCGGCAGCGGCTGCGCACGCTGCACCGCGCCTGGCTGCGCAACGCTCGCTGGCATCCTTTCCGCTTCGCCATGGCTGACCCGCGCGTGCCCAAGCTGCGTTTCGCCTCGGCATTGACGAAGACGATCTTTCTGGCGCGGAGACTGAAACAAGAATGGCGCGGGCAAAAAATGGTCGGCATCCTGTTGCCACCGTCGGTGGCCGGAGCGCTGGTGAACTTTGCAGCGCTGCTTTCCGGCAAGGTGCCGGTCAACCTGAACTACACGGCCTCCGACGAGGTGATTGCCGCCTGCGCGCGGCAGTGCGGGCTGGAAACCGTCGTCACTTCGAAGGCGTTTCTCGAACGCGTCAAGCTGCAAGTACCCGGCCGGACCATCCTGCTTGAGGAATTGGCCGACAAGCCGCACGCGAGCGAAAAACTGGCCGCTCTGGCGATGAGCTGGACCTTCCCCGCCGGCATGCTCGAAAAAACGCTCGGGCGCGAAAAGAAAGTGGCCCTGGACGATCTGGCCACGGTGATTTTCTCGAGCGGCAGCACCGGCGAGCCCAAAGGCGTGATGCTCAGCCACTACAACGTCATGGCCAACGTGGACCAGGTGACGCAGGCGCTCGGCTTCCGCCACACCGACCGTGTCTTCGGCATCCTGCCCTTTTTCCACTCGTTCGGCTTTACGGTGACCCTCTGGCTGCCGGCGTCGCTGGGCGCCAGCGTGGTGTACTACCCGAACCCGCTCGACGCCCAGGCCATCGGCACGCTGGTGCGCGAATACGAAGCGAATTATTTACTGGCTACGCCGACGTTTCTCCAGGCGTACATTCGGCGCGTCCCGCCGGAGGACTTTGGCAGCCTGGAATACGTGATTGTCGGCGCGGAAAAGCTTTCGCCGCGCACGGCAGAAGCGTTCGAGGAGCGCTTCGGCGTGCGGCCGCTCGAGGGCTACGGCTGCACGGAATGCGCCCCGGTGGTCGCCGTCAATACGCGTGATTTCCGCGCGCCGGGTTTTCGCCAGGTGGGCGCCAAGCGCGGAAGGATCGGCCATCCGCTCCCCGGCGTGAGCGTGCGCATCGTGGACCCCGATACCATGCAGCCGCTGCCGCTGGGCACGCCGGGGCTGATGCTCGTCCGCGGGCCCAACGTGATGCAGGGCTACTTGAACCACCCGGACAAGACTGCGGACGCGTTACGTGACGGCTGGTACGCCACCGGCGACATCGCCTCCATGGACGAGGACGGCTTCCTCACCATCACCGACCGGCTCTCGCGCTTCAGCAAGATCGGCGGCGAAATGGTGCCGCACTTGAAAGTCGAAGAAAAACTGCACGAGCTGGCCGGCGCGACCGAACAGACGTTTGTCGTCACCGGCGTGCCCGACGGCAAGAAGGGCGAGCGGCTGGTGGTGTTGCACACGCTGCCGGAAGAAAAATTGAAGGGGTGCCAGGAAAAACTCGCGCAGTCCGACCTGCCCAACCTCTGGGTGCCCCGCGCCAACCAGTTTTTCCGCGTGGAAAAACTTCCCTACCTTGGCTCTGGCAAGCTAGATTTGCGCCGCGTCCGCGAGACGGCCGTGAAACTCTCCCCGGAGAGCTGACGCGCCGTCCGCTCTTTCCGCTATACTGGGGCCATCTCGTCTTCCGCATGGACACCTCCGCCACCATCACCCTCGCTCTCGGCTTCGTGCTCGGGCTGCGCCACGCCACCGACGCGGACCACATCGTCGCCGTCAGCACGCTGGTGAGTGAATCGGGCGGCGCGCGGCGCGGCGCGAAGATTGGCGCGTTCTGGGGTGCGGGGCACCTGCTGACGGTGTTTGTCGCCGGCAGCGTGCTGGTGCTGCTGCGCCTGCGGATTCCGCCGCGGGTGGAATGGGCGCTGGAGCTGATCGTCGCGCTGGTGCTGATCGGCCTGGGTGTCAGCACGATTTTCAAATGCCTCACCGGCCGCTACCATTTTCACCAGCACCAGCACGGCGAACGCGCGCACGCGCATCTGCATTTTCACGCCGCCAGCCAGCCAAACCACGAACACAACAGCCACTCGCCCCAACTTTCCCACAACCGCGCGCCGCTGCTGCTCGGCATGGCGCACGGACTTGCCGGCACGGCCGGCCTGGCGCTGCTGGTGCTGACGTCAATCCCCACGCGGACGCTGGGCATTCTTTATCTGGTTGTGTTTGGGCTGGGTGCGCTGGCGGGCATGGCGGCGTTTGGAATGTTGCTGGGAGGAGCGCTGGCGTTGCCCCTGGCCCGGCAGGCGAACCGCTTGAAGTGGCTCAACGGGATGCGCCTGGTGGCCGGCACGAGCAGCGGAGCGCTCGGCCTCGTGCTCGCCTGGCGCGCATTGTTGCCACAGGCGTGGCCGTTTTGACCTTCGGTTTGTAGCCCGTGTCTTCAGACGCGGGGGTGTGCGCGCAAAACGGAAGTCCCCGCCTCTGAAGAGGCAGGGAACATGCTTGTAGCTCAGGCCCCGTCCGTTCCGGCTTGTCGGGACGGGACGTGAGCTACAAGAAAACTCTTTCCCTTCCCCGCGCTGAAAAGTAGGATACGCGCCTGCGATTCAACAGGAGGTCCACCGTGAAAATCCGCACCGGCTTTTCGACGCCGCACCTGCCGAGGGGTGTGAGCCTGATTGTCGTTTTCTGCACGGCGCTGCTCGCCATCGCGCCCCTCGACGCGCAACAGCTCAACCCGGACTTATACAAGGGCATGAAGTACCGCCTGGTCGGTCCGTACCGCGGCGGGCGCTCGCTCAGCTCGGCGGGCGTGCCCGGCGATCCGAACACCTATTATTTCGGCGGCACCGGCAGCGGCGCATGGAAGACCGCCAACGGTGGCATGACGTGGACGCCGCTGTTCGATAAGCAGCCGGTATCGTCCGTCGGCGCCATCGCCGTGGCCGACTCCAATCCGAATGTCATCTATGCCGGCACGGGCGAAGCGTGCATCCGCGGCAACATCTCCCACGGCGACGGCGTGTACAAATCCACCGACGGCGGCAAGACGTGGACGCACGCCGGGTTGAAGGAGACGCGCACCATCAGCAAGATCATCATCCACCCGAAAAACGCGGACATCGTGTACGTCGCGGCGCTGGGCCACGTGTACGGGAATAACGCCGAGCGCGGCGTCTTTCGCACGATGGACGGCGGCAAGACGTGGGAGAAAGTGCTCTACAAGGACGAAAAAACCGGCGCGGTGGACATCACGTTCGTCCCCGGCAACCCGAGCATCCTCTTCGCGGCGCTGTGGGAAGCCGGCCGCACGCCGTGGAGCATGACGAGCGGCGGCGCCGGCAGCGGGCTCTACAAGTCCAGCGATGGCGGCAGCAACTGGAAGCCGATCAAGGGCAACGGCTGGCCGGAAACAACGCTCGGCAAGATCGGTGTGAGCGTGAGTGGCGGCGACGCGAACCGCGTGTACGTCATCCTTGAAGCGCTCGAGGAATTGGGTGGCGTTTATCGCTCCGACGATGGCGGCGAACATTGGGTGCACACCACCGACGATCACCGCCTGCGCCACCGCCCGTGGTACTACACGCACGTGACCGCCGACCCGAAGAATACGGACACCGTCTATGTGCTGAACACTTCGCTGTATCGCTCGACCGATGGTGGGAAGAATTTCTCGCCGGTGGGCGGCATCCCCCACGGCGACCATCACAGCCTGTGGATTGATCCCAACAACCCGAAGCGGATGATCAACTCGAATGACGGCGGCGCGACGATTTCCGTGGACGGCGGCGTCACCTGGAGCCGGCAGGACAACCAGCCGACGGCGCAGTTCTATCACGTCGCCGTGGACAACCAGTATCCCTACAACCTCTACGGCTCGCAGCAGGACAACTCCAACGTGCGCATCCGCAGCCGCAGCGACAAGAACGGCATCGGCCGCGCCGAGTGGGATCCCGTCGGCGGCGGGGAAGCGGGCTATGTGGCGCCCAATCCCGCCGACCCGAACATCGTCTATGCCGGCGAATATTTCGGCATCCTGACGCGCTACGACGAGCGCACCAAACAGGTGCAGAACGTCTCCGTGTGGCCCGACAACCTCGACGGCTGGGAAGCCGCGCCGCTGAAGTACCGCTTCAACTGGACGCAGCCGATTCATGTCTCGAAGCACGACCCGAAGGTGGTCTATTACACCGGCAACCACGTCTTCCGCTCGACGACCGAGGGCATGAGCTGGGAGGAGATCAGCCCGGACCTGACGCGCAACGATAAGTCGAAGCAAGGCCGCTCGGGCGGGCCGATCACCGGCGAGAACATCAGCATCGAGACGTACAACGTCGTGTTCAGTTTTGCGGAGTCGCCGATCCAGAAGGATCTGCTCTGGGCGGGCGCGGACGACGGGCTAGTGCACATCACGCGCGACGGCGGGAAGACGTGGAGCAACGTCTCACCGAAGATGTACGAAGGCATGGTGAGCCAGATTGACGCCTCGCCGCACGATGCCGCCGTCGCCTACATCGCTGTGGACCGCCACAAGTTCGATGACCTGAAGCCGTACATCTACAAGACTGCGGACTTCGGCAAGACGTGGATGAAAATCACCACCGGCATCCCCGACAGCTCGTTCGTGCGCGTCGTGCGAGAAGATCCCAAGCGCAAGGGCCTGCTCTACGCCGGCACGGAGACGGGCATCTACGCCTCGTTCGACGACGGCGCGAACTGGCAGGCGTTGCAACTCAACCTGCCGACCACGCCGGTCCACGACCTGATGGTGAAGGACGACGACCTGTGCGTGGCCACGCATGGCCGCGCGTTCTGGATCCTCGACGACCTCTCGCCGCTCCGCCAAATGCGCGACGATGTCGCCAAGTCCGACGCGCATCTCTTCACTCCGGCGCCGGCGACTCGCGCCCGCACCGGCGGCGGCTACAGCCGCAGCACCTTCCAAGGTGATAACCCGCCCGCGGGCGCGGTCTTCTACTACTACCTGAAGGCCGAGCAGAAGGACGAGATCACGCTGGAAATCCTCGACGCACAGAGCAAGGTGATTCGGAAGTACAGCAACAAGGAAAAAGTGGTGGAGGGCAAACCGCTGCCGGAGCGCCCCGCGGACGACACCAAGCCCAACGTGTTGCCGGCCGCTGCGGGCTTGAACCGCTTCGTCTGGAACTTCTACTACGAAATGCCCGACCTCGTGCCCAGCGCGATCTACGACATGGGCCCGCCGCACGGGCCGATAGCGCTGCCGGGAAAATACACGGTGCGGCTCAACGTTGCCGGCAAGAGTTACACCGCGGCCTTCGAGGTCAAGCTCGACCCGCGCGTGAAAACTTCCCTGGCGGAGTTGCAGAGGCAGTTCAACCTGATGATCCAGGTCCGCGACCTGCTCGGCTCGGCGCACTCGGGCGTGCTCGAGATGCGCAGCGTCCGCGCGCAGCTCGCCGCCATTCGCAAGCGGCTCGCTCGCGACGCGAAGAACAAACCGGCGCTGGACATGATTGATGCCATCGAGAAAAAGATGGCGCCGGTCGAGGCCGAGCTCATCGAGGTCCGCGCCAGGTCCTCGCAGGACATGTGCAACTACCCGACAAAACTCAACAGCAAGATCGCTTGGCTCGATAACGTGGTGGACAGCGCCGATATGCCGCCGACGCAGCAGTCCTTCGAGTTTTACTCGGTGATGAAGACGCAGGCCGACAAGCATCTCGCCGCATGGAAGGAGATTCTGGCGAAAGACGTCGCGGCGCTGAATGACTGGATGAAGAAGGAAAACATCCCGGCGATTTCCGCCGGCTACGACCCGACCGGCGCGTCGCAGGACGCGGATGACGACTCGCGGAAGGAACCGTAGCAGAAAGCTGGAGGAATCCCGGCGGGTGTCATTCTAGCGAAGCGAAGAATCCCTCCGTCCAGCGGGTGAGGGAGAAAAGAGGGATTCCTCGGGCCGGCCAAAATCGTCGGCTCTCGGAATGACGGAGCGGACAGCCTCTTTTTGCATTTCCAGAACCGAGGGAACATGAAAGGAAATACGACGCGGTTGCTCGTGTGTTTCACCGGGGTGCTCGCGGCAATCCTGCTGGCGGGCGCGTCCGCCGGCGCGGCGCCGCAAAAGGAACTGCCGCGCATTGTTGTGCTGCGCTGCGGGCGCCTGCTCGACGTGAAGCGCGGCACGCTCGAGCGCAACCAGGTGATCGTCGTCACCGGCAACACGATCACCGCCGTCGGCCCTGCGGCAACGGTGCGCATTCCGGAGAGCGCGGAGACGATGGACCTGAGCCGCGCAACGTGCCTGCCCGGCCTTGCGGACATGCACACGCACCTGATTGACGACGCCGAAGGCTATGCTGTGGCCGGGCCGCTCACGCGCTCCGGCGCGCAACTCGCCTTCAGCAGCATCCCGCACGCGCAAGCGACGCTCGACGCCGGCTTCACCAGCGTGCGCGACGTCGGCACCTATCGCGCGTTCGTGGACGTGGCCCTGCGCGACGCCATCAACCGCGGAATCGTCCCCGGCCCGCGCATCCAGCCCGCCGGCGCGTACGTCACGATCACGGGCGGCGCGGGCGCGCTCACCGGCCTTGCGCCCGACGTCGAACTGCCGCGCGAGCTGCGCTTTGGCGTCGCCGACGGCACGGACCAGGTGCGCCAGCGCGTGCGCGACATCATCCGCAACGGCGCCGGCATGATCAAAGTGCTGGCCACCGGCGCGGTGCTCACGCCGGGGAGCACGCCCGGCGCGCAGGAGTTCACCGAAGAAGAATTGCGCGCGGCAGTGGAGGAAGCAAAGAAGGCCGGGCTCAAAGTAGCGTGCCACGCACACGGCGCGGCAGGAGCAAAGGCGGCGATTCGCGCGGGCGTTGCTTCGATCGAGCACGGTAGCTACCTCGACGAAGAAGCGCTGCAGATGATGAAGGAGCGCGGCGTGTTCTTCGTCGCCGACCCGTACAACTCGGTGGCCATCTACCAGAACAAGAGCTACCTCGACGAGTTCATGGAAAAGAACCGGCAGACCACCGAGGCGCAGATCCGCGCGTTCAGGCGCGCGCTCGAGCTCGGCGTGCGCATCGCCTACGGCACCGATGCCGCGGTGATCCCCCACGGCGACAACGGCAGGCAGTTCGCCACCTACGTCGAACTGGGCATGACGCCGCTCCAGGCCATCCGCACCGCCACCACCGAGGCCGCCGAACTGCTCGGCTGGAGCGACCGCACCGGTTCGATCGAGCCGGGCAAGCTCGCGGACATCATTGCCGTGCGTGAGAACCCGCTCGAAAACATTCGCACGCTCGAGCAAGTGGTGTTCGTAATGAAAGACGGAAAGGTGTTCAAGAACGAGAAGTAGGAAAGGCTCTTAATCTGTCAGCAACCAACCATGCAACCGTGCCGGACAGGCTGAAAACCTGTCCTACGAGCGGATGCCTTCCAGTAATTTGGCCCAGTGAGAGAGGTGGTTGAGCGAGGTTTCGTGGGTGCGGTCGAGCTCGAGCGGCGTGATGGAAATCGCCCCCGAGAAGACGGCGGCGTAATCCGTTTCCGGCTCGACTTCGTCCTTCTGAATCTGCTCGTGCAGCCAGTAGTGGACGCGGCCGCGCGGGTCGATATCTTCCTTCAGCACATTGCGCGTAATCTTCCTGGACTGGTGCGTGAAGCGCACGCCGCCGGTCCACTGGTTCGGCACGTTCACGTTGAGCAGCACGCCCCGCGGCATGCCTTCCTTCAGCATCAGCTCCGCCAGATTCCGCGCGAACCGCGCCGCATCGGCGTAGTTGAAGTCCTTGCCCTTATGGGCGACGGAAATGGCCGCGGCGGGGATGTGGTGGATCACCGCCTCCATCGCGGCGCCGACGGTGCCGGAGTAATAAACGTTTTCGCCCATGTTGCCGCCGCTGTTGATGCCGGAAAGCACCAGGTCGGGCGGATCGGGAAAAAGTTTGTTCAGCGCGATGATCATCGCGTCGGTGGGCGTGCCGTCAATGGCCCATTCACGCTCGGCCGCCGGCTGGACACCGATCGGGCGCTTCAGCGTGATGGACTGCGCGTTGCCGCTGCGCTCTTCCATCGGCGCGACCACGCTGACCGTGCCCAGGCCCTCGAGCGCCGCCACCAGCGCGCGCAAGCCGGGAGCGTTGATGCCGTCGTCGTTGGTAACCAGAATGTGTGGCATGTGTTTTTCGATCGTCATCCTGCCTGTCCCGAGCGAAGCCGAGGGAAGCGGAGCGAAGGATCTCTCTTCGGTTTTTCTGGAGTGCAAATGTCCAGAGGGATTCTTCGGCCGCCTGCAGCGGCCTCAGAATGACGACCGCCCAAAAAAGAGAGTGGTCGGGACGACTGGATTTGAACCAGCGACCTCACGCACCCCAAGCGTGCGCGCTACCAGGCTGCGCTACGTCCCGACCGATACTGCGCTGTGTCGCGACTACAATTAACAGAATATCACCCGCGTTTGAGCAGCGTCAAGATGGCCTGCAGCTCGTCGCGCAGCTCGAGCAGCCGCTTGCGGTGCGCCGTGGAACCGCGTGGCGTAGGAGTCGGGGTCTCGGAAGCGGCCGCAGTGGAGCGGCCGTGGCCATTGCCGCCATGCCCGCCGCCTTCGGAGAGATGTTTGCGCGCGCCGGCGATGGTGAAGCCTTCCTCGTAGAGCAGGCGCTTGATCTCCAGCACCGTCTCGATGTCCTCGCGGCGGTAGAGCCGGTGGCCACTGGGCGCCTTCACCGGCTGGAGCATGGGAAATTCCGTCTCCCAGTAGCGCAGGACGAAGGGCTTAGTCGCCGTCAGGCGGCTCACCTCGCCGATGCGAAAGAGATTCTTTTGCGGCAACTCCACGCGCTGGAATTGGTCGGACATGCTCGCAAATATCGTATGCCGATTTCGCGGAGTGTCAACTGTAGGCCCGCCTTCAGGCGGGCATTTCGCTCCGGATTACAATGCTGGCCTGAAGGCCGGCGCTACATTACCTTTTTTTCAGGCGGATGTTGAAGCGGATGGGCGTGCCGGTGAAGTCGAACTGCGCGCGGAGCTGGTTTTCGAGGAAGCGCTGATAGCTGAAGTGCATCGGCTTGGCCTGGTTGGTGAACAGCACAAACGTGGGCGGCGCGGTGCCCGCCTGGGTGATGTAGAAAATTTTCATTTCGCGGCCGGCGGGCGAGGTGCCGCGGGCAAGATCCACTTTTTCGAGCCAGCGGTTCATTTCGCCGGTCGTGACGCGGCGCACACGGGCGGCGGCCACCTGGTCAATCAGCGAGAAAAGCTTTCCGGTGCGCTCGCCACTGAGCGCGGAGAGAAAAATCACCGGCGCGTATTCGAGGAATTTCAGTTTGTAGCGGACCATTTTTTCGTAATCCTCGAGCAACCTCTGGGAGCCGGTTCTTATTCTTCTGTCAACCGTGCCGGCGGAGCGCGTCATGCTGCTGGACTTCGGCGCCGCTGGTGCTATTCCTTTCCCGGCGGAACGCACCGTCGCGGCGAAAGCCCCGCGAGCGGGGCGGTCTGAAGACGCGCCTTTATCAGATCGCGCTTCCGAATCTGCCATCGCTTTCTGCGCGAGGTCCCACTTGTTCATCACCACGATCACAGAGCGGCCGGACTGCTCGGCGTAGCTGGCGATGGTGGCGTCATTGGAAGTGACGCCCTGCGCCGCGTCCACGACCATCAGCGCGATGTCTGCGCGCTCCAGGTTTTTTCGGGCCATCACCACGCTGAGCTTTTCGGCGACGAGCTTGGTCTTGCCCTTGCGGCGGATGCCGGCGGTGTCCACGAAGCGATAGGCTTTGTCGTTGTAGCGGACCAGAGTATCCACGGCGTCGCGTGTGGTGCCCGGCTCGGCGGAGACGATGGCGCGCTCCTCGCCGACCATGCGGTTCAGCAGCGTGGATTTCCCCACGTTGGGCCGCCCGATGATGGCGATGTTCAGCGCCGCGACTTCCTCCTCTTCCGGCGCCTCCGGAAAATCGCGCGTGATGGCGTCGAGCAGGTCGTCCACGCCGGTGCCGTGCTCGGCGGCAATCGGAAAAACGTCCTGGGCCAGCTCGTAGAACACGGCGCAGGCGGAGGTCTGCGCTTGAGAATCCACTTTGTTGACGGCGATGAGCAGCCGTTTGCCGGTGCGGCGAAGCAGTTGGGCAAGCTCCTGATCGAGCGGCGTGACGCCCGCGCGCGAGTCCACAACGAGCACGAGCACGGCGGCTGTCTCGATGGCCAGGCGCGCTTGGCGCAGAATTTCCCTGGGGATGGTGGCCTTGTCGTCGGGGACGATGCCCCCGGTATCCACAACCTCAAAGGGGCGGCCCTGCCACGTGGCCGTGCCGTAGATGCGGTCGCGCGTGATGCCCGGTTCGTCCGTGACGATCGAGCGGCGGCTCGCCGTCAGCCGGTTGAACAGCGTGGACTTGCCCACGTTGGGGCGCCCCACGATGACCACAGACGGCAGTCCGGTTTTCGGATTCTCTTCCATGTGGCGTCTTTCCGGTGAATACAAACAAACCAGTGTAGCGCAGAAACCTCCGCCCGCGTGAGCAGCGCGGCGTGGGCGTCCGCCCCCGCATTCTGCCAGACAATATTTCCGCGGCTCTCCCTTGACGGGGTTAGCAGACTGGCATATAGATATTTCATCGTTCAGGGGTGCAGGATGGGGTTTTGCGTTTTGGGGGAAGACGCGTGGGTGAGTCCTGACGCCGCGGCGCCTCCCTTATCATTATCATTCGTTCAGATTCTTCATGAGGAGAGTTAATGATGCGTAGAGAAGCTTGGGGTGTGTTTGTGCGCGCAGCGCTGGCGTACGCGGCGCTGCTGGCCCTGCTGTTGACGCCTGCGGTGACGGCGCAGACGTTCCGCGGGACGATCCTCGGCACGGTGTCCGACCAATCGGGCGCCGTCGTGCCGGGAGCGAAGGTGAAAGTGCGCAATGTGGACACCGGCCTGGTCCGCGAGACACAGACCGCCGGCGACGGCAGCTATTCCGTGCCGGAACTGCCCATCGGCAACTACTCGGTCACGGTGGAGAAGGCCGGCTTCCAGACCACGGTGACCAGCGGCGTGCGCGTGGAAGTCGCCGCGGATAAACGCGTGGACGCCACCCTCAAGGCGGGCGACGTCAAAGTACAGGTCGAGGTGTCCGCCGAGACCCTGGCCCAGGTGGAGACGACTTCCAACGTGCTCGGCGGCTCGTTCGAATCCAAGATGATGCTCGACCTGCCGGTCAACGGCCGCGACTACACCAAGCTGCTCATCATGGTGCCCGGCGCGGCCGGCGAGCCCAACGGCGGCGGCGATTCGCCCGGCTCCTTCGGCCTGTTCAGCGTCAACGGCAACCGCGGCCGCTCCAACAATTTCCTCCTCGACGGCACGGACATGAACGACGGCTTCCGCAACCTGCCGGCCATCAACCAGGGCGGCGTGTTCGGCACGCCGGGCACGGTGCTGCCCATGGAGGCCGTCGCCGAGCTGAAGGTGCTCTCCAACTTCGAGCCCGAATACGGCCGCAACTCCGGCTCGGTGGTGAACATCGTCACCAAGACCGGCACGAACACCATCCACGGCACCGCGCTCTGGTTCTTCCGCGATGACACCCTGAACGCGCGGAACTTCTTCAACACCAAGGGCAATCCCAAGGACGCATTCCGCAACCACCAGTACGGCATCTCCGCCGGCGGACCGCTCGAGAAGGACAAGACCTTCTGGTATGTCGCCTACGAAGGGCAGCGCGAGGACGTAGGCGTGACGAGCATCAATGCCGTCCCCGTGCTCGCAGACTTCCGCAACGCGCTCAATCAAACCCTGGCGGGCAGTTTGCCCGGCGGCAACCCGGCTGTCTGCAACACAACGATCATCGCCTGCATCAACGGTCAGGCACCGGGCGTCATCAACCCGGTAATCAAGAACTTGTTCAACCTCTGCGACACCAACGGACACTGCTCCGGCGGCAAGAACTTGTGGCCCACGTCAACCGTTTCGAGCGCGCCCGCCTTTAATAACGCAGATAGCTTCATCTTTAAGCTGGATCACAGCTTCGACGACAAGAGCCAGCTTACCGGCCGGTACTTTTTCGGTCGCAGTCACCAGAGCTTCCCGCTGGGCCTCGCCGGCGGCAACAACCTTCCCGCCACAAACACCTTCTCACCGATTAACGTGCAGATGGTGGCCATCAGCTACGTGCGCGTGATCTCCGCCAATAAGGTGAACGAGCTCCGCTTCGGCTGGAACCGCTACCATCAGGACTTCCTCGCGGAAGACCGCGGCGTCTTCGGCAACCCCAATTCCACCTTCGGCCTCAACACCGGCATCTCCGCCACGCGCGATTTCGGCCTGCCCGAGTTGCGTGTCAGTGGCTATTCGCAGCTTGGCTCTTCTGGCTTTTCCAACCCGCGCGGCCGCGTGGCCAACAACATCCACGTGATTGACGGCTTTTCCTGGAAGGCCGGCAGCCACGACTGGAAATTCGGCTATGAGTTCCGCCGCACCACGGTGGATTCCTTTTACGACGCCCAGTTCCGCGGCCGGCTGAGCTTCAAAGGCGGCGGTGACCTCGATGGCCCGGACACCGCGGACACTAGCCCGCTGGCCGATTTCCTGGCGGGCTACGTCGCGTCCTCGGGCAAGCGTATCGCCAGCGGAAACACAAACCGCTTGGCCACGCAGAATTCCCACGCGTTGTACATCCAGGATAGCTGGCGCTGGAGCCACAACTTTACGCTCAACCTGGGCCTGCGCTGGGACTACTTCGGCGTGATCGGCGAAGAGAAGGGCCGCTTCAGCACCTATGACCCGGCCGTGGGTCTGGTGCTGAAGGAGAAGCTCTACGACAAGGACTTCAACAATTTCAGTCCGCGCATGAGCGTGGCGTGGGACCTCTTCGGCAAGGGGAAGACGGTGATCCGGGCCGGGTACGGGCTTTTCTATGACGCCTTTTCGCAGGACTTCTTCACTGGTCAGATCTTCTTTAACTCCTTCATGCCGGGCATCGCCTACAACGCCATCGGCCCGGACCCCGTATTCTTCTCCTTTTCGCTGAACCCGGCGCTGCCCGCAGTGCCCAACGGGTCCGCATTCGGCCGCCGCCTTCAGGCTGGCGTGCCGGTTTTTGATCCGGCCACGCGGATTGCAGCGCCGACCGGCAGCCCTACGGGTACGACCGACGCGGCGACGGTGGGCAAGATCCGCACCCCGTACATCCACAATTTCAATCTCAACCTCCAGCAGGAAGTGGGCCACTACGCCGTGCTTCAAGTCGGTTACGTGGGCTCGGTGGGAATCAAACTCTTCCGCTTCCGCGACATCAACCAGCCCACGCAGGCGGCCATCAACGCCGCGGACATCGCCTGCGCCGGAGCCGGCAACCCGCTGGGTGCGGCCTGCACCTTTGCCCCGCTGAACTTCACCACCGTCCTGAGCACTCTGGCGCCCAACTCACCACTCTATGTCAACCAGCTCGAGACGTCGGCCACCTCCCATTATCACGGGCTGCAAACTTCCTTCAGCCAGCGGAACTGGCGTGGCCTCACGCAGCAACTCTCTTGGACCTGGTCGCACGCCATCGACACCGCGAGCGACGGCCAGGACTACGTGCCCAACGCCGCCCAGCCCAACGATAGCAACAACGCCCGCGCGGAGAAAGGTAACTCGAACTTCGACCTGCGCCACCGCGTGGTCTGGTCGCTGACCTACGAGCTCCCCAAGTGGGAGACCGCCAGGTGGTTCGGTGAAGGATGGCAAATCTCCAGCGTGATGACGCTCGCCAGTGGCCACCCGTTCCACCTGAACACCAACTTCTTCGACGACTACGACGGAAGCGGAGAATTCTTCGGGCGGCCCGACGTGGTGGCGCCCGTAAAGTACAACCGCTCGGATCCTACCAATTTCCTCGACCTCACCTCCTTCGCGGTTCCGTGCACGCTGAGCGGCGGCCCGGATTTTCCCTTCGCCGCTGATTGCGTGGCCGGCACGCGTCACTTCGGCAACCTGGGTCGCAATTCTCTGCTCGGCCCGGACTACCGCAACTGGGACTTCGCGATCATCAAGGTCACAAAGATTTCGGAGCGCATCAAGCTGCACTTCCGCGCCGACTTTTACAACCTCCTCAACCACCCGAACTTCGCCAGCCCGCTGCTGCCGTCGTTCATCGCGGACTCGACGTTTAATGGCGTCAGCGACGGAGTCGCGCCCAACCCCGCACGCGGTCGGGGTCTGGGCTCCCTCCCGATCACGGCTACCTCGGACGTCGGCCTCGGCAACCCGATTCTCGGCGGGGGTGGGCCGCGGAGCATCCAGTTCGCGGTGAAGGTCCTCTTCTAACCGATTGGCATTCTTGCAGGGGCGCCGTCCCGAAGCATCGGGGCGGCGCCCGCCGCATTGCCACCCGCCCTCCGTTGCAAGATTCCACCTCGAAACATGCCCCAGATTTGCTAGAGTTTCCCCGGTCACCTGAGCCGCACCCCAACTGAGAATTATTGAAAGATTTCGCGGGGGCACTGCGTAGAAACCTATGGAAGGAAGAGGGCGGGGCGAGGGGTCGAACAGGATGCCCGGTGCGGAGTTCACCGAGACAATAGCCCGGGCCCGTTCGGGGAACGCGGAAGCGTGGGGCGAGCTGTACAAGCAGTACGCCCCGGCGATCTTCCGGTTCTGCCGGCGGGCGCTGCCGGCTCGCGAGGACGCCGAGGACGCGACCACGGAAATTTTCATGAAGGTCCGCGACAAACTCGACCAGTACGACGCTTCCCGGCCCTTCACCGCTTGGCTCTACAAAGTGTCCGCCAACCACTGCTGGGACATCCTGCGGCGGCGGAGCATCCGCCAGGACCTCGAGACCGGCGAGGTGGAAACCCTGCCGCTCGAACACCCCGACCCCGGCCAACTCGACCGGCTGATGGAGCAGAGCACTGGCCAGCAGGTCCGCTCGGCGCTGGCGAAGTTGCCGGCACGGGCGCGCATGGCGCTGGTGCTGCGCTACTACTCGGACATGAGCTACGACGAAATCGCCGAGGCGCTGGGCGTGCGGCGGGCGTTCGTAGGAGTTGTGCTGTTGCGGGCGCGGCACCAGTTGCGGGAGCTGCTGACCGGCCGCGGGGCCGCGGGAGCCGCCGCCGGAGGGGTGGCATGAGAGTTCCCCGCAAGCGCCGGTCTGGTTTACAGAGGTTTTGTCAGGGCGCTGAAAAATACATGGGCGCTGTTATTCCGAGGGCCGGCGTTTTTGGCCGGCCCGAGGAATCTGCTTGTTTTTCGCGGAATTCCAACAAGAAGCAGATTCTTCGCTTCGCTCGGAATGACAGGAAAAGTGCTTTTTCAGCGACCTCTTATGGTTCACCCCGGCAGGCCGGGGTTCGTTCAACGAGGACTTATGGCGCACTTTGACGAAATGACGTGCCTGCTCTACCTCGACGGGCAGCTCGACCGCGAGCGTGCCACCGAGCTTTCCGAGCACGTTGAGACCTGCGCCGAATGCCGCACGCTGCTCGCCGCGCTCGAAAGCGAATCGCGGCTGCTGCGCGGCGCACTGACGGAGGAAGAAGAGTCCGTCCCGGCGCGGCTGCTGGAATATGCGCCGGAAACGAAGGCGCGTGAAGCGGCGCCGTTGGCGTGGCTGGTGACGCTGGGCTTTGCCGGCGCCGGCGCTTACACGCTCTGGTCGGGGATCGTCGAACCCTGGCAGCAGCAACTCAGTCAGGCGGGTTTCGGCGGAGACAGTTTTCTGGCCATGCTTTTCTTTGGCGGAGTGTTCTGGAAAGGATGGGAGACAATGGTCAATCTTACCGAACTACTGGCCGCGGCTACGCTGGTGATACTGGCGGTGGCGCTCTTCCGGCGCAACAGTCGGCACACGCCGACGGTCGCCGTTGTGCTGGGCGCGCTGGCCTGCGTGCTGGCGCTGCCGCTGGCGGCGTCCGCGGCGGAGATTCGCAAGGCGGGAACGGTCACCGTTGCCACAGACGAAGTCATCAAGAATGACTTGGTCGCGGTAGGCGAGTCGGTGCGAATTGAAGGCACAGTGGAAGGCGATGCGATCCTCTGCGGGCAGACGTTGACCGTCAACGGCCACGTGAAGGGCGACGTCATTGCGTTCGGAGAATTCGTGCGCATCAACGGTCAAGTGGATGGAAACGCGCGCGTCTTCAGCAAGTTTTTCGCGCTGGAGGGCAACGTTGCCAAGAACGTGAGCATTTTTGCCCAAACACTGGAATTCCCCTCGAAATCACAAATTGGCGGCAGCCTGATGCTCTTCGCTGCGCGGGCCAGCCAGGACGGCCGGGTCGGCCGAGACTTGATGGCTTTCGTGGCCAAGTACGATCTTAACGGCATGGTTGGCGGCACCGGGCTGCTGCAAAGCGACCGGCTGACGATCGGACCTTCCGCGGATATCCAGGGCAAGGTGAGCATTACCGCGGCACGCCAGCCCAGCATTTCTGAAAAGGCCAAGTTCGGCAGCGGGCCGCCCGCAATCAAGATTGAAACGCACCGTCCGGATTACGCCAGCCCGGGATACTACTGGCACCAGACGCTGCGTTGGGGCGCGGCGTTCATGCTGGGCTTGGTGCTGGCGCTGTTGATGCCGGGCTTCCTGCGGGACACGATGCGCGAAGGAGAGCGCTACGGGCTGTCGCTCGGAGCGGGCGTATTGGCGCTGATCGTCACGCCGATCGCGGCGGTGATTGCCTGCATCACCATTGTCGGCGTCGCCGTAGGCATCTTGGCCGTTCTGGCTTGGGGCGCGGCTCTGTACGCCGCGCAGGTTTTCGTGGGTGCGTTCCTCGGGCAAAAGATGCTGGGCGCCGCCGACAGCACCGGTGCGTTGCTCGGGCGGATGGCCGTGGGGCTGCTGGTGATTCGCGTAGCAGGAATGATCCCCTACGCCGGCCATCTGGCCTGGCTGATCGTGGTCGTGTTCGGGCTCGGTGTGGTAACGCTGGCGATCGTCAAGCGCGCGCGGCCGGAACCCGCCGCAATGTAACCGCGCAACCTTTTCAGAAACACCAGGGCCGTCCCGTCCCGAAGCTTCGGGAGGGACGGCCCTGGTGTTTTCCCCGAGGTAATTCCGGACTGCGCTTACCGCTTGCGCACCTTCTTGGCCACCAGCACTGGATCGCCGACCGTTTTGAACAGCAGCCCGCGCAGCGAAACCTTGTCGCCAACCGCCAGCGGCGCAACGCCAGTCGTGTTGCTGAACTCGGTCTGGGTGGAGGTGCGCACTTCAATCTGCGAAATGCCACCGAAAATCCCCGGCAGGTTGTCCACTGTGAAGTCTGTGGCGTTGAGTTTTGCTTTCACTTTTGCGGTGAAGACGGACTTCTTCAGCTTCACCTTGTCCGTGTCGATGGCCGGCGGCGTTCCCGTGGGGGTAGACTTGCGCTCGATCTCCACCACTTGCCCCACCATGAGGTCTGATGCGCCGTTGAAGCTCAGACCGCTGACCGGCAGGCCGCCGTCATCGACCTTGGTTCTCCAACCCGAAAGCAAATTGATCGTTACCACGTTGCCCGGCGCGATCCCCGGAACATCGATGGACTCGTGCATCAGCACCATGTCGAAGCCGGTGACGCCGCTCAGTTTGACGATGACGCCTTCCAGTTCTTCTTCGACGTCGTCGTCCTCGAACTTCACCTTGCGGGCCAGCAGCGTCTTGTCGGGCATCATTTTGATGTCCACTTCGAGCACCTGGCCCACGGCGAGGCTGGCGAACGTGTTGGGCTGGCCGAGGTCGGAGAAGTCGAACTGAGTGCCGGTGTTGGGGGTGGTGTCCACCTTGATGGTCATGGAGGTCACGCCCGAGGTGACTTGCAGTGTGAACTGATTGTTGGCGGCGTCCTTGGCGGTCACCTTTCCGACCACGTCCTCCATGTCCTCGAACTCTCCGGTGCCCTGCTTGGGCGCCATGTTCATCATCGTCATGACGGGAGTCATCGAGCCCATGTTGCCGGCCAGCGAATTCAGCACGTCCACGTCGAGCAGCATCCCGACGGGAGTGTTGGCTGCGACCGTAATCGGGAAAGGCGCGCCCGAGTAGTTCACGCTGGATTGGCCCATCGGCATGTTCTTGAATTCGCAGACGGCGCCAACTGCGCATGGGGTGCCGCCCATCATGATGGGTGCGGGAGTGTTGTTCATGAAGGTGACTTCCGGGTTGGAGAATGTGACGCTGATGCTGGTGTAGGTGCCGGCGGGCAGGTCCAGGCTGCTCAGCAGCGCGGTCTCGGTCTCGAGCTGCTTCATCTCGAACTTGACCGGAGCGCTCAACAGCGACACGCTACCCGGTTGCAGCACTGCTCCCGTCACTGTCACTTGGAAAGAAAGAATGGTGACGCCAACCGGGGGAGCATCTCCCACGGTTACGGTCACCGGCGCGCGGCTCGCCTGCGGCGGCGGTGGCGGCGTCGAGGTCACGCCTCCTCCGCATGCCGCCAGAAAAACGATACCCAACGTGGTGAACAACAGTACAAGACGGCTCTTTTTCATCCCCCACCCTCCACGAGATTCTTGCGACGTGATCAGGAGATAAGCACCTAGCCAACCGAACACACTGACCTTCGTGTGATGCAGGATAAGGAGTTATGGTGGGCCGGACACGGCAGCGTGAGTAAAAAGTACCAACCCCCGGTAGTCTTTGCGTGAAATCTCGCGCAACGGCTCCAGTTTCTCGCCCGCTCAGATAATGCCCAGACTCTTCCCCACGCGGGCGAGGATTTCCAGCGTCCGTTTCAGATCGTCTCGCCGGTGCGTGGCGGTGACGATCGTGCGGATGCGCGCTTTGCCTTCCGGTACGGTGGGAAAGCCTACGGCCACGGCCAGCACACCCTCTTCGAAAAGCCGCCGCGAAAACTCAAACGCTTTCGCCGCCTCGCCCACCATGATCGGCGTGATGGGTGTCTCGCTGAGCCCGGTATTGAATCCGAGCTTCTTTAGTTGCCGCTTGAAAAATTTCGTGTTGGCCCAGAGCTTCTTGATGAGCTTTTCCCCCTCCGGCGAATCGAGCAGCGCAAACGCCGCCTGGCAGGTGGCGGTCACCGACGGCGGGTGCGACGTCGAAAACAAAAACGGCCGCGCGCGGTGGTAGAGAAACTCAATGAGGTCGCGTGAGCCACAGACGTAGCCGCCGATCGCGCCGACAGCTTTGCTGAGCGTGCCCACCTGGATATCCACGCGGCCGTGGCAGTTGTGGTGGTCGATCGTGCCGCGGCCGCCGCGGCCGAGCACGCCGGAGGAATGCGCGTCGTCCACCATCATGATGCAATTGTATTTTTCCGCCAGGTCGCAGAGTTGCGGCAGCGGCGCGATATCGCCATCCATGGAAAACACGCCGTCGGTGATCAGCAGCTTCTTGCCGGGCCAGTTGGCGGTCTCCTGGCAAATGCGCTCGCAGTCCTTCACGTCCTTGTGGGCAAACACCTTGATCGTGGCTTTCGAGAGACGGCAGCCATCAATGATGGAGGCGTGGTTCAGCTCGTCGGAAATGATCAGATCTTCCTTGCCCAGGATGGCGGCCACGGCGCCGGCGTTGGCGGCGAAGCCGGACTGGAACACGACGCAGGCCTCTGTGCCCTTGAACCGCGCGATCTGCTCCTCCAGCTCCATATGGAGCTTCATCGTGCCGGCGATGGTGCGGACCGCGCCGGAACCCACGCCCAGCCGCTTGGTGGCGTCCTGGGCCGCGCGGCGCAGCGCACGGTGCGTGGTCAGGCCCAGATAGTTGTTCGAGCTGAGATTGATGACTTCTTTGCCGTCGAACGTGGCCACCGGCTTCTGCTCGCCTTCCAGGATGCGCAGGCGGAAATAAAGGCGCCGGGACTTCAAATCATCGAGGGCAGCGGTCAGGTAAGCCAATTGGGGACGCGTGGCCGTGCTCATTCGTTACCTCCGGAAAATTCAGGCTGGCGCGGGAAGCATTATAAGGCAACGGATGGAGATTTCCATTCAGGCGCGGGAATGAAGATCGTAGCGGCGGGGAACGGCGGGCAAAAAGACGAAACCCCGCTGACGGAATCAGCGGGGCTTCGCGAGTGGTTTTGAAGACAGAATTCTATTAGGACTTGATGCGGCGCCGGATGAAGCCGGCAACACCGATCAAGCCGGTGGCGAACAGCGCGAGCGTGCCGGGCTCAGGCACAACAACGCTGGTCGCCCCACCCTCGACGTTGCCCAGGGGGTCCGTCGGACCCACGAAGCCGAACATCAGAGTAATGAGGAGGCCGTTCGCTGTCGGATTGCTGCCCAGGCCGAAGTGACTCAGGATGGCCGCATCGAGGTTGCCTGAAACTGGCCCGGTCAGCGTGTATTTGTAGTTGAAGTTTGCCGCGCAGGTCGGATTGGCAAGGCACCAAACATTCGGAGCATTGATCTGCGTCATGGTCGTCGGACCGCTAAACCAACCGGAGAACAGCGTGACTGGATTGCCGATTGCGCCGCTCGTGGCTGCGGTTAGACCAGCGTTCGACGTGATGGTAATCAAACCGCCCGCGCCAAACGTCGCCGAGGTCGGACCGATGCCGATCACCGAGCCGGTGGTAAAGGACAAGGTTCCGAAGTCAAACGGATTGGCAGGTGTCCCCGGCGGAACGACAACCGGAGGCGTTCCGTAAGTCGGCCCAACGGGGGGCCCAAATGGCACACTGCCGGTGAACTTGGTCAAGTAGCTCAGTGTAACAGTTCCAGTGGTCGCGCCGGTGCTTCCCATCAAGAACGGACGGGGGACGAGCAGGTTACCGGCCTGGAAACCAAACGTGATTCCATCCGCAAGCGCGGCTGCCGGGCTAACCAGCGCCACCAACGCGGCAATCAAAACCACTCTTTTCAGCGACATCATCTGCCTCCGCAAGAATTAAGCTGCTGTACGGCTAGTCTTAGAAACGTCTAATCGGGAGCAATTGCCCTACCAAATGGGAATTCCATGCAAATCATTGATTCTATTAGGCGACGGATTCTACGGAGGTACGGCTCGGGATAACGGCAAGGATGAAAAATGCAACTTGATTCACTTATTCGCCGCCCTGGTTTGGTTACTTTTGAACCATGTCCACCCCGCCATTGGGGTAAAACAGCACCTTGCTGGCCTGGCCCCCTTCCAAGAGAGTAAACGCATCCTGGAAGCGGTCCAAGATGTATCTTTCCCGGAACAGCGGCTCCAAATCTAACCGGCCGGACTTCAGCAATGCTGTCATCTGCACCCATGTCTCAAACATTTTTCGACCGTAAATTCCCTGCACCGTCGCACCCTTAAAGATGACGTCCTCGACCAGATCCAGATTGACCGGCTGGCTGGGAATGCCCAGCAGCGAAGCGCGTCCACCGGCGCGCAACATTTTGAACCCTTGCTGGATGGCCGTCGGATTCCCGCTCATTTCCAGCAGCACGTCCACGCCGGCGCCGCTAGTGGCTGCGCGAACGCGCGCCACGGCGTCCGCCTCCACCGGATTGATTACTTCGTCAGCCCCCATGCGCTTCGCAAGAGCCGCGCGGAGCGGATTCACCTCCGTGGCGAACAGCGTCGAGCAGCCGCAGGCGCGCGCGACGGCGATGGCCATCAGCCCGATCGGACCGCAGCCGGTGACCGCCACGGTGTGCCCGGCAATCTCACCGGCCAGCACGGCGTGCACCGCATTGCCCAGCGGGTCGAGAATGGCGGCGTAGTGTTCGGGGATGCCCGGGTCAATCTTCCAGACGTTGCGCGCCGGAATGCGGACGAACTCGGCAAAGGCACCGTCGCGGTCAATGCCGATGATCTCGAGGTTCTGGCAGATGTGCGGCTGGCCGATGCGGCACTGGTGACAGTAGCCGCAGTTCACGTGCATCTCCGCGCTGACGAAATCGCCGGGCGCGATCCCGCGGACTTCCTCACCGACTCTTTCCACGTAGCCGCAGAATTCGTGGCCCAGCGTCAGCGGCGGCTTGATCCGCGATTGCGACCAGCGGTCCCAGCCGTAGATGTGCAGGTCGGTGCCGCAGATGGAGGCCGCGCGCACGCGGATCAGTGCGTCCGTGGGACCGGCTTCCGGCACCGCCACCGATTCAAGCTGCAGGCCGGGCCCCGAGCTCATCTTGCGCAGCGCTTTCATCATGGTGGGCATGGGAGAACTCCGGCGGGCGCTCCTTGAACGGTCTGGCCGAAGCGGCATGGTAGCATACCCGCGCGCGCGCCTGAAACCGGCCGCCAGCTTCTTCATCGAAGGAAAATTTGACGCCAACCGGCGGGCGCTTCCTATACAATCGGGCGCGTCTTAGCGGGGTGAGAACGCTTCCGCACTGCATGGAGGACACCGTTGAGCATTTCACATCGCACGAAGGAGATTCGCGAAGGCTTCCAGCGCCCCTTCTGGGTGGCGAATATCACCGAACTGTTTGAGCGCCTCTCCTATTACGGCGTGAACGCCGTGCTGGCCATCTATCTGCACGAGACGCTGAAGTTCTCCCAGGCGCAGGCCGGTGACCTGATGGGATTTTTCGGCGGCGTGGTCTGGTTCCTGCCGATTTTGGGCGGCACGCTGGCCGACCGCTTTGGTTTCCGCCGCTCTCTGGCGTTCGCCTACATGATTATGTCGGTGGGCTACTTCCTGCTGGGCTCGCTCTCCGCGTCGTGGATGGCGCCACTGCGGGATGCGCTGCCGATGTACTACGTCGTGCTGCTCATCCTCTTCATCCCCGCGCTGGGACCGGCCATCGTCAAGCCCTGCGTGGTGGGCACCACGGCGCGCGCTTCGGAGGAAAACGTCCGCTCGCTGGGCTACTCCATTTACTACACGCTGGTGAACATCGGTGGCGCGGCCGGGCCCTACATGGCCTCCGAGGTTCATCGCCGGTTCGGCATCACGCATGTTTTCACCGTGGCGGCCATTAGCGTCTTCATGATGTTCTTCGGCGTTCTCCTTCTGTTCAAAGAACCCAGGAACTCGGACGAAAAGAAAGTAGCCAGCATCGCCGAGGCGCTGAAAAATTTCCTGGTTGTCGTCTCCAACGGCCGCTTCATGGTCTTCTTGTTGATTTTTTCCGGCTACTGGATCGTCTTCTGGCAGGAATTTATCGCCCTGCCTCTCTATATCCGCGGGTACGTGGATCCCAATGCCGACATTGAGAAAATCTTGATCACCGATGCCGCCGCGGTGATTGCCTTTCAGTTCGTGGTCACCTATCTGACGCGCAAAATCCCCACCTTCACCGCGCTCACGCTGGGCACGCTGATTTCCGCGGCATCGTGGCTGATCCTGGCGTTTCGGCCGTCGGTGCTCACGGCGGTAATCACGCTGGTGGTGCTCGCGCTCGGCGAGATGACGCAATCCCCGCGCTACTACGAGTATATCTCCCGCCTGGCGCCTTCCGGCCAGCAGGGCACATACATGGGGTTTGCGTTCTTGCCCATTGCCATCGGGTTCTTCGTCGGCGGGCGGCTCGGCGGACGGCTGGTGCAGCATTACGGCGAGGTGGCGCATGAGCCGCACAAGGTCTGGTGGGTCATCGCCGGTGTCGGGTTCCTTACCACTGTCCTGATGTGGGGGTACGACCGCGTGGTGAAGCCCGGTCAGGAGAAGCCGCAATCGTGACCGCAGGCGCACCGTTCGGCCGGCTCGCGCATCCAAAGATAAAGATGGCATGAGGATTCGTCCCGCAATCTTGATCGGCGCCGCGCTCGGCCTGATGGCCGCGGGACTTGCCGTCGCGCAGTCCGGTGAGAAGATTCCTCCGGCGAAACCCGCAGAGAAAAAGGAAGAGTCCAAACCGCCGAAGGGCAACGCGCTCCGTGGACGGCAGCTCTACGAAGAACAGTGCGGCATCTGTCACTTCAGCGCGAGCGGCGAGAAGAAAATTGGCCCAGGCCTGAAGGGCATCTACCGCAACGGCAAGTTTTCCAGCGGCAAGAAAGTGGACGACGCCTCCCTGCGCGCATGGATCGAAAACGGCGGCGTGGACATGCCTTCGTTCAGGGAATCCCTCACCGTTCAGCAGATCTCCGACTTGATCGCCTTCCTGCGGACGTTGTAGCGCCGGGCTTTAGCCCGGCATGGGCAGAACATCCGGCCCTAAAGGGCGGCGCTACACAACCCTACCGCCGCAGCGTCAGCCCACCATCTATGACAAGCACCTGACCGGTGGCGTATCCATCCGGCTCCAGAAAAAACCGCACCGCGCGCGCCACATCCTCCGGGCGGCCGAAGCGCGGGATGGTCCCTTTCTCAACAAATGAATCGTACTTGCCGGAACTGACACTCGCTTCCGCCATGCCCGCCACGGTTGCGCCCGGCGCGACCACATTCACGCGCACGTGCTTCCACTGCGCTGCCAGCACGCGCGCGGCGTGCACCAGCGCCGCTTTCGGCGCGGCGTAATTCAGGCTCGACGGAAACGCCGCCACCGCCTGCATCGACGCCAGCAGCACGATGCTGCCGCCGCCGGCCGCGCGCAGCGGCGATGCCGGATCTTCTGCCGACGCATCCATCGCCGTGCCCAGATCTTTCGCAAGTAGGATCGGCGCAAGGAAGTTCGCTTCCAGCGAAGCTTCCATCGCTTTTTGATTCATCGCCTCGAAGCTCACCCGCGCCGGGTCACCGGGAAAAATCGCCGCGGCGTGCAGCAGGCCGCCGCCTTTGCTGCGCCCGCCGATATTTTCCACGGCGTCGAGATACGCGCCGCGCACCTCTGGCCGCGCGATATCGCCCTCGACCAGCGTGATTTTCTGCGCGTAGCGGTCTTCGATGGCTGCCCGCAACGCTTCGGCGCGGGCGCGATTCGAGCGGTAGCCGACAATTAGCCGCGCGCCTTCCTTGGCCAGCAGCGCGACCAGCGCCGAGCCCAGCCCGCCGGCGCCGCCGGCCACAACCACCGTGCAGCCCGCCAACGGGCGCTTGGCAAACTCGAAACGGAAACTTCGGCAGCGCTTGGCCAGCTTTTCATCGAAGTATTGTGATGGCATGGTGCTCTCCGAACGGCGTGCTAGACGCGGTCTTCTGAGTAGCGGCGGGTTCACCACGCCACGTTTTGAAATGGCCGCGTAAAGCGGCCGCTCCATTTTCCGCCAAAAAGACAAAACCCCCAAGGCGTCCCGGGTTTTGCCGCGGGGCCTGCTTGGGGGTTCTGTCGGAATCCCGTGGGAAAATGGCTACTTCAGCACGGCGTCCTTGAACGCCTTGGCTGCGCGCAGCCGCACAACGGTCTTGGCCTTGATCTTGATGGCCTCGCCGGTCTGCGGGTTGCGGCCCATGCGCGCCTTGCGGTGCGCCTTCACAGCGCGGCCGATATTGGGGATGACGAACTTGCCCGCGCCGCCCTTGCACTCCTTCACGGCCAGCTTGAACAGCTCGTCGAAAAACATCGCTGCGCCCTTCTTCGACGTGCCGCACTTCTCGGCCAGAGTCGCCACGATCTTGGACTTCGTCATTGGCTTTGCCATCTAGGTTGATTCTCCTCCTCAGAAGTGGAGTTCCGCAGGGCGGAATCTCCGCGCGCGACGGAATTTGGCTCGCGCATTCCACCGCGTCGGCAGGCACTATAGCCGCACTCCCGCGTCAACGCAAGTGCAAACAATGAAAAAAGGCAGAAAAAATGCCGATTTCCGAAGGCCCCCCGCGCGGAACCCGCTCCAGACGCGGCTGTCGCAGGACAGACCTCCAGTTCTGTCCAGCAAAGCATGCGGAGGCGCAAAAAACGCGAACGGACACGCGTGGACTCCTGTCCTACAACGAGGCGCGTGCCAGACCGTTGGGCCGGGCTCCAGGCCTGTCCAGCGACAAGGTCTCCGCTGCAAGATAGCGGGCATCCCGAAGCCTCGGGACCGCCGCTACACGCTGGCGAGTTCCTTGTAGAACTGGGCGACGGCCTTGATCCCGCCGAAATAGTTTTCGAGCAGGATGTGCTCGTCGGGCGCGTGCGCGTTTTCGTCGGGCAGGCCGAAACCCAGCAGGATGCACGGCACCTTGAACGTGTCGTACATCTGCGTGACGAACGGGATCGAGCCGCCCTCGCGGATGAACACCGCCCGCTTACCGAAGCCCTTCTCCAGCGCCGAGTGCGCCGCCTCGAAGAACGGGTGCGTGTACGGCGCCACCCACGGCTTGCCCATGCTGAGCACTTCGAACTTGCAGCTTACCGTCTTTGGCAGCAGCTTGCGGATGTGTTTTTCGACGAGCTTCGCAATTTTCTCCGGCGCCTGGTCGGGCACCAGGCGCGTGGAGAACTTCGCGTACGCCTTCGCGGGAATGACCGTCTTGGCGCCTTCGCCGATGTAGCCGCCCCAGATGCCGTTGAGCTCCATGGTCGGGCGGATCCAGATCTGCTCGACGACCGTAAAACCCTTCTCGCCGCACAGCCCGGCCGCGCCGACGGTCTTCTTGAAATCCTTCAATTTCCACGGCAGGCCGTTCAGCGCCTTGCGCTCCGCCTTGGAAACCTTCGCGACTTTGTCGTAGAAGCCGGGGATGGCCACGCGGCCGTTCTTGTCGTGCAGTTTCGCAAACAGCTCGCAGAGAATCGTCAGCGGGTTGGGCACTGCGCCGCCGAAGACGCCGGAGTGCATGTCCTGCGCGCCGCCGGTGATTTCGATCTGGTAGTAGTTCAGCCCGCGAAGGCCGTAGGTCACCGAGGGCACGCCCGGCGCCAGCATGGAGGTGTCGGAGACGATCAGCGCATCGGCCTTCAACCGGTCGCGAAACTTTTCGACGAAGTTCCACAGGTTGGTGCTGCCGGTTTCTTCCTCGCCTTCGATCATCACCTTGATGTTGACCGGGAGTTTCCCCTCGGATTTCATCAGCGCTTCGATGGCCTTCATGTGGATGTGCACCTGGCCCTTGTCGTCGGCGGTGCCGCGGCCAAAGAGGTTGCCGTTGCGGACGGCCGGCTCAAACGCCGGCGAGGTCCACAGCTCGAGCGGCTCGGCGGGCTGCACGTCGTAGTGGCCGTAGAGCAGCACGGTAGGCTTGTCCGGCGCTTTCAACCATTCGCCAAAGACCATCGGATGTCCGCCGGTGGGCACGATTTCGACGTTTTCCATTCCGGCGGCGCGGAGCTTTTCGGCCACCCACTTCGCGGCGCGCTCGATATCCGCCTTGTTTTCGCTCTTGGTGCTGACGCTAGGAATGCGAAGGAATTCTTTCAGTTCTTCCAAGTGCTCGTTCTTCTTACTTTCGATGTATTCCAGAAACAGCATGTATTCTCCTTCGGGCGATCCCCGACGGAATCGGGGCAGGCGTTCTCTCGGCAGGGCGTGTTGCGTTTGCCAAGCGCACCATTGTACGAGGCGGCAAAGATTGCAGCAAGTCGCGCGCCTTGCATTTGCCACAGAGGCACCCTTCGGCGCTGCTCAGGGCGGGCGGAGACACAGAGAAAATCGCAGAACGGCTGGAAACGCAGTCCGGTGTTCGGACTCCGGTGGAGTCCACCGGACTCCCGAAACCGGAGATGAACGCGGATGGACCTGGCTGGAGCGAGAAATGCGAAAATAGAAAAGAGAAAATGGAAAAGAGGGTGGAACCGCAGATCCCTCGGCTTCGCTTCCCTCGACTTTGCTCGGGACAAGCGGGACAAAGAAGTGGTGAGTGGCGAGAGAAGAGGTGACAGGTTGCAGGTGGCAGGTGGCAGGGAAAAACACCGGATTCGCCGACTGCGACGACTACTGTAATAACCCCCACCCCCCTCCCTATTGACGCGCGGCGAAATAATTGAAAACGAAGGCGATAGCGAAAACGGGTAATCGGCGCGGTAGTCGGCGGCAGTAACAAAAGGTGACAGAAGACAGGTTACAGGTGGGAGGCAGCACCTCGGCTTCGCTCGGTGCAGGCAGGTGGCAGGTGACGCCTCGGTTGCGCTTCCCTCGGCTCCGTTCGGGACAAGCGGGGCAAGCGGGGCAAGCAGGCGATAGCGGCGACTAGGGACAACGTCGGTAATCGGGCGCAGTGGGGGCGCTAACCGTGGGTAACGGGACTGGGGCGATTGGTGAATGGCTACTGGCGTCATTAGGCTATGGCCACTGATCAATGGCGTGAGTCTAGCGCGAAGATATCTAGAAGTCAAGTTATATTTGTGCTGCTTATCTTTAAGCAAGTGATATGCGCGCCATTTCAATGGCCCCTGATATGCCAAGAAGAAGATTTGAGGAGGAGCGCAAAAAGTGGTTACGGCAGAGGCCAGGAGGGACTGAGGGTGACGGCAGAAAAGGGCGCGTGTGCGAAACGGTTCGCAGCCCACGGAACTCCTAGTTCGAGTGCGTTTTTCGCCGGCCTTTCTTGGTAGGGGCAATGAGAGGCGCGGTGAGTTTTTCGTAGAGGGCGAAGAGGTGCTCGACGCGCTGGCGGTCGTTCTGGAAAGGTTGGGGGCGGTAGCAGAGGTCCACGGCGCGGTCTAACTCGGCGTGCGCTTTGACCAGCGCAGGCGGCATCGCCAGCGGGTCGTAGAGGTCGGCCAGCGAAGATTCGGGGAATTTCTTGCGGGCGTCGAGGACGGCTTGGGCGGCTTTTTCCACGGCGGCGCGCTGTTTGGCGCTCGGCGCTTCGGGCCACGGGTAGTTGTTGTAAACCAGTTTAGCCGAGTAACGATAGTCAGATTTCAAGCGCCCACAAACTTGCTTGACCCATGCCATGTGCATCGTAGAAGAGAGAACGCCGAAATGGAAAGGTTTAGCGCCGGGAATTATAAGGCAAAGATTGCTCGCGATTACATCGCGAGGCATGAACCCAATTGGGATATAGAGTCGGCGTTCAGAAGAAACGGATGGGATTAACAGGTAATTTGTTTCACGATGACTCACGAATGCGAATTCAGTTGGAATGGCGGCAAGTTCGCGTGTCGCAGGGCGTTTGCTTGCGAGGCGGGATTCGCGGACAGCTTCCACCCGGCGCATGACTTCGGGCATCGTCCGCAGTTCGGCTGGAGAAGCGCCATGCAACCAAAGACACCATCGCTCTTCTCCATTGATAAATTCCTGAGCACCGAGAAAAAGGCGAAGATATTGTTTCGCTTTTGGCTCTTTCGCCAAAAGTTCGGCTTTTTCTTTTTGATCAAGGAGCAGGTGTCCGCCATCAATAGGCTGATTTCCGAAATAAATTTCAGGCGCTCGACTGACAGGCGCAGTTCGATTCGTAACGGCTCTATCTGACCCCTCTATCAAATAGGGACTGATGTTGCGCGCGGCGCTAACAACGGGTTGTTTCTCGTCGGCAGCATACTCATAAATGCGCTTATCCGACGCCTCGAATGCAGCGAAACCCACGATAACAACGTGGACGTGAGCTTTGCCGCGCGCTTCGCTCTGCCAAACAAAAGTGCGGTGGCCGAAATGAATCTTTACGCCGTAACGCTGAAATAGGGCATTCCAAAGCACGCCGGCTTGTTCTCCTTGCGTAATGGAGTTGGTGGAGACGAAGCCGACCACGACATGGCTATCTTGAATGTAGTCGGCGGCTTTGAAATACCAGCCTGTGACGTAATCGAGCAAACCGCTGTTCTCAACGTCGCGAGCAACGAGGTCCATGTCTGCGCGTTGCTCGTCGGTCTGAAATTTCCCACCCACAAAGGGCGGATTGCCGAGGACGTAGCTGCATTTGGCGGGCGGAAGAATCTTTTTCCAGTCGAGGCGGAGGGCGTTGCCGCAAACGATGGTGGGGGATTTCCTGAGCGGGAGGCGCACGAAGTACTGGCCGAATGCCTCCGAGAGCCGGATGTTCATTTGGTGGTCCATCAGCCACATGGCGACTTCGGCGATGCGCACAGGCCATTCGCTGATTTCGATGCCGTAGAAGGCGTCCACGTCCACAAGGGAGAGGCGTTGAATATCAAGTTCTTTCTGCTCACCCGGGTAGATCGCTTTGAGAATTTCGATCTCCAGCAATCGCAACTCGCGGTAGGTGATGACAAGGAAATTGCCGCAGCCGCACGCCGGGTCCAGGAATCGGAGCTGCGAAAGTTTGTCGTGGAAGCGTTTCAGTTCGGCCTTGCTGCTTTTGGCGCGCTCGAATTCCGCACGTAGGTCGTCGAGGAAAAGGGAGCGAATGACCTTGAGGATGTCGCGCTCGTTGGTGTAATGCCCGCCGATTTGCCGCCTTTCCTGTGGCTCCATCACCGCTTGAAACAACGAGCCGAAGACGGCGGGTGAAATGCGCGACCAGTCGAATTCCGTGCAGGCCAGCAGGGCGTTGCGCATGTCGCGGTTGAAGTCGGCAAAGTCCAGTTTTTCGGAGAATAGGTCGCCATTGACGTAGGGAAAGGCGGCCAGCGTTTCGTCGAGATGTTTCTGGCGTTGGGGGTTGTCCGTGTTGAGCACGCGGAACAGGTGCTCCAACTGGACGCCCAAGTCGGAGCCGTCTGCGGCGGTGCGGTTCAGCACGTAGAGCCGGAAGGCTTCCCGTTCGAAGATGCCGGTGTCTTCCGCGAAGAGGCAAAAGAGGATGCGAACCAGGAAGCGTTCGAGTTGATGCCCGGAGTAGCCGCCCGCTTCCAGCGCGTCGTGAAGGCGGCCCATGATTTCGACGGCTTCGATGTTGATGGGGTCTTGTTCGACGAATCTGTGCTGCTTGTAGCCGGGGATGAAGGCGAAGGCGTGGATACGTTGATGAAATTCAGTGATGGGGAATTCTTGAGACTCGACGCGGCGGCCGGCAAAGAGAGGCAGGTCTTTTTGATCCTCGGGCTCCAGGTCGTAGAGCGCGACACGGGCAAAATCGGAAACGATGACGTAGCGAGGAATTTCGTCGTGGCGGCCTTCGTTGACAAGCGCCTGGATGTAGTCGAAGGCCTGCGACTGAGCGCGGCTGAGGTCTTGCCCGGCGCTTTTGTGCTCGACGAGCAAGATGCGTTTCCAAAACAGATCAATCGCGCCGTAGTGGCCGGAGAGTTTTTTGACGGGTTCTTCGAAGCTGGCGACGGCGCGGCGGCTCACGCCAAAGACGTCGAAGAATTCGTTCCAAAAGGTTTGCTTCTCCGCGCTCTCGCTCTTAACGCCCGTCCATGCCTTTGAAAAGGCGATGGCGCGATGGCGGATTTCGTTCCAGGACAGAGGCACGCGTGGATGATAGCAAACCCTTGCCGAGTATCTAGTGTGGAATTGTGAAGCGGGGCAAGGCAGACAAGCGAGTTAGCAGGGGTGAGAGGATTGCGTTGCGGCAGGAATCGGCACGGCACCGTTGGCAAAATCCACGTTGACTCACTGCGGAGGCTGTAGCAGGATAACTCTACGCTGGGGTAGCCGAGGCGATCCTTCCGTGGTCAGGGGAGGTGGGTAGTGACCGCGCCACTCGAAGAGAACAAGCGACGCAGTTCGAGGGTCTTCATCAAGCTTCCTGTTTTTGTCACGGGGAAGAACACCGACGGCCGCGCGTTCCGCGAGACCAGCGAGACCATCGTCGTCAACGCGCACGGCGCCTTGTTCTATCTCCAGGCGCCGGTGGCTATGGAGTCCGTCGTTCTCGTCACCAACCCCGCCACACTGGAAGAGCAGGAAAGCCGCGTCGTCTTCATCGGCAGCCCCTCCGATCATGGACAGCGCATCGGCGTCGAGTTTCTTACGCCCGCGCCGCGCTTCTGGGGCGTCGAGTTCCCTCCTCCCGACTGGCCGCAGAAGGCGATTTCGGCGTCCTCTGCACCGCCGCCATCATAAGTTCCTGCCTAGAGGCTTCGCCGCCGCACTTTCGGCGTTGCCCTATATTGACCCTGTCCGTTCCTGCCTGTAACCTGAACTCTGGACCGCGGAGGAGTGGGTGAGCGGTTGAAACCGGCGGTCTTGAAAACCGTTAGGCCCGCAAGGGTCTCGGGGGTTCAAATCCCTCCTCCTCCGCCATGCTTATGGTTGTTGGCAGCGTTTGCGAAGGGAGAGGTTCTCCGCCCGAGGCGGATGCGTAAGACGCAGAATCCCTCCTCCTCCGCCATAGTCTTTTGTATGTTAGCCATGTGTGTTTTGAATGCGGAAGGGGTTCTCCGCCCGAGGCGGATGCGTAAGACGCAGAATCCCTCCTCCTCCGCCAT
>JACQDE010000084.1 GCA_016201285.1 Acidobacteriota bacterium | reverse complement strand
GTTGGCGTTGTTGTACTGCTGACAGCGCTTTACGTGATCCTCAAGCCGGTCAACCAGAACCTTGCCTTGCTCGCGGCATTCGGCCGGCTGGTCCATGGCCTCACGTGGCTCCTGGCGACGCTCAATCTCTTTACCGCCCTGCGACTCTTGAGTGACGCTGATAACTCGCGTGCGTTTGGACCAGACCAATTGCCGGCCTTGGCGCGGCTGTACCTAAGCGGTTACGACGCGTACTACGTTGGTTTGCTGTTTTGGGCATTGGGAGCCACGGTTGGCAGCTACTTGTGGCTCAAGTCGAACTACATCCCCAAGGCACTGGCTGCCTTTGGTGTGATCTCGTCTGCATGGTGCGCGGCCTGCACTTTTGTTCTTTACATCTTCCCCGACTTTCCCAAGCTAGTGAACCTGTGGTGGTTCGATTCGCCTATGGCTGTCTTCGAACTGGCACTGAGTTTTTGGCTTCTGTTTAAGGGAATACGGCCATATGGGGTAGCTGTCCCGACAAAGCAAGCGATCTAGCACAGGCCGGAGCCGCCTTACCTAGCGCGCCATGCGCTCTTGATTTAATCGCTCGCCAAGGAGGCAAGGAGTATGAACACAGATGTAATGACCCAACGAGTTGACGAAGCGTCGCCGCGGTTCAAGGCCAGAATCGCCGGCTTGCTGTATTTGACCGTCATCGTCGGCGGCATATTCGCCGAGGTTTTCGTTCGCGGTCGGCTAGTGGTGCATGGGGACGCCGCGGCTACGGCGACCAACATACTGACGCACAGGACCTTGTTTCAGTGGGGTTTCGCAGTCTACCTCATCGAAATGGCGTGCCAAGTCGCTATGACCGCTCTCTTTTATGACTTGCTTAAGCCGGTGAGCAGGAGCGTCTCTTTGCTTGCGGCGTTCTTAGGCCTCGCAGGTTGCGTCATCAAGACTTTTAGCCGCGTCTTTTTTATCGCCCCCTTGCTCGTCTTGGGAGGCGCGCACTACTTGAGTGTATTTAACGCGGAACAGTTGCAGGCGCTGGCGCTCCTCTTTCTCAAGGTGAATGACCATGGCGCCGCGATCGCCTTGGTATTTTTCGGATTCTATGCACTCCTGACGGGCTACCTCATTATCAGGTCGACCTTCCTGCCTCGAATTCTGGGCGTGTTGTCGGTATCTGGAGGTTTGGGTTGGCTCAGCTTCCTGTATCTGCCGCTCGGATACCGTCTGTTCCCCTACGTTGCAGCCCTCGGCCTCCTCGGGGCACTATCGCTAATCCTGTGGCTCCTCGTGGTCGGCGTAAACGAACAACGATGGAAGGAGCAAGCCAGCGCAGCGGGGGCTTCGATCCGAACATGAAAGCCGCCGCTCGCTTCCGCACAACTGACCGAGTTACAAGGGAGGGCACATGAGCTCGATCAAAAACCCGGGACGAGTCGCCGGATTGCTGTACTTGCTCCTCGTTGTCGCCGCCCCCGTCCGGCTCCTCTATATTCCCAGCACTCTGTTCGTGCGTGGGAACGCCACCGCGACGGCCGCCAACATCGCGGCGCACGAGACGCTCTTCCGTCTCGGCATCGTCAGCGACCTGCTCTCGGGGACCATCTGTATCTTCCTCGTGCTGGCTCTTTACCGGTTGTTCAAGGGAGTGGACCAGAACCACGCTGTGCTGATGGTGATCCTGGGGGGTGTCATGCCAGCCGCCATCTACTTCTTCAACGTGCTGAACGACGCTGCTGCTCTGATGCTTGTGCGCGGCGCCGATTTCTTGTCCGTATTCGAAAAACCTCAGCGCGACGCCTTGGCCATGCTGTTCCTCCGTCTGCATGGCCAGGAGATCGTTGCCGCCGAGATCCTTTGGGGGCTATGGCTCTTTCCCTTGGCGGTCCTGGTGATCCGGTCGGGCTTCCTGCCCCGGTTCCTGGGCTACTGGCTGATCGTCAACGGCTTCGCCTACCTGGCCATGAGCTTTACGGGCTTACTGCTACCGCGATACGAGGATATAGTCTCTAACATTGCCTTCCCCGCCCAACTCGGAGAGATTGCGTTCATGCTGTGGCTCGTGATCAAGGGCGTAAAGGAGCAGGCCTTAGCCGCCCCGGCCTCTTGATTCACCCGTCGTAGCGCGCTTAGACCGCCCTGAGCGGAGGACTCGACGTCTTCGCTCGCCGCGGGCTTAGAGAAAAGGAAAATGCCTATCCGACAAATGCCTTATCCCCTCCAATCGCATACTGTCAACCGATCCTGTGCCTCACTGAGAGGCACACACAAATCTAACAAGGAGAATATCAAATGAAACACAACGTTATGTTAACCATCACGTCTATGCTCTCGATCCTCTTCATGACGTTTCACCTGACGGACGACATCGTCCGCGGGATGGAACCGGGAACGCTCCCAAACCTCGGTGGGGTGCTCATCTTCGTCGTCTGGCTGTACGGAACGCTGGTGCTCGCCGAACGGCGATCGGGGTACGTCATCATCCTTCTCGGGTCGCTCCTTGGGGCGGGCGTCCCCGTCATCCACATGATGGGGAAGGGTGTCGGGGGGGAGATCGCCAAGTCCAGCGGAGGCTTCTTCGTCTGGACGCTCATCGCGCTCGGCGTGACCTCGCTCTTCTCCGTCATCCTCTCGGCGCGCGGACTGTGGCTGCTCATCAAAGGAGTCGCCGCGCCGGCGAACCGACGGGCGTGACACGGACGAGGAAGGGCGGCTTTGGCTCCCATTCGGTCTGCGCCCTTTGAGCCATTCAAATCTCTACAATATTTGCGGCCGCCGTTCGTCTACAGGAATGGATGGATGAGCCGTCGAGCATCACCTCGATGACCGAGCAAGACCGTCAAATCTCGGAAATCATCGCGGAAGAACGATCCCGGCTGCACAATTTCATCCGCCGGCGCGTGCCCGATCCCTCCGACGCCGAGGACATCGTGCAGGAGGTCTTTTACGAATTGGTAGAAGCCAATCGCCTGCTGATGCCGATTGAGCACGTCACCGGCTGGTTGTTTCGCGTGGCGCGCAATCGCATCACGGACCTTTTCCGCAAGAAGAAGCCAGAGACCTTCAGCGACGCAGCGGTTGAGGACGAAGACGGCGAGCTGCTGCAGTTGGAAGACCTGCTGCCTTCGCCTGATGCCGGACCGGAAGCGATCTACGTCCGCAACGTGCTTCTCGAGGAACTCGAGTTGGCGGTCGAGGAGCTGCCGGAGGAGCAGCGCGAGGTGTTGGTGGCGCACGAGCTGGAAGGGCGCAGCTTCAAGGAAATGGCCGCCGAGAGCGGCGTGAGCGTGAATACGCTGCTCTCACGCAAGCGCTACGCGGTGCTTCATCTGCGCGAGAGATTGCAAAGCATTTACGACGAATTCACGAAAGCGTGAGGGACTGAACATGAGACCGAGATTGAAGAGACTGATTTTCATTGCTCCGCTGGCGATTCTGGGGATGCTGCTGTTTGTCGCCATCGGCGGCGAAGTAGTGCTGCACCTGTGGAATTGGCTGCTGCCGCCGCTCTTCGGCTGGCGCCAGATCACCTTCTGGCAAGCGCTTGGACTTCTGGCACTGTGCCGGATCCTCTTCGGTGGATTTGGATTCCACGGTTCCGGACGCTCCAATCTCCGCCGTCGCATGGAAGAGCGCTGCGAGCATCGCATCGAAGAGCGCTGCGAGTCCATGACGCCTGAGGAGCGGGAACGATTCCGCCAGCGCATGCGCGAACGTTGGGGGTTCGGCCCATCCGCCGAGAGCAAAGAGCAATGAAGGGAACTGGCGAGCTTCGCTTCCCGTAGCTCTCTTCAGGGCGAGTCTCTCGCCGTGCACGCGGCCTCCGAGGAGGAGTGGAATGGCAGTCAGAGCGCTCGACGACTCGCAATGCAGAGCCGCAAAGTACGCAGCGGTGGCGTACCTGATCTCGTTCGTCACCGTAGTGCTGGTCAACTTTGGCATCTTCGCGCGCCTCATCGTCCGCGGTAACCCGGCGGAGACCGCGCGGAACATCCTGGCGCACGAGACGCTCTTCCGCATCGGCATCGTCGGCGACCTGGTCTACTGCATGGGTGTCGTCGTGCTGCTCACGGCGCTTTACGTCATCCTCAAGCCGGTGGACCAGAACCTCGCCTTGCTCGCTGCGTTCGGGCGGCTGGTCTACGCGGTGGTGTGGGCGCTCGTCCCGCTCAATCTTTTTACCGCTGTGCGGCTGTTGAGCGGCGCCGATTACGCGCGAGCCTTCGGACCCGATCAGTTGCCGGTCTTGGCGCGGCTCTACCTCACCGGTTTCGACCAGTACTACGTCGGCCTGCTGTTTTGGTCGCTGGCATCCACCATTTGCGCCTACTTGTGGTTCAAGTCGGGATACGTCCCGAGAGCGCTGGCCGCGTTTGGCTTGCTCGGGTCGGCGTGGTGCGCGGCGTGTACCGTCGCTCTCTTCATCTTTCCCACCTTCCCGACGATCGTGAATCTCTGGTGGTTCGATACGCCGATGGCCCTCTTCGAGCTGGCCCTGAGTTTCTTGCTGCTGTTCAAGGGCTTGCAAACACCGCTCGCTGCGTAACGGCCCTGCGTCAACCTGAGACTGAGGAGAGTGAGACCATGCACCCAACCGACAAAGCTGCACGCGTCGCAGGAGCGGTATATCTATCAATGGCAGTCACCGCCCCCTTCAGCCTGATCTATATTCCCCGCACTCTGATCGTGCGGGGGGACGCCACCGCGACGGCCAATAACATCCTGGCTCACGAGACGCTTTTCCGTCTCGGCATCGTCGCTGACGTGATCTCCTCGGTCATTTTCATCTTCCTGGTCCTGGCTCTCTACCGTTTGCTCAGCGGCGTGAACAAGACGCATGCTTCGCTGATGGTGGCCTTGGTTCTGGTCTCCGTCGCCGTCGGGTTTATGAATGTGGTGAACAACATCGCCGCCCTCACCCTCTTCCGCGGCGCCGATTTCCTGTCCGTATTCAACAAAGGTCAGCTAGACGCCCTGGCCATGCTGTTCCTCCGCCTGCATAGTCAGGGACTCGTGATCAACGAAATGTTTTGGGGCCTCTGGCTCTTCCCCTTCGGCGTGCTGGTGATGAGATCGGGCTTCCTTCCCCGCATCCTGGGCGTCTGGCTGATCATCAACTGCTTCGCCTATGTGGCCCTTAGCTTTACGGGCTTACTGTTACCGCAGTACAACGATGTGGCCTTTCGCATCGCCTTCCCCGCCCTCTTCGGAGAGATGGCGATCGTGCTCTGGCTTTTGATCAAGGGTGCAAAGCCGCAACCGCTGGACGCCGCAGCCTCCTCGTCGGCGGGTGGTTAGGCTGCATTGCTGGCGTTTGACAAATCCGGCGTTAGGCGTCACGTGAAGCCGCTCGCCGTTCCCGGAGGACTCCTATGCTCAACCAACTCCTTCCCCGGCACGTCGACAACACCTATCACGGTTACAAGCTCGCGCTCTGGCTCTTTGCACTGCTCGTGCTTATGAAGGTTGCCATGAGTCTGAACTCTATCTTCAACGGTTACTCTGTGGCGACTTCCGCCGACGGGATTCCACTGGACACATTCACGCCGGCCGGCGCACAGGCAGTAGTTTCTCTTTTTGCGGCCTGGGGGCTGGCCCAGCTCATCATCTGCTTGCTATGTATAGTGGTCTTAGCTCGATATCGCGCCTTGGTTCCCTTCATGTTTGCCCTAGTCCTGCTGGAACACCTGAGCAGAAGACTGATTTTTCTTGTTATGCCCATTGTCAGAACCGGAACACCACCCGGCTTCTTCGTGAACCTCGTACTCCTCGCTCTTATGGTCGTTGGCCTAGCACTGTCGCTCCGGAGCCACGACAATCTTCAGGCAAGGGAGTGACCTGTGCCGGGTAGGTTTGCAGACTCTTGAGGAACCTCATGAAAGCTATTGTTTATCGTAACTACGGTTCGCCCGATGTTCTCAAGTGTGAAGAGATTGAAAGGCCGACCGCTGGGGACAACGAAGTTTTGATAGAAGTTGGCGCGGCTTCCGTCAATGCCCTTGACTGGCACTCCATGAGAGGCACGCCGTACATCGTTCGCATAGGGGCCGGGCTGCGCAAACCAAAGGACACACGACTCGGCTGTGATGTGGCCGGCCAGGTGGAAGCGGTTGGCAGGAACGTAACGCAATTCAAACCAGGCGACGCGGTGTTCGGCGCGTGCCGTGGGGCTTTTGCCGAGTATGCGTCTGTTATGGAAGACAAATTGGCATTGAAGCCAGCCAACATATCGTTTGAGGAGGCAGCAGCCGTACCAGTGGCGGCACTCAGTGCCCTGCAGGGTCTTCGTGATAAGGGACGCGTCCAGCGAGGCCACAAGGTTCTGGTTGATGGCGCGTCTGGTGGAGTGGGTACATTTGCGGTCCAGATTGCCAAATCGTTCGGGGCTGAAGTCACTGCCGTGTGCAGTACGAGGAATGTGGACACGGCGCGATCGATTGGCGCGGACCACGTCATTGATTACACGCGAGAAGATTTCACGCAAAGTGGGCAGCGTTACGACCTGATTCTTGCTGCGAATGCATATCATTCGATTTTCGATTACAGACGTGCGCTCGGTCAGGACGGAATTTATGTCATGGTTGGAGGTGGTTGGGCTCAAGTTCTCCAAGCGATGCTACTGGGACCATTACTGTCACTGATTGGGAGCAAGAAGATGCGTTTCTTTGTGGCGAAGATAAACAAGACGGATTTGGTTCTTCTGAAAGATTTTCTTGCAGCCGGAAAGATTGTACCCGTCATAGATAGACGTTACCCCTTAAGCGACGTGGCTGAAGCTCTCCGTTATCTTGAAGAAGGGCACGCTCGAGGAAAAATAGTAATAACTTTGGAACGTTCGGTGGACAAGTAATAAAACAACCATTTAGGGTAATACGGGCATGGTGATCGCAGGTCAGTTGCGCGCGCTCCAGGAAGAGAAGCAGCTCTCTCAGGGGGATATGGGGAAGCGGACAGGACTGCCTCGCTGCTACCTCTCCCGCGCCGTGAACGAACACGTGGTTCCGGCCATCGAAACGTTGGAGAAAATGGCCCGCGCGAAGTGCTTGTCCACATTGTCCACGTTGACGTACAGGCACTGAGTCGTATGACCCAGCCGCTTTGGGTTCTTATACTTCGGACCGGGGTAGCCCATCATGAGCGGCGGCGTGAAGCGGCCGCTACAGATGCCGGCCTAAAGGCCGCCGCTACAGATGCCGGGCTAAAGCCGGCGCTACATGCGCACAGGCTATAAGCCTGTGCTACCAAGGCGTAGCCAGAAGGGCCGCGGATGGCGTATTATATTGAGTTTGCAGGCGGGGGAAGGTGCACAAGTGACGCAACCCGGCAATAACAAGAGGCGATTGGTGCGCGCGCGGCCGCGCGGTTTTTGCGCCGGCGTGGTGCGCGCGGTGGAAATCGTCGAGCTGGCGCTGGACGCCTACAGCTCGCCCGTCTATGTCCATCACGAAATCGTGCACAACCGTTATGTGGTGGACCAGCTCCGCCGCCGCGGGGCGATCTTTGTCGAAGCGGTGGATGAAGTGCCCGCCGGCGCGGTGCTCGTGTTCAGCGCTCACGGCGTTCCGCCCTCGGTCCGCGACGAAGCCAAAGCACGCAACCTGCGCGTGATCGACGCCACCTGCCCGCTCGTCACCAAGGTCCACCTCGAAGCCCTCAAGTTTGCCCGCGAGGGCCGCACCATCGTTCTTATTGGCCACCGCGACCACCAGGAAATCGTCGGCACATCCGGCGAAGCGCCCCAGCAGACCGTCGTGGTGGACAGCGTCGAGGATGTGGACCGTCTCCAGGTGCCTGATCCCGAGCGGCTCGCTTTCCTCACCCAGACCACGCTGAGCATGTACGACACCGAGGGAATCGTCACGCGCCTCCGCGAGCGCTTCCCGAAAATCGCCGGGCCGGCGTCGGACGACATCTGCTACGCCACGCAGAACCGCCAGGAAGCGGTCGAGTACCTGGCGAAGGAAGTTCAGTTGGTGCTCGTCGTCGGCTCGTCCAACAGTTCCAACTCGAACCGCCTGGTCGAGGTAGCCGAACGCGCCGGCGTTTCCGCGCGCCTGATTGAAGATGCCGCCGCGATTCGCGAGGAGTGGCTCGAAGGCGTCACCAGTGTCGGCCTCACTGCCGGCGCTTCCGCGCCTGAGGTTTTGGTCGAGCAGGTCAGCCAGCGCCTGGCCGGCCTGGGCTACAAGGAACAGAACGACTTTGAGCTGATCCGCGAAGATGTCCGGTTCAGCCTGCCTCCGGAGCTGGCCTCGAAGTAGCTTGTCCGGGGCGCTTCGCGAACCGAGGAGCTCTTCTTTGGCCGTCAAGATCGTCCGTCAACCGAATCTCATCGCTCTCATCGGCGCACCCACCAGCGCCGCTGCCCACGCGCCCGGGCACGAAAAGGCCCCGGTCGCGCTGCGCGCCGCCGGTCTTGTCGAGCGCCTCAACGCCGCTGGCTTCATGGTCAACGATCTCGGCGACTTCGAGACACAGCTCTTCCAGCAGGACGACGAAAGCCCCCGCGCTCGCAACCTCCCCGCCGTGCTCGCCGCGCTCAACGCTCTCCGCCCGAAAGTCGAGGAAGCCGCGAAGTCTGGCGCGCTCCCGCTCGTCCTCGGCGGCGACTGCACCATCGCCCTCGCCACCGTCGCCGCCGTCCGCCGCTACTACCGCCACGTCTGCCTGCTCTACATGGACCGCCATCCCGACCTCAACGTGCCTGCCAGCACGCCTTCCGGGCGTTTCGCCGGCATGGTGCTGGCTCATGTCGTCGGGCGCGGCGCGCCGGAGTTGGTGCGCTTCTGGGGCGAGCCGCCGCTGGTGCGCGAGCCGGACGTCGCGCTCTTCGGTTGCGAGGAATACGACACCTACGAGCGCGACCTGCTCCGCAACTCGCCCATCCGCCATTTTTCCGCCGCTGAGGTTCTCCACCGTGGCGTCGCCCGCGCCGCGCAAAGCGCCGTCGAGCACATCCACTCCGAAACGCGCAACTTCGTCCTGCACCTCGATGCCGACGTGATTTCCGGCGAAGAGTTTTCCGCCAGCGAGTTCACCGGCGCTGGCGGCCTGCGCCTCGCCGACGTCCGCGAAGCGCTCGATATTTTCGTGCGGCAAAAAAACCTGTTGGCCGTCGAAGTCACCGCCTACAATCCCGACCGCGACCCCGACGGCTCAGCCGCGAAGATGCTCGTCGAGCTGATCGCTTCGGCTCTTGCCACCCGCCTCGCCGCGCTCACCGCCATCCCGGCTGCCGCCGCACCCCAGGAAGCCTCCGCCGTCGCCGCGGCTTCCGCGCCCGCAAGCGCGGAACGCACTGCCCTGGCTGAGGCTATCGAGCCGCCTGCGGCGGAATCCGTTTCGGATGCGGCCGGCGCCGGCCCCACGACCGAAACCGGTTCCCGCCCTGAATGAGTCTCGGGTCTGTATCGCCCTTCCGCTTGACCAACCGCTCTTTTTTCGCTACGATACGCCTCTCTTATGCAACTGCGGGCACATCGTCATCACCATCATCACCACGGTGACGCCGTGTCTGCGGTCGTGTGAGTCGCTAGCTACATAAAGCACTCCTCAGCCCGCCGGCGCGGCCAGCCCCGGCGGGCTTTTTTTATTTGCGTGCGTAGCGGCGGCTTTACGCCGCCATCTGGCGCCGTGTAGCGCCGGCCGGAATTTATCCCGGCAAAGTCGGGAGGCCGGCATCTTCCACATTATTCGGAGGGACGATGCAACTCGATTTTGAAAAGCTCGGCGGGCTCGTCCCCGCCGTCGTGCAGGACTTCCGCACCGGCGAAGTGCTCATGCTCGGCTTCATGAACGCCGCCGCCCTCGAGGCCACGCTCTCGACCGGCAACGTCACCTTCTTCAGCCGCTCGCGCAACAAGCTTTGGGTGAAGGGCGAGCGCAGCGGCCACCGCCTGCGCCTGCGCGAGTTGCGGATTGACTGCGACGCCGATGCCGTGCTCGCCCGCGTCGAGCCGCTCGGCTCCGGCGTCTGTCACGAAGGTTTCCAGAGCTGTTTCTTTCGCCGCCTGAACGCCGAGGGCGAAGGGACGGTCATCGCCGAAAAAACGTTCGACCCGGGACAAATCTACGGAGAAGGGAAGCAGTCATGAGCCAGTTGCGGCTTGGCATTCCGAAGGGCAGCTTGCAGGAGGCGACGCTGCAGCTTTTCGCCCGCGCCGGCTGGCGCATCACCTCGAACGCGCGCAGCTATTTCCCCGCGATTGACGACCCGGAGATTGCCTGCACGATGGTCCGCGCGCAGGAGATGGCCCGCTACGTCGAGAACGGCGCGCTCGACGCCGGCATCACCGGCCGCGACTGGGTGCTCGAGACCGGCGCCGGCGTGGCCGAAATTGCCGAGCTCATCTACGCCAAGCAGCGCCTCTCCCGCGTCCGCTGGGTGCTCGCCGTGCCGGAGGAATCACCGGTGCTGTCGGTGAAAGACCTCGAAGGCAAAGTCATCGCCACTGAAGTCATGCGTATCACCAAAGACTATCTCCGCCGGCACGGTGTCTCCGCGCGTATCGAGTTTTCCTGGGGTGCGACGGAAGTGAAAGTTCCGCAGCTCGCCGACGCCATCGTCGAGGTCACCGAAACCGGCGCCTCCCTCCGCGCCCACCGCCTGCGCGTGGTGGACACCGTCCTCGAGTCTGCCACCGTCTTCATCGCGAACCACGCCGCGGTCGGCGACCTCTGGAAGCGTGAGAAAATCGCAAACCTCGCGCTGCTGCTCGAAGGCGCTATCGCTGCCTACAACAAGGTCGGCCTGATGCTCAACGTGCGATGCGACGACCTGCCCGGCGTTCTCGGCGCCCTGCCCGCGCTGAAGAATCCCACAATCTCCGCGCTGAGTGATCCCGGCTGGGTCGCCGTGAATACCATCGTGGACGAGGAAATCGTCCGCCAGATCATCCCCAAACTGAAAGCGGCCCGGGCGCAGGGGATCGTCGAATACCCGTTGAACAAAATCGTGCTCTGATGCGCATTGTTCCGCTCACCAAAGCGACGGCAGAAAAAATCCTGGCGACGCGCCGCGGCCGCGATCTCGCCACGGAACGTGTTGTCACACGCATTGTCGCCGGCGTGCGCCGCCGCGGCGACACTGCCCTGCTCGCCTGGGGCCGCCGGCTCGACGGCCTTGCCGTTCCCTCCGCGCGCGAGCTGTGGGTTAGCGCCCGTGAAATCGTCGGCGCGCAGCGCGAGGTCAACCGCGAACTGCTCTGCGCCATCCGCCACGCCGCGCGGAACATCCGCCGCGTTGCCGAACGCCAGAAGCCGCGGCCGTGGACGCTCGAAGTCGAGCCGGGCGTGCGCGTCGGGCAGTTCGTGCGTCCGTTGGACACCATCGGCTGCTACATTCCCGGCGGCCGCTTCTCGCTCGTCTCCACTCTGCTGATGACCGTGATTCCCGCGCAGGTGGCCGGTGTGCGGAGAATCGTGGTCGCCTGCCCGCGCCCGAATACGGCTCTGCTCGCGGCGGCTGGTTTGCTTGGCGTGCGTGAGATTGCGCGGATCGGCGGAACGCAGGCCGTTGCCGCGCTCGCGTATGGCACGGAAACCATCCCGCGCGTGGACAAAATCTTCGGCCCGGGCAACCGCTACGTCACTGCGGCGAAGCAGTTGGTCAGCGCCGATTGCGCCATTGACATGCTCGCCGGGCCAACGGAAGTGTTTATCCTGGCGTCTCGTGGCAACCCGCGATTCATCGCTGCGGACCTTCTCGCACAGGCCGAGCACGATCCGGACGCGATCTCGCTGTTCATCACCACGTCGCGCAAGTTGGCCCGCGCCGTGCTGCAGGAATTAAAGCAACAGCTCCGCGTGTTGCCGGAGGGCAATTGTGCCGCGCGTTCTCTTGCGCGGAATGGATGGATCCTCCTTGCGCCCGGCCTTGACGCCGCGGTTGAATTCGCCAATCGTTTTGCCCCGGAGCACCTCAGTCTGCCCGGCGGCGAGCCTGGCATTCTGCGACAGGTTGAGGCCGCGGGCAGCGCCTTTCTCGGCCGCTGGAGCGCCCAGCCGTTCGGTGATTATGCCAGCGGCGCCAACCACGTCCTGCCAACGGGTGGCTGGGCCCGTGCCCGCGGTGGGCTATCGGTCGCGGACTACGTAAAATGTTCGAGTGTGCAACGGGTCTCCCGCGCGGGCCTCAAGCGGCTCGCGCCGGTGGCTCGCGCGCTGGCCGAAGCGGAAGGACTCGCCGCGCACAGGCGCGCCGTGGCAGTAAGAGAGGAAACCGCGGGCGAACTCACCGAAACGCAGATGGAAACGAGGAAAGAGAAAATGACTAAGGGAATCGTATGAGGCCGCGAGTGTTGCCGCGCAAGGAAGTGCTCCGGATGCGCGGCGATCAGATGCCGCAGGGCCGCGCCGGAAAGCTCCGGCTCGATTTCAATGAAAACACGGTGGGCTGCTCTCCCGCTGTGCGCGCCGCCTTGAGGAAACTTTCGCGCGAGCAGATTGCCGTCTATCCCGAGTATGAAGCCACGCGCCGCCGCATGGCGCAGTACTTCGGCGTTTCGCCTGCGGAAACCATCCTCAACAACGGCGTGGATGACAGCCTGAAGCTGATCTTCGACTGCTTCGTCGAGCCGCGCGCTTCCGTCTTCCTCGTCGAGCCGACGTTTGACATGTACCGCCTGTACGCCGCGCTCCACGGCGCGCGCGTCCTGACGGAGCAACTCGACGCCCAGATGTGTTTTCCGTTGGACAAAGTAGTGCGCGCTCTCCGCAAGCTCAAGCCGCGCATCTTTCTGCTCGCCAATCCGAATAATCCCACCGGCACACTGCTTGGCCGGCGCGAATTGCGGACAATTCTCGATGCCGCCCCGCGCACGCTCGTCGTCGTGGACGAAGCCTACGCGGAGTTCTCCGGTGTCACCGTGCTGCCGTGGATTCGCCGCTCTCCGAACCTTGTTGTCACGCGCACGTTTTCCAAGGTCGCGGGCCTCGCCGGCTTGCGCTTCGGCTGTCTCTTTGCGAACCGCCATCTGATCGCCGAGATGCGCAAGGCTCAGCCGCCCTTTCCGGTGAACACGCCCGCACTCGTCGCCGCGGAGGCCGCCATCCGCGACGCCGCCTACCTGCGCCGCACTGTTGCGGAAGTGCACCGCGGCAAGCGCGTGCTCGAAGCCGCGCTCGAGCGGCTCGGTGTGCGTTTCTTCCCCAGCGGCGGAAACTTCCTGCTCGCCGACTTTGGCGCCCGCGCTCCGGCCCTCCTGCGCGCGCTGGCGGGGCAGGGCATTCTGCTCCGCGACCGCACCCGCGACTTCGGCCGCGCGGGATTCATTCGCATTACCATCGGCACGCGGCCGCAGATGCGCCGCCTGGTGCGCGCCCTGGAAGCCCAATGCTGAACACGAATCCTCAAATTCTCATCTTCGACGTGGATGGCGTGCTGGTGGACGTCCGCGGCTCCTTCCACAAGTCCACCCTGGATACGGTGCATCATTACACCGGCAAACGATTCCGCCCCGCCGACATCCTGCGCTGGAAAAATCAGAGCGGTTACAACGACGACTGGAAACTTTCCACCGACTGGATCGGCTCGCTCGGCGTGGCCGTCGAGTACGCCGAAGTGAAGCGGCAGTTCCAGAAGTTCTATTGGGGCGCCAACGGCTGCGGCAACGTCGCCCTCGAAAAATGGCTGGTTTCCCCCGCTACGCTGCGGCGCCTCGCGCGCCGCGCCGAGCTTGCCATTTTCACCGGTCGCACGCGGCGCGAGCTGAGCCACACCTTCGACCGCGCGAATGCCCGCCGTCATTTCAAGGCCATCGTCACGCTCGACGACGTCCGCCGCTCGAAGCCTGCCCCCGAAGGCCTGCTGAAAATTCTCGACGGCCGCGACCCTGCTGCCGCTTTCTATCTCGGCGATAACGTGGACGACGCGCTTGCTGCCCGGGCCGCCGGCGTGCCGTTTTTCGGCGTGCTTCGGCGGGACAGCGCCGCGCGCCGCGTGCTTGGTCCGAAGCTGCGCGACCTCGGCGCCCGCGCCATCCTGCACCGCGTGGAAGAGGTGGAGCGGTGGCTGCCATGAGAAAGGCGCTGATTCGCCGCACGACAGCGGAGACCGACATCCGCGTCCGCCTGAACCTCGACGGCCGCGGCCGCGCGTGCATCCGCACCGGCGTCCGCTTCCTCGATCACATGCTCGAGCTGGTCGCGCGTCACGGCGCACTGGATTTGGAAGTGGACGCTCGGGGCGACCTCGACGTGGACCAGCACCACACGGTCGAGGACATTGGCATCACGCTGGGCCAGGCGGTGCGCCGGGCGCTTGGCTCGAAGCGCGGCATCCTGCGCGCCGGCTACTTCGTGATGCCCATGGACGAAACGCTTGCCGTCGCCGCGGTGGACTTCGGCGGGCGCGCCTGCTTCGCCGGCAAGTGGCGGATCACGGCGCGGCGCGTGGGTGATCTGCAGACCGAGCTGCTCGAGGATTTCTTCGGCGCGTTCGCGCAGGCTGCGGCGGCAAATGTGCATCTGCGATTGCTCTGCGGGCGCTCCTCGCACCATCAGGTGGAGGCGCTCTTCAAAGCCTTCGCCCGCGCGCTCCGGTTTGCCGTTTCCCGCGACGCGCAGTTGCGCGGCGTGCTGCCCAGCACAAAGGAGCTTTTGTAAGGATGCCCGCCAAAATCACTCTGGTGGACTACGGTGCCGGAAATCTACCCTCGGTCGAACGGGCGCTGCGGCGTCTCGGCGCGGAGACGGAGCGCACTGCCGATCCGCGCGCGGTTGAAACCGCGCGCGTCCTCGTGCTTCCCGGCGTGGGGCATTTCGGCGCCATGATGCGCACACTCGGCGCGGGCGGCCTGATCTCGCCTCTGCGGTCGGCCATCGGCCGCGGCGTGCCGTTCCTCGGTATCTGTCTCGGCCTGCACGCGCTCTTTGAGTGCAGCGCGGAAGCCTCCGGCGTGGAAGGGCTCGGCATCCTGCCCGGACGCGTCGAACCCTTGCCACAAACGGTCAAGCTGCCGCACATGGGCTGGAACCAGTTGCGCCGCGTGGGCCAGAGCGAATTGCTCCGTGGCGTGCCGGACGGCGCGTGGTTCTATTTCGCGCATTCCTACGCCGCACTTGCGAGTGAAGGGCGCGCCGCTGGGTCGTCGCTGCGAGGAAGCACGGTTGCTCTCTGTGAACATGGCGCGCCGTTCGTCGCTGTTTTGCAGCAGGGCGCCGCGAATGCCGTTCAGTTCCACCCGGAAAAATCCGGCGAGCCGGGCGCGCAGGTGCTCCAGAATTTCTTGGAGCTGTCGCGATGACGCTGGCGCGACGGATCATTCCGTGCCTCGATACCGATGGCGCCCGCGTCGTGAAGGGCGTGCAGTTTGCCGACCTCCGCGACGCCGGCGACCCCGTCGCTCTGGCCGCGCGCTACAACCGCGAAGGCGCCGATGAGCTCGTCGTGCTCGATATCGCTGCCGCGCGCGACAACCGGCCAACCTTCCTCCAAACGATTCGTCTCGTTGCTGAGCAGCTTGCGATTCCGCTCACCGCCGGCGGCGGCATCCGCACGCTCGAGGACGCCCGCGCCGTTCTGCGCGCCGGCGCAGACAAAGTGGCCGTTAACACCGCCGCCGTCGAGCGCCCAGAGCTTCTTGCCGAGCTGTCCGCCGAGTTCGGCGCGCAAGCCGTGGTGCTGGCGATTGACGCCAGCCGCAACGCGGACCATTGGGAGGTGTTCGTGCGCGGCGGCCGCGTGCCGGCGGGGCGCGCTGCGGTCGAATGGGCGCGCGAAGGCGTCGCGTGTGGCGCCGGCGAAATCCTGCTCACCTCGATGGACCGTGACGGCACGCGCAGCGGATTCGACTGCGCACTCACTGCCGCCGTCTCGCGCGCCGTCCGCGTGCCCGTGATTGCCTCGGGCGGCGCCGATTCTGCGGAGGATTTCCTGCGCGTCTTCGCCGATGGCGCGGCCGATGCCGCCCTGGCCGCATCGATCTTCCACGACAACCTCCAGCCCATCGCTGCGCTGAAGGAATTTCTCGCGGCGCGCGGCGTGCCGGTGCGAATGGGCCGATGATCATCGCGTGCATTGACCTGCAGGGCGGACAAGCCGTGCAGCTTGTGCGCGGCCGCCGGCGGGCGCTGGCCGTGAACGACGTACTTGGCCTGCTCGACCGCTTTCGCGAATACCCCTTGCTCCATGTGATTGATCTCGACGCCGCGCTGCGCTGCGGCGGCAACGCCCGTTTGGTCCGCTTGTTGTGCTGCCAATCGAAATCAAGAGTGCACGTCGGCGGCGGGATTCGCACTGTAGCGCGCGCGGAGCGGATTCTGCGCTGGGGCGCGGAGAAGGTCATCGTGGGCAGCGCGGCGTTCCGTGGCGGGAAAATCCACCAGGCGTTTCTGCGGCGCCTGGCGCGCCGTGTTGGGCGCCGAAGAATTATTCTGGCGTTGGACGCGGAAGAGGGACGCATCGTGGTACGTGGCTGGCGGCAGCAATTGTCGCTGCGTCCGGAGGACGTGATGCCGCAACTCGAGCCCTACTGCTCGGAGTTTCTCTGCACCTGCGTGGAGAACGAAGGAACCATGCGCGGCACGAACCTCGCCTGGTTCCGCGCGCTGCGCCGCGCCACGCGCCTGCCCGTCACGGCCGCCGGCGGCATCCGCAGCCGCCGCGAAGTCCGCGCCCTTGCCCGCCTCGGCATGAACGCCGCCGTCGGCATGGCCCTCTATCGCGATCAGCTCCGCTGAGGAACCGGCTGAACTGGATTCTCCAAACCAGAAAAAGCGCACCGCGACCTAGTCCATTCCTCCCCACCGCCGTTCGCTGAAAAAAGGTACTTCATCCGTTCCGCCGGCTTCCCACGTTATCCCTGCCGATTCACGGGCAACGGCTGGGTGTCGGGCCCGCGCGCTCACGTTTCGGAATTGACGGCGGCGCTGCTTCAAAGCATAGTCCTTGCTTCCTACCGGAGGCATTCTGCCCGGGCGGGTAGGGAAGGAGAGTCCATGAAGCTTCGGATGCTCGCGATGGTTTGTCTGCTGGTGCTTTGCAAGTCTCTCGCGGTCGCGGCCGATCCGCCACAGGCGAAAAAACTCAAAGTCTATATCTCGGTGGACATGGAGGGCGTGGTCGGCACGGTCACTGGCGACCAGCTTGGCCCCTCCGGCTTTGAGTACGGCCGCTTCCGCGAGTTCATGACCCGCGAAACGCTCGCCGCTGTCAACGCCGCCAAGGAAGCCGGCGCCACGGAAATCCTCGTCAGCGATTCGCACGGCAACGGTGAAAACCTCCTCATCGAACTCTTCCCGCCGGACGTGCGCATCATTCGCTCCTGGCCGCGCCACCTTTCGATGATGGCCGGCATTGACGAAAGCTTCGACGCGGCGATTTTCATCGGCTACCACGCCTCCACCGACAACCCCGCTGGCGTTCGCGCCCACACTTTTTCCAGCGCCCGCCTCACCCGCGTCGCTTTGAACGGCACGAACGTCACCGAAGGCGCGTGGAACGCCGCCATCGCCGGCCATTTTGGCGTTCCCGTCATCATGATCTCCGGCGACGATGCCGCCATCGCCGAGGTGCGTTCCCTCGTCGGCAATATCGAAGGCGCGGAGACAAAGAAAAATCTCGGCTTCCATTCCGCCAGCACTCTCACTCCGCAGGCTTCTTACGAGCTCATCGGCCAGAAAGCAAAAGCCGCGCTCGGCCGCATCAAAGACTTCAAGCCCTACAAGATTCTGGCGCCGGTCGCCGTGGACGTCAGCTTCAAGCATTACACGCAGGCCGAGCTGCTCGCCTACCTGCCGGGCTTCGAGCGCACCGCCTCCCATTCCGTACGCTACCGCGCGAAGAACGTGCTTGAAGCTTCCGACATCATGGTGTTCATCACCAGCTACAGCAATTCGCTCGAACCCTGAACTTGCGCATCTGCGCTTGCAAACTTTCTGCCTCTCGTGTAACGGGTATCTTCCATGCCGGCCACCGAGCATCCAACAAGGAATCCATCAGCGGCTCAACTGTCGCCTGCTCTCTTCTCGTTCCGTCCGCTCGTCCGCGCCATCGCCTGCACGATCGTCCCGGAGGCTGCGGCGCTCGACGAAAAAGCCTGGGCCAACTTCGAGACGTTGATCGATGCCGCGCTGGGTGACCGGCCACCCGCCCTGCAACGCCGCCTGCAACTTTTCCTTCGCGCCATCGACTGGCTGCCGGTAGTTCGGTTTGGCCACCGCTTTGCCTCGCTGCAGCCCGCGCAGCGCGCACGCTTCCTCGCTGGCCTGGAAAATCATACGGTGCAGCTCATCCGCAGCGGCTTCTGGGGCCTGCGCACGCTGGTCCTGCTTGGCTTCTATGGCCGCCCGGAGGCCGCGGCGGCCATCGGCTACAAAGCCGACCCGCGCGGATGGGAGGCGTTCCGATGAAGGAACGCGCCTACGACATCATCGTCGTCGGCTCCGGCGCGGGCGGTGGCACGGTCGCGCAGGAACTCTCACCGCTCTGCAGCGACGGCTTGCGCATCGCCGTGCTCGAAAAGGGGCCCAAGCTCCGCGACGCTGAGTTCACCGGCAGGGAATTCGAGATGGCGCGCGTCCTCTACGAAGAGGGCGGCGGCTTCCTCACCGCCGAGGGCACGATGACGCTGGCCTTCGGCAGCGCCTACGGCGGCTCCACCGCCGTGTACACCGGCACTTCGCTCCTCCCGCCCGAGCGTGTCCTCCACCACTGGAACGTCCCCGGCCTCACACTCGACGAGATCGAGCGCCGCGCGCAAAAGTTCATGGCGCAGAACAATGTCCATCTGATCGAGGACGAGCTCATCAACGAAAACAATCGCTTGTTTGTCGAGGGCTGCCGCCGTCTGGGCTGGCAGGTGCGGCAGTTTCCTGTCAACGTGAAGGGTTGCCGCGGCTCGAGTCTCTGCAACCTGGGCTGTCCCAATCAGGCCAAGCAGGGCACCGACCGCGTGCAACTCCCGCAGGCGGAGCGCAACGGCGTCGAAGTCATCACGCGCTGCGAAGTGCTGCGGCTCGAAGAAAAAAAGCTGTTCGTACGCGTCTTCGCGAAGCCCGAGGGCGCCACAGGCGAACCGTCGCCGTGGGAGCCCGGCGAGTACTGCATCGCGGCAAAGATCGTCGTGGTCTCTGCCGGCGCCGTCGGCACACCCGCGCTGCTGCTCCGTTCGGGCCTGGGCCGGCGCTTGCCGCGGCTGGGCTGCGGCTTCACCGCTCATCCGGCGCTCATCGTCGTCGCCGAGCACGAGCGGCCCATCACCAACTTCGTCGGCCATCCCAAGAGCTTTTACCTCGACGAGTTCGCCGAAAGCGACCGCTTTCTGCTCGAAACCTGCATGTATTTCCCGTTCATCACTGCCAAAAGCCTGGCGGGTTTCGGCGAGGCGCACAGCTCGTTCATGCGCGCCTTTCCGCGGCTGCAGATGATTCTCGTGCTCGCCTGCGATCCGGCGGTGGAGCGCAACCGCGTGACGATTGACGCCGCCGGGCGCCCCGTTGTGCACTACTACTTCGCGCCGGAAGTCACTCGCACGCTCGTCCGCGGCGCGGTTGCTTCCGCGCGGATTTTCTTTGCCGCCGGCGCCCGCCGCGTCCATCTGCCGATGGCCCAGCCTCCCACTGTGGAGGCACGCGATGCCGCTCGCCTCGACCCCATTGCAGAGAAAACGCCCTTCCATCTCGGCAAGGTCACCGTTTCCGCCGCGCACTTGCAGGGTGGCTGCGCGATGGGCCGCGCGCCAGCGGACTCCGTCACCGATCCTTTCGGCCGCGTGCACGGCATTCCCTGGCTGCGTGTCGCCGACGCGAGTCTTTTCCCCGACTCCGTGGAGATCAATCCGTATCTCACCATCATGTCGCTGGCCGACCGCGTGGCCGAAAAAATCCGCGAGGAGGTTCGCTCACTGTGACAAAAATAACCGGCGGCGACATCGTTGTCCGCGCACTCGAGGACGAGGGCATTCCGTTCACCTTCGGCATCCCCGGCACGCACAACATCGAGCTCTACGACTCACTCGGCCGCGCCGAGAGCGTCCGCCCCATCCTCGTCACCGACGAGCAGAGCGCCTCCTTCATGGCCGATGGCGTCTCGCGCTCCTCCGGACAACTCGGCGCCGTCAACGTCGTTCCCGGCGCCGGCCTCACGCACGCGCTCTCGGGAATCGCCGAAGCCTTCCTCGACGGCATCCCCATGCTCGTCCTCGCCTGCGGCATCCGCACCGATTCCGGCAAAGCGTTTCAACTGCACGACGTGGATCAGATGGCCATCGCCCGGCCGGTCACCAAAGCGCAGTTTCGCGCCGGGCACGGCTCGGAAATCTACGCCCTCATTCGCCGCGCGTGCCGCCTCGCGCGCACCGCGCCCGCCGGACCCGTCTTCGTCGAGATCCCCGTCAACCTCTATCTCTTTCGCCACGACGTCGCGCTCAATGCGCCCTCTGATGTCTCGCCCGCTCCGCAGCCGCCCGAGCCACAGGCCCTCGAGCGCGTCCGCGCGCTGCTCGCATCGAGCCGCCGCCCGCTTCTCTATCTCGGCCTCGGCACCGCCGGCGCCGGGGATGATCTCGTCGCCCTGGCCGAGCGTCTCGAAGCGCCCGTGGCCACGACCATTCAGGGCAAAGGCGTGTTTCCTGAAAATCATCCGCTCTGGCTTTGGTGCGGCTTCGGCGCCGCCGCGCCATCCTTCGTCCGCAAAATCGCCGCGGACTGCGACCTCACGCTGGCGATTGGCTGCCGTTTTTCCGAAGTCGGCACCGGCAGCTATGGTCTGGAGCCGCCCGGCCCGCTCGTCCACGTGGACATTGATCCCTCCGTGCTCGGAAAAAATTTTCCGGCTGCGTCGCCGGTCGTCGCGGATGCCGCCGCATTCGTCTCCGCGCTGCTCACCGATCTTCCGCAGAAAAACGCCAGCTCTGAGTTGCGCCAGGACATCCGCGCCGGCCACGCCGAAGTCTGGTCCGATTGGTCCTCCCAGGCCGGCGGCGAGCGCGTGTCTCCGCCGCATCTGCTGAAAACTCTTCAAACGGTTCTCGGGCCGGACGCAATCTACACGACCGACAGCGGCAACGGCACATTTCTTGCCGTCGAATGCCTGCGCCTCGATCGTTCGCGCTCGTTCCTCGCTCCGGTGGACTACTCCTGCATGGGCTACGCCGTTCCCGGCGCGCTGGGCGCCGCCCTGGCGTGTCCCGAACGCCCGGTCGCCGCGCTCGCCGGCGACGGCGCCTTCCTGATGACCGGCCTCGAATTGCTCACGGCGTCCCATCTCGGACTGCCCGTCATGGTTCTCGTTCTCCGCGACCGCGAACTCGCGCAGATCGCGCAGTTCCAGGAAACGGCCCTCGCGCAAAAAACGTGCAGCGAGCTCCACGAATTCGATCTATCCGCGCTCGCCCGCGCCTGTGGCGTCGATTTCCTTCCGTTGCCTCGCGACGCCGATGTCGAGAGCGTCTTGCGGCAGGCGCGCGCCATCACCGCCGCCGGACGCCCCGTCGTCGTCGAAGTGGAGATTGATTATTCGCGGAAGACGTACTTCACCCGCGGCGTTGTGCGGACCAACCTCGGCCGCCTTCCGTGGGCGGACCGCCTGCGCTTCGTCGCCCGCGCCCTCGGTCGCCGCCTGCGCTGATGGAAGCGGCCCGCCGGTGTCGCTTGTTTCAGGGACTTCAGGTCTTGTCCACGTCGAGCCCCGCGCCGTCTCTTCGCCGGCGCCGCGCTCTCCCAGGCCGTATCCTTCACCACAAGGCACAGCCGGCCCGCGCCCGCCATGCCCGCAGGCCCTACTCGTGGTAACTTCTAGTTCAGGATTGACGCCCGGGTGGCGGAATGGCAGACGCAGGGGACTTAAAATCCCCAGGCCCTAACGGGCCGTGCAGGTTCGAGTCCTGCCCCGGGCACCATGATTCCAAACCGCTTGAGGACTTTTCGGGCAGCGCCTTTTTGTCGCTGTTCGCAAAAGTTGTTACAGAATTTGTTACAAACGCCCCTATGTTTCTTGCCACCGCCGCCAAGCTGTCGGCGCTGAGGTGCGCATAGCGTTCTGTTGTCACGATGGAATTGTGCCCCATCAGCTTCTGGATGGCTCGCATGGAAGCACCGCTGATCGCAGCCCATGATCCAAACGTATGCCGGAGCGTGTGCAACGTAATGTTGAAAGGCGGCTCCGCCTCAAGCCCGCATCGTCTCACGAGGGCATGGAAGGAATCATGGATATCCGTCCAGCGGGCGCCATCGCTCTTGTGGAACACGAAGTCCGCGGCCGCGTGCTTTTTCTGAAGCATGGATCGCAGCGCCTCCCAGGCGTGATTGTTCAGGGGGATGTGCCGCTCCTGGTAGTTCTTCACATGGAACAAGAGATGCGGCTTGTTCCTCACGCGGAGGACCCGACGTTCCCAGTCGATGTCCGAGACCTCCAGGAAAAGCAGTTCCGATCTGCGTAGCCCCGTGTTGCACGCGAGCATGACAAGCTCGCGGAGGTCTGTGAAGCGCTCGTTCGGAAGCGTCCAGGGACCTGAATCATTTGCGTCGGCGTCACGCAAGAGCAGCAGGTATTCGTCTGGTGTCAGGAATCTTTCCCGGATCTTCCCGTCGTCAGGTAGGTCCTTCACTTTGCGGGCAGGGTTCACCAGGATGTAGCCCCACTCCTCCGCCTTCTTCATGGCATGGCGCACAGCAGCCAATTCCTTGTTAATTGTTGTGCATCGGGCCCCCTCGGCTTTCCGGGTCTCCGCATACTGCTCGATCTTCCGTGATGTGACCTGCGTTGTGAGCGTGTCTTTTCCGAAGAACGGGAGCACCTTTGTGACTCTTCTCTCCTTCCGCGCTCTCTTGCTTTCGTAGATGTACGCATTCTGCTTTTCATGCCACGCGCGGCTCTTGTGCGTCTTCACATAGCGCAAGTACTCTTCGAAGAATTCGCCCAACGGAACAGGGCGGACGCTGGAAAAATGGAGGTCACGTTCCTCAAGCTTCTTCAGGAAAGCAGAGAAATTGACCTGGGCAAGAGCCTTCTTGGAGGTGCGCATGGATTTATGGGTCCACTTGCCGTCAGGTTTTCTGTAGCGGGCGTACCACCGGCCTTCGATCTCAATCAGATATGCCTGGGTCATTTCCGTTTCCGCTCCCCTCCAGCCACTTCTGAATCTCCGCGAAGTCAAACAGTAGAGTGCGTCCGACCTTGCGGAAGGGTATCTGTCGCGTGTGCGTCAGGTAGTAGATGCGGCTCCGTTTCAGGGGCAACACTTCCAGAAGCTGTTCGAGAGTTAACCAACGCCGGTCGCTTGTGCCTGACGACAACGGTGACTCTCTTCGCGTGCCGGATATTGCTTGGTCCATGTCGGCCTCCGACTCAGTGCCGTTGCGCGCGAGAAACGTACACCGGACTACGCCGACGCGCATGTCCGAGCGGATGCAATCGACCTGAGACGCAAGGGGCTCACCCCGTGGAGCCGCAATACAAACCCAATGCTTCCAACCTGGTCGAAGGCCATACACGCCCATCGAAGCGGTTTTTTTGCTGATTGCACAACTCGTGACTATGAGTCCTGCCGGGCTCCAGTGCTGCCGAAACCGGAGGGCCAACCTCTACTGTCAATGCCCCACGAAAGATCCATGCTGGGCGACTTTCTCACCGATTGCGGCATTCATGACTAACAATCCACGGCGCGATTCTACCGCCCCCGTCGGCCGAGGTGACTTTGCCTCGGGCACTTCCCGCCCCTTCAGCAGCACCAGATCTAGGAACCAGGTTTGATCCACCTTCCCGAGATTGATCTCCTGCGGATGGTTCTTGATGAAATTCAGAATGTCTTGCTCGCGGATGCGGTGAATGTCGTTTCCATTCCCATCGTGCCGTCGGGTTCCTTGAAGGCGATCCTGGAGCCAGCCGTTCGCGATCCATGTTGAGATCTTGCGGTGATCTTCGCCGAGGCATTGCTCCAGGTCACGCATTGTGTAACCGTCCCGCACGCGCCGCGATGTGCCGATTCGCTTCAGTTGTGTGGTGTCCCTGATTATGTGGCCTCCAGCGAGGAAGGGCCGATTAGAGTTGGCGCAACGGGCTCTGGACATTACATAATCGGTTCGGCAACTCCTCCGGGACTAAGACGGAACCGAGGACTTAATCCGTGGCCAAACTCAAAAGGGATCCCGTGCGAGAGGAGCGAATTCACAACGAAGCTGTGGTGGACGCTTATGGGCCGGAGGAGCAGGCCATGGGCTGGTACTACTACCTGGAGAACAAAATGCGCTTCCCGTTCCAGGCAAAGTGTATCGTTGCCAAGGTGGTTTCGCCACTCCTCAAGGGTGAAACTGTCGAAGTCCGGCGCATGGCTCCAGAAGATGTTTGCTCCGGCGATATGCTCGTGCTGATCCGGTGGCACCGCCGGAACGTGGTAGTTCCTTTGTCTCAACTGACCCCAGTTGACGCCGACGAATCCACCACCGAGGCCATTGGCGACTGGCATTACTGGGTGGCGCGAGGCTACTGCTTCTGAGCTACCGCCCAGCTTGAGTCCCGATCTGCGCACGCCTCCCGAAAGCTCACATCAAAGTGAGCGCAGGAACGCCAGCAGACTCCTATTTCTACTCCACGGGGCCGAAGTCTTTCCGGCTCCGATGTCGCATAGCGCCAAGGCTTTGGCTTTCATTTCGAGGTCAACTTCGGCGTACACATTGGTCGTCTCGATGGAGACGTGCCCGAGCCAGGCGCGGATCGTATTGATGTCCACGCCAGCCCGCAAGAGATGCGTCGCAGTGGTGTGACGGATCGTGTGCGGACTGACTTTCTTGGTTGCGAGGGAAGGCAGTTTGCTGGATGCCCGGCGCGCATAGCGTTTGACGAGCGCGTGAATCCCAAACCGCGTCAGAGGCTGACCTCGCCGGTTAAGGAACACCTGATCACTTGGAGAACGGCCTGCAACCAGAAACGCTAGTTCGGCGGCAGTGCGCGGCCAAAGCGGACAGCGTCGCAGCTTCCGGCCTTTCCCGATGACTTTCGCCGAGGACTGCCCGTTGGAGGGAGTACGTGCCAGGTCTAGGTCAGCAATGGTCAGTTGAGCTGCCTCGCCAGCACGAGCACCCGAGTTGTACAGGAACAACAAGAGCGCTCGGTCCCGGCGACCCTGTGAGGTTTTGCAGTCTGGACTTTCCAGCAGAGTATCGATCTCTGACTTCTCGAGGTACGGGATCAGCCCGCGCATGGCCTTCTTCATCGGAATGGCCAATATCTGTCCGGACCAAACAATGTGTTCGGGACTGCGCATCCCAATGAAGCGTGCGAGAGCGTGAATGGCGCTAAGGCGCTGATTTCTGGTGCGGACCCCGCAGTGGCGAGAATTCTCCAAGTACAGCAGGAATACCAGGATTTGGTCCTCTGTAAGGTCCATGATGGTGAGACGCTCCGGGGTCTTCCGGAGCGTGCGCGCGAGAAAAGTGACGAGCAAGATTAAAGTGTCACGATAGCTGCGTTGGGTATTGAGAGACAAATTGCGTTCGCTCACCAAGTGTTCGAGTAGAAATCGGCGCAGCCACGGGCCCAGCACGTTTCGGTCATCCACGTTGCACCGCCGGGAGAGCGTACTTTTCAAAGCGTGTGCTGGCCTCCTGCAGCAGTTCTGGTGTCATCGTCAAATAGACCTGAGTCGAGCAGATACACACGTGGCCCAGGTAGGTAGCCAGTTTGGGTAGGAGCGATTGCACGTCCGCACCTTGGCGGTACCACGACAGCAAGCGATGGACGGCAAACGAATGCCGCAGGTCGTGAAGGCGGGGCTTTTGGCCAGTCCCTTTCTTGCGAAGCCCGACGCGGTCCCGGAGGAACTCAAAACATCCTCGCAAGTTGTCATGATTCACGGGAGCCCCGGTGCGCGTGACAAAGAACGGTGAGTGGTTCCCCTGTGAATGCCCCTGTTCGTGTCGCCACCTGAAGTAGAGGGTCATTGCGCGGCAGAGTTGGCACCCCATGGATACCAAGCGACTCTTATGAAATTTTGTCTCTCGTATGGTTAGCAGGCTTTCCCGGAGGTTCACGTCGGCCAACGTGAGTGAAAGCGCCTCGCGAAGACGTAGCCCTGCACCGTAAAGCAGCAACAGGATCATGCGCACGGTCGGCGGCTGGAGCAGCGCGTCCTTGCGGCGATACGGGACGGCATCGAGCAACCGGTGCAGCTCCTCGCTACTAAGAATGTAGGGAACGAATGTCTGGGGTTTCTTCGGGCGCAGTTTCGGCAGAGGCAACGACGCTGTGTAGCCACGCCCCATCGCGAACCGGTTGAAGCCTGATACCGCAACGTATTTGCGGTGCCACGAGGAGGACAACACACCCCTGGGAGCGAGGTAGGAACGCAAGTGGTCTTCTGTGAGATCGGCCACCGCAATGTTGGCTCCAACGGCTAGGGCCAGTGCCTTGAGATGACGAGCGTCGGCGTCGAAGCCTGCACCCATCGCGCGTTTTAGAGCTACGTACTCTGTAATGGCTTGGGAAAGTTTCACAGAAGACCTCCCAAGTCGAAATCCCCTACTTCTCGCAAGCCAGCAACGTCTACCTTCGCGTAAATTCGCGTTGCCTCAGTACTGCGGTGGCCCAAATGGTCTCCAATCTCCTTGAGAGACAGCCGCTCTGTAAGGAGGTGTGTGGCGCAAGCGTGGCGGAGACAGTGCGGCCCCCTGTGCCGCGGCGGGACGACACCGAGTTTTTGCAGCCGTCTGGACACTATCTGCCAGAGCGCGTACTTGCTGAGTGGCTGCCGTGGACACCGGGCAGTTATGAAGAGGGTTCGGTCTCGAACTCGAGGACGGACCTCCCTGAGGTAACGCAGAATGGCCTCACCAACCGACCGCAACAAGGGATACTGGTGAGCGCAGCGTTGCTTCGAGCGCGTGATCGAGATGAGCCCACACTGCCAGTCGATGTCGTCTAAACGGAGCCTGCTAACCTCCCCGGACCGAAATCCATAAACCGCAAGCAGCATCAAAATGGCACGGTCGCGAATATCTGTTGGGTGGTTCGTGCGAGCAGCAGTGAGCAACCGCTGCACCTCCGGCCAAGACGGACCGGATGGCAGTCCTTCTTGCCGGTAGATTCGCGGCGAGGGTATGGCTGCTGCGATTCCGCCTGCACACCATCCGCGACGTTCTGCGTGGCGAAAGAACGCGCGCAATGCAGACACATGGAACCGGATGTATACCCGTGTGCACCCCCGAACGCCGATCCGAATAAGATATTCTTCGACATGTCTGACCTGGAGTGCGCGAAGAGTGGCACGGCACACAGCCGACTTATTCAGGAACTTTCTTACGATCTGGCAGTACGCTCGGATGGTTTCTTCCGAAAGGCCGCGCTCATTCCTCATGCACTGCTCGAAATCCTGCACTTGAGCAGCAAAGCGTTCGGGCGCCGGCTCAGGCCGGTTCAGATGCCCCAGGAAGCCGAACCAAGCGGTTGCAACGGACTCGAACTTTTCTTTCGGGCCTGAGATGCTGCCAGGGTATGACTTTCGTTGTCTGCGGTTAGCCCAACTCCTGGCGGCCGCCGCGATCTGTTCGGATGAAAGCCGACTGGTCTCATCGAGCTTCATCCGCTTGGCTGCGGCCAGCATGTAAAACTCTGTTTGCCGCAACAAAGAGCGAGACGCGCCGCGCCCGGCGAGATGAGTCAGATAGTTAGCTCGTTCTTCAGCAAGGGGCGCCTCGCGGTGGCGTGCAATGACACTCGGCAACTTGAAGATCTGCTCAAACATGGCCGGGTCTCGCTCTTGCGTTCAGACTTCCGCCAGTATCCAGACCATGCGGTGGAACACAAGACCGGAGATCGCCTATCGCCGTCTTTGTGCTCGGTTTCTAGTGGGGCGCCGCGAATCGGCCGTCGCTCGGAAATCGAATGTTGTGTGGTACTTCTAGCCGTACAGTTGCAGGAGTGGAAACCCATCTTTCGCAAGAAGTTTGAAGCTGCTGCTCCCCACAAACGGATCAAGACCTGAGTCTCCCGTAACGGCCGTCCGGTTCGCCGCCAGATCAAGGCCACTGTCTTCCGTCCGCAGGAGCAGTTACTCGTGTCCCCTTGTCTTCCCAGATTCCTCACGGTAATGTCAGGGCGTTATGCCTTCCACATTACATCCGAAGACCGGTAGGAATGATCCTTGTCCCTGCGGTAGCGGCAAGAAATACAAGCGCTGCTGCCTGCAGCACGAGTCTCTTTCGGAAGAAAGGTCGTGGGCGAGACAGCGCGAGGCCTCGGATCAGCTCACGCGGGAATTGATGAGGTTTGCGGCCCGCAAGTTTGGCAGGCAGGTGGATGACGCGTGGCAGGACTTCAACATGAGTGATCTTCCGATGCCATCCGTGGACCGCTCGACAGAGGATCAGATCTTCATGCCCTATTTTTTGTTCCATTGGGACCCGGACAGTCGCGCGAAAGGAAGGAGTGCATACGGGAAAGGCGGCATTGTAACGCGGTGGTACATGCTGGAGAGAGCCGCCAGGCTCTCAGAGGCGGAAAAGCTGTTTCTCGATCAGGCCGTCTCGCAGCCGGTTAGTTTCTATGAAGTCCTCCGGAGCGAGCCCGGGGAACGGATGGCGATTCGAGACATCCTCACGGGCGGGGAAATCGAGGTGATCGAGCGCTCGGCATCTCGGACGCTGCGTCAAGGGGACATCACTTATGCGCAAGTGTGGAACTTGCCCGGTCTTGCGATCCTAGGCTGCTGTGCCCCTATTTGCATCCCGCCGGACCGGAAGGCGGATGTGATTGGGCTTCGCAAGAAATTGCGGAAAAGAATCGCAAAGCAGAATCGAGATCTGACCTCAGGTGGTCTAATTCGGTACGCGGACGACATCCGGGAGACATACCTGAATATTCGGGATGCGCTGCATACACCCCCACGGCTTTGCAACACGGATGGCGATCCGCTTGTCTTGCATTCCCTGACCTATCGGATTGAATCGGCTGAAGAGGCTTTTGAGGCATTGGCTCCCCTGGCCGTGGGCCGATCCAAAGGTGACCTGCTCAGAGAGGCAGAATTCGACCCCGATGGCAAGCTTCAACGCGTAAACTTCGATTGGCTGAAGAAAGGTAACCGAAAGATTTCGAGCTGGGACAACACCATCCTCGGCAGCATCACAATTTCGCGCGATTCCCTTGTTGCCGAAGTGAACTCCGAGAAGCGCGCCACGCGCCTGCACGCGGAAATCGAAAAGCGACTCGGCCCTTCGGCGGTTCATCAGCGCACCCGCGCACGGACTCCGGAGGAGATGCTGAAAGACTCTCCCCGGCGGAAAGCGTCTCCGGCGAAGTTCGACGATGAGGAGCTTCAGGACATGCTGCGCGATCCCGAAGTGAGAAAGCGTGTGCAAGAGTCGTTGCAAAAGCATGTCGAGGCTTGGGTGGACCAGAAGGTTCCCCTTCTCGGGGGTCGCACGCCCAGGCAAGCCGTTCAGGATCTGGACGGCCGAGAGATCGTCGAGGCCCTGCTCTTGGAGTGGGAGCGGCGCGGTGAGGAAAAGGGCGTCTATCCAGGCGACATTCGCCCCGACATCAACGCCGTCCGCAGACTTCTCAACTTGATGCCTCCCGCACCCTGACCTTCCCCAGATCTTCTGTCAATTATGTGGTCGGTGCGCGGCGCAAAACGCAGGCAATTACGATCGTCTTCGCCTCAGCACCACATAAACTCCAACTCCACATAACTGAAGTTATGTGCACGACCACATAACTTCAGCTTATTGACCACGGAGCTCTCCGGACGCTGCAAGCGCTTCGCGATGGTCGCCGTTGACACCAGACCGACCATGCCCACCAGTAGTCTCATCTCGGCCTCCGTCCATGGCCGACGATCCATGTGCATCGTAAGGCCCAGCCGCCCGGCCTGCCGTTTGATGTACCATCGCGGCAAGCCGGTCATCCGGACCATTTGGCTAAGAACTCGGAAGCGACGCTTCAGCCCACCGAAATAGTGCGCCCTAAGATATGCGCCGTACTCCGGCCGCCATACGTACTTCAGCTTGGCACGCCGACGCCGCTCGGCGCGGCACTTCAAACAGTATTTCGCTTCGCGGGGAGGTAAACCGTTTTGGCAGCCCTCCTCAATAGGTTGACCGCAGACAGCGCAAATCATGACTGCTTCCCCTGGGAGTGATTTGTGTTGGAACTGAGGCAAGTCGGATTACGGCTTGAGTAGCGGAGCGGGTCGGTTCGAGGCTTCGTCTTCTTCCTGGAAGAAGACTGTCCAGTCGGGCGTATTGGCGAGAAGTTCCAAGACTTTCTCTGGTTCCGTGCCAAAGAGCTGTCGGCACGTTTCGAGTTCAAACTCAACCTGCTCAGCGATCAATTTGGCAGCGCGGCGATATGCAAGGTCACTTCCCGGAGGAATGTCAGCGAGTTTCATGGCGCGCTCCCTTGGTGGAAGTGGCGGGTTCAGGGATTCGGGAGCCGCCGCCGAGAGGCGAGAGAACTGAGGCAACGAGCGAGAGCTAATCGAGTTCGTCTGTGGATTGCATTACCAATGAAGAGGGCTGGCTCGAGAGCAGATGATTCCCCGGGCCGTGGGCCGCACGACCCGAGGAGTCCCGGAGAGATTCAACTGGCCAGGGGTATCCCTTGCGCCAGCCGCGCCCCGGCAGTGGCCACTTCGAGGAACGACGCGAGGCGCGCCGTGGCCTTGAACTGCGGAATCGGGTCGAGGTCCTTGAAGGCGCCCGTGAATGCGTTGGAGAGGCTCCACAGCGTGCGCGGGGCAAATTCCGGGACCTGCGGGTTGAAATACTGTTCGTGAACGCGCCGCGCCAGATGCTTCGGCACGTCGAGTCCGTCTTCCACGAAGGCCCGGTAGATGACCAGCTTCGCAGTCTCGTCCGGAAGGCAGGTGCTCTTCCATGCCTCGACTTGCTTGCGCATTGGCTCGAAGTTACGCTGCATGCGGTCCACGCCGACTGCCAGGATATCCACGAGGCTCACGTTCTTGGTGTGTTTGGCGAGCACCGGCGTGAAATCCCCGTGAAACGCCATGTTGTCGCACACCACCACGCGGTAACCGACGGTGAGGGCAAGCCGCATGGACTTGTCGTTGGAGTTTCGGACGCCGACTGAAAACCGGCAGCCGTCGAACGTGGTTTCAAGGTCGAGGACTCCGAACATCTTCATGCCGTCGCCTGAAACCGCGTATTCCTCCCGCACCACCGAGATTTGCCGGAAGCTCAGGGTTTCGACCAGGGCCCCGACAATCTCGTAATGCGGAAGGGGTTGATGGGTTGCACTCCCCGCGGGGGTTGGGATCACCTTTAATTCTTCTCGGGTGATCTTCGAACTCCCGCAGTGAGCCAAGAGTTGAGACTGCTCCATGTGTGTGGTTCTCCTTTCATATGGTGAATCAACGCGAAAGTCCGTGAATCGGTACAGTCCCGAAAACGCAACCTTCGAGTTGCTGGAAAATGGGCTGGAGTTTTCAGTCAGCGGGATAATGCAAGTGCGGACTCAGAAACAATGGCCGCTTTTAAGGAAAACGGAAGGAATGTCGTCGGCTCGTTTTCTGGAACGATCCTATAGAGGCGCAGGGGACTGCGGTTGTCCGTCTGCGTTCCGTGATGCGAGCCAGTCAGGCCGTACACCGAAGACGTGACACCCGCCCAAGAGTTCCATCGGATAATTCATATTTCTTCTCAACAGCAGCCGCGATATCGTTGACTCGGTGCTTTACAAGCAGCCGGAGAGTGTGGTCGTCATCCGTGCCTGGGAATAGGAATGAACTCTCAAAAAGCGCCCCAGTCGTCGTATACCTGCTAATCGGGAAACGGACCGTTCCGACCACAAAGTCACGCAGGTCGTACTCTTTCGAATCGAAGCCCGTGAGGGAAATCCCATGCTGAATGTGTGGACGGGAACTCAAGGCGTGGTGCTCAATCCGGAGATCGACATGCCTAAGTTGCCTTGACCCGGCCCTTGTGGCGATCAGGAAGAGCCAACCGTGCTGCTTCGACGATGGAGTGATTTCAATGAAGCAGTCTGCCGTGGTCAGTAGTTCGTTAGCACCAAACCAAGCGGCAACAAAAAAGTTGTCTACCGCGTCTAGCCAACTTGTACGAAATCCATAATGCTGAAGCAAAGCCGGCAAATCCCCAGACTCGAATCGCTTCACCGGGATGGAATGGCGGATTCGGTCAGCCAATTCTCGTTCAGCTTCCTTCAAGGTGTTGGGGTCGACTTTGTTGGCCCGAAATAGGCCAGGCAGCATGGCATGGTGCTGCTCGACCTGGCCGCGAAGGAAGACCCGGCCGGGATCAACTTGTTTCTTCGCCTCACCGATAAGCCGTGCGACTCCGGCGGGGTGATCGACCTCCAGATGGGGCCACGGCCCTTCAACATAGCAGAGCCCAAATTTTTTCGAGAGCCCGGATCGGCGAGCTAACAAACGCATGAGGTCGTCTTCCATATCATTCCCCCACCATGCCACTGACCTCTACGTGCTCCCGGTGGAATTCATGCTGTCAGCCATCTGTCGCGGATGTGCACCGGGCTCAACGATCCAGCACCCTTCAGTATGCAGCAAATGGGGCCGCTCCACGATGTCCAAAAACTTGCATTCCCGCACCAAGCGTTCGAAATCACTCACATTGTAGCCGCCGAATTTCTCGTCCTCGAAGTCCACCCAGAACCAAATCCTCGAACGGCGGTCGTAGACATAGAACGCGCCTGATTCCGTATCACCCGGAACCATGAGAAAGAGCAACAGGGCTTGGCGAAACTGCACCCATTTCTGGATGGTTGGATGCTCCGTTACGGCTAGCAACTCCGCAACGGCTCCTTCCAATGCCCCACCGATATCTTCGAACGAAACGCGCAGGTCGACAACCGGGACTACACTCATCTTTCCAAACATGGAGAATCCTCCTTTCCAGTGCGGTGAAACCCCCCAAACGCAAGAACTTCTGGTGGCGGCCCACAAGTCCGCATCGATCACGTACCTACGAGGAACATCTGTGATACGGAATTGTCTCTTCGGGCGGTGGCCTGCACAACTGCGCCTCTTGCTCACAGCTTTGGCAGTGGTTCTGGTATAGTCCCTTCGGTTTTGTTTGCAAGGAGGCAACGTTTCGGCGAAATCGAATCCAGGCCCCGCGACACGCTGGGGATAGGCGCTCATGCCCCGGCCATGGGAGCCGAGCGGGATGTTTTCGCCGATCAGCCCGGAGGCATGCATGAAGGTCCCAGAGTTAGCCTAAGGGGAGTTGGACTATGAAGAGCCAGTCTAGTGGAGCATCTGTCCAACGTATTTCAGTGATCGTTCCGAGGAATCCTTTTGTTCTCCCAGAATTGCAGCAGAAGAGTCACTGCCTCTGTGCTTTGGATGTGACGAAGCTCATGGAGTGGTGGCCGGGAACGCCTCATTCTCCCCACCGTGACCCCGGGAAGGTAAAGGCGATTCAGCGTTCGCTTGAGTGGAAACGAGTTGCCCACATCGCAGCGTACCTGCTTCAAAAGGAAATTGTCGATGTCCCAACGAAGCTGGATAGATGTTTTCGCACAATTTACGAGCCCAGGAAGAATGAGCCTGGTCGCGAATGGCCCCCCAACGTCACGAGTGTCATTACTCCGGTCAGGAGCGAGTTCCCCACATTTTGCAATGTCCTCCTCCACGTAAACGGAGCCACAATCGTACCCTCCCAAGACAGCGAGGAGGATGAGGCAGGCACATCAGGCACACTGACCTTCGATGAAAACAGTGAGCGCCTCAACTTTATGGTAATCGATGGACAGCACCGCATCAATGGAGCGTACTTCGCGGTCAAACTGCTCCAAGAGGAAAAGCCCAGCGCAAAATGGGAGATCCCCGCTGAAGTATTTCTTGACCTTGACCCGGCCGGTGAGCCGCCCAGGAAGCAAGCACAGATTTTTATCGACGTGAACTTCAACCAGAAGAAGGTGGATCGTTCCCTCGTTGCGGATCTGTACCCCACGGCGCGCGGGAGACGGGAAGCGCTTGACGATAAAGAGCGTGCTCAAGATATAGGCCGAAGGCTAATGCTTGAGGCAGGGCCGCTAGTAGGGATGATCCAGATTCCAGGAATCAAGTATGGCGTAAAAGACGTGATTACGCTTTCTACGCTTAACAGTGCAATCGAAGATGTCCTGCCCACACTGGAGAAGTGCGGGATCGAAAGCCTCGAGATGCAAACTGAGTTCTTAGCGCAATGTCTCACCGCGTGGTTGGAGGCGTCGGGTCGTTTTGAGAGCAAACGGACACTGAAAAAAAAGAAACTTGACCGAGAGAACGTTGTTTACCAGGGGCGGGTTCTCGTTTCAATCCTAGCCTTGGTTCCCGGCATGCTGTGGGCACTAAGAAAGGCGAAGGTGCCGTTTGTCTCGACCAACGCTCAAGAGCACCTCGCGAAGTGGTTACGTGAGATTGCGGACAGAGCTAGCTTGTTGCAGGACGGCACGTTTATCGGGAAGAGAGAATTCAAAAACCGAAAGTACCTTGGGAGCGGCGGCATAGGCTTGTTCCGCGACACCCTTTGGGCGGCAATGGGAGCGAAGCTGAATCTGCGCAGAGCAAAGAGCGAGAGGATCGCGCGGGTAGCGGGCGAAATGCGCGCCAAGGTCCACCGGGCTCTCGAGATCTGAACCTATGGACAAAGAGTTAGTGGGGCGAGTGCAGCTCATGTTTCACGCATTGAACAGCCGCAGTGCTGCCGTTTCTTTTCCCGCGCCGGATACTTTGTCAGGTTTGCTCTCGAGAGACGTTGACACTTCATCTTCGAGTTCAAGCGTGGCCGCGACGCCACAGAGGTTGACCTGCTTTGCGACGGCTGCGGTTGAAATGTGGCTCAGATCCGTGCACAGCTTCTTGATCTCTGTGTCACTCACGGAGGCGAGCCCAATTTGGTCCTCTGTAGCAGGCTACTATTCCAGTCACTACTCGGTTCGAGCCTTTGCGCACCTCTTCGGTGTTTTTCAGCTCCACCGAAAGAAGCGAATTGTTCGCCTTGAAGAGGAAGGAAACCGGCTTGTTTTTCGCATCGAGAAGAAGCAAGGAAATCACGGAGAACACAAGTTCTATTGGAGATTTGTAAGTGAGCACCCTCAGCTGGCAGGCGATCCATTCTTCTGTCCGAATCGAGAAGATCAATCGGAATCAGATGTGGCTCACAGAAACAAAGCAAACTATTCAGATCACGTTTGCAGGTTCCCGGTATTTCGTCCTCTCGAGGAACAGCTTCTTAACAATCGCGTTGAAAAGATCTCGAAGATCGAGTTTTCGGCTGTGCCCGTTCCAAGGGCAGACCAATTCCCCGACTTAGACAGCGTCCAGATCATTGCCTACCACCGACTCGTTAAGTTTCGGCAACTAGTGGATGAGCTCTGCAAAGGGAATCGATTCTGGATGGTTCAGCGCAATCCGTCTTGGTGTCCCGAGGTGATGAAGTTTAGTGTCGTAGAACCGGTATTTGCGGCACTCTACGCAAGAAAAGCATAAGCGCATGTCATTCCAAGGTTACAGAATGGTGACTACGGCGGCTAATTCGCGTGTTGCTCCACTGTGAGATGCCGCCTAGTGTTGGACACTGGATTCTACGAAGCTCATTGCCCTCGTTTCCGCACGCAGAACTAAGCCACGGATCGGTGAGCAACCCTCACTTCGTGGACCGGCGCCGCTTGCTCCTGGATGAAGGTATCAGAGCATCCCAAGCTTTGTCGTAGCTCTCGTAGACAATCTCGTCGATATCATCTCCAAGTTCAGGGGGCAACTCGGCGAACTTGATGCTGGCCGGAAGATCGCCTTCCATCCGGTTCTTCAGTTTCACTCGGCCTGTATCCTTCACAAGTAAGATGCGACACCCGTTGTGCACACCGGCGAAATCATAGGCGACCGCACGGACTCGGTTTCGCAACATCCGACTGTCTTTATTCAGCTTTCTGACCAAGAAATCGCGGGCTGCGTAGTCGAGTGTGTCGACAGACTCTCCATCATTAAAGCCGAACTTGTCTATGAAATCTTGCCACGTTCCTCTGGCCATGACGCGAACTCCTCCTGCCAATCAACTGACAATTCCACGCCAATGAGCGCCTTACTGACGCTTGAATGCTGCACTCCACCGTCGATGGTGCTCACTGGCTAGACCTCATTTTCGCGCAGTGTTGCGGCGCACAGCTTACCCGATCTGAGGCAACCTAACAAAACTTACCACTCAGCTTGTACGGTATACCTCGCCTAATTCGCGACACGAATCCGCCCATTCATCCATTCAGATTCACATTCTGTGGTCATCGTCCGCCGTCCAAATGAATTGCTCATCAGCAGACCTTGGTCACTTTGCGCGCCATCACATCACAAATCAGGCCGTCGTTTTCGGCTGCAAAACACATCAATACGGAGGATAGTAAGCGCACAAACATATTTCCAGCAGCTACTTGCGGGAGGCTTGGAAAGGGCAATGCGGCCCAATGGAAACGCAAAGGAAACTCAAAGGAGGGGCAAAGAGGCCATGAAGAGTCATGCCTCCCGCACATTTCTTGGACCAACCGACTGGAACTGTCATCATCTCTTTGCGCGATCCCCGGCTTTGGACTCGTGGTCTAGGCCCAGCTCCTTTCGAACACGTCGCAACGCCTGGCTGAATTTTGACTCTGCCGCGTGGGTTGTTGTCCTGTGGATGCGTGCAATTTCTGCCCACGAAAAGCCCCGTACGCGCCTGAGGAACATGTCTTGAATTGCAGGATCACACCTCATTAACAGCTCATTGACAAGGATCCTCAGGTCGAACCCATCGGACCCGTAACTTGGCTCACTCAGCCCTGCGTGGCTTATTCCCGCCGCATTTGCCAAGACCGGATCTCTTTGTCGGGCCCGGTTCACGCGCCTACGGAAAGCCATGAATATGTACGCCTGCAAATTCTGTACATTGCTCGAACCAGTGTTGTGTTTCTGCCTCAGGGCACGGGATACCAGAGCCGCTGACTCTTCGAGCAGGTTGACTGCCAATGCCGGATCGCGGAGCACCCTTTCCCCATAATCGAGTGCCCGTTCACCAATCTGTTCAGCCGCGGCCAACACAGCGGGATCGATGCTCCTCCCCAATGGGTCTACGGCATTAATCCGAACACTGCCTTGCCGACTCCCGCCAGCCATGACTGTTTCCCATCGATGGTGCTTCTAGAATCCCTGTCGCGGCAGGCCGAACGTTGGTTCGCTCTGCGACTTCGGTATTTACATGGTGACGTGCCGCTCAGGTGTGAGTAATGTGGTCCTGGTTGGCATTCCAACCGAGCTTGCGTGTGCTCATTCGGCGATGTGAAACAGACTCGTTCCCCACCTTTGGGACACGGAAGTGAGCCAAAATCTGTTCTGACAAACCACTGGCGCCCGGGCGGCAGTTGGCACAACGTGAAGGTTTACGTGTACGCCACATCCATAGTAGATTCAGCGGCGTAGAACTGCCTATGTCAAAGCGGAGCCTCAAGAATGAATCCGGCACGTCCACTGAACGGCTCGGTGGTGTGGCGTCGCAGCTCAATGGTCAGCGGCTGGGTCGTAATGCAGCTAAGCCATCGAATAACTCCTCTCCGAGACCGTTCCTCAGGTGGGCCGGAGGCAAGCAGCGGCTGGTGAGTTCGCTGGTAGAATTCGTTCCATCTGGGAACCGATACCGTACGTACTTTGAAGCGTTCTTCGGGGGAGGTGCGGTCTACTTTGCTGTTCAGCCTAAGCGCGCGGTCCTCTCAGACGTAAACGCGGATCTGATCAATTGCTACCAGTTGGTGCGAAAAAAACCAAAGTCCGTCGCTTCGTTGCTCCGGCGATACGTGCGCAAGGATTCGGCATCCTTCTTTTACCGGGTACGGGACCGCTCTAACGGAATGACTTCGCTGGCGGCTCGCGCTGCAAAATTCATCTATCTAAACAAAGCCGCTTTCAATGGAATTTATCGAGTAAACAAACAAGGGAAATTTAACGTGCCATATGGACCAAGCGAGAACGGGCCGGCGGTCCCCGAGCGCGAAGATTTGCTGGCGGCATCGAAGTGCCTCAAGCAAGCGTCCCTTATTGCTGGTGATTTCGAAAAGGTTTTGAGGCGTGCAAGGCGAGGTGATTTTGTGTACTTCGATCCGCCATACCCACCTCGAAGCGATACTGCCTATTTCGTGCACTACTCGCGCGATCGTTTTGACTGGAATGAACAGATTCGAGTTGCGAAGGTGTTTAGGCGATTGGCAAGAAGGGGTTGCCTCGTGATGCTTTCCAACGCGGATCAGAAAAGGGTCGTCTCTCTCTACAGAGGATTCCGATTTCATCGGCTCGGCGCAACCCGTTGGCTGGGGTCGAACGGTGACCGATTCCGAGTCAGGGAAATTGTTGTCACGAATTATGATCCTTCGGAGGTCCAAATTGGTGATGATCGACTTCTTGCTGAGAATCGCCCGAAGGGGGGAAAGCCTTCACGGGTTAACGACCGAAAGGCTGGCTCAGCTGTTGGCAGAAGAACTGCTCGAAGAAGCGTCGCGGTCCAACACGGAATTACTGGTCACCGTTGCGGGTCTGGTGAAAAAGAGCATCAGACTCAAGATTCTGATCTTGGGACCCGGAGAAAGTGGGGGAGAGATTTATCGAAAACGGTGCGAGGTACGCGAACTGCTAACCCGACTGGGTCACGAGGCCCACTTCTGCGAAGACATCTGGACGCCGGACGTTTTGGAGCGCAGCGGATTGAATCTAGCAATCGCCGAATATATTCAGGCGCGGGCATATGATTATGTCGTTTGTCTGATGGCCAGCCCCGGATCCATCGGAGAGGCCCACGATCTTGCGAAAGACAGGAGAATAGCTGTCAAAATGATGATCTGCGTTGACGGACAGCATAAGAGCGGATACAGCGCGCAGGGTATTCTTCGGATTTTTGAAGGATATAACGGCAAGCTCGATTGGTTTCAGAACCCGACCGACATCGCGGAATGTCATCTCGCTACGCGAATTGTACAGCACATACAGAAAGTGGCCGAAAGAAAGCAGTGGGAGCTTGCTACCGGCAGCGGTGCTTCATGAGTTCGACCACCACATTGCGTGCGCCAAATCAGCTCGTGCTCAAGGGGAAGGCACTCCACGAAGCTCTGGCAAATCCGCGCTGTCTGTTCCTTCTAGATTCGATCTTCAAGCGCGGCCCTCTCACTGTGAAGCAGATAGCGGAGGCTGCGGCTCTGAGTCAGAGAGATGTGGATTCGCTGCTCGCGGTCGCGGTAGATGCTGAGCTAATCGCATACTCAAGCGGACTGTATTCGCTAACTGTTCTAGGGGAAAAGAGAATAGCCTTTGGTTCGACATCTTTTGAGTTCCTGGTTGGCGCGAAGCTTGTCGCCGATCCTGCCGCCTTGGCAAATGCATTGCGGAACGAATACAAGATCAAAAACCTGATCGGGATTGGGGCAACGTCCTACACCTTCCTCGCTGAGCAGTCGGGCACTCATCGCGACCGGGCGCTAAAAATCTTTATTCCAGGTACGGTCACGTATGAACGGCTCGATGAAGCTCTGAGGAAAAGGGCCCAAATCACCGGAGATGTCGCTGTCCCAGAAATAGTTGATGCCGGCCAAGTCATGATTAGGTGCCCCGATGGTCGTTCGCACATTACCGCGTGCGTGGCCCTCGAATACGTCAGCAACTCTCAGACGTTTGCTGAGTTCTTGAAATCCCAAGAGAATCTCAGTCCAAGGGTATTCCAGAGGTTTGTTGAACGAGTGGGTGGAGCCTTGGCCGCGATCGAATTGGTTGGTCTCAGCCATGGGGATCTCCATGAGAGGAATATTCTAGTAGCGAAAAGAGCGTCGTATGGAGGGACCCAAGATTTTTGGGTCATCGACTTCATTGGGGTTCCGTCCACAAGTTCTCCCGAGATGGATGTTCCATCGGATATGGAGAACTTTCGGAATCACTTGCTGAGAGCGGCAGTTGTGGCGTGCGAGCGATACCCCGGCTATTCAGTGCGGCTACTCCTTGGTGAGAATGTATTCAGGGTTCTTGAAGGGCTTCGAAATGAGGCGTATAGGAGTTTTAGTGAATTGTTGGAAGACTTTCACCGCTCACGCCTTCCAATTCCCCAGGATTATTTCCGTGCTCCTTTGCCTGAACCTTTCGAATGGCTGCGAGTCGAGTTCATTCCGTCTGCAGAATGGCTTTATAGGCTCTTTGAGCCAGTGCCTTCGCGATTCGAGACTATTGCGCGCTTCGGAAACACTTGGCTCTCTGGGCCGAGGGGTTGCGGCAAATCGCACTACCTTCGAGTCCTTGCTTTCCACCCGCAAGTAATCGTCGAAGCCGCGAAGAATCAGGAACTGAACCAGAAGCTCAAATCGATCAATTACGATTTCAAGAGAGCATTTGGAATTCTTTTCGCGTGCCGGCTTGGAGAGTTTAAGCCGTTCGCGCCAGACGTTATGCGAAGGACGACATTTGATTCCGAGACCAAAGCTTTCCTCAAACACATTCTGATTCTCAAGATTTGGAACAAAACCTTACAAACGATTAAGGAAGGCCTAGAGTGTTGCGAGGACGAAACCAATAGATCTGTGCTCGCGCCGCCGACAAACTCCACGCATCTGATCCAGTTCTTTGAGGACAGGCTTGGGAGCATGGCGGTCATGGAAGACCCGACCGCAGAGAGTGTGTTTTTGCAATGCCTTGCCGCCTGCTCGGCGCGCGAGAACTCCGCTGTTGCGGTTTGGCCCGACGCAGCCCGGCGCAAGAGTGGTCGCCTATTGGACGAGGCTGATCTAGACCAGTTCTTTCGAGTTGTGAAGCAGACTTTCCCGGACCTTACAGAGACGCGGTTCTACATTCTGGTCGACGATGCAAGCTACGGGCACATCCATTTCGAAATGCAAAAACTCTTAAACTCGCTCGTTCGGGCAGTCCAAGCAAATCACTGTTTCAAGATCACATGTGAAAAGTATATGTACACGCTCGACACGGCGGATGGGAGAGCGATTGACCCCCGGCATGAAGTTACCTATGTCGATCTCGGAGAAGTTTCAACGAAGGCCCAGCGTGAAACCGCGGTGGACCTTTCCGAATATATGGCTCGTGTGATCGATTCGAGGCTCAGGGCAGCCGGATACAAATCGGAGATACGTGCAATTCTCGGACGATCTCAAGATGCGCGGGAATTCCTTGCAGCCCTGAGTGTCCCGGGTTCACGGCGGCCCAAGAAAGGAGAGAGGGCCGCACCCAAAGCGCCGCGTCCGCGGGCTTACTATGCTGGCTGGAACATCGTCTGGAGCTTGGCCCATGGTAGTATTCGTACACTTCTCGAACTAGTTGAATACATCTTTCGGAAGAGTAAGGCATCACAGGAGACCGACGGGATCGCACTTAAAGTACAAGATTCTGCCGTTAGAAGTTACTCGAATTTGCACTATAAAGCGCTTTCGATGCTCCCAGGAGCAATCGATGGTGAGCCGATAGGTCCACGGCTACAGGGAGTAATCAGCGCAATTGGGGAAATGTCACGGCAGTATTTGGAACGATACGAAACAGGAGAGAAGGGCCGCTGGTATGAAACGATCTCATTGGAGCGACTTGACCGGCGTCGGTTACCCCAAGGGGCTCAAAACATCTTGGATGAGCTGGTGAAGTACGGGTTATTGCTCGACGAGGGCATCACGTTTTCTAGAGCACAATTCGGGCTTCTGCCAAGATACGACATGAACAAGATTTTTGCACCAGCCTTCCAGACAACCTACCGCGTCCGGAACCACATTTATGTAACGCGCAACCGATTTGTGGAACTGCTATCGAAGCCTGACAAGTTTGTTAGCCGACATCGGCGAAAATTAGATGAACTGGCCGATCGACGACGGACCAAAGTCAAAGGGCAGCCACCCCAAGGCCTCCTATTTGAGGAAAACAGTGCTACAGAATGAAAGGGCTCCGGCCGAATGGGATTTTTCAATTAGGTCCGCCCCGGGACTAGCGGTTTGCGCCGGCGGCTTTGAACGGAGGTCCGTGGCCTTTGCGTCTCGGCTTCGCAAGGGGCGATTTTGGACGGAACGATCTCTCATTCTAAGGTACGAGAACCCTCCGGCCACAGAAAACGAAGCAAACTTCTTGCGGGTAAAGAGGCGAATGCATCTGCTCTGCCGAAGTGAGCCCGAGTCAATCACCGTGAGCGACGACCGGTCTGTGCAGAGCAGTCAAGAGATCCAATCAAGGATAGGAGAATTGGCCAAGCGAATCTCATCGCGGACGGCCATCATAGACATTTCGGGCATGACGCATCTCTTTGCTGTGAGCTGTTTGCATGCGTGTCTAGTAAGCGGGCTTCGGACCACCATAGCCTACTCCGAGGCAAAATCGTATTTCCCCTCGAAAGCCATGTGGAGAAAAGTCGTGCGGGCCTGGCGCACAAGAGAATACGAGGGTTCCCGCCGATTCCTTCAGAGTGCCGGTTTAAAGGCAGTTCATATTCCTCCAGAGTTCGCCGGTAACTTTCGGCCTGGTCATCAGACTTGCCTTATTGTCCTAGCAGGCCACGAGCCGAACCGCGTCGAGGGCCTTGTGGATGACTATGCGCCGGGCGCATTGATAGTTCTTTATGGAGTTTCACCACATCCGCACCTCCGGTGGCGAACGCAGTTGTCTAAAGAACTTCACAGCGATTTGTTCTCTCAATGGCCAGTAAGAGAGGGAGAAGTATCGACACTCGGAGTCGGTGAGATATTGGAGGCCCTGACGGAAGAGTTCCGAACAATCAGAGATCAATACGATGTTGCCATCGCATCTCAATGCAGCAAAATGCAGGCAGTGGCGAGTTACTTATTCTGGCGAAGACATCCCGAAGTACAACTCATTTTTACTTCGCCCGTATGTTTTAATCCGAAGCGCTACTCTCGCGGAGTCGGGCGTACATTTCAGTACGATGTTTCTTGAGGTGTTTTATCCGGCAGAGCGGTTGCAGCAAGAGCAATGCGTTCGCCACTGCCTTCCAGCCCGCACTCCTTCCGAGTCACCGAATCGAGCCTTCTATACAAACCGCGCCCCGTATTCGGGAGACGCAAGTCTCTCCCAGATTTGAAGGGGGCATGCGGGTCTGGGGGGAACGTGACGGCTCACGCTCCTGCCGCCTGCCCGGAGGCAACCGTACCCGCTACGAAAAGAACTATGTCTACCTCGCGAGAGTGGGTACGCAACAGTGACACGATATCCCTGTCACGATAGTAGCCGGATCTGACGCCGTGTCGGTTGCGCGGAATGAAGACATAGTTGTCTCGAATCTCTTCTCTGCGCTTCGGAGTGAATGTGGCAAATTGCTTCGGCGTGAGCATCGGCATCCTCCAATCGTCGGTCCGTTCCTACTTAAGCGGTCCTGAGCGCGACCGGAAGATCTAATGGGCAAGGCGGGTATGCGACTAATAGTCCAAGCCTGTCTCCGATGCCCTCGCAAATCTGAAGGGTAACTTGTCTTCCGTTTATGTAGGCAATTCGTATGTCAGGAGCAGCCTGTCATGGACGACTTCCTTTTCCAGTGTCTTCCCGTTCATTTGAAAACGCTTCAGCATCGAGCGTCCGCAGTGAATCATGACCTCCCTCTCGAAAAGGCTTCTCGGTATCGGCACATTGCAGACCATGCTGCCCGAGCGCTTTGTGCCGTCGATGCTCAGGGCAACGTTTACGCCACGCTTCTTACACTCCCCTATGACCCGAAATAGATCCTTGAGGTCGAACGCCTGAGCTCCGTAGAGAATGGATTGCGTAAAAGTGTACGGAGGGTCGCAGTAGATAAGATCTCCCTTGGACGCCCCTTCCATCGCTGCCCTGTAGTCTTGGAGAACAAAGCTCGTTCCGGCCGTGCGGCTATGCCATTCGTCAACGCGCTTCGCGAAAGATGCTGGGGAGATTGGATCATGAACTCCACAGGGCGTGGACATGTAACCGTCGGCCTTACGAAATCGAACCACCCCTCCATAGCATGCGCGACTCAGAAAAAGAAGATCGGGGCCGTTTGGTTTGGCATTGTAATGGGCCTTAATGCGCTCGTACTTTTCGACCTTTTTGCCATCCATCATGGCGTGCCAGCGCTCGGAGTACCACCTCTTTAGCTTCTGGGGATCTTCCCGAAGGGCCTTCCAAATCTCGATCAACGGTTCGAAGCTGTCCGATCCCACTCCGCGCTCAGGTGCGAGCGTGCCAAGTACGGCCCCGCTTCCAAGGAAAGGTTCGCGGTAGGTTTTGTAGCCTTTCGGAAAGTAAGAAACGATCTCCCGAGCAAAACGGTGTTTGTTGCCAATCCACTTAAGAAGCGGCCCGGCCTCAGGCGACAGTGCGGTGCTGGGTGCTTCCACTAGCAGTTCCATTTGTCGATGCAGGCTCATGGTCCAGCAATTGGTCCAATCAAAGCATATTCTGTTTTGGAATACGAATCAACAGTGGTTAATTTTACCCCCTAAATGTCCCGATACACAGGCAGTTCGCAACAGCGGTGTCTCAGGGAGCTACTGCGCCAAGTTCGCGTGGAGGCAGGGTTGAGGCAAGGTGACCTGGCGCGAATTCTGAAACAGTCGCAATCCTTCGTGAGCAAGTACGAGAGCGGTGAACGGCGCTTGGACTTGCTGGAACTGCAACAAATCTGCAAAGCGGTTGGCGTTTCTCTGGAGGAGTTCGTCCGTCGATTTGAAGGTCTTGGGAATGAAACCAGACACAAGGTTCCTAAAACAACCAAAGTACTTCTGGGCGAACGTCCGAAGCGTTAGCCAGCATGTTGGCTACACGGAGCGAAGTACGGGGCGAATCAGGGTTCCTTCGCTGAAAGAGATCGCCAAAGCCCTCGAAGACCTCGGTCTTAGAAGTTCCCACGTAATCGGTGAGGGCAACCAACCGACAGAATTGGGTGCAAACCTCGCGGCGTATTTTGAGCACCGTGCAAGCGTACTTTATGAAGTTGCTCGGCCTCACCTTATGAACGCTGCGAAAGCGAGGAAGATCTTTCGACAACTCAGGAAGAAACTGAAGCCCAAATGGACCGTGCCAATGAACAAACAAAAGGGCACAAAGAAAGCGGAGGCCTATTTCACTGGCATCATCAATATGCTAATCGAAACAAACTGTGAGGAGCTCCCTTGTGACTACAGTCCAAGAGGGCTCACGTCGGTCACGGTTGATGGTGCGCCAGTTCGAACATTGGCCCGGTGGGTGGATGGGGCTTTTCCAAGCACAGAGAATCCGATAGCTATCTGGGAAACTAAGGAATACTACTACACCACTACATTCGGGAGCCGAGTCGCAGACGGCGTGTACGAAAGTCTACTCGACGGCATGGAATTGGAAGAACTCCGCGAACACGAGCACATCGATGTTAAGCACTATCTGATGGTGGACGCTTACGATACCTGGTGGAATATGGGGCGTTCCTACCTTTGCAGAATTGTGGACATGCTCCACATGGGGTACGTCGATGAGGTTCTGTTTGGATCAGAAGTCTTGGAGAGAGTTCCCCTCCTCGTAAAGGAGTGGGTTGCCGCGGCCCGACAGCGGGAAGAAGTCCGAGAATAGAGGGCCCCTCAGGGCGGATCTTGTCACCGTCCCCCTAAGGATGGTTCGCATCTGAGCGTAGGAACGCGTAAAGAAGCTTCTGCCCTGTGGGCTTGGAACTGCCCCCGGGCGGTTCGACGGTGACAAAAACGGCGTCGATTTCCGCCAGCACGGCGGGGTCGTCAAATTTCAATGCCCAGCGGTTCTGGTTCTTGTCGTCCAAATAGAAGATACCGAGGCTGCGGGCGACTTGCTTCGCAGATTCTTTGTAGCCCCAAGCCTGGAAGGACTGTTTGGCTGGCGTAATCTGCGGATTCTGCAAATCGAATGCGTAGAAGATGAGGGACTTTTCTTTTGTGTAGAAAACCCTGCCAAAGAGTTGGCGGGTCTTTCCTTTCCCATCCACATCGTACACATCGGTGATGTGGAGGTTGCGGGCGCCCATTAGGTCCCGAATGTCACGGTCCGCCGTAAGCAATCTTCTCGTGCGATCCAGAGATTCCGTCTGAGTCGTCAACTGTTTCTGCAACTCCTCAATTCGAGCTTGCCGATCTGCAAGTGCAAGAGCACCCTCATTGCGTGCCTTGCGCAGATTGTCGAGCTCGACCGTCATCTGGCCGATTGCTGCCCGAGACACATCCAAATCTCTTGATAGACGGCTCTCCTTCTCCTGCCCGATTTGGGTTTGTTCCTGGGCCTGTTTTCGCAAAGCCTCGATTTCATCCGATGCCGCCTTCAACTTTTGCTCGATTGTGTCGTACCGCACGGCCAACTCCACGTTCTTGGAGCGCGCCGCTGATAGCTCATCGGCGGTGAGGGCGTCCTGAGCCTTTTCTTTGTCAGAGAGTTCTTCGCGTAGGGCGGCATTCTGTTTGTCGAGTCTTTGGATTTCCTCTAAGCGGGCCTGGCTTATCAGATTCGCCCGGCGCCCTTGGTAGGCCGAGAAGCCGACCAAGACGGCGAGCACCAGGATAGCGGCATAAGCAAAGACCGGACCCGGCGCAATGAGTCGCAGCCTCGCACCCCAGGTTTGGCGTGGGGGCAGAGCTGGGGCAAATGGCAGGCCCTTTGCCTGTGCGCGGGCGAAGAACCTCTCCTTGAATTCATCCGAGCGGCTACCTGAACTCAGCTCGGCCGGGGGGGCCAATTCCGAATGGAGGAGCGGCAACTGGCCGTGCAGGATCTCCTCAAAGTCACCGTACTCTTCTTTGCAAGTCGGACACACTTCGAAGTGGGCAGCGAGTTCGGCATACTCCGCCGCCGAAAGCTGGCCCGTCGCCGCCAAAGCAGCTAGCTGTTGGAACTTGACGTGGTCTATGACTTCGCCGTCTCGGTGCATTTCTTGTCGTCTTTCGCACTCGCAAGCATTTCGTGCAGCACGTCCCGAAGCTTGTGCAGGCCCCGGAAGTAATAGTTGTTGACCCGCTCAGCACTTTCGCCCATCCGCTCGGCGATCTCCTTTATCAAGAGCCCCTCGAAGTATGCCAATTGGAGAACCGTTCGTTGCTTCTCCGACAAAGATTCCATGCCTTTCAGCATGATTCGTTCGCGTTCCTCGATGGTCAATCCACCCCACCCATTGGGGGACATTTGGGGTTCCCACTCCTGGCGGTTTGAAATGACGGGGTTTCGCGGGTCATAGTGGCCTCGAATCGCGAGGAACTGCCGGCGATTCATGCTGCGGTGGTAAGCATACTGCAGAATCCAAACCTTAGCGCTTCCCTTGGCAGGATCAAAGAGAGTCGCCTTCCGATAGATTTCGAGGAACACCTCCTGCATCACATCTTCTGCTTCGCCAAAGTCGCGGACAATCCGGCAAGCAACGCTCAAAACGAGCCTGTGGAAGCGGTCGAACAGGACGGACATGGCAGGGTGGGAGCCGGACCGCAACAGCAGGATGAGTTCTTCATCCGAAAGATGTGAAACCTCACGAGAAGCGTTAGCGGAAGGCCTCTCAGGGGTCGAGCGCGGGTTTTCGTTATCCAAAGTCACACGCCAAGTTCCTCCCGCAAACAGAATTTGGGCCTTCGATCGCAAGCGAAAGATGCTCTCAAGCGTTCGTTTGCGTTACTGGACCATGCCGAACAACCTAATCTCCTCGATCCCGAGAGCGTCAACAGCATCCGCCCTTTTACCCCGTCCATCCTCGCCTGTTGCTCGCCGAACGTTAGCTGCATAGCGTGAGGCATTCAAGCTAAATTAATCGGGTGCATCGGCAATGCTCGGGCACGCGGAGTGCCGGTTTGATTTGGGGACCAGGACTGAGCACGACAGTTCACTCCTAGCAGGGTCTCGCCAAACCGAGATCGCACTCAATGGTCGGCCCTCCAGAGGTTTTGGGCTGCGAACGGATACGGGCAACTTCAACCGGTTCATCCCACTCAGGGTTGCAGATCAGGACTTGGACCACCAGTGAACCATTTTCTTCTTCCTTACCGATTATAACCACCGACTCCCACATCTCTTGGGTGCCATCCCGTCGCACACGCTGCGCCGCCCGAAGAGCCAGCCCGTTGGCCCCGACGGAGAATGAACCGAAAGCACCCGCGTCGCAATGCACTTCGAACTTGCGGTCGTCACTGACTGCTAGGGGTCGTCCACTCTTGCTCATCACATTCTCCTATGAATCATTCCATGCTGAGTCCGACCAGGGATGAACGGCACCCCGGAGCGCGGCAAGTATAGCCCGTCAGTCGCAACCATTCCGCATTTGCTAAATGCTGGACATTCCGTCAGGTCGGCTATGCCAAAACTCGATGGCGCAGTGCTTCTCACCGTGCTGAAGCCCCCACCGAAGTCATTTTAGGCTCAATTCACTGGGATAGTATACTTTGTGGAACTATGCTTAGCAAAGTCGCAACCTATTGCCGCCTATGGCAGGCATCGGCGGCAAGACTCATCCTAGAGAGCTTCACGTGCGGGCGGCTTTCGCTCGGGTCTTGGTGGAGCTTCGTGAGAAACGTCATTTGACCCAGGAAGCCCTGGCTTTTGAGAGCGGCTACCATCCCAAATACATCAGTCTTCTAGAGCGAAGGAAACACACCCCAACCCTTACGGCCGTTCTTGAGATCGCAGCCGCCCTGAAGGTCTCGCCGTCCTACCTCGTTCGCCGCATCCGAAAACTACTTCCAAGAGTTCACAGAGTGTATTGAAAGCAGACAAAAGGTGTTGGACAATTCGCGGGCAAGGTAATTTGGATTGACGCTGCCCCACATATTCAAGCCTCCTCCGAGACAAAACACTCACATGCCTTGCCACGGTTTGAGGCTGGCAGTAATATGCCCCCGGATAGGAAAGCGCTTAATGAGCTCTGTAGACTTTCTCCAGCCAAACGTCGAGCAGATCAGACACAGTATTAGGGACATCGACGACAGCTACAATCATACATGGGATGTCCTTGCGGAACTTTGCCAAAACGCAGTTGACGCCGTCCGGCAAGCAAATGTGGAGAGGGGAATTATTCGCCTAGAAATTGACGCCAACGAAAAGTCTATCCTGATTTCTGACAACGGCGTAGGCATCCCCCCTGAAAGATTGCCGGAGTTGTTGAAGCCGTTTGCCACAGACAAGGCCGGTAACGAGGAGACTATCGGTGAAAAGGGCGTTGGGCTTACCTTTGTCATGTTTTCGTGCAACGATTTCTACATAAAATCGGGCAATGAACATGGGGCGAGTGAGGGAAAAGTTCTCAACGCGTTTGCTTGGAAAAACTCCACCGACCCCTCACCTCTCAAGCTCCAACACGACCGCTTAGATACACATCATCAGGGTACGATCGTTCATGCCAAGGGCGTTGAGAATCCGAGCATTTTCAGCTTGAAGGCGACCCAACTCGTTCACGTTCTCCGCACAAAGACCGCGATAGGCAATACAAAGACCATATGGGATGTTGATAAAGAGATTGAAATCCACCTGAAGTTTAAGGACCAAGATGGTCAAACGCATGAGGACCGTGTACCCTTCAAATATTGGCTTCCCTTCGAGAACCTGTCGGAAAACGCGCAAATCGACTTGGATGATTTCATAGCTTGGACCAGAGAGGGCGACAGGACTGACCACGAAAAGAGAACTAAGCTCAGAGACAGAGTCATATCCCGGAATGGCAGGTTCGAGCATTCAGACCAGCGAGTAATCCGATACGTTTCTTGTTTTGTCCCGAGGAGGAGCACATGGGATCAGCTGTCAATCTATAGCGGGCTATGCACACAAGAACAAGTCCAGGACGACGAATGGCTTGAGAATTTCGGATTTACACGTTTTGAACACGGCATTTTTACTTCCGTTAGGGGAATGCCAACCGGCATTTCAACAGAGCATCCCACGACAGGTTACGCGGGGTATTGGTCAAACGTCTTTGTGTTGTTTGAAGACGCAAAGCTCAAGTTCGACATCGGACGCAAGGCAATCCACGGCAAGCAAGCCGCGATCTACAAGGATTACAGCAAGAAAATATTCAACGAATACCTCCAGTACGTAACGAAGTATGTCTCGGGAGAAGTTAGCACAATCAGTGATTGGGATCGCGATGAAACGTTTGCTGAAATCGACCGCCTTGTTGATCTTGGGCTTCAGGGAATCCACTTAAGAAAAAACCCAAAGGACCAGGAAGCAAGTGTGGTTGCCCTGTTCTTCGAATGCATTGGAAACGGGAGAATCAGGAACATCACCCCGCTGTGCTGTGGATATCGAAGTAAGTATGACTTGTACGCCCTCTGGGGCAACAAGAAGCTAGTCATTGAGTTCAAATCTAGGCTCAGGAACATCACCAAGGATTTCGATGACGCGCAGAAGATGTTCAACGATATCAACTGCATTGTGTGCTGGGAGATCACTGATGAGGACAGGCAAGCATTAGCGGAAATCGGAATCACTGTTGAGAGACTCGAATCCTCCCCAATTGCAGTGCCGAATCCTCAAGTCATTCCACACTCAACCCACCGTTTGATACTTTCAGGTTTCGTCCAGCCAATCTACGTTATTGACTTGAAGCTGGTCCTAAGCTAGCCGAGAGAAGAGCCCATTTGCCCTGCGGTCGCTAAAGATCTCATCCGATATTGCCAGAATCAAACCTCGCCCCAATCTTCCGAGGAATCAGGCTCTTGTTGCGCGAACGATGTTCAATTCGATGCTGAGGGGAAGTCTGCCCTGAGTTCGCAGCTTCTGGAAACCCGACCTGCTCAGAATCACAATGGCGTCATAGCCCTTCGCTACTGCGGCCTTCTTCATTCTGGCGTCCAGTCTGAATCGCCATGCAACCAAGTTGGCATGGGGAGTTTTGTCCAGGTCGGGGTGCCTCAGGGCCTTTCCGAATAGTGCCTTCTCGACGTGCGACTCGTCACCTATGAGCGGATTCTCAACTCGCACCCGCTCAGGCATGTCCAGTGGCCGACCCCAGAACTCCGCTTCTCGAAACGTGGAAGCATAGAACTTCCCCCGTTTCTGGTAGGCCTGGGGATCAACTGGAGGAACATGCCACCAGTCCTTGCAGTTGATCCTGGCAATCAGAGCTTGCCGATATGCTTTTTTCATATTTGGCCACCCCTTGCAAGGTCACAAGTGAATGGCCCCCTCCAATACCAAGTAGGCCCCACGCCAGCCGCGCCGCCCTTCCGCGTGCCCTTGAAACGCCACCTCGGCAACGGGGTCTGCTTTGGGTTGGAAACCTTTCGCCGCCAGGCCTTCCGCTAGAAAAATCTCCACCCTGCGTGGGTCATGCCCTTCTTTCCTCGTTAGGTCATAGAGTTCTTGCACCGTCATTTGCCTGCCTCCCTAAATTGCTGACAGTCACCGCCAGCCTGATTGTGCCGCAACCACAAAGTCGTCGCTAGGATTTCTATAGGTCCGATAGCCCTTGCGCTTCGCCTCGAACGGCTGATTTCTAAGACCGTTCCTTCCTACTCGCCATTTCTAGTCCCGCCTCTTGATCTTTTGCTCGGCCGACTTTGAGTTCCGTCTCTACACGAATCTCCGCCAACTCACTCATCTTGGCAGCAAGCTCATTGCGCTTCTTGGCTTTGAGTGGCGACGATAGTCCGGACACTGTAAGTCTCTTTGTAAACTCTGTGTCTTCAGGATGAGTCGTGAGCCACTCGTCTAGGACGCGTGCGGTCTCCCCGTAAGGATAGAACTTCTTTTCGACAGGCATGAAGTCGGCAAAGTATTCGGTCTCATTCTCATCCCTGTATCTGATGGGGCCATGGTCGACCATGAGGTCTTTCAAGACCTTTGTGTTCTGCTTCTCTGCCTCCTGAAGCCACAGCGCAAACCGGAGGCGCTCCTCCGCGGTCATTTGGGCATAGGAGTTTGTCTTTGAAACGGGGCATCCGTTCAGCAGAAGCGGACACCAAGTACAATGCCGGCCGGGCGAAGCCTTGAGCTCCCCTCTGCCCTCGGCACTAACTTCGTGGAGTTGGCGCTGCCGCGCGCGCTCGTGCTCCGCCAGTTCTTTCAACCGGGGCACGTCTTGCCGCGTGTACTCGATTGATCGAGAGGCTCCGTAGCGGATGAATTCCAGTACGAACCTCACACGCTGCAAGGACGGATTGAGGCACATCAGTAGCAGCGGATAGAACTTCGACTGGAAGGTGTCTGGATCGATGATCTGGTAGTAGCTCTTCCAGTCATGGATCTCAGCGTCTGTGACCGAATCGAGGAGTATCAAATCAAGCGTGCCCTCGTAGGTGGCGCGCCCCGTGCTGTTGGCTCCGGGATCGCACGCGTCTGACGCAGCGCCTTCAATTGGGTTGAAGCCGTTGTCGAGCGCGATGTAGAACTCCGTCGCCAGCACTCGCTCGGGATCGAAAGCGTGGTTGTCCCGGAACCTGTCTAGTGCCTCCCGGGCTTCGCGCCCCGCGCCACTAGCCAGGCGGTCAAACAGCTTGAAGTCAGTTGATCGCCTGGTTTCCACTAGCTGGTTGATGTACTCGGCCAGGACTTGGTGAACCTCGATCCCTCGTGCCGCGGCCTCACTATCGGCGGCACGTCCGCCAACGACATGCTTTCGTACGTAAAGGCTTTGGCAGGCCATGTCCGCCTGACGAGACTGACTCAGCGGTGGGATGAGCAGTAGTTGGCCTCCGACTAGGTGCTCCGCAGACGCATTCATCTTTCCACCTCCGCCAAACGATGCTTGTTGGAGTTTGGTGTCCGATCGGCCTGCTTGAGAAGAATTACGCCAAGCCGCGAGGGCCGATTCCTGACCAGCCCCTGGCCCAATAGGTCCGACTAGGGACGCACCGCTGTTCTTGAATGGTTGCGCCTCGGGCTTGGTGAGTCTCTGTGGGCAATCAGCCGGTGGGGTTCTTAGGAGGAAGCCTTCGGTCGGCTCCCGCTCTAGGGCCGATGCCTTGGGCATTAAAGCAGGGGGCTGAGAGAACTGGGTGCCTTATCGTCCATCATCTGTGAACGGGAAAGCGGCCTGAAACCGGCCCTCTGGACCCCCGGTCAGTCAGGCTCTTGATGCAAAAAAGAGGGCAAGGCCGAACAAGCCTACGCCGACGAGAGCTTTCCGAGTTGGGCTTCCGTTACGGCCGGTGACTGCGCGCGACACGAGGTCCTCGCAGTTATCAACTACCGTCCACGGAATGCCGCGCGCGACGTCATTCAAAGCCCTGCGAACAATGAGGGATCCTTCTGCCGCCGATTGCGGAATGTAGGTTACCTGAGCGGGGTTGCCCTCAGTAAATTCCTCGAAGCTGGTTGTGACGGCTCTCCCAAGCTTCTTTGAATTCTGGTGGACCACCGGCCCCTTCCATGTGCGCTCAATAATTCCCGAGTGGGGAAACGGAATCCCGCCGTAGTAGATGGTTGTTGCCAGCACCGAACCGTTGGGAAGGGATGTAAGCGGGATCTGATTCTGCATCGTAGTCGTCCTCTCCTGCTGAGTTCCTTCAAAGTTGAGCGATTCCCCAACTCGCTAAATCCTCTCAAAAAACAGCAATTGTGGTCAAGGGGCAAACGACACTAGCAATTGTGATTCGGTTTCAGATCCGGTAACCCACTTGTCGCTTCCTGTTGTACAGCAGGCTGGAACAATCCTCGCAGGCCAAGCTCTCAAAAGAGGAGGCACACGGCAGACCCCGGCTTTTCAGCCCGGTGTCGCTGGAGTCGCAGAATTCGCAGCTTCAGCAGTGCTGGCCTTCTTGACCTTCTTCCCGGCCTCGCTTGGCCCCAGTTCTGTCGGACCGCCGATCTGGGTCATCAGGCAAAGCGTCAAGCTCGTTCAACAGCTCGCGTTCGAGGCCAGCCAGATTCCGGGCCCACTGCCCCAACTTCATCCTAATCTTGGCCTCGTTGTAGCCAAGCCTGCGGGCAATCTCGCAGATCCTCACGCGCTGCTCGTCTTCTTCAGTTGGTCCTTCGGCCGGCCCTGCGTTTTCCGGTGACTGGACACCGTTGTTCGGATAGAACTCGGCGGCAATCTCTTCCGCTCGTTCGGCGTCCGTCTCGCGCACAACGTACTGAGCTTGGCTGTTGCGGTGAGAATTGCCGCGCCGCTGTTTTAGGAGTCGGACTGGCTCAGTCATGCTGGCCACAAGCCCAGGGATATTCATGGCCGCGAGCTCCAGACTGAGGATGTATGCCACAGACGAGTGCCGCGTGCCGTCGCGATCGTTGTACCAGATTCGTTCTGGAGTTGACTTCAGCAGGGCCCTAATTCGTGTAAGACGGCCCCCGTTGAATCGCCGAATTTGCATCAACCCGTTTGACAGGTTGCGGATCGAACGGTAGCTGCTCGTGTGGAGGCGGCACACGGCACCCAGCGTCGGGAACTTCTCCAGCATGAAGTAGAGGTCACCCGAGGGCCGGCAGTCGCCTCGCTCCAGATCAGGGCAGCCGTCCCCGCATGGAGGCACGGGCTGTCCTTTCTTCGGACCATCGACGTACTTGTAGCCGCCTGGCCACAGTTCGCCTTCCGGATGCTTCGGTGTCCTCCGGACGGCACGCATCTCGTATTTCGCGCCATCTCCATTCTCGATTTGCACCAACTCGCCGTGGCACTTGCAGCCTGTAGGAGTCCACCAGGCATATTCCGTGCGGAAAACTTCTCGCGGGTCGTCATTGAGGAAGATGATCCCGAGTTCGGTCGGTTTTTCGCCAAAGGCTTCGGCGATGTCTGTCGCAGGCTCCCATACAACGTCTTGCCCTCGAAGAGTCTTGCGTTTGAAAACAAAGTGATCGAGACGGCGCGGATGACCGTTCTGTTCTCCCGGCTGCGGCCCTTCTCCAATCGCTACTTTGATCGTGACCGGGAGCCTTTCCAACGCCGCGCCAGTTTCATCGTGCGTCAAGCCGAGGATTCCCATTTGGTTTTTCTCCCTTCAATTTTTGATTTGGAGTGGTCTCGCTCGCTGAGGAATTCGGGGCGAATTGAACGAGTTCAGAACAGAGCGAGCTGTCCCTCAGGTGGCGTCGCTCCCCGCCGCCCGCTCTTCCTCCGACCGGAATCAAGTGATGCGCGCAGCTCCGTCCACTGATCGGGCATCGGTACAGCAGGCTCACCTGGCGATGTCACGTCGGGAATCTCTGCAACTTCAGGTTCATCCGCCACAGTCGCTGAGACTCCAAGCACTTCTTCTTGCTTCTTTTGCAACGCCGCCCAGATAGCATCGGCTCTTTCGCCGATCCCTTTCTCCGTGACCAACTCCCGCGCCATCGCCATGAGAATGTCTTCGCCGTCCTCGATGGCCTGCAACCCTTCCGAAGAAAACTTACCCTCCATAGCGAGCGACACCAGAAGCTTCTTGCCCATTAGCCGCAGACAGGTCTCCTGCATGGTGCCCGCATAGTGAAGGAACTTCACCTTGACCGGAGACCGTTGGCCAATGCGCCAGCTTCTGCGGCTGGCTTGGCGAAGCACGTAGATGGAGTACCCGGTCTCGTAGAACAGAATCGTCGGAAACTCGATCAGGTCCAGTCCTGTTTGAACCAGCTTCGGATGACAGATGACTGCTTGCACGCCCGCGCGGAGCTGCCGCTCGTACCACGCCTCGCGCGACTCGGGAGGTGTTTCCGTCGTCAGGATGGCCACTCGGATTCCTTCATTGGCAAGGATGCGCTCCAGCCTCCGTGTCACATCTCGCTTTTGCGTGTACACCGCATAGATCTGGCAGCGACGACCCCGCGCGAGTTCCGCCTTGACCTCCTCCACGAGCTTCTGCTCTTTCGCGTATACACGCTCCTCGTCCAGGTCCTGTGTCTCTGCAATTAAGAACTTTTCCCGGCGCTGCGTCTCCGGATTAAACTCCCACCCAAACAGGTTCCCCAAATGAAATGGGCGGTCGGGATACAGCAGCAGGGCGTTGAGCGCGACGCTCATCACCGACTGGTTGCCGCGATGTTCCTTGAAGGCGCGCTTCACGTCCTCTTCGAGTTTCTGGTAGGCCTCGCGCAACGGAGGGTCCATCTCCACGCTGACCACCTCTTCCCGGTAAGGCGGCAGCGCCTCCGAAATGTCTTCGAGTGAGATGAACGCCCCGAGGCTCATCAGGAAGCGGCCAAAGAGCAGAGGCGAAGCGCCTGGGCGCCGCCGCACGCGCTTGGTTATGCGAGCTTCTGAGCAGGCGTTGTCTGCCGGCTCGATCACCGTAACTTTCTCAAGCAGCCCATAGGTTTCCGTGAAAGCGCGGATACCGGCTTCGCCAAACTCGAAGCCTTCCTTCACCATCTTCGCTGGTTCAAGCCGGAACAGAATGTTGAACGCCTCGTCGGCATAGCCCCCAAGCAGCGTGCCCGTCAGCACGAGGGTTCGTTGGGCGCATGCAGCAAGGGTGCCTAGCGCGTTTCCCTGCGCCGTGTCTCCCTTCAGTTCGTGCACCTCATCGGCGATGGCATAATCGAAGAAGTCCGGCATGTAGCGGCCGATGAAGTCGACAGGAGCGAAGCGGCGGACTTTACTGCCATCTGCCTCCCATAGCGCGCTGTACAGGGCCCGGCGCAACTTCTTGGTTTCGTCGCCGTTAGGACTGCCGAGGATTTCACTCAGCTTGGCTTTCTTGAAGTCAATGGAGAGGAGTCGCTCGCCATCTTCCCCCAAGTAGATGGGACTGCCGGTGTCTGCGTTGACGACGCTGCCCTGAAAACGTCCACAGCGCGCAATTGCGTAGGCATGGCGCCAGAAGTAGCTCAGCTTTCCCCGGTCGCGACCAACAATGAAGAGCGCCGGGCCGCAGCAGATGGAATCCCATCGCTCCCGTGCCGTCCGTGCAGTCCTTCGCAGGCGCAACTCCGTCAACGTGGTGCGCAATCCCTCGCGCACGATGCGGCCATTTCTCAGCCTCACTTCGTTGACCCCGACATGCCCGTTCGAACTCATTGGAGTGCGAAGACCGTCGATGAAAAACACGCGGATACGCGGCAGGGTCCGAAACGCCTCTCGCGCCCACTTCTCGACCAACTGAGGTGGAACCATCGCCAAGGCGGTGAATGGCTTTCCGTCACTGTGCGCATGAATCGCTGCGAGAGAAATCAGCGTCTTGCCCGTGCCACATTCGGCGATCACGGCTGCGGCGCGGGCATCGTTCCAGCGCTTCACGACGCCCATGATGGCGAGCGTTTGGGCAGGGAATGGTTTCCGTAACAGGTGCCCGAGCGACACCGCAGGCACATCCTCAACAAAGTGGAGCGGCGGGTAGGAGCAAAGAATCCTTTCCCCCAGTTCTGAAGCCCAGGCACGCAAGTAGTCGTTGATGTCTTTTGGCAATTGCACGGTCTTGTCCTTTCGGGAGGTCCTTTGTTGGAAGGAACGCATTTCCGGAGTGCATTTTCAGTCGTCGGCTGCATCTTAGGCTAACAAAGAGTTTGTCTTGCGTTTTCTGCTGCCGCTAGGTCGACATTGGTACTCCCGGGAATCGCGATGGGCAAGAAACCGGTCTGTGGTATGCCCATCCAGGAGCACAAATGGCTACGACCAAACCGGAGAAGAACTTTCACAATCTCAAAGGCCATCGCGAAGTGGAGGAACTAAGCCGATTCCTAAATCCGGAGTTAGAATCCCAGGCGCAACTAGCCTAGAATGCGGCCCACCGGTGGCCGCTTCTTTCATACTGAATGTCGAGCACGCTCATTCTGAGGTTAGATCTAGCTACAGAATTAGGGGAACATTAGAACGGAAGACATCCGAGATGGTATCAGGCGAGGAAACCGGCGAGTTGATCCGCATGCTGCAAGAGGGCAAGCTCGCCGTCTTTGTCGGCGCTGGATGTTCTGCCCCTACAATCCCAACCGGTGAGCAACTGACAGCTCAACTAAAACGGGACCTATTTAAGCAGATCCACCGTTTGGTGACTCGCGCCGAACCGTCAGGCGAGAAAGTCGAAGGGTGGTGGAAAAGATATCGGCAGTCGTGTAGCCGAAAACTTTCTGACTACTCCCTTGCCATGCTTAGGACATTCCCTCACCCAACTGAACGCCGCGCCTTCTTTGAATCACTGATGGACGGAGCGTGGCCAACGGAGGCACAGTTTTTGCTGGCTCAATTGGTAGGAGAAGGACTGATCCGCGAGGTTTACACAACAAATTTTGATCGTTTCATCGAAGTAGCGACCGCACTTCTCGCACCAGAAGATCCACCTCTAGTTGTAACACACGATGCGTCCTTGGAAGTCGGAACGAAGCCGCGCACGGTAGTCATAAAACTCCACGGCGACTTCCACGAGACTGATCTCGCGAATCTACCAGCGGAAATCCGTGCAAAGTACACAAAGAACATGCGCGGGAAGCTCAGCAGGCTTCTTTCTGAGAGGGCATTGCTCGTGGTTGGGTATGGCGGAGACAACAGCGTCCTTCGAATCCTTAGCGACACAATTGTGCGCGGAGGTTGTCAGCACGGCTTGTACTGGGCCCAAAGGCGCGGGTCTCCAGTCCGCCCGGGCGTTCGGCGCTTGCTGTCCCTAGCGGCAAAGAGAGGGATCATCGCTCGCCAATTGGTGATTGAGGATGCCAAAGCGCTATTTGCACAGTTACACGAAGCGCTTCACCTCCGGCGCCTGCCTCTTCCGGAGGACCTTTTTCACTCGGAAGTGAGTGCCCACCCGTCTCAGGAGTTTCTTAATTGGCTGGTGTCATTCTGTAGCCGTTACCGAACCCGTGGTCCCGCGCCTCGTTTTGGGTTCGATGCAGCCCGACAGTTCGATAGGGAGCTTGTCCCGACTGTCCTGTCCAAACAGATCGGCGAAAGACTTGCCTCTGGCAAGCAGCTGATTTTTGTTTGGGGGCCAGCCGGAGTCGGAAAGAGTTGTGCAATTGCGAAGGCGCTAGCGGGAGAAAATCTCGCAGAGCACGCGCTCTGGTTCCGCCCGTTCCAGATTGGCACGGTTCCAGGTTTTCAAATGCGCTCTGACATTACTCGATTCCTGCGCTCACAAGGCGTGCGGACAGAGCGCAACATCGACGAGAACTCCAAGTTGCTTGGTGTGAACAAATGCGGGTTGGTTTTTGTGGATGTTGCACGACACAACGGCACAGCGGAGGTCAGGAGAGAGTTTTGGGAATATGCCCTCGGCTACGTCATTCTCTATTGCCTCGACGCAGGTGCAGTTGTCTTGATGACCTCAGAAATTGACCCCGATTTGTTGTTGCCCAGATTGGCAGCAGATGGTGTCGAACTTGCTCGCGAACTTCAACGGCGATTACACCACTTCGGGGCTATAGTCCACGCACAGCAATCCGATCCGGTTCTTCTGGCCAGTATCACTGGCCGTAGTCCGGAGATGGTGGCTGACGCCGCCTCGACGAACGCCCTAATTGCTAAATGCGAAGCCGCAACACCAGCGCACCATTCGCCACGCATCGTAAAGCCCGCCAACTCACCGGCAACTGTAATCGGCCCCAATCGACACCTAAGACAATTAGTTGAACGATGGAAAGCCATGCTCCCGAGAGAAGCATACGAACTGCTAGTCGGTCTATCTCTTCTGCGACGACCCGAGGATGAGGTGGGTCTTGAAGTGCTGCTTGGGGGTCGGACCGTAGCAGGTGGGCTGCCTGTTGCCCTTAGTTTGCGATTGGTCGAACGCTCCGGACGTAATGGAGAATACTTTTTTCTTCATCACCGACTCAGATCGATGCTGCAGGCGGTCGCATCTGCGGATTGCGAAAGCACGCGCCGACTGTTGCCTAGGCGCTTACTGATGCTGTCGCAAAGAAGACATGACTATCGGAATGTACTCGATGCAGAGGATCTTCTTTTTCAATCCGGTCGATACACCTTGGCTTATGGATGCTTGCACCTCTTGTGGGACGGGCTTGTGAACGATCCCTATGGCCGAAGATTTCTAGCTTCAACGATTGTCGACTTCTTGCAGACCCCAATCCTCCCGCACCTCACAGCAGAGCATAAGATGCAGGCTTTCGGAGATGTGGCCCTTCTAGCTACGATAGAGTTGCAGCAGAGCAAAGAAGGGCAGATAGATGTTCAGCTAAACTCGGCCCTGATCCGAGCTTTGGCCAGCATTTTTTTTGGCATGCGCGGAAAGCCAACCGGCCTTGCGCTGGCAAATCTAGCCTACGCAGCGAACGATCTCACAACTGCAATCTCCCTGCTCGTAACCGCCCTTAACAAAGCTTCGGGACGCCGCATGGATCGCAAGACCGCACGCAGTCGTGCGCTAATGTACGCCCGCCTAGGGGCGATGTACAGAGCAGTGCGAGATCAGGTCTCACCTTCAGAACCGATACGGCGCAAAGACATGGCCGCAGCTTTTCGAAAAGGCATGGAGGATCCCTCCGCGAGCATCAAGTTTTCGAAGCCTCGGTCGGAAGCTTCAAACAGAATGCAAGTATTGCTTGATCTGACCAGACGGATCGTTGCGTGTTGCCGGGAGGCTGAGAATCAGTCGCAGATAGCTGGCGACAGCGATTTCGCGGCCTTGATGTCTGACAACCTCTTATCTTACGCGATCGAATGCGGAGAATTCAAAACGGCTCAGAACATCTGTGAGAGTATAAAGAAGCGAATGTACACCTGCGGTCCTGCAGAAAGAGGACGCTTTTATCGCAATCTCTTCCTCTTGGCATTGGAGCGCGGCCAGTGGCAGAGGGCCGTAGTTTATTTTTGTCTTGCCTACGATGCCTTTTCCGCAGACACCTACTTATTTGGCCTCAGCGTGACATATCAGGTGCTGCTGGCATTCTTGAAGAAATTCCCGCCGGAACTGATAGATGCCTCTTTTGCGGCTATGCTGAGGCAAAGAGTCGAAGAGTACGCGTCTGAGTCACCCAGGCCTGGGCCTCCCCCTCAATTCGACAAGGCCGCTGGCTGCTAAGTTGGCGCAAGCCTGCTTCACTACCCCCCTGCCTAGCCTTCCCCGGGGCTGCGGAGGCCAGGCACCACGAGACGGTTCCCTAGTTGCAGGCGTCCCCCTGTCTTCACCAGGAATTCGCCGGCAACCTCCAAAGAACTGATCCATTGCTTTCCGGAATAGAAACCAAGCCCTGCTTCAAGGCCTTGCCAATCCAGCCGAGAAACCGTTCCTTGTTTCCTTTTACGAGCACTGGCGAGCATCCGAGTCCCCAGAGCGGCTCGATGGCCTTGCGCCGTTCAAGTTCGCGCTTGAACCACGTTGACCACTCAGGGACGACGGGCAAGCCGAAGCGGCGCGACAGCCGATACAGCACGAATGCCGGATCGTCGTCGTACAGAATGGTTCGCTTCCCCTCGCCGTCCGCTCCGGGCCTGGTCTTGACCAACTCCGCCGAGAGCGCCACCAGATGTCGGACCGGACGATTACGCCCCTGAATTGTCACACTCCCGCGAAAGCATTGCGCCTCGGGGCCCAAAGAAATCGTAATCGGCGGCCGGCCCGGAAACCGGGCCTGGAAGAATGCTCCCTCTGTCACGGCTGCCCACAAGGCAGCAACCTCCGCATCGCCCCCCAAGATTGAGAAGAAATGGGCGGCAGCTGATCCACGCTCTTCCTTCGGTGGTTCTGCAATCAGCCGGTCCATGTAAACGCGAATTCGCGTGGTTGCGTCCTTCACCTGCTTTGTGAATTCGAGGCTTCCAAAACGCTCGTTGGCGTTCTTCACCGATACTCCTTTCCTTACATCAAGTGTCAGTGGTCGTTCCCCAGGTTCGAGAAATTTGCCCAAAGTGGCGCTCAGCCAAAATCACGATTGGCATCTCTATGGGCTTGCCATCGCGCTCCTGTCTGCAAGGACGGGATTTCGCTCCATTTCTGAATGAAGGAAAAGGCGGCATTCGTTCGCGGAGGGGAGAGAATCAAACAACGATGCGACACGCGTGGATTGAGTTACGTGGCTTTCCGTTCTCCAAAGGCACTTCCCACACCACGGGATATCTCTAGAAGACCCGTGCGTCGGTCATCGCTCCCCCTTAAGCAGCCGCTCGAACGCTTCCACATTTCCCAGGGCATCGTGAACCGGATGGTGGTCGTGCGGCGTAATTCGCAGTCGTTTCCAGTTTTGAGTCTTGTAGAAATCTCCGCACAAGCCTGCGTAGAAATCGGAGATTCTTCGCGCGCTATGCCCAAACGGGTTATAGCCGAGAAAGCGGTGGAAGCCGTCATTGATCCACTGCCAGTCGAAGGCTGGATTGTCGGATACGAAGACGGGGCGCCCTTCCACGTTCTCTTTGAGCCATGCCGCAAAGGAACGAAACACTTCTGCCTCCTCTCCTTCCTTGGTAATTCCGTGGAAGGTCGCCCTGGTATCGAAGATGACAGCGCCAAATTCTGTCAACCGACCGAGTGCCGGACAGGGACCTACCGCTTCGCAATCCACGAAGACAAGGCTCATCTCACCCCTCGCCAATCGGATTCCGCCTTCCTGCCAAAACTTACTCGTGCAAGGTTGCCAGTTCAAGAAGCGCATTGCCCCCAGTGAATTCAGGCTCACTTCAGAACGGCAGTTTGGCCGGTCGAGTATATGACTGTTAGCTCGTTCGAGAACCGCTCTTTCTCTCGAACTACTGTTGATCTGTCTTCCTCCTCCTCTGTCCGGTCCACGACTTTGATGGACTGCCAGTGAGCGATGTGCCGGGCTTCTCCCTCGCCGAAGATCCCATTCAGCATTCCTGCCGTGCAAAGAAGTCCCACGTGGCCGCCGTGCAGCGGCGTTAGCGGCCGGCCGGCGATATCTGCCTCTTGTGCGAACAGGATGGGCGCGGCCTGACGATACGCGGAAGACTTTGGAAGCATGTCCTCAATCTGGTCCAACGGAAGCCCACGGTAAACCATGCGCACCGGGTCCCCGGGCGGCACCACATATTGGTGATTCGGCTCGAACGAAAGAGGCGGAAGTTGCTCAGGATCCCTCGACAGTGACCCGAGCCATTGCCGCGCGCGCGTGATGTCGGCATCCTGCAATTTCTCCCTTTCGTTCCGCGTGCGGCGAACGCCGAAGAGAACAACCTGTCTGTAGCGCGCGCTCTCAGGCTCGATGAGCCGGTAGACACGCACGTCGCGGAAGTGGACCGAGAGCGCGGCATTGCATTCCTCAATGCGCGTCCCTGGAATCACGAATACGAGCACGCCTCCGCACTTCAGCCAGCGGTATACGTGCTCCAGAAAGAGCTTCTCCATCCGCTGTGACTTCCCTTCGCCGACCTCGAAGTCATAGGGAGGGTTCAAGTAAACCAGGGAGAAGGAATCGACCGGACACTGCACGTCGAAACAGTTGCCGTGGATCAACTCGTCCACAAGCGCGTGGGCCTGCTCAGCTCGATAGGCGTCGAGCTCGATTCCGTAACGACGCATCTGCGCATCAGAGGTCACGGCCTGGAACGCAATACCGTCCCCGATGCAGGGATCAAGCGACGTGCATGGACCGCTCGTGAAGCTAAGAAATCCCCGGATACGCTTGGCTTCCGCAACTGGAAGCGGATAAAACCCCAACCGCTCGCGCCCCGCAAGACGCATGACATCCTCCTTTGAGAAGTTTCACAGCACCGACCGCGGGATTTGCTGGTAAGCGATGATGCCCGTGTCGCGTGATTGATTTGTTTGACCGCAAGGAACCTGTTACAATACCTGTTATAAAATGTTTAAATTCTGGCTCAAACAGGCAAAACCAGTGCACACGGCTATTTGTGCGCATTCGGTTCTTCTTCAACCTCTTGCAAGGAATTTCGAAACGGACAAGAATCACAGAGTTGAGACTTAAAATCCCCAGTCCTACAAAGGACGTGCGAGTTCGACTCTCGCCCCGGGCACCACACTTACAACCTGCTCTTCTCCTACAGCCCGGTGTATGTCCGCCGCCGCAGGAACTGTCCCGCGCCGGCGCGGCCAACGAACAAATTGTTTTCGATCACCACGCGCCCGCGAGAAAGCACCACTTTCGGCGCGCCTTTCGTGTGGATGCCTTCGAACATCGAATAATCCACGCGCATGTGGTGCGTCTTCGCGCTGATCGTCTGCTCGAAGTTGGGGTCGAAGACGATTACGTCCGCGTCCGAGCCGACCGCCACTGTGCCCTTTCGCGGGTAGAGCCCGAACAGTTTCGCCGGCCCTGTGGAAACGAGCTGCACGAACCGGTTCGCCGAAAACCGCCCGCCGTGCACTCCGCCCGTGTACACCAGGCTCAGCCGGTGCTCGATTCCCGGCCCGCCGTTCGGGATCTTCGTAAAATCGTCCTTGCCCATCTCCTTTTGCTCCTTAAAGCAGAACGGGCAGTGGTCGGTGGAGACCATCTGCAACGTGTCCTTTGCCAGGCCTTGCCAGAGTTTTTCCTGGTGCCACTTTTCCCGCAGCGGCGGCGTGAACACATACTTCGCCCCTTCGAATCCCGGCACGTCAAAATTATCGAGGGAAAGAAATAGGTATTGCGGGCAAGTCTCGGCGTACGCCGGCACCCCGCGGTCGCGCGCCTCGCGCACCTTTTCCAGCGCGTCGTTGCACGAAAGATGCACGATGTACACCGGCGCGCCGGCCATCTCCGCCAGCGCAATAGCCCGCGACGTCGCTTCCGCCTCCGCCGTCGTCGGACGCGTCAGCGCGTGATACTTCGGCGCCTTTTTTCCTTCCGCCAGCGCCCGCTGCACAATGACGTCAATCGCCCCGCCGTTCTCGGCGTGCATGCAGATCAGCCCGCCGTGCTTCGCGGCTTGCGACATCGCTTTGAAAATGCTCGCGTCATCCAGCATAAACACGCCCGGATACGCCATGAACAGCTTGAAGCTCGACACGCCCTCGTGCACCAGCGCGCCCATCTCTTCGAGCTGCGCGTCATTCAGGTCGGTGATGATGCAGTGAAACGCGTAGTCCGTCGCCGCTTTGCCGTCGGCCTTCTTCATCCATGCGTCGAACGCTGTGCGCAGCGTCTGGCCCTTGTACTGGATTGCAAAATCCACCAGCGTGGTCGTGCCGCCGAAGGCCGCCGCGATCGTGCCGGTCTGGAAATCGTCCGCGCTGGTCGTTCCACCGAACGGCATGTCCAGGTGCGTGTGCACATCAATGCCGCCCGGCATCACGAAGCAGCCCTTCGCATCAATGATTTTCGTCGCGCCTTCGGTGGGCAGTTGCGCCGCAATCGCGGAAATCGTGTCGCCCACAATACCCACGTCCGCGGCATACGTATCCGTTGCCGTCACCACCGTGCCGTTCTTGATCACCGTATCGAATCGCATGAGTGCCTCGTAGCGCCGGCGTCTCGCCGGCTCCGTTGGTTTTTGATGTCGTTCCGAGCGAAGCGAGGAATCTACTTAGCCGGACACTTTCGATGCTCGTTGATAATGCGGCAGCACCTCGCGCTGATAAATCTCCAGGGTCTTCTCCTCCTCGCCGCACATCAGGTAGATGTTGAACTGCGTCACGCCCACGCTCCGCAGTTTCTCGATCTTCTGCCGGTGCGCCTCCACCGGCCCCACCAGGCAGAAGCGGTCCACCACTTCATCGGTGACGAAATCCGCGTTGTCGCTGCCCACTTCGCAGTGGTGCTGGTAATCGTACCCGCCGCGGTTCCGCACGTAGGAAATCAGCGCCTCGGGCAGCTCTTCCGGTTTGTACTTTGAAATCAAATCCATCACGTGGTTCGACACCAGGGCAGGGAACCACCGCACGCGCTCGCGGCACACATTGAGGTCGTCAGACACCCACACCGGCGCCGCGGACATGATCTCAATCTTGCTGAAATCTCGCCCCGCTTCCTGCGCGCCTTCGCGCACAAACCCCACGCACCATGCAATCAGGTCCGGGTCGGCAAATTGCAGAATCACGCCATCGCCGATCCGCCCCGCGCACCGCAGCGCCTTCGGTCCGTAACCTGCCACCCACACGCGCGGCACGCTGCCGTTTGTCCACGTCAGGCGCGCGTCCTTTCCCTCGTACTGCACCGTTCTTCCAGCGTTCAGCTCGCGGAAGTCGCGCACGAATTCTTCCAGGTTCTCGAGCGTCGTCGGCTTCTTGCCCAGCACGCGCCGCGAGCTGTCGCCGCGCCCGATGCCAATTTCCATTCGCCCGCCGGAGATCAGGTTCATCGTCGCAAAGAGGCTCGCGCACACGGTCACGTCGCGCACCGCCGGATTCGTCACGCACGGTCCCAGCCGCATGCGCTTCGTGTTGGCCGCCATCAGCGTCATCAGCGGAAACGGCTCCTTCCACAGCACGTGCGAGTCGAACATCCAGCCGTATTCGAACCCGCATTCCTCCGCCTGCCGCGCCAGCGCCACCACGCGTTCCACGGAGATGTCCGGCTTCAACGTAATCCCGAATTGCATGGCCCTTTCCCCCTGTAGAGACGGCTTTACGCCGCCACTCTGGCAGGATAAACCCGCCGCTACATCTGCTAATCCGCCGCCTCTGGCGCAGGCTGTGTCACCGTCATCAACGCATAGTACGCACTCAACCCCACCGCGAAACCCACGAACCACGCATAACTGTATAGCATCCGCATCGGTTCATAGATCAGCCCCAAAAACGCCGCGCCGCAACCCGCCGCCAGCGCCGCCAGACCGTTCCAGTTGAATCCGCGCGAAAACTCGTACACTCCGCCGCGCTGGTAGAGGTCCGCGATGGAAAGCTGTTTCTTCCGCAGCAGGTAGTAATCGCAGATCAGAATCCCCGCAATCGGCCCGAGGAATCCCGAATAGCCCACCAGCCACGTATAGAGGTACGTCTCGTAATTGGCCAGCAGTTTCCATGGCATCATCGCCACGCCCAGGATGCCGGTAATGATCCCACCGGTGCGGAAGCTGATTCCCCGCGGCCATGCGTTTGAAAACGCGTTCGCCGGCGAAACAATGTTCGCGGCCACATTCGTCGTCAGCGTGGCCACCACCACGCCCGCCAGCGCAATCGCCACGGCAATCGGTGAGCCGAGCTTTCCAGCGAGCGCCACGGGATCCCAGATGGCCTCGCCGAAAATCGTCACCGTCATGGACGTCACCGCAATCCCGATGAACGAGTAGAGCGTCATGGTCAGCGGCAAGCCGAGGCTCTGCCCCATAGCGTGCGCGCGCTGGCTCCGCGCGTAGCGCGTGAAATCGCAGATGTTCAGCGCCAGCGTGGACCAGAACCCCACCATCCCCGTCAGCGACACGACGAAAAACGGCAGGAACTCGCGGAAGCTCGCAAACTTCCCCGGCGCGCTGAACATCGGTCCGAAACCGCCCGCGCGCACGTACGCCCACGCCAGCAGCGCCACCGAAATCACGATCAGGAACGGCGCGCCGTAATCTTCGAGGATGCGGATCGATTCCGTCCCGCGGATCACCACGTACATGTTCATCGTCCAGAACGCGAAAAAGCAGATCCAGATGCCGCCCGGCACGCCCCTCCATCCGCTCCACAGCGACAGCAGAATGGTGTGGATGGCCTGCCCGCCGATCCACGTCTGGATGCCGAACCATCCGCACGCCACCAGCGCCCGCGCCACCGACGGAATGTTTGCGCCGAGCACGCCGAACGCCGACCGGGCGAATACCGGGAAGGGAATCCCGTACTGCGCGCCGGCGTGCGAGTTCAGCAGCATCGGCGCGAGCACGATCAGGTTGCCCAGAAAAATCGTGAAGACGGCTTGCTTCCAGCTCATCCCGCCGGCAATCAGGCTCGACGCCAGCATGTAGCTCGGAATGCAGATGGCCATCCCGATCCACAGCGCCGCGAATTCATACGCGCCCCAGCGGCGTTCGGCGACCGCGGTCGGCGCCAGGTCTTCGTTGTAGAGCGAACTCGCGCGGATCGCCTCAATTTGGGACTCTCTGCTTTCAAATGCGATAGTCTTACCCTGCGTCTGTGCGGACGGCATGCCCCTTGTTTATCAGCGATTTTCCCCGGTTTCAAGCGCCATTTGGATTTCACCTTTCCAGTCTCGATTGACAACCGCTATCATCTGTGTTCATCTGCCACTCTTCGAGGCACCAAACGGCCTCAGATGTAGAAAACTTCATATGCAATGCCCCAATCCCAACTGCCGAGCTGAGATTCGAGAATCGGAAGACCGATGCCCAGTTTGTTTCCAGCCGTGTGGCTTCCCAAACGTGCGCGCGGCATCTAAACCAGAAGAACTCGAAGCACTTGCGAAGAGGCTTTCCCAAGCGGAAGCAAACGCGGCCAGCCGTGGTTGTGCAACTGAATTGGCCCAGTTTCGGAAAGCCGTGCGCAGCTCGAAAGCCGTGCTTTGTCGGTGGCTAGGGCAGGTCATGGAGCTGTAGTGCACCCCTCTAAAACTAGACAGGTAGTTTCGGTATGATGCGGGGCCTCCGACTTCAAAGGCGGCGACATGAGCAGGAAACCGCGAGTGCAGCGGACGGCGGAGGAGAAGTGGGAGATCGTGCAGGAAGGGATC
>JACQDE010000011.1 GCA_016201285.1 Acidobacteriota bacterium | reverse complement strand
TAACGACCGGGATCGGTGCAGCATTGATTTATATTGCTATTAAGACTCTTGAATGGGCATGGATTCTTGCCTTTTAGTGAATGGACGGATTTTTGAAACAAGTCGTAACTTGGCCTATTTCTTTCAGGGGGATGGTGGCAAATGACGTTTGGTGAGGTTGAGAAAGAACTGCCAAATGGCTTTCATGATGCCTACATACTCAGCATCGACTTGGACTACGTGCACCGGTCTGCGACGCTTCAGATGAGATTGTGGGTCGGAACTCCGGACAGCACAGATCCGGAGAAATATGAACCAGCTGAGTTGAAGGTGACCGGGTTGTGCTTTTGCTCGATCGACCCTCCAGACCCCGACTATCCATTTGTGCCCGATGGACAACCTTTAGATGCGTGTGGAGATCCAGCGCGACCTGATACTCTTCCAACCCTAGATAAGCTTTTGTCAAAGCTTCCTGCAGGTGTTTCGTCCTACAGGTTTTTTGTGGAAGGGTGGAATTCATTTGTTCATATTGCGGGGATGGAGGTCCGACTTGTTTGGATTAAGGATTGAGACTCAGAAGCCACGTGAGAGCGGACTTCGATTTGTGGGGATGACTTGAATAGCCTGATTAGATGACGGGCGGGTGGCCCACCTTTGCGACGCAGGGAGAAGGTTTTGATAGTGCCCTCAATAAGAGCGAAGGCGTTGTCAAGGGCAGACGTCTCCCTGGCAGTGCTTCCAGCACCGCGTGGTTGCCAGAGGAGGTGGAGGACCAAGACTCTGGAAATCTCACGGTGAATCACTCATCGGTGGATCGTTCCACCAACCATCGATACGGCCTGAACTGCGGCCATGATTCTTCTATCCGAATCCCGGCCCCCGCCGGGACGAGAGCGCCCAATCAACCCTTCGGTCTATCCGCCGTGGCGGACGAGTGGGAAGGCCAGACCTGCCAACAAAAGAAGACGCGCGATTCGCACGGTGCGATCCTCCCTGTTCAAAACGATGGAAAGCGAAAACTGAGACTGCGGGACCCCGTTTACTTCGTGATGCCAAACTGCGAAAGCATGAACGCGTAATCGAAGGCGACCTCGCGGAGCAGGTCGTAGCGCCCCGAGGCGCCGCCATGTCCGGCAGCCAGGTTGGTCTTGAACAAGAGAACGTTCCTCTCCGTCTGGAGCGCACGGAGCTTCGCGACGTATTTCGCCGGCTCCCAGTACATCACCTGGCTGTCATGGAACGACGTGCGGACCAGCATGTTGGGATACGCCTTGCGGGCCAGATTCGTGTAGGGGCAGTAAGATTTGATGTAATCGTACTCGGGCTTGTTCTTCGGATTGCCCCACTCCTCAAATTCGCCGACGGTGAGCGGCAGGGACGCGTCGGACATGGAGTTGATGACGTCGACGAAGGGGACCAGAGCGACGACGGCTTTGAACAGCTCCGGGCGCAGGTTGGTGACGGCGCCGACCAGCAGGCCGCCAGCGCTGCCGCCCTGGATGATGAGGCGGTCGCTCGCGGTGAATTTCTGAGCGATGAGGTGCTCGGCGACGGCGATGAAGTCAGTGAAGGTATTTTTCTTGTTCATCATGCGGCCCTGGTCGTGCCAGGGCTTGCCCATCTCGCCGCCGCCGCGGACATGGGCAAGGGCGATGACGAACCCGCGGTCGAGCAGGCTGAGGCGATTGGAAGAAAATGTGACCGGAAGGGGGAAGCCGTACGAGCCGTAGCCGGTGAGGAGCAGCGGCGCAGAGCCGTCGCGCTTCAGGCCTTTGCGGTAAATCAGAGAGACGGGCACCGGCGTGCCGTCCGGTGCGGTGGCGTGGAGGCGCTCGGACTGGTAGCGCGACGCATCGTAGCCGCCCAGAATTTCGGTCTGCTTGAGGAGCTTCGATTCGCGCTTCTCGATGTCGAAGTCAAACACGGAGCTCGGCGTGACCAGGGATTGGTAGGAGTAACGAAAGGCATTGGTGTCGAACTCGCGGTTCGTGGAAGCAACTGCCGCGTAGGCCGGCTCGGGAAATTCGATGCGCTGCGATTTTCCGGAGCGAATATCCGTGATGGTGAACTGAGGGAGACCGCTTTCGCGCTCGAACAGGACGTAGTGGCGCGCGAAGAACATCACGCCTTCGAGCATGACGTCTTTGCGGTGAGGGATGATCTCTTCCCAGTTCTCCCTGCCGGGAGCCGCGACCGGAGCGGCAACGAGGCGGAAATTGCGGCCGCCGGAGTTGGTGCGGATGTAGAAGCGGTCGCCGTGGTGATCCAGGTCGTACTCGTGCTCGGGCTCGCGGCCGGCGACGAGCATCCACTCGCTCTCCGGCTGGTCCGCGGGCAAATAGCGCACCTCCGACGCCGTGTGGCTGGCCGAGGTGAGGAAGAGATACGCCTTGCTCAGAGAGCGTCCAACATAGACGCGGAACCTCTCGTCCTTCTCCTCGTAAAGAAGCGGGGCGGAAGACGCGCCGAGGCTATGGCGGTAGAGGCGATAGGAGCGCTTCGCGGAATCCTCGACGGTGTAGAAGAGCGTCTTGTTGTCGCCGGCCCAGGTGACGGTAACCACCTTCTCGGTGCGGTCGGGGAGAAGCCGGCCGGTGACGAGGTCTTTGACGAAGAGCGTGTATTGGCGGAAGCCGGTGCTGTCGGTGGAATAGGCGAGAAGCTTGCCGTCGTCGCTGACGGCGTAGACGCCGAGGGCCATGAACGTGTGACCCGCGGCGAGCTCGTTGAGGTCCAGCGTGACTTCCTCGACGGCTTCGAGGCTGCCCTTTCCCTCGGCTACGTTCCCTTCGGCTCCGCTCAGGACAGGCTTGCGACAGTAAATCGGGTACTGCTTCCCTTCCTCGGTGCGCGAATAGTAGAAGTAGCCATCCTGGCGGTAGGGGACTGAAAGGTTGGTCTGCTTGATGCGGCCGAGCATTTCCTTGTAGAGCGACTCTTGCAACGCTGCGGTGGGCTTCATCACCGCGGCGGTGTAGGCATTTTCGGCCTCGAGGTAGGCGACGACTTCGGGGTGGGTCTTCTCCCGCAGCCAGCAGTAGTCGTCCACGAGCGTTTCGCCGTGAAGCACGGTTTCGCGAGGAATCTTGCGCGCAACCGGAGGCGCTGGCGTGGAGGAATCAGTATCCGCAGCGTTCAATACGCTCATCAAGGCTCCCGAGAGAAATACGGTGAGAAGGACCCATTTGGGCATGTTCCCTCCCGCTGATTAAACCAGCCGGAACGACATACACACTCAGGACCGAACGATTTCGCCAAATCGCAGCCTCCAGTCACAAAGGAAACTCCCGATCCCGACAAAGAGCGAGGCATCTTAACCGCGCCGGTGGCGAGTTACAACACTCAGCACGACTGTACCGGGGTGAAACAATGTGCCGGACCCGAAGCTTCGGGTGGGCGCCACGCCGGAGGGGCTGCGACACGCCAGAAGACCGCAACTCCTCGCGCGCCAAGGGGTAGCAAGTCTGCGATGTTGAGTCCCATCCCGATGCTTCGGGATCGGGACTGGAACCCCGAGTGCACGGGATAGGATTCGGAGGATGCCAGCCATGAGTAACCTGGAGCGGGTCGAAGAAAGCACCGCCGCGCCGGTTCGGAGGAGCGAGCGGGTGCGGACGCGCGTCCCGGTAACGCTGATCTGGCATGAAGACCAACACAGGCGATATGAGGCGTCCCACACGGTATCCGTGAGCCGGTTCGGGTGTTTGGTGCGCAGCCGGTACAATCTGCAACCTGGGACAACGGTGCTGATCGAACACGGCGACAAGTTCTTGCTGGGGAAGATCAGCTACTGCCTGAAGGATTACGCGACAAAAGTGGTGGAACTCGGGATCGGCTTTGAGGAAGACGGCACGGAGTTCTGGGGAATGCAGTTCACGGCCTGAATTCTCCGGGGCGGCCCACTCACTTGCGTCCCGCAACCGCTTTCAGACTTTCTCTGCAAGCTTCAATCGTACGGTCAATATCGGAATCGGAGTGGGCCGCAGAAACGAAGAGCGCCTCAAACTGCGACGGCGGCAGAAACACCCCCCGATTGAGCATCTCCAAAAAGAACGCGCCAAACTCTTGCGTGTCCGACCTCTTTGCATCCTCGTAGTCACTCGGCGTCACCTTTGCAAAGAACAGCGTCAGCAATGAACCAGCCGCGCTGACCTGCGCCGCCAAGCCCGACTCAGCTACTGCCATGCGAAATCCGGAAATCAGGCGCTCCGCTTTCTTGTTCAATTGCTCATAGAAGCCCGGGGCTTCGAGCTGCTTCAGTGTCTCAATCCCTGCGCGCATCGCCAGCGGATTGCCGGAGAGCGTCCCCGCCTGATAAACCGGACCGGAGGGCGCAACCAAGCTCATCACGTCTGCGCGGCCGCCATAGGCCGCTGCCGGAAGCCCGCCGCCGATGATCTTGCCGAGCGTAGTGAGGTCGGGATGGATGCCATAGACAGATTGCGCGCCGCCCAAGGCAAGCCGGAAGCCAGTGATCACCTCGTCGAGAATCAGCAACGCACCTTCCTTGCGCGTCAGTTCGCGCAAATTGCACAGGAAGCTTTCCTCTGGCAGCACCACGCCCATGTTGGCCGCGACCGGCTCGACGATGACCGCGGCGATCTCTCCGCGGTGCGCATCGAAGAGCCGCTCGACGGAAGCGATATCGTTGTATGGGGCGTTAAGCGTCAGCTCCGCAAAGCATTCCGGCACGCCGGGGCTGGAGGCGATGCCCAGCGTGGCCAGCCCGGAGCCCGCCTGGGAAAGAAAACCATCCGCGTGTCCATGGTAGCCGCCGTCGAACTTCACGATGAAGTTTCGCCGGGTGAAGGCGCGGGCCACGCGGACGGCGCTCATGGTGGCCTCGGTGCCGGAGCTGACGAAGCGAACCATTTCCATCGCAGGCATGGCTTTCTGAATGCGGCGGGCAAGCTCGAGTTCAAGTTCCGTGCTCATGCCGTAGCTGGTGCCACGGGCGGCCTGGTCCTGGATGGCGGAGGTCACGGCGGGATGCGCATGGCCGAGGATCATCGCGCCCCAGGAGCAGACGAAGTCGATGTATTCGTTGCCGTCCACATCGTAAAGGCGCGAGCCCTGGGCGCGCTCGACGACGAGCGGATCGCCGCCGACGGCCTTGAAAGCGCGCACGGGGCTGTTGACGCCCCCGACGAGAATCTCCTGAGCCTGCTGAAAGATCGTGCGAGAGTGGGAACGGGGTTTCACCAGAGTCTCCGGTTTTCAGTCAGACTTTACACAAAGCAGATTCCTCGGGCCGACCATCCCGAAGGTTCGGGACCGCCGGCCCTCGGAATGACAAATTCGCTGCAAAAGATGAGAGTTCAACATGTCTTGAGCCAGCGGGCGACGTCCTTGGCGTGATAGGTGAGGATCATACCGGCGCCGGCGCGTTGGATGGCGGTGAGGATTTCGAGCGTAACGCGCTGCTCGTCAATCCAGCCGTTGCGCGCGGCGGCCTTGACCATGGCGTATTCGCCGCTGACGTTGTAGGCAGCGACGGGCACATCGAAGCGCTCGCGCACCGCGCGGATGATGTCGAGATACGGCAGCGCGGGCTTGACCATCACCATGTCCGCGCCCTCTTCGAGATCGAGGGCGACTTCTTTGAGCGCTTCGCGAGCGTTGGCGGGGTCCATCTGGTAGCTGCGGCGGTCGCCAAACTGCGGCGCGGATTGCGCTGCGTCGCGGAACGGGCCGTAGAACCCGGAGCAGTACTTGGCGGCGTAGGCGAGGATGGCGACATCGGCGAAGCCGTGGTCGTCGAGTTTGCGGCGGATGGCGGCCACTCGGCCGTCCATCATGTCCGAGGGCGCGACGATATCGGCGCCAGCGCGCGCATGGGAAAGAGCCTCCTCCGCGAGAAGCTCGAGCGTGGGATCATTCAGGATTGCGCCGTGCTCCACCACGCCGCAGTGGCCGTGGCTGGTGTACTCGCAGAGACACACATCCGTGATGACGAGCAGCTTGAGATTGGCCTTGCGAATGCCGGCAATCGCCCGCTGCACGGTGCCCGTGGCCGCGGAGGCCTCCGAGCCGCGCTCGTCCTTTTTCGTGGGGAGGCCAAACAGAATGATGGCGGGGATACCGAGGGATTCCACCTCGCGGCATTCCTCGACAATCTGGTCCGCCGACTGCTGATGGATGCCGGGCATCGAGCTGACCTCGGTGCGGACTTTTTCGCCCGGGCAGACGAACATGGGATAAATAAAGCCGTCGGTGGTCAGGCGCGTTTCGCGCACCATGCGGCGGATGAGTTCGGAACGCCGCAGGCGGCGCGGGCGATGAGCGGGAAATGTCATGGTGTATTGACTCCAGACGGCGCGCGACGCGCGCACCAGGAAATAATTGCGGCCACCAGGCCGGCCGCAGTGGAATCGGCGGCCTCGATTTCGACGGCAAAGCCAGCCTCGCGAATGGCGCGGGCCGTCACCGGGCCAATCGCGGCGAACACAAACTGTGACGACAACTGGCGCAACGGCTCTGCGCCGACTTGCTCTACAAACGAATGAAACGCGGAGGGGCTGGCGAAGGTGACCACGTCCGCCCTGCCCTGCCGAATCTCCTCGAGCGGCCCTGCATCGGCGGGCGGCGGAGCGAGCGTACGGTATGCAACAACGTCGGTGACGTGCGCGCCGGCGCAGCGCAAGGCCGCGGGCAACTCGGCGCCAGCGCGGTCGCTGCGCGGCAGCAAGACTTTCTTCCCCGCCAATTCCTCACTTAACTCATCCGCGAGCGCCTCGCCGGTGTGGCGCGCAGCGATGTACTTCACGTCCAGCCCTTCCTGGCGCGCTGCATCGGCAGTGGCCGGTCCCACGGCGGCGATCCGCGGCGGAGCTCCTGCCAGGGCCGAAGGCTGGATACCCAATTCTCTGCACCGCGCCGCAAAGAAACGCGCGGCGTTCTGACTGGTCAGGAGCAGCCAATCGAAAAGATACACAGAGCGGATGGCGGCGTCGAGTGGCCGGGGATCTTCGGCAGCGGCAAACGCCACTGACGGCAACAGCAGGACTTCGGCGCCGCTCGCATTGAGTGCGCGCACCAAATCGCCCGCTTGCTCCGCGGCGCGGGTGACCACCACGCGCTTGCCGGCCAGCGGCTGCGAGCTAGCTGCCATGCATGGTCCTCCCGGCCAATTGCAGAAGGCGTCCTGCGCCGGCATCGAGAAGTTTTTCGGCCAATTCGCGGCCGAGTGCTTCGGAGTCTTCGGGAGCGCCGGCAACGATGTCTCGCACGTGTTCCGAGCCATCGGCAGCGAGCACGACGGCGTCGAGCCACAGCCGCCCGCCTTCGATGCGACCCCAGGCGCCGAGCGGCACCTGGCAGCCGCCTTCGAGCCGGGCGAGAAGCGCGCGCTCGGCGGTGACACCAGCGCGGGTTTCGTCGTGATCGAGCACGCGGAGCAGTTCGGCGACGCGCGCATCCTCGCCGCGGCATTCGATTCCCAGCGCGCCCTGGCCGACCGCCGGCAGCACCTGAGCCGTCGGAAAAACGTCCGTGATTTTGTCGCTCCAACCGAGGCGGTCAAGGCCGGCCTTGGCCAGAACGATCGCATCGTACTGGCCTTCTTCGAGCTTGCGCAGGCGCGTATCCACGTTGCCGCGGAGCTCGAGCACGGTAAGGTCGGGGCGAATGTGGCGCAGTTGAGCCTGGCGGCGGAGGCTGCTGGTGCCCAGGCGCGCACCCCGCGGGAGGTCACTGAATCGCCTGGCATCACGGGCAATCAAGCAGTCGCGCACGTCCACGCGGCGATACACGGCGGGAAAGGCGAGCCCGGCAGGGGTTTCCGTGGGCACGTCCTTCATGCTGTGAACGGCGAGGTCCACTTCCCCGGCGAGCAGCGCATCTTCGAGTTCCTTGATGAAAACGCCTTTCAAGCCGATCTGACCGACGCCGCCCTGCTGGAAGCGGTCGCCGGAGGTTTTGACGATTACGATTTCCGCAGTGAGGCTGTGGATGCGGGCGATTTCGTCGCGGATGAAATGTGCCTGCCAGAGAGCGAGCTTGCTGCCGCGAGAGCCGATGCGCAGGGCGGTCATGGTTTATTCTTTTCCAGACCGAAGAGATGGCGCACGGCCTCGATCTCCTCGAGCTTGCGGCGGAGCCCCTTCTCATTGCGCAAGCACTTGGCCGGCTGTTCCAGGATGCTGTCGAGCAACTCCGCGGTCAGGCGCCCGACGCGCTCGCGGTCTTCCGGGGAGAGGTGCTTCATCTCGTCCATGTGCTGCTGGAGGAACTCCTCTCGGTTTTGCTGGAGCTTCTCGCGCAATGCGGCGAGCACCGCGACGCTGCGCACGCTGGCTTGCCAGGTCTGAAACTTTTCGAGCTGCTCGGAGATGAGGGCTTCGGCGCGGGGGACTTCCTTCGCGCGGGCGTGCTTGTTCTGCTCGACGATCTCCGTCAGGTTGTCAATGGTGTAGAGGAAGACATTATAGAGGTCGGCGACCGCAGCATCGACGTTGCGGGGCACGCCGAGGTCAATCACGAACATGGCGCGGCCGCCGCGGGTGTGCATCGCTTTTTCGACCAGTTCGCGGTTGAGGACAGGCTCGCTGCCGCCAACGCTGGCGACAACGATATCCGGCAGCTCGAGGGCCCGCGGCAGGTCTTCCCAGGCAAACGACTGGCCGGCGACGCGGCGGGCGAGGTCCTCGCCGCGCTCGCGGGAGCGGTTGGCAACGTAGATGCGGGTCATGCCGCGGTCGCGCAGATGTTCGACAAGCTGCTCGCCCATGGCGCCGGCGCCGAGGATGAGCCCGCAGTGTTCGCGGAGGCGGCCGAAAATCTGCTCGGCGAGCTTGACGGCAGCGAAAGCCGCGGACATGGGCCGCGTGCCAATTTCCGTTTCCGTGCGGACACGCTTGCCAACCTCGAGCGCGCTCTGAAAAAGCCGATTCAGGACGTGGCCGGTGTCTCCGCTCTCAAGCGCGGCCATGTAAGCCTGGCGCACCTGGCCGAGGATTTCCGCTTCGCCAAGCAGCATGGAGTCCAGACCTGCGGCCACACGGAAGAGATGCCGGACCGCGTCGGCATCGAAGTGGCGGTAGAGCGAGCCGTTCAGCGAGCCGGCGGGCAGCTCGTGGAACGAAGTGAAAAAGCCCTCCAGGGCACCGGCAGCGCCTTCCGCGTTTTCGCCGAGCACGCCATAAAGCTCGCTGCGGTTGCAGGTGGAGACCACGACGGCTTCTTCCACGACGCCGCGCGTGCGCAGCTCCTGGGCAGCCCACCGCGCTTGCTCGGCGGTGAAGGCCACGCGCTCCCGGAGCTCGACCGGGGCGGTGCGGTGGTTCAGGCCAACGAGGATGATCCTCATCGGCGTGTCCTGCCGGGCGCCATTGGCCTGCTTCGAAAGCGGAGTAGCCATCAGAAGAACCGGTGATAACTCGACAAGTAAAAGTTCACGACCGTGTAGCTGAAAATCACGAAAAAGAAACTGGCCACGCACAAGCGGCAGGCGCGGGCCCCGCGCCACGCCGTCTTCCGGGAAAGCCACAGATACGTGGCGTAAACCAGAAGCACCAGCAGGGAAACGATCTCCTTGGGGTCGCCGGTGATGTACTGGCCCAGCAGACGGCGCGCCCAGATGAAACCGAACAGAATTCCGAAGCTCAGCGCGCTGACGCCAACGATGACGCTGCTGCGGCTCATGCGCTCGAGGACCTCCAGCGCCGGGAACCGCCAGATCACCGTTCCGAGACGGCGGTGACGCAACCAGCGGTTCTGCGCCAGATACAGCAGGCTGACCACAAAGGAAAGCGCAAACGCCGCGTAGGCCAGGATGTTGACCGTTACGTGCAGGGCGAAGAGAGGACCATACGCCTTCGAGCGATGAACGGCCTCGGCCGCGGGCGCCAGAAAGGTGGAGACGGAAGCGAAGGCGATCACGAACGGCAGAATAAACGGGGCCACGGCGCGCTGGCGATGGAAGCGCTCGATGCCCAGGTACGTTACTGCGAGCAGCCAGGCAAACAGAGACATGGAGCCGTAGAGGTCCTGGTAAGGGACCGAGCCGACCGCGCGGGCGCGCGAGAGCAGGGCGAAATAGTGCGACACCACGCCCCCGGCCAGACAGACAGTGCCCAGCCGGCCAACGAGGCGCGAGTCGGTGTAGAGATACCAGATGTGAAGGCCGAGGCTCACCGCGTAGAAGGCCAGCACCAGATAGTCGAGGATGGATGTCATTTGAATCGGCTTTCCAGCGTAACGGGGACTGGGGGTCCGGGTTTGTCCTTTGCGGAGATGGCCACCACGACTCCGGTCAAGCTGTCTATTATAGCGAAAACATGCGAAGGCGTCAGGAAGGATTCCCTGAGTTTGTCCGAGACCTAGGTGAACGAATCACGGGGCGCTCTCAAATCGCTACGGACGGCTTCCGCGCTTACATCGACGCCATCGAACTACACTTTGGGGCCGATCTATACGGTTGCAGAATTGACTTCGTGTCTGTAGTAATGCTGGGGCATAATCCCCCAACCATGCTCGATGCCGAAGAGTTTTCTGCGCGGAGTACCGCCGCCATCCATCGCTTGTTGGCCTCTCTTAACGAGAGCGTAGAGCATCTCAAGGCTTCTTTGCCGTTGCGAATTGCTCTTTTCGTTCGTTTCCCAGACGAGGCAGAAGAGAATCTATGGAGCGCTTGGATTCATATTCCTGAGCGGAAGAAAGAGATTTGGATTTGGTTTCGTTGTCTTATTACTCCACCAGAGCCAAAAGAACTGTATCCGGTGGAGTGCATCGCGATTGGGACTGTACAAACCGACGCCTCAGAATCTTGCGAGCTTTGCTGTTCTGAGGATCGCTGGCTTATTCTGGACGGAGGGCGCTGGCTCCCTTTTTCAGGGGCTTATCTTGCCTATCTAATAGGGAGGGCAAGCACATTTTCCGAACCTGCTCCTGATGAGTAAGTGTCAACTCCGATTTGAAATCTTCCCAAGGAGACTTCTTATCTGCTCGAAACTGACTTTCGTACAGCATTAAGTTCATGGCGACGAGGATTTCAAGTATCTCGTTCATATCCTCTAAGGTTTTGCACCGAGATTCTAACGGATCGCTCCTTTCGTAGAAAATGGGGACAATTCACACTCCGCACGGGCCGCTACAGACGGGTTTCTGCCCCGAATGTGGACAGCCAGTCGCTCCGCCTGGTCTGTGCCACCAATGTGCAGATCGTCTGCATTCTCGCTTAGGGAAAGAACTAGAGGAACGTCGTGCGTGGATGATGGCTCCTCGGGCAAGTAGGATGTTTGTGCGTTTTCTGCAAAGCGTCGGCGTAATCTCCGGCCTTATTGCGGTAGGCTGCATACAGTGGGTACTCGAGCCGGCTTGGAATCGCCTAACCGAGCACCCGCTGGTTCCTGTTTCATTGGTCTTGGCAATCGTCATCTGCATTTTTGCTTTCTCTGTGGCAAGACGGACGAGACAGACCATCCTTCGTCGTCGCAATTCTTGACTAGGCACATGGACAGCCCCAACAACACACGATTAGTGTACTAACGGATTCCAGCAGGGCCGTCAGAGCGGAACGCGCGCCGGGCGGGCTGCACGCATCGGGTAGTTTTGCTAAGATAAGGAGTTGTTCCAGAGGACCATGCCAGAGACCCGCCAGCCGTTGAGCCGTAAATCACTCTTTCTGCGCGCCTGCCGCTCGGAGCCCGTCGAGCGCGTGCCGGTGTGGATCATGCGCCAAGCGGGGCGTTATTTGCCCGAGTACCGCGCCATCCGCGGCAAGCATACCTTTCTTGCGATGTGCAAGACGCCGGATTTGGCCGTGGAGGTTTCGCTGCAGCCCTACCGCATCCTCGGAGTGGACGCGGTGATCGTGTTCTCCGACATCCTGATCCCGGCCGAGGCCATGGGCCAAGGGCTGGAGTTGACGGAAGCGGGCCCCGTGCTGGCGAACCCCATCCGCGACGCGGCCGGCGTAGCCGCGCTGCGGGCGTTCGATCCGGAGCAGGAGACAGGGTTTCTGATGGAGGCCATCCGGCAGCTCTGCCGCGAGCTGGGGCCGGATGTTCCCGTGCTCGGCTTCGCCGGAGCGCCCTGGACGCTGGCGTGTTACATGGTCGAAGGACAAACGAAAAAAGATTTCGCCGCGCTAAAGGAGCTGATGTACCGGCAGCCGGCCGTGCTGCGCGCGCTGCTGGAGACCATCGCAAGGCGCACAGCCGCGTACTTGAAGGCGCAGATCGCTGCCGGCGCGACGGCGGTGCAGTTGTTTGACACCTGGGCCGGCGAGCTCAGCCAGAAGGATTACGAGGAGTTCGCGCTGCCGGCCACGCAACTCCTGATCAGCGAACTGCACGCCGGACCAACGCCGGTGATTCTGTATTCGAAGGCGACGTCGCACCTGTTCGACAGCCTGGCGAAAACCGGCGCCGACGTGCTCAGCGTGGACTGGCGCATGGACCTGGCCGAGGCGCGGAAGCGGCTGGGCAATCGCATGGCGTTGCAGGGCAACGTAGATCCCTGCATCCTGCTGGGCCCGGAAGAAGCTGTGTGCGCGGCGGCGCGGGAAGCGATCGAAAAAACGAGCGGCGTTGGACATATTTTGAATCTGGGACACGGCATTCTGCCCAACGTGCCCGTGGAAAACGCGCGCGCGTTCGTTCAAGCTGGACAGGCGGTCCGGCTGCCCGCGCCGCTCGGCCAGGGACGATAGGAGACCCTTTCATGCCGGAAAGCAACGTATCCCTGCTGCTGGACCAGGAGACGTTTGATATTTCGCCGGAATTTCTGGGGAAATACAACCGCCCCGGTCCGCGGTATACGAGCTATCCGACAGCGCCTGTCTGGCAGGACAATTTCGGCCCGGGCGATCTGGAATCAGTGTTCCGCAGCGCCGACGCCGCGGCCGCGCCGGTTTCGCTTTATATGCACCTTCCCTTCTGTGAAAGCCTCTGTTTGTTCTGCGCGTGCAACGTGGTGATCCAGAAAGACAAGAAAGTGGCGGTGCCGTATCTCGACGTGCTGAAGCGGGAGATCGAGCACGTGAGCCGGCACGTCTCGCGCCAGCGGCCGGTGATCCAGTTCCACTGGGGCGGGGGCACGCCGACGTACTTGAGCCCGGCGCAGATGGAGGAACTCTTCGGCTACGCGCGCGAGCGCTTCACATTCGCGCCGGACGCGGAGATCGGCGTGGAAGTGGACCCGCGCGTGACAACCGCCGAACACCTGGCAACGCTGCGCCGGCTGGGTTTCAACCGCCTGAGCATGGGCATCCAGGACTTCAACCCGGAAGTGCAGAAGGCCGTCCACCGCATCCAGCCGTACGAGCTGACCCGCGACCTGATTCAGAGCGGCCGCCGGCTGGGCTTCGACAGCATCAACGTGGACGTCATCTACGGCCTGCCCTACCAGACGGCGCAGTCGTTCGGCGAATCCGTGGACAAGGTGATCGGGCTGGGCCCGGACCGTGTGGCCATGTTCAGCTACGCACACGTGCCGTGGCTGAAGAAGCAGCAAGGTTCGTTCGTCAAGCACCTACCAGAAGGCCTGGAGAAATTCCGGATCTTTCAGGCCGGGTTGGCGCGCTTCCTCGCCGCCGGGTATCTCTACATCGGGCTGGACCACTTCGCGCGGCCGGCGGACGAGCTGGCGGTGGCGCAGAAGAACCGCACGCTGCACCGGAATTTCCAGGGCTATACGACCAAGGCCGGCGCCGACCTCTACGGGATGGGCGTGAGCGCCATCAGCGGCATCGGCGCGGCGTACGCGCAGAACTACCGCGACCTCCCCAGCTACCAGGACGCCGTGCGGCAGCGCGGCATCGCCACCATGCGCGGCTACCGGCTCTCGCAGGACGATTCGATCCGCCGCGCGGTGATTAACCGGCTGCTGTGCCACACGGTGATTCCCAAACGCGACGTCGAAAAGGAGTTTTCCATTTTGTTCGATGAATACTTCGCCGAAGAGACCGGCCGGCTGGAGGAGTTCGTCGCCGACGGCCTGGTGCGGATCAGCCCGGACGAGATCCGCGTGACCATGCTCGGACAGATCTTTATCCGCAATGTCGCCATGATTTTCGACGCGTACCTGAAAGAACAGGCATTGGAGAGCCGCCCCCTGTTCTCCAAGACGCTGTAGTTAAATCGAGGAACCATTCCATGCGGACCATTGTAGTTGGCGGGGGCATCTCCGGCCTGGTTTGCGCCTATCGCCTGAGGCAGCTTGGACAGGACGTGCTGCTGCTGGAAGAATCGCAGCGCGCCGGCGGCGTGATCGGCACCATCCAGCAGAACAATTTCCAGTTCGAACTCGGCCCGCAAAGTTTCCTTTCCAATCCAACGCTGCTCGAACTGATCTCCAGCCTGGGGCTGGACGGGGAGCTGCTGCGCGCGGATGCAAAGGCGCCGCGGTACGTGCTGCTGGATGGCGCGCTGCGCAAAGTGCCGCTCGGGCCACCGGACCTGCTGGGCACTTCCCTGCTGAGCTTCGGAACGAAACTGCGCTTGCTCTCCGAACCGTGGCGGCGGTCGCAGCCGCCGGACAGAGACGAATCGGTGGCGGCATTTGTGCGGCGCAAATTTGGCAAGGACTTGCTTGAAAATTTGGTCGGACCCCTCGTCTCCGGCATCCACGCGGGCGATCCGGAACGCCTGAGCTTGCGCAGCGCGTTCCCGGCGGTGCACCAGTGGGAAGCGGAGCACGGGAGCGTGCTACGCGGCGCGATAAAGTCGCGCCCGCCGAAGGGCACGCTGCGGCCCGGGCTGTGCTCGTTCCGCGAAGGCGTGGAATCGCTGGTGCGCGCGCTGACCGCGACGCTAGGAGACGCGCTCTCCACGGGCACGCGGGTCGAGCGCGTGAAACGGGGCAAGGCGAACGGGCGCTCCGGCTTCGAAGTGCACGTAAACCGCCGCGGGCGCGAGGAAACGCTGAACTCTGACGCGCTGGTGCTCGCCGTTCCGACGCAGGCCGCGGCGGCGATTGCCGGGCAGATCTCCGAAACATTCCGCGAGCTGCTGGGGCGCGTCGAGTACGCGCCGGTGGCCGTGGTGGGCGCGGGCTACCGGCGCGAGCAGGTGGGACATCCGGTGGAGGGCTTTGGATTCCTCGTGCCGCGAAAGGAAAAGCTGACCGTGCTGGGCACGGTGTGGTCCTCGTCGCTGTTTCCGGGGCGCGCGCCGGAGGGAATGGTCAGCTTCACGAGTTTCGTGGGCGGCGCGACGAACACGCAACTGATGGGGTTGAGCAACGAGCAGATCGCCAAGGCGGCGGAAGGCGAAGTAGCCCGGGTGCTGCGAATCAGCGGCGCGCCCGTGTCACGAATGATGCAGCGCTGGGAGCGGGCGCTGCCGCAGTACAATCTGGGCCACGGCAATACAATTGTGGCGCTGGAGCAGGAGTTGCGGCGCTTTCCGGGGTTTTTCCTGGCGGGCAACTATCTCTCCGGGGCCTCGGTTGGCTGCTGCGCCGAGCAAGCGGTGAAGACGGCGGGCGAGGTGCATGAATACGCCGCCGCGCAGGCGCTCGCTGAGCCGGGGCATGCGGAATCCGATTTCCAGAAACAGGCGTAATAGAAGAGTGGAGTAGAGGGAACGGCGAACGGTGTTTCTCGCGGCCCTGAAAGTCCTGGGGGGAGGCGAGCGCCCGGACGATGCGGCGCTGATGGCGGAGCTTGCCCGCGGAGAGCAAACCGCGCTGGAGTGCTTGTACGACCGCTACGGGCGCGCGGTGTTCTCGCTGGCGCTGCGAATTACGCAGCACAGCGGCGCGGCGGAGGAGATCGTGCAGGACGTTTTCCTCCAGTTGTGGAAGAGCGCGCCTCTTTACCAGCCGGAGCGCGGCCGACTCGAGCCGTGGCTCTTCACCATCGCGCGGAACCGCGCGCTCGACCACCTGCGCCTGAAGCGCGAAAAGCAACGGCGCATCGAAGACACGCTGGAGATCGAACCCGGCGCGGTTGCCGTGCCCAATCCAGAAGCGTATGTGGACCTCCAGAGACGCAGCGAGAAAGTGCGCGCGGTGGTGAATTCCCTGCCGGCGGAGGAACGGCGGGCGATTGAGCTGGCGTTTTTCGAAGGGATGTCGCACAGCGAGGTGGCCGCCGCGCTCGCGAAACCTCTGGGCACCGTCAAAAGCTGGATCCGCAACGGACTGATCCGGCTGCGCGAGGCGCTCGCCGCTGAAGAGATGCATCCGCGGTCATTGGGAGAGGCGCCATGAAGGACTGCCTCCGCTTGAAGGAACATTACGAGGCATTTGTGCTGGGCGCTCTGGAAGGCGAAGAGCGCGCCGAGCTGGACGCGCATCTGGCGCGCGGCTGCCCGGTGTGCACGCCCGGCGTGGCCGAGGCGCGCTGGGTGGTGGCGCAGTTGTCGCACGCGGCGCCGGACGCCGAGCCGCCGGCTGCATTGCGCGCACGGCTCATGCAGCGCGTCGCGGAAACAAAGCAGCTCTCTGTTCCGCAGGGGGAGATGTCCGAGGAGCACGGCGCCCGATTTACGATTCCCTTCTGGGCGTGGGCAGCGGCGGCGGCCGTGGTTCTTTTTTTCGCGGTGACCCTGTGGCAGGCCCGCCAATTCGAGGAGCAACTGGCCACCGTGCGAAGCGACTACAAGCGCGCACAAAACGAGAAAGACAGACTTGAGGCACAGCGCCGGGAAATGGAAAGTATCCTCGCGGTGGTGGCGGCGCCGGGCACGCGCGAAGTCCGCTTGAAGGGAGAAGGACAAAGCGCACCGGCGGTGAAAGCGTATTGGAACGAAGAACAGGGCGTTGTGCTTTCTGCGCAGAAGATGCCGTCACTCCCGACAGGCCGCGCCTTCCAGCTCTGGGTGGTGCCGCGGAAAGGAAACCCGCTCAGCGCCGGCGTCTTCCAGCCCGATGCCGCGGGGAATCTACTGCAACTCACGCGCGTGGAAGGGAGTGTCGGCTTGAAGGATGCGGCGGCGCTGGCCATCACGGAAGAGCCCGCCGGGGGCAGCCCGCAGCCCACCTCGAAGCCCGCCTGGGTGGGACCGATCATTTAGAAAACGGAATCAGCGCGGGCGCCGCTTGTAGCGGTGCGCGAGGCGGATGCGGCGGCGTGCGGCAGCTTCGCGATAGCGGCGGCGGTCTTCCGCGGTTTCCGGGATCACGGGGATGATCGGCTTCGGCCGCCGGTTTTCATCCACGGCCACAAACGTCAGGTAGGCGCTGGAAGTGTGTTTGCGCTCGCCGGTGATGTAGTGCTCCGAAAAGACCTTGACCCCAACCTCCATCGAAGTCGTGAACACGCGGTTCACGCTGGACTTGAGGATCACCAAGTCGCCGACGGCGATGGGGTTGCGGAAATCCACGTAATCCACCGAGGCCGTCACCGCGTAGCTGTTGCTGTGCCGGTGGGCGGCGATGGCCGCGGCGATGTCCATCAGGTGCATCAGGCGGCCGCCGAGCAGGAAGCCCAGCGGGTTGGCGTCGTTGGGGAGCACCACCTCCGTCATCTCGGAGCGGGACACGCTCACCTTTCTGCCGGCCGGCTTTTTCACGCGCGGAGACGCTGCCTTTTTCGTCATGGCCTGCCTCAACCCTTTCTGTTGATTTGCACTGATGGGACCGCCAGATATAATACACGTTCCTTGCGACCTGTACGAAGTACGGAGAACTATGACGCCACCACAGAAGAGCCGGCGGGAAATCCTGGAGGGATTCGTGGTCGCCAACCCGAACGACGCCTTCGCGCGTTACGGGCTGGCGATGGAGTGCGCATCGAGCGGCGACACGGCCGCGGCGGCCGAGCACTACGCGAAGCTCCTCGATGCGCATCCCGAGTACGTGCCCGGCTACTACCAGTACGGCACGCTGCTGGCGCGGCTGGGGCGCAAGGAAGAGGCCCGGAAAGTTCTCACCGATGGCGTGGCGGCGGCGCGCAAGGCCGGCAATTCGCACGCCCAGAGCGAAATGGAAGCCGCTCTGAACGAAGTCGAGCAGTAACCTCCCGTCTCCAGCCGATTCCGCGCCCAACCGTGGCCACCGCCCCGCTCTGGTATGATAGGCTCATTCGCTGATGACCAGGCCCGCGCGCATTCCGATCTTTCCGCTCGAAGTGGTTCTGTATCCCGGCATTCCGCTTCCCCTGCACATCTTCGAGGAACGCTACAAGCTGATGGTGCAGGAATGCCTCGAGCAGCGCCGGGAATTCGGCGTGGTGCTGGCCCGCGAAGACGGCGTTGAGGCAGTGGGCTGCACGGCGACGATCCTGCAGGTGGTGAAGCAGTATCCCGACGGACGGATGGATATCCTGACCACGGGACAAGTCCCGTTTCAAATGACCGATGTCTTCGACGAAAAGCCGTACCTCGAAGCGAGCGTCGAATACCTGGAGGACGAGTCGGAGCCCGAGGGCCCGTCATTGCCGCAGCGGCTGCTGAAGCTGTACGAGCAGTGCTACGCCGTTCTTCACGGCCGGGCGCCCCAGATGGATGGCGCGCCGCCGGGCATCTCGCTCGCCTTCCTGATTGCCTCCGAGCTTCCGCTGGAGCTGGATTACAAGCAGGAACTGCTCGAGATCCGCTCCGAGGCGGAGCGGCAAGAAAACCTGCGCGAGAAGATGGAAACGTGGCTGCCGGAGCTGGAGCAACTCGACCGCATGAAGCGCCGCGCCGGCGGGAACGGCCACGGGCGGCATTAGCAGCATTTGCTGTCGCAGAAAAGCCTTCTTCACCACGCCCTACACGCTGGGACAGTACCTGTTGATGGATTGCCTGCAGGGGAAGGCGAGGAAGATTCACTGAAGTCCATAGTTGATCGTCGAGAGTTGATAGCCGCCTTTCCCATCCTCACTCATTTCCCCAGTTTCTGTTTTTATGTTGCGTACTTGACGCGTGCGCTGCATCGCATAAGATGGCCGCGCCCCGCAAGAGCATCCGGGGCAGGCGGAAACTAGCAAATGTAGCGGCGGGCTTTAGCCCGGCATTCGAGGAAAACTGTGCCCAGAGAGCGATTGGTGGTCATCGGCGGAGTGGCGGCGGGGATGAGCGCGGCGAGCCGCGCGCGCAAGCTCAACCCCGAACTGGAGATCATCGTCCTCGAAAAGGGCCGGCACGTCTCCGTCGGCGCTTGCGGCCTTCCCTACTACCTCTCCGGGGAAATCTCCGATTGGAAGGAACTGATCGCCTATGACGCGGAGTTCTTCCGCGAGAAGCGCGGCATTGACGTGCGGCTGGAGCACGAGGCGACGGCCGTCGTGCCGGGGCGGAAGACGGTCCACGCGCTCGAACGCGGCACGCGCGAAACGGCCTTGCACTACGACAAGCTGGTGATTGCAACGGGCGGAGCACCCGCAGAAAGCTTGCCCGGCGCGGATGCGGTGAATGTTTTTACGTGTAACGACTTGCCCGGGACGATGCGGCTGCGAGAATTCATTGAAAAAGAAAAGCCGCAGCGCGCGGTGATTGTCGGCTCGGGGTACATCGGGTTGGAAGTGGCCGACGCGTTTGTGCAGCGCGGTTTGCAGGTGACGGTGCTGGAGCGCTCGGACGCACTGCTCGAAGGCATCGAGCCGGAGATTGCCGGGCGCGTCGAGGCGGAACTCCTGGAGCACGGCGTGGAGCTGATCAAAGGCTCCGCCGCGAACGAAATTGAGTGCGCGGAGGAGAGATCCTTCGCTTCGCTCAGGATGACACATTCGGAAAACAGAATGACAAACGTGGAAAAGCGAGCGCTCGCGGTGAGGCACGGCGCGAACGGGCGGCATGAGGCGGACCTTGTGTTGCTGGCCACGGGTATTGTGCCGCGAGTGGCGCTGGCGGAGTCCGCGGGGATCCAGCTCGGGCCGACCGGGGCCATCGCCGTGGACGAGCGGATGCTGACCAGCGTGAACAGCATCTATGCGGCGGGCGACTGCACGGAAGTGCGAAATCTCGTGACCGGCAAGCCGAGCTACTTTCCTCTCGGCACGACGGCGAATAAACAGGGCCGCGTGGCCGGCGAAAATGCCGGCGGAGGGAACGCGACGTTTCCGGGCGTGGTGGGGACGCTGGTCACCAAAGTTTTCGCGCTCGAGGTGGCCAAGACCGGACTGAGCCTGCAACAGGCGCGCGCGAACGGCTTCCAGCCGGACAGCGTGACACTGACCTCGACCTCGCGCGCACAATATTTTCACGGGAAGCCGATTCTGCTGAAGCTGGTGTGGGAGCGGTCGAGCGGGCGCGTGCTGGGCTGCCAGATGGCCGGACAGGAAGGCGTGGCGAAACGGATTGACGTGGCGGCGATGGCGCTGCAGGCGCGCTTGACGGTCGAGGACCTGTTGCACGCGGACCTGAGCTACGCGCCGCCGTTTGCGCCGGTGTGGGAGGCAATTCTGATTGCGGCGCATGAGGCGCAGAAGAAATTGCGTGGTTAGCAGCTTTATGAAAGCAGATCCCTCGCACCGAATCCCGGTCCCGAAGTTCAGGGATTCGGGATCGGGGCTCGGGATGACAGACGAATCCTGCTTTTGTGCTGCTGGAATCCTTGCAGTAGAATCGAGCATCGAGAATGTGGAGATTCCTGCGGAGACTGCTGGGGGAAAAACCGATGACGAAGGTTCTGGCCGGACACACGGCGCCTGCCTTCACGCTGGCGAGCACCAACGGGGGCAACTTTTCGCTTGCGGAGGCGCTGAAGAAAGGCCCGGTGGTGGCGGCGTTTTTCAAGATTACCTGCCCGGTGTGCCAGTTCACGTTTCCTTTCCTCGAGCGGCTGTACAAGGCGCACAGCGGCGATGCGGTGAGCTTCGTCGGAATTTCCCAGGACAACGGGCGGGACACGAAAGAATTCCTCACTGAGTACGGCCTGACTTTTCCCGGAGTGATGGACGAGGAGGGCTATCCGGTGTCGAATGCGTACGGCCTGACAACCGTACCAACCCTCCTCCTGATTGCGCCGGACGGGAAAGTAAGAGTGAGCAGCGTGGGCTTTGGCAAGGAGGATATCGAGAAAATTGCGAACGAGCTCGGGCAGCATTTCCAGAAGGCGCCCGCGAAAGTGTTTTTGCCGGGCGAGGCAGTGCCGGACTACAAACCGGGTTGAGGGTCGAAGAACTGATCCCGGTCGGGGTCAGGAAATCAGAAGTCAGAAACGGCAAGACAATTAATCCAGCCGGTTCAATCAATTTCAGATTCGAGGATTTTCCTTTTGTGTTTGGGCGGGCGGCGGCGCTTGTCGGGGATCACGCGCTCGGACGGTGGCAGACCGGCGCTCTGGCGCGCGCGGCGTCGCGCTTCCTTGCCGACGTCGAGCTTCTTGCACAATTTCTTCGCGGTTGTCATCGCAGGTGGCGGAAGCGTGTGGGAGTCGAAATGTCGAAATCAAATTCTAAGTCCCACGGTTGCACGGTGCTACGCTTCGACCCAAAATTGATTTGGAGCTAATTGGAGCCAAATGGGATTTTACACTGAAGAAGCCAGCGAGTGAACGCTACCTGCTGAGATACCCAAGCGGCGGCTAATGGCACGCATGGAAAGCCCCTGAGAGCGCAGAGACGCAACGTCAGAGGGCTTGACAGCGAGGCGCGGCCTACCGAGACGCTTACCGGAAGCCCGCACTCTAGCCAAGCCTGCCTTCGTCCTCTCTGACCGCTTGACTCGCTCCTGCTTCGCCAGCGTTGCCATGATTGCAATCACTGCATCTTTGAAAACGCCACAGGAATCGAAATAAGGCTCTGTGAATGACCGGAAGCCTACGCCGTCCGATTCAAGTTGGTTAAGATGCTGCAAGGTCTTGAGAACACCCTCGCGGGACAGACGGTCAAGCGCCCAGAATAGAACAAGGTCAAAACGGCGCTTTGATGCATCTGCGAACATCTGCTTGAATTGCAAGCGTTCACTCTTTGAGCCGGACTCATAGTCCACATACTCTCGGTGAATCGTCCAGCCTTGCTTTGCAGCGAATTCTCGCAATTGAAGAAGCTGGTTCTCTGTGTCCTGCTTGTCAGTCGAGACGCGAGCGTAAATGGCAATTCGCATTAGTTCCCTTCCTTTCGACTTCCGAATGTTCAATAAACGTCTTTCAGAAGCTCTTCCTAAGTCTCTTCATTTCAGTGTGGCTATTCTTTGCTAGTGATGTCTAGAAAAGGTTCGATTCCTGAACGGTGCAACGCTAGTCCATAGCAAGCCCTTCCTGCCAGCCTTCCACAGACGCACTGATACAAGACTCGCAGCACACAGGCGGGCAACCGTCACACGTGGCTGCCCCGCATACTGTGCAGTGAGCAAACTCCTCTTCGCTGCCTATCCGTCCACAGAAACCACATTTTTCCTTTGGCATGTTTCCTCCTGATTCCACAGATTCAAAGCCTTTAAGAGAGACTGTCTGCCGTGCCCCGTTTGTCTTCTTTTACCCCACTAGGCCGCGCTACGCTACTTTCTGTGAATCGCGCATGGAAAGCCTTAGACTGGTTGACAATTTTTACAGGTTGCGGCGGCGCATCTCCCGCTCGGTTTTGGCTAGGTTGTCAAAGAACACCTGCCAGCAACGGCAGTACAACTCCCTGCACTTTACCAAAAGCTACGTTTGTTGTCAAGTACAATCGTATAGTAAAGCAAGAAATAACCAATAAAACACAGGGTAAAAGCATGGTTTGGATGATGGTAGGGGACAACTCGAAACGTGGGCGGGGCGTCAGGTGCTCACACATTTTTTCCAGTTTTGGAAAGTAACTGCACACTATGCAGACGGTCAAAATCTGACTGTCGTGGGATTGATGCTGTCTTCGCCCTACTCAAGCTTCCAGCCGCACGCTGCGGCTACTTTTCCTAGATGCTTGTCCAGCCCCCGGACATCAAATGTGACGACTACTTTGGCGTGGTTGACAGGCGAGAATTCAAACAAAAAGATTTTAGTCTTGGTCAGTTTCCTTGCGAGTGTAATTGCGTGTGGGGAAATCAAGCCACCACCGCCAGAACCCATGTTCCAGAACTCTCTTGCTACCGCCGCGTTGTCAAACTTGACTCTTACGTTGCCTGAAAAAGTTAGCATTCCCGTACCTGTCACTCCAACACCTGTTTGCCCGTTCGAGCATTTAATCCCCAGAACGGGCGTAAACGGGCTGAAAAGACCGGCTACTTCGTTCTGCGCGAAAAGCATCAGGTAAACCTCTTTTTTACCGTCCATTGCGTTAGTTTCTTCCAGTACATGCCAGTTTCCATCTTGCGCCAGCACGGGCCACGCGACGAAGAGCGCCCAAATCACGACAAGGTTTTTCATTGTTTTGTAGTGCACCCTTCTAATTTAGACAGTCAGGGCCTCGTTTTTTAGTACACCTGTGAAAGCCAAGAAGGCCTCCCGTGGGGTGCGGTTTGCCACCCCGCGATGCGGCCGGTCGTGATTGTACTCCCCGATCCAACGAGC